>NZ_JBVHLD010000016.1:0-108896 GCF_055559175.1 Streptomyces sp. NPDC024632
AGGAGCCCGCATCCGCTGGTCTCGGACGCCGCGGGGCGGGCCGCCCGCAGCCTGCCATGCGCGGGTCCGATGACCTCCCCCCCCCCCCCCCCCCCCCCTTCCCCCCCCCCTCCCCCCCCCCCCCCCCCCGCCCCCCCCCCCCCCCCCCCCCCCCCCCCCCCCCGCCCCGGCCCATGTCAGCCCGTGCGGTGCCGGGCCCTGGCCAGCGCCACCGCGCCCGCCACCGGGGGAACGTCCAGCAGGCGCAGGGTCAGCGAGGGGTGCGCGGCGGCGAGCCGGGCGCGGAAGGCGTCCGCGAGCCGCGGCTGCCGCACGACGACGCTGCCCGCGGCCACCACCGTGTCCCCGACGGCGCCCCGGCCGACGAGCCGGGTCACCAGCAGCGCCAACTGCCGGGCCGCCTCCTCGACCACCGCGGCGGCGAGCGCGGAGCCCGCGTCGGCGGCACGGAAGACGGCGGGCGCGGCCGGGCCCCAATTGCCGGGCGTGGGTTCGTCGTTGACGGTACGGGCCAGCGTCTGCGGGTCCGGGTCGCCGAAGTGGTCCAGCAGCGCCGCGAGCAGTCCGTCGTCGGCCCGCCCGGCGTCGTACGCGGCCAGCGCCGATCTGACGGCGTCCCTGACGATCGCGGGCGCGCCGCCCTCGTCGCCCAGCACCCAGCCCCAGCCGCCCGCGAAGAGCACCTCGCCCGCGGCGTCGGCGCCGACGCCGATCGAGCCGGTGCCCGCGATGACGCCGATGCCGGTGGTGAGACCGGCCGCGGGCACCAGCAGCGCCGCGTCGTTGACGACGACGGCGGGTACGCCGAGGGCTTCGACGGCCGCCGCCAGGTGCGCGCAGTGCCGCTGGGTGTCGCAGCCCTGCGCGCCGATCCCGACGGCGGCGATCTCGTCGCCCTCGGGCACCGCGCCCGTCAGCCGTTCCAGCAGCCAGCGCGCGGCGGTGTCGACCGGCGTCGCCTCCCAGCCGTCGGCCGGCAGCGTGCGGTCGGCGCGCGGCGACGCCGCCGGGTCGGCCAACGGCGCGACGCGGACGGCGAGTTTGGTGCCGCCCACGTCGGCGCCGACAACGACCTTCATACGCCCGGCCGTTCGGCCGCGACCTTGATGTCGGAGTTGTGGAACACGAATTCCTCGATCTCGACTCCCCTGACCTCGGCGACCGCTTCGACGAGGATCTGTGCGACCAGGATTTCGATGATCGCACGCTGCGCGGCCGGGAGGCGCGGCACGGTGACGGGGTGCAGCAGCGGGCCGCCCTGGACGGGCTCGCTGGTGACGAGGACGACCCGGTGGCCGGAGTACGCCAGGGTCTCGGCGACGGCGAGTTCGCGGGTGTCGCCGAAGATGACGTGCACCCCGCCGCCCGCCGACTCCATCGAGCCGTGCAGATACTGCCGGGTGCTCATGCCGGTCGACGGAATCCTGGCGACCTCGCGGAAGAGCAGGGCGCTCGCCTCCGCCGAGCCGACCGCGGGCCCGGTGCCGACGAAGTCCGCGGAGGTCGCGGACGCGAACAGCGGTGCCAGCGACCGCAGTTGGGATGTCAGGACGCGCTCGGTGCGGGCGAAGACCTCGCCGAGGCGGGCCCAGCCGTCGTCGATCCGGCCGCCGTCCCAGGCGTCGGCGAGGAGGCCGAGCGCGGCGACGGTCGCGGTGTAGCCGATGGTGGACGCGTAACTGTCGGGGATGCTGCCGAGGTCGAGCACACCGCTGGCGAGGTCCGCGATCGGCGACGGCACGACGTTGACCACCGCGAACCGTCGTGCCGGGTCGACGGAGTCCAGCACGGCGAGCGTCTCCGCGCTGCGTCCGCTCTGCGAGACGCCGACCACCGGGTGGGCGCTGGCGGGGAAGGGCAGCGGGTGGTCGCCCGCGCCGAGCCGCCAGGAGTGGACACCGCGGCTGCGCAGCGCCCAGACCGGCGCGCACGCGGCGGCCAGGCTGGCGCCGATGCCGACGAAGACCGGTCCCGGCCCCGACAGCCGGCCCTCCGCCGCCGACGCCGTGACCGCGCCGGTCAGCCGGGTGACCGCCGTGGCGAGGGCCTCCGCCTGGGTCGCGCGGGCCGCCGAGTAGGCGATGTAGCCGTCGGTCATTTCTGCTCCGTTCCTTCGGACGTCCGGGTGGTCGGATCCCAGTGCGGCGGGATCGGTGGGACAGGCGGCGCGGTGCTGTCGATCCGTACCGGCGCGCCGAGGTCGGCGGACTCCTCGATCGCGAGCATGACGTCGAGTACGTGGTAGGCCAGTTCGCCGCCGGCGCGCGGCGGTCGGCCCGCCCGGATCGCGCGGGCCATCTCCAGGACGCCCACGCCCCGCCCGGCCGGCGCGCCGGTCGCGGGGACGGTCCGCCACGGCGCCTCGGGGGTGATGTCGGTCAACAGCCGTGTGGGGCCGTCGAATCCGCTGACCGGGACCTCCAGCACCCCGTCCGCGCCGGTCACTTCGAACAACTGGCGGCGTACCGGCGAGTCGAAGCTGTAGACGGACGTGCCGACCACCCCGGACGCGAAGGTGGTGAGGACGCTGAGGTGCGTGTCCACCTCGACGGGGAAGCGGGTGCCCGCGTCCGGTCCGGAGCCGACGGTGCGCTCCGCGCGCGGCCGGTGCCCCGCGGCGGTCACCGAGGCGACCGGGCCGAGGAGTTGGACGAGCGCGGTGAGGTAGTAGGGGCCGATGTCGAAGAGCGGGCCCGCGCCCTTGGCGAAGAGGAACCCCGGCCCGGGGTGCCAGGCGTCGGGTCCCGGGCCCTGCATCAGGGTCAGTACGGTCCGCGCCGGGCCGACCGCGCCGTCCGCGAGCAGCCGCGCGGCGGTCTGGATGCCGGGGCCCAGGATCGTGTCGGGCGCGTTGCCCACCGCGACCCCGGCGGCGCTCGCGGCGTCCAGGACGGCGCGGGCGCTGTCGCGGTCCAGCGTGAGCGGCTTCTCGCCCCACACGTGCTTGCCCGCCTCGATCGCGGCGAGCGCGACCTCGTCGTGCGCGGCGGGGACGGTCAGGTTGACCACGAGGTCGACGTCGTCGCGGCGCAGCACCTCGGCCGTCGTGCCGGACACCGGGACGCCGTACGCGTCGGCCTGCGCCCTGGCCCGCGCGGGGTCGAGGTCCGCGACGGCCGTGACGGCGAGGTCGGGGTAGGAGGTCAGCGAGCGCAGGTACTCGTCGGAGATGTTGCCCGCGCCGACCACCGCGACGCGGGTCGGCGTCCCGTGCGCGCTCACGCGGTCACCAGCTCACGGAAGTAGGCGGCGTTGCGCTCCACCAGCGGCCATACGTCGCTGTGGTGGGCGACGACCTCGACGACCGGCAGTTCGAGTACGGGGGCCGCCAGCGCCACGACCTCGGCCATCCGGTCGGTGGCGTCGACGCCGAGCACCGGCCGGTCGTTGCCCGGCTCGCGGTCCCGCACGACGTGCAGCAGCCTGACCCGGTCGCCGAGCCGGGGCAGCAGCTCGAAGACGTCGGCGCCGCCGACCCCGGCCCAGTAGACGTCCAGTTCCAGGACGACGGCCGGGTCGAGGAGTCCGGCCAGCACCTCGTAGGCGGGGACGCCGTCCACGCGCTGCGCGAACTCGAAGTCGTGGTTGTGGTAGCCGATCCGCACACCGCGCGCGGCGGCCTGCTCGGCCGCCGCGTTGAGCGTGTCGGCGAGCCGCTGGACCCCGGCGCGGTCGGCGACGCTGTCGGGGGCGACCCACGGGGTGATCACCGTGCCGATGCCCGACTCGACGGCGGCGTCCACGATTTCGGCGGTGTCGTGGCGCAGCACGGAGGAGTGCGCGGTGGCCGCGTGCAGGCCGCTGTCGCGCAGGGCGGCGGCGAGCCCGGCCGGGTCGGTGAGGATGTCGTACGGCTCGGCGTGCGTGAAGCCCAGCGCCGCCAGGCGCGCGAGCGTGCCGTCGAGCCGGTCGGGCCCGAGGTCGTCACGCACGCTGTAGAGCTGGATGCCCAGCGGGTGCTCTGCCGTCATGCTCCGGCCTTTCCGTGATCGTCGTGCTGGTGGGTGTGGGTGTGGTCGTGGCGGCCGTGGTCGTGGTCTTCGCCCCGGCCGTCCCGGTCGTCGTGGCCCCGGTGACCGTCATGGTCCGCATGGCCCTCGTGGCCGTCGTGGCCGTCGTGGTCCGCGCCGTGGGTTCCGGCCGGGTGGCAGTGGTCGCCGCTCGACGGCGGGATGTCGAGGGTGGGATTGCGGCCGAAGAACCCGTACGGCTTGAGGACGAAGCCGGCCGAGTCGACCGGCATGACCGGCCAGTCCTCGGGGCGCGGGAAGTGGGTGAGCCCGAAGGTGTGCCACAGCACGATGTCGGTGCCGTCCACGTCCCGGTCGGCGGCGGTCCAGGCGGGCAGCCCCGCGCCGCCGGTGTGCATGTTCACCAGGTCGCCCGCCGGATAGTTCTCGTCCGGCGCGTACGGCGTCACCCACAGGTGCTTGGTGGCGTACGTGGCCCGCCGGTGGATGTCCGACTCCTCGTCGGCGAGCAGCACGGGCAGGCCCTCGGGGTGCAGCATCCAGCCGACCGGGTTGCCGAGCCGGTTGGTCACCGAGGGGTTGGTGATCAGCCAGGAGCGGTTGCGGGTGTTGTCGGCGAGCCGCTGCGCGCCCGCTTCGGTGCGCAGCCGGGTGACGGTCTGGGTGAAGCCGGTGCCGGTGGGGTTGGCGGGTCCGCGCGGGACGAGGGCGGCCTCGACCTCGTCCACGGCGTTGTCCGTACCGTCGACCGTCATGTCCAGCCGGGCGCTGAACAGGTGCTGGTGGTAGGGGGCGCCGAGGCCGGGGGCGAGTTCCGAGGCGAAGGGGTGGCCGGGGCCCTGGTAGGCCGAGGTGAAGACGACACCGGTCGCCTTGACCTCCAGCTCGATCGCGCCGTCGAGCGAGAAGTACCAGTAGAAGCCGTAGTCGTAGTTGCCGACGGTGACGAAGAAGGAGACGACCAGACGGCGGTTGCGGCGTGAGTCGGACGAGCCGGTCCAGTTGTCGTAGTGCTTCCAGAGGATGCCGGTGTCCTCCTCGTGGACGCAGATGGCCTGCGGGACGACCCGGACCTCGCCCGCGCTGTCGGCGAGCACGGCGTCCAGGTAGGTGATGTCGCCGACGCAGTCGCAGCCCGGTTCAAGGGAGTTGGCGAAGCCGCCGAGCAGGTATTCGCCGCAGTCGAAGAAGTTCTGGAACCAGCGCTGCGGGCTCGGGTCGCCGTAGGGGACCATCATCTCCGCGATGGAGGCGCGGTAGAGCACGGGGCGCGGCACGCCCGCGTCCTCGATGGCGACGTTGTGCAGGACCAGGCCCTCGCGCTGGTCGAAGCCGATCTGGAGGGACCAGCCGAGCCAGTGCAGGACGCCGTCGTCGTCGACGGTGAAGCTGGGGCCCTCGGGCTGGGTGATCTCGATGGGCTTCAGTCCCGCGCGCGGCGGCTGCCCGACCCACGCGGGGTCGTGGAAATTGCCGTCCTCGCGCGGCACCGGCAGGTCCATGTGGTCCTGGACGTCGAGGACTTCGCGGGTGACGACGTCCACGATCGCGGTGACGCCGTCCACCGGGTGCGCCCAGCCGAGGTCGTCGGGGGTCTTCTGCACGAAGGTGAAGCAGCGCTGGAGGCGGCGGCCGGTCTCGCCCTCGCCCGGCACCCCGGCCGACAGCGGATTGACCCGGAGCTGCGTGAGGTCGGTCAGGCCGCGCTTGCGCATGGCGGCGAGCCAGCGCTCGTCGCGGTGCACGATCTCCTCGACCAGCGGGAACTCGGCCAGGACGACGGGGACATGGCCGTCGGTGGCGACGTCCAGTTCCCTGGCGGTCACGACCCGGTCCTGCTCGGGGCAGACGACGGTGTCGTACGAGACCCCGGTGCGCATGTCGATGAGCATCACGCGGAAGCGGCGGGGGGCCACGTCGCCCGCGAGCAGTTCGCGCTTGTCCTGTTCGGCCAGGCCGAGGTACGCGACATGGGTGTCGGGGCCGAGGAGCCCTTCGCGCCGCAGCAGCGCGGTGGTCGCGGTGATCTCCGCCGGCCGCGGCGAGGCGAGGGCCCCCGCGAGAGCCCCGGTGGGGGACCCGGCGAGCGCGTCGGCGCGGGCTCCCGGGACGGCCCCGGCTATGACGGACGGTTCAGGCGGGGTCGGGGTCACGAGGTCTCCGCATCTGCGAGTGGGTCCGGGCGGCGGGTCGGGGCGAGGGAGGCGGCGCGCGGGCGGCGGGCCGGGGCGGCTGCCGCGACCCCCGGGCGGCGGGCCGGAACCGTACGGGAGCGCGCCGTGGCGGCGGCCTTCGGGTGACGGCTCATGTCGCGTTGCCGCGCGCGAAGGAGGTCCGCAGCCGGTAGCGGTCGCCCGCGTACCGGATCGCCGAGGAGAGCAGCGGGCGCTGGCTCCGGTCGCGGACGATCTGCCGCATCTCCAGCACTGGCGTGCCCGCGGCGATGGCGAGGTGTCCGGCCAGTACGTCGTCGGCCGGACGCGCCTCGATCGTCGTGTCGGCCCGGTCGAGCTGGAAGCCGAGCCCCGCGATGGTGTCGTAGAGCGAGTGGTCGGTGAAGTCGACCTCGTCGAAGCCGACGGCGATGTCGGCGGGGACGAAGGACTCGTCCACCGCGATCGGCACACCGTCGAGCATGCGCACCCGGTCGACGCGGTAGAGCGGGGTGCCCGGCGCGATCTGGAACGCCTCCGCCTCGTCGAAGGTCGAGGTGCCCAGTTCGCGGCGGAGCACCCGCGAGGTCGGCACCAGGCCCATCCGGCGGGCCGTCTCGGTGAACGACTCCAGGGTGTTGGGCCACTCCTTGCGCTCGGGCACGCCGACGTACCAGCCGCGGCCGTGCGCCGGGCGCAGCACGCCCTCCTCGACCAGCGCGGTGAGCGCCTTGCGCAGGGTCACGCGGGAGATGGCGAGCATCTGGCACAGTTCGCGCTCGGGCGGCAGCCGTGAGCCGGGCTCGACCTCGCCCGCGGCGATCCGTTCCTGGAGCGCGGCCTTGGCCTGGAGCCACAGCGGCTCCGGGTAGTGCGTGGTGAGCGCCCGGGGCGCCGTGTGCTGCGTGCTCATGCCGGGACCTGGACCTTCTCCCATGTGCCCGAGCGCATGGAGGCGTAGCAGGCGTCGAGGACGCGGTTGACGACATGGCCGTCCTCGAAGGTCTCCAGCGGGGTCTCGCCGCGGGCGAAGCGGTCCACGAAGTGCCGCATCTCCTGGCTGAAGCCGTAGGCACGGGCCTCCTCGGGCACCGGGTGGACCCAGCCGGTGTCGGCGTCGGCCTTCTCCACCAGGTAGCCCGCGGGGTTCTCGATGAAGCCCCACACCGGGGTCGCCGAGGTGTCGGTGACCAACCGGCCCGCGCTGCCGACCAGTTCGTGGCGCAGTTGCATGCCGCCCTTCTCGATCCACGAGGACTCGACGGTGGCGAGCTGGCCGCCGGCGAATTTAAGCAGCGCGACGGCGGTGTCCTCGCCGGTGGTGCGGTCGGCGTGGGCGAGGGTGGCGCCCCAGGCGAAGACCTCGGTGACGGGGTTGTCCTTGCCGAAGAAGTGCCGGGCGGACTCCACGGTGTGGCAGCCCATGTCGAGCAGGGCGCCGCCGCCCGCGGTCCGCGCGTCCCAGAAGTGCGGGGCGTGCGGCCCGGAGTGCGCCTCGCGGGCGCGCAGGGTCAGCAGGTCGCCGATGGCGCCCGCGGCGACCATCTCGTGCGCCTTGGCGATGTTCGGCGAGAAGACCGAACTCTCGGCGTAGCCGTGCCAGATCCCGGCCTCGCGGACCACCCGCAGGATCTCGGCGGCCTCGTCGCCGTCGCGGGCCAGCGGCTTGGTGCAGACCACGCCCTTGCCCGCGGCGGCGACCGCCCGTACCGCGTCCAGGTGTGCCTCGTTGGGCACGGCGACCACGACGAGGTCGACGGCCGGGTCCGCGCACAGCGCCGCCATGTCGTCGTAACAGGTCGCGTCCGGCGCCCACTTGGCGGCCAGCGCCTGTGCGCGTGCGAGGTCGCGCGAACAGGCGGCGACGAGCGCCGCGTTCCGTACGTCCTGGAGAGCGTCCGCGTAGGTGTCGCCGATGAATCCGGAACCGATGAGCCCGACGCCGATCACGCGTTCCTCTTCCCTCGTCATTCTCGCCCCATGATAGCAAAGTGGTTTTGCATTGGTCTTATAAAGGTACGCCACGTAAAGACCACGGAGTACCACTGTCCGGTGCGGCGCGCATCACGCCTCCAGCAGGCCGTCGAAGGCCCGGTCCAGGTCCTCGTCGACCACCCGCAGTCCGGGGTGGGCGTCGTAGTGCGCGAGCGCCTCACGCGCGCCCTGCGCGAAGGAGACCTCCGGCGCGAAACCGGGGACCAGCGCCCGCAGCTTGGAGGTGTCGAAGAGCATCGAGTGCCGGAAGTCGTGCTCCAGCACGTCCCGCCACCCCGGCACCAGCTCGGCGATCGACTCGCTCGACCGGTGCCGCAGCACCGGCTCCCGCACCCCGGCCGCGGCGGCCAGCGCGAGATGGATCTGGTCCCAGGTGAGGATCGCGCCGCTGACGACGTTGACGCTCTCGCCGATCGCCTGACCGTTGCCGAGCAGCGGGACGAAGGCGCGCGCGAAGTCCCGTGAGTGCATCAGGGACCACAGCGAGGTGCCGTCGCCGTGCACGACGACCGGCCGGCCCGCCCGCATCCGCTCGATCGCGGTCCAGCCCGCGAGCACCGGGATCACCGTGCGGTCGTAGGTGTGGAAGGGCCGCACGATCGTCAGCGGGAAGCCCGCCTCGCGGTACGCCTCCTCCAGCAGCAGCTCACAGGCGATCTTGTCCCGCGCGTAGCCGAAGTGCGGCTGGCGGCGCGGGCTGGACTCGGTGATCGGCAGCAGCGGCACCGGGCGGCCGAAGACCGAGCAGGTGCTGATGAAGACGTACTGCCCGGCCCTGTCGGCGAACAGCTCCCGGTGGTCGCGCACGTCGTCGGGCGTGAAGCCGACCCAGTTGACGACGGCGTCGAACTCCTCGCCGCCCAGCGCCGACGCGAGCGCGGCGGCGTCCCGGACGTCCGCGCGCAGCGACCGTACGCCCTCGGCCGGCGGCCGGACGGGCGCGGACCGCGTCACGATCGTCACGTCGGCGCCGCGCGCGACGGCCTCGCGGGCCGCCGCGGAACCGATCATCCCGGCGCCGCCGAGGAACAGCACCCTCATGCCCGCTCCTCGGTCGGCGCCGGGACGTGCGAGGCGCCGCGGGAGAGCCCGCGGCCGACCAGGTGGTCGTAGGAGCGGCGCAGCGCCTCGAACGTGTCGATGTGCAGCCGCTCCAGCTCGACGATGTGCCAGCGCAGGCCGGACGGCGTGGTCAGCGTGCGCGCCCAGTCGATCCGCCCCTCGCCGATGGGCACCATCACGTCGTCCTCGTAGCTGACGGCGGGGCCGTCCTTGACGTGCACGAAGCGCGCCCGGTCGCCGAGCCCGGCCAGCACCTCGGCCGGGTCGGCGCTGCCCATCTGCGCCCAGTAGGCGTCGAGTTCGACCAGGACGCGGTCGTCCAGCAGGTCGAGCAGCAGGTCGTACGCCTGCCGCCCGTCGAAGACCTGCGAGAACTCGGCGAAGTGGTTGTGGTACGCGATCCGCATGCCGCGCCCGGCGGCGCGCTCGGCGGCCTCGTTCACCCGCTCCACACCGCGCCTGATCGCGTCCGGCGAGTCGAACTCCTCGCGCTCCATGCTCCAGACCAGCACCTGGGCGCCCAGCTCCTCGTTGGTGTCCAGCAGCGCCTCGGCGTCAGGACCGGCGGGGAACGGGGTGTGCGCGCTGGTCAGCGCGAGCCCGGCGGACGCGACGGCGTCCCTGACCCGGGCGGCCCCGAAGTGCTCCACCAGGCCGTAGGTCTCCACGCCCGCGTAACCGATCCCGGCGATCTCGGCGAGCGTGCCCTCCAGGTCGGCGCGGGCCCGGTCGAGCACCGTGTACGTCATCACACCGATCTCGGCGGTCACGCGTCCTCCTCCGTACGGCGGGCCGCCCACAGCAGGGCCTGGCGGACCAGGGCGCGCACCGGCGGCTCGCCCCACGAGCGCATGTCGTGGCCGAGCGCCAGATACACCACGCGGCCTTCCCCGGCCTCGCGGGCGTAGAGCACCGGGATCACCTCGCCGTCCGCGCGGCGGCGCGAGGCGAGGACCGTCACGTCGTCGTCGGCCAGCTCGAACTCGTAGTACTCGTCGAAGAGTTCGAAGTCGGACAGGCCGCGTGTGACCGGGTGGTCCGCGACGATCTCGACGGTGTGGCGGCCCTCGTGGTGACCGGGGCCGTGCGAGAGGTAGCGGTTGCCGAGCAGTTCGAACAGCGGCCGGTCGGCCGGGTCGAGCCCGTCGCCCGCCCAGCCCATGATGTTGGCGCCGTGCACGCCGACCAGGCCCTTGCCCGCGCGTACGGCGTCGGCCAGCGCCTGCTGCTGCTCGGTCGCGAAGTGGCCGCCCGCGGTGTAGAAGAGGTACACGTCCGCCTCGGCGGTCTCCGGCCGCGCGTCGACGAAGCGGCTGGTGCCCATCGCCTTGCGGGTCGCGAACCCGGCCTCGGTGCCGAGCTGTTGGAAGACCTCGGCAGCGCTCAGCAGGTCGTGGTGGATGTCGTCGCCGTTCACGATGACCATGGCTCTCGGGGTCGAGAGGTGTGGCATTGCGTTCCTCACAGATGGCTTGGGTCGTGCGTCGTGGCGTGGCTCGGCGGCCCCCGCCCGGCCGCGGGAGGCGGGCCGGGCGGGGGCGGGGAGGGTCAGACGGGCTTGAGCCGCAGGGCGACGACGGGGTTGGGCACCGGGCTGAAGTACGGGTTCTGCGGTGTGGGGAACCCGGTGGCCTTGGCGGTGCTCCAGTTGCCGTAGCTGCCCCAGTAGAACATCGGGATCCACGGCAGGTTCTCGACGAAGATCTCCTCGATCCTGTTGATGATCTGCTGCCGCTGCTCGTCCGTGGTCGCCTTGGGGTACTCGGTGAACAGCGTCGCGGCCTCGGCGTTCTGGAACCGCTCGATGTTCTGGAAAGTCGGCGTCGCCTTGCCGACCGGGTAGTACAGATTCGGGTTGATCGTGTCGTTGTAGTACGAGAAGGCGCGCGGCGCGGAGTTGACCGGGTAGCCCATCGTGGAGTCGAAGTTCCCCTTGGACGTGAGCCCGTTGATGTCGTTGACCGTGGTCGTGTCGACGTTGAGCTTGATGCCGATGTCCTTGAGCTGCGAGACCAGCACCTGCACGCGCGCGGCGATGTCGGTGTACGCGGAGGGGAAGCTGATCGAGAACTCGACGCGCTTGCCGTCCTTGCGGTAGTAGCCGTCGCCGCCCTTGGCGTATCCGGCGTCGGTCAGCGTCTTGTGCGCCTTGTCGACGTCCTGGACGAAGTCGACTCCCTTGTACCGGGGGGCGATCGAGGAGGCGTAGGCGGGCATCGGCAGACCGGTGACGCTGGTCGCGGGCGGCGCGCCGCTGGCCGCGCCGACCTGCTTGCGGTTCACACCGAGACTGATCGCCCTGCGCACCGCGATGTCGCTGAGCGGCCAGCGCTCCAGGTTGGGGATGATGCCGTCGGTTCCGGCGATCGGCGCCCAGTAGTTGTAGTGCTTGTTCCGGCTGAGATACGTCTTGTCGGCATTGGCGATGTACGTGCCGCCCCAGTCCGCGAGGCCCTGGACGAGCGCGTTGGTCATGCTCTCGTTGTCCTTGTACGCCACGAACCGCAGCGAGCTGATCTCCGCCTTCGGCTGCCAGTAGTCCTCGTTGCGCACCAGCAGGAAGCTCTGCGCGGAGAACGACGACAGCTTGAACGGCCCGGTCCCCACGGGGTTCTTGTCGGTGTACGTCGTCGGGTCCTTGACCTTCGACCACAGGTGCTGGGGGACGATCGGCGCCGACACGATGTTGGTGAAGTGCTGCTCGGAGGGCGCGGGGAAGGCGAAGACGACCTGCGCCGGACCGGGCGCGGTGACCGAACTGAAGTCGATGCCCAGCAGGTTGAGCCCCGGATACCGCTTGAGCATCGAGTACGTGAAGACGACGTCGTCGGCGGAGAACGGGGTGCCGTCCGTCCACTTCACACCGGTCCGGAGCTCCATCGTCAGCGTCTTGTTGCCGTCCGACCAGCGCCAGGACTTGGCGAGCCACGGCAGGTCGCGCCCGATGTCGACGGTGTTGATCTGCACCAGCGGCTCGTAGATGAAGCCGCCCTGGCCCTGCGGGGTGTAGGTGAGGCTCTGCGCGGTGTTGGCCAGGAACGGGTTGAAGACCTGGGTGAGGTTGTCGGACTGGCCCGCCACGGTGAGCGTGCCCTTGGCGGAGCCCGAGCCTCCCGCGGTTCCCGAACAGGCCGACAGGGCAAGGGTTCCCGCGCCCGCGAGGGCGCCTGCGAGAAGACCGCGTCTCGTCATTCCTGACGCGATCGACGACTGCGTTGTGGTCACTGTGCGTCTGCTCCTTCGGAGGTGGGGACAGCGGAATCGGGTGTGGGGAGAGCGGGTTCGTCGACAGTGGGGTCGGTGACCGAGGGGTCGGTGCCGGCAGGCCGCGCGGCGGAGGCGGTGACGGCCGCCGCGTTCTCGGCGCGCCGCCCGCGCGCCTGCTCGTCGTCCGCGTACAGCCAGCAGCGGGCGGTGTGGCCGTCGGTCAGGTCGAAGGACGGCGGGATGTCGGTGGCGCAGCGCTCCATCGCGTACGGACAGCGCGGGTGGAAACGGCAGCCGCCCGGCGGGGAGATGAGGCTGGGCGGCTGCCCGATGTCCTTGACCCGCGCGGCGCCGCCCCGCGAGGGATCGGGCGCGGAGGCGATCAGGAGCTGGGTGTACGGGTGCGCCGCCTGCTGGGTGACCGCTTCCGAGGGGCCGGTCTCGATGACCTCGCCCGCGTACATCACGGCGGTGTCGGCCGCGAAGTACCGCGCGGAGGCGATGTCGTGGGTGACGTACAGCATCGCGACGTTGCGTTCCTCGGTGAGGCGGCGCAGCAGGTTGAGGATGCCGAGGCGGATGGAGACGTCGAGGCTGGAGACCGGTTCGTCGGCGAGGAACACCTCGGGGTCGGCCGCCAGGGCGCGGGCGATGGAGAGCCGCTGGAGCTGGCCGCCGGACAGTTCGTGCGGGTACTTCTCGGTGAACTGCCGTGGCGGCACGAGGTTGATCTGCTGGAGCAGGTCGTCGATGACGGCGGTCTGCTCCTTGCCGCGCTTGCCGGGGTGGTGGATGGCCACCGCGCGCTTGAGGGTGCCCGCGATGGTGGCGACCGGGTTGAAGGACGCGAAGGGGTCCTGGAGGATCAACTGCACCTGGCGGACGTGGTCGCGAAAGGCCCGGCCGCGCGGCGACTTCACGGGGACGCCGTGCAGCCGCACCTCCCCGCCGGTGACCGGGTAGAGCTGGGCGAGCAGCCGGGCCAGCGTCGACTTGCCGGAGCCCGACTCGCCGACCAGCGCGGTGATCCGGCCCGCGTACAGGCTCAGGCTGACGTTCTCCACGGCGTGCACGACCTGCGGGGCCGCGCCGCGGCGCAGGCGTCCGCCGCGTACCGGGAAGTGCTTGGTCACGTTGACCGCTTCGAGCACCGGCCGGGCGCCGTCCGCGGCGCGGCCGTCGCGGGCGGCGGCCCCGGCGTTCTTCTTCGTCACGTCGCCGCTCATCGCATCTCACCTGTCACGAGTCGGTCCTGGTTCTGGGCGCCGTCCGCGTGCAGCAGGCAGGCGGCGTGCGAGGTGGCGCCGTCCGGCCCGGTGATCCGCAGGAGCGGCGGTACGTGGCTCCCGCAGGCGTCGAAGGCGAGCGGGCAGCGCGGCTGGAAGGCGCAGCCGCTGGGCAGCCTGCGCAGGTCGGGCGGCGAGCCGACGATGCCGGTCAGCTCCCGCTTGGGGCCGCCGAGGGTCGGGAAGGACGCCAGCAGGCCCCGGCTGTAAGGGTGTTGGGGGCGGCGGTAGAAGTCGTCGGCCGCCGCCGTCTCGACGATCTTGCCGCCGTACATCACGGCGATCGTGTCGGAGAGTTCGATCAGCAGCGACAGGTCGTGGGTGATGAAGACGACCGAGAAGCCGAGCCGGTCCTTCAGCTCCATGATCTTCTCGATGATCTGCCGCTGGATGACGACGTCGAGCGCGGTGGTCGGCTCGTCCATCACGATGATCTCGGGGTCGAGCGCGAGGCCGATCGCGATCATCGCGCGCTGCCGCATGCCGCCGGACAGCTCGTGCGGGTAGGAGCCCGCCCGGTCGGCGGGGATGCCGACGATGCCGAGGAGTTCGACCACCCGGGCGGCCCGTTCCTGCCGGGTCATCCGCGGCCGGTGCGCGACGATGACGTCCTCGATCTGCTCGCCGATCCGCATGATCGGGTTGAGCGCGTGCATGGCCGACTGGAAGACGATCGACAGCTCCTCCCAGCGAAAGCCCCGCAGCTCGGCGTCGCCCATCGCGAGCACGTCCACGGTGTCGCCGTCGGGTTTGGTGTAGACGATCCGGCCCTGGGTGATCTCGGCGGGCGGCTTGTGCAGCCGGGTGATGGCGTACGCGAGGGTGGACTTGCCCGAGCCCGACTCGCCCGCGATGCCGAGGACTTCGCCGCGCCGCAGGGTGAACGACACGTCGCTGACCGCCGGGGTGCGCTCACCGCCGTCGCCGACGTACTCCACCCGCAGGTCGCGGACGTCGAGGACGACGTCGGTGCTGTCCGGGGTGAAGGGCGTGACCTCGGTGCGGCGTTCGGCCGGGGCGTGGTTCTTGATCCGGCGGGCGCGTTTGGCGGCGACCTGGCCGCGCTGGGCCTTCTTGGTGCCGATCCCGGCCTGGCGCAGCCGGGGGTTGATGAACTCGTCGATGCCGAAGTTGACCAGCGACAGGGCGGTGCCGAGCAGGGCGATGGCCAGCCCGGCGGGGACGAACCACCACCAGGCGCCGGTCAGCAGCGCGCTGCCGGTCTGGGCCCAGTACAGGATCGTGCCCCACGACCACTGGGTGACGTCGGCGAGGCCGAGGAAGGCCAGGGTCGCCTGGGTGAGGATCGCGAAGTTGACGGTGCCGAGGAAGGACGCGGCGATCACCGCGAGCTGGTTCGGCAGGATGTCCTTGAGGATGATCCGCCAGGTCTTGTCGCCGGTGGCGCGGGCGGCCTCCACGAAGTCGCGTTTGCGCAGCGAGAGCGTCTGCGCCCGCAGCACCCGCGCTCCCCAGGCCCAGCCGGTGAGCGTGATGACCAGGATGATGCCGAGCGAGCCGCTGTGCGGCAGATACGCGGCCAGGATGATCGTCAGCGGCACGCTGGGCAGCACCAGGAACACGTTGGCCAGCAGCGACAGCACTTCGTCGCCGAGGCCGCCGACGTATCCGGCGGTGACGCCGACGATCACCGACAGGAAGGTGGCGAGGACCGCGGCGCCCAGGCCGACGAGCATCGAGGCGCGGGCGCCGTAGAGCATCTGCGACAGGACGTCCTGGCCGTTCTGGGTGGTGCCGAGCCAGTGCGCGGTGGACGGTCCCACGAGGGTGTCGTCGCTGACCGTCGAGGGGTCGTACGGCGAGATCCACGGCGCGACGACGGCCAGGACGACGAAGACCAGCACGACCGCGAGGCCGATGAGGGTCAGCGGTGAGCGCAGCAGGCGCGACCGGAGGCGGGCGGGTCCGCCCGCGGGCTCGGCGGCGGTGTCGGCGGTGTCCGCCTCGGCGAGGGCGGCGGCTTGCACGGCCATGGATCAGCTCTCCCTTGTCCTCGGGTCGAGGAACACGTACGCGATGTCGGCGATCAGGTTGGCGATCAGCACCAGCACGGTGATGAGCAGGAAGATCGCGGACATCAGCGGGTAGTCGGCCGCCTGTGCGGCCTTGAACAGCACCGACCCGATGCCGGGGTAGTTGAAGACGACCTCGGTGACGATGGAGCCGCCGATCACGAAGCCGAGCGACATGGCGAAGCCGGAGAAGGACGGCAGCATCGCGTTGCGGGCGGCGTAGGTGTACATCACCCGGCGCCTGGGGAGCCCCTTGGCCTCGGCGAGCCGTACGTAGTCCTCGCTGAGCGTGGTGACCATCATGTTGCGCATGCTGATCAGCCAGCCGCCCACGGAGGCGACGGTGATGGTGACGGCGGGCAGGACGGCGTAGTTGATCGCGCTGCCGATGAACCCGGCGTTCAGGCCGATGGTCTGGTCGAGCCCGTAACCGCCGGACAGCGGGAACCACTTGAGGGTGATCGCGAAGACGTACACGATCATGATCGCGAACCAGAAGTACGGGATCGACGACAGGAAGGTGGTGATCGGTATCAGCGAGTCGAGCCAGGTGCCGCGCTTCCAGCCGACGAGCATGCCGAGCGTGGTGCCGATGACGAAGCCGAGCACCGTGCAGATGGTGACCAGGATCAGCGTCCAGTACATGCTCTGCCCGAGCACGGTGCTCACCTGCGACGGGTAGTAGGCGTACGAGGTGCCGAAGTCGCCGGTGAAGATGCTGTGCCAGTAACTGACGTACTGCTCCCACAGGTTCTTGTCGGACTCGCCGAACAGCACCCGCAGGGCCTGGACCGCGGAGGGGCTGAGCTTCCCGTGGAACTGCTGGATCAGGTTGTCCGCGGGGTTTCCCGGCATGACGCGCGGGATGACGAAGTTGAGGCTGATGGCCGCCCACGCCGTGAGCAGGTAGAAACAGATCTTCCGGAAAAGGATGCGCATGGGTCAGTTCCCTCGGGCTTCGAGGCGGCACGCCCAGCGGGCCGCGCGCCGGACGAGAAGGCGCACGGCGGGTTCTCCCCAGCTCCGCATGTCGTGGCCCAACTGGAGGTAGCAGACACGTCCGTCCCCGAATTCGCGGACGTGCAGCAGGGGTTCGGTGCCGCCGGGGGTCGTACGGCGGGCGAGGGTGAGCACGCCGGGCGCGGTCTCGACGTGGTAGTGCTCGTGCGTCAGCTCGAACGGCGGTATTCCGGCGGTCACTTCGTGTGCGCCGTCGAGGGTGACGGTGAACCGGCTCTCGTGGGGCGGTGGCCCGTGCGAGACGTACCGGCTGCCGACCAGGTCGAACAGGTCCGCGTCCACGGTGGTGGAGTGCAGGGCGATCAGTCCGGCGCCGCCGCGTACCGCGCGGGCCAGGCTCGCGCGCTGTGCGTCGGTGAAGCGGCCCAAGGCCGTGTAGAGCACGATGAGTTCGGCGTCGACCGGGCCGTCGAAGCGGCCGGTGCCGACGGCGGTACGGGTGACGAATCCCTCGTCGGTCAGCAGGGTCCGCACTTCGCGGGCGGCGGTGAAGAGGTCTTCGTGGACGTCGTCGCCGCTGAAGACGGCGAGGGCGGTGGGGCTGGCGGTTCTCGGCATCGTCGGGCCGCTCGTTTCAGTAGGTGGAGCGCAGTTCGCCGGTAGGGCTCCAGTAGCCCTGCGCACGCCCGCTGAGCAGGGCGTTGTCCATGCGGTCGAGCGGCAGCGGCACGCGCCGCCGGGACCGGCTGCTCTCGTAGGTCGCGAAGACCAGTTCGGCGCCGCGCAGGCCGTGCTCGGCGTCGAGGGCGGGCTTGCCGCCGGTGCGCAGGCTGTCGACCGCGTCCCGCACCGCCTCGGCCGTGGCGGCCACGATCGCCGGGTCGACGCCTCGGTCCCAGGTGCGGGAGTCGGCGTCGAAGGGTGAGTCGTGGACCAGGTCGTCCTTGCCGAAGCGCTGGATCAGGCAGCGCGCGCCGCGGATGTCGGCGCGCCCGCGGGTGCCCTGGATGATCAGCCCCAGGTTGTTCTGGAGGTTGAGGACCGGGGTGTGCGGTTCGCGTCCGGTGGAGACCACCGCGCGGACGCCGTCGGCCCAGCCGATCTGGGTGACCGACGCGGTCTCGACGAAGGCGCCGTACACATAGCGGTCGAGCGTCACGTCGAGTTGGCCGAAGACCCACTCCGGTGCGGTGTCGCCGCGGTGGAAGAGGATCAGGTCGAGGATGTGGGTGCCCCAGTCGAAGAGGTTCGGGCAGTACCCCTCGATGGTCACGACCTCGCCGATCTCGCCCCCGGCGACGGCTTCGCGGGCGAAGCGCTGCACGGCCTCGAAGCGGCGCTGGAGGTTGTAGGTCAGTTGCGTGCCGGCGTCGGCCGCGACCCGCGTCATCTCCAGGGCCTCGCCGTACGACAGCGCGACCGGCTTCTCGCAGTGCACCGCGCGGACCCCGGCCGCCGCCGCGGCCCGGACGATCTCCGGGTGCAGGGCGGGCGGTGTGCAGACGCTGACGACGTCGGGCCGTTCCAGGACGAGCAGTTCGCGGTAGTCGCGGTACGTCCGCGGTACGCCCAGCTCCCCCGCCAGGTCCTCCGCGGTCCGCTCGTCGACGTCGGCGAGGGCGACGAGCTCGACGCCCGGCACCGCCCTCAGGCCGAGGCCGTGCACCCGGCCCTGCGAACCCGCGCCGATGACTGCCGCGGTGACGGATGCCATCCGCTCTCCTCCCCTGAGTCCCGCCTGAAGTGAGTCCCGCCAGGACCGCTTCCGGTGCTGTCGAGGGCCCGGACAGCGGTCGTTGGGTATGTGCCAAAGCCATACCACTTGCCGCCATCGTAATACGAAAGACGGTCCTGTCTAGAGGGTGAAGCAGACCAGAATGCTGGGGAAACCGGGCGCACTTCGCACTTTTCAGCCACAGACAGACACAATTCGGCCGTCATCTCGGCCGGATTTCTACGACACCACTACTGACCACATAGGACCACTTCGCTACGCTGGTCCCCGGTCGTCACTGACCCCGTCACCCCGCTCGGCCCGCCATCCCCGCCCAGCCGTCACACCACCAGCCGTCACACCACCAGCCGTCACACCACCAGCCCTCACACCACCAGCCGTCACACCACTCAGGCCAGGAGATCCGTATGAAGATCAGTCAGCTCGTCGGCCCGCGCACCTCGGAGGTCGTCGCGGCCGACGACCCGGTCCCCGGCGCCGACCAGGTGCTGGTCGAGGTGCTGGCCAGCGGGGTCTGCACCTCCGACATCGGGCCGTGGCTCTCGCACGACCCGGCCGCGCCGCCGGTCAGCCTGGGCCACGAGATCGTGGGGCGGGTGGTCGGCACCGGCCGGGACGCGGGCCGCTGGGCGCCGGGCGACCTGGTGACCGGGCTCGGCGGCGAGGGATTCGCGACGCTCGCCGTCATGGACGCGCACGCCGTCCTGCCGGTACCGGCCGGGATCGAACCCGCGCACGCGATCGGCGAACCGGTCGCCGACCTGGAGGAGGCGCTGTCCCGTACGGGGGTGCGCGCGGGCGACCGGGTCGCCGTCGTCGGCCTCGGCTTCATGGGCCTCGGCCTGGTCCAGCTCGCCAAGCGGCACGCGCCGGGGCTGCTGGTGGGCGTCGACCCCGACCCGGCCCGCCGCGAGCGCGCCCTGCGGCTCGGCGCCGACCTCGTCTTCGCCCCCGACGACCTCCCGGAGGAGTACCGGAAGGACACCGGACGGGCCACCGACGCGCGGCTCGCCGTGGTCCTGGAGGCGACCGGCACGACGAGCGGGCTCGGCACGGCCGGCAGCCTGGTACGGCCCTTCGGCACCCTGTGCGTCGTCGGCTACCACCACACCGGCGACGCGATGATGGACATGGACCTCTGGTACAAGGCCGTCACCGTCGTCAACGGCTTCTGCCCGGACCGGACCCGGCTGATGGGCGCCATGCGCGACGCGCTCGCGCTGATCGGCGAACGCCGCTTCAGCTACGCGCCGTTGATCACCCACCGCTTCGGCCTCGAAGGCGTGGACGACGCCTTCCGCGCCATGACGGCGGCCGGTCCCGACTTCGTCAAGGGAGTGCTGGTGCTCTGACCACGCGTACGGCTGAGGTCGGCACACCGGTCCGGCCTCAGCCCGCGGCTCAGCCGTACGAGCGCCCGCGGCTCAGCCGTACGGCCGCCCGCGGCTCAGCCGTGCGAGCGCGCGAAGGACGTACGCAGCCGGTACCGGTCGCCCGCGTACTGGATCGTGGACTCGAACAGCGGCTCCTCGTCGGAGCCGACCGCGATCTGGTGCATGACCAGAAGCGGATCGCCCGAGGCCATGTCGAGCTGTCCCGCGGCGCGGTCGTCGGCCTTGGTCGCCTCGATCGTGCTGTCCGCGCGGACCGGCTCGACCCCGGCGGCGGAAAGAGTCGCGTACAGCGAGCGGTCCGCGAAATCGACGTCCTCGATGCCGGGCACCAGAGCGAGCGGAATTCGCGTCAGGTCCAGCGCTATCGGAACACCGTCGAGCAGCCGTACCCGCTCCAGCCGGAACAGCGGAGTGCCGGGCGCGATACCGAGCCGCTCCGCCTCGTCGATGCTGGCCGGGCTCGCCTGTGCCATTAATACCTTGGAGTGCGGCTTCAACCCCATTCGTGCCGCGGTCTCGCTGAAGGATTCCAGGCTGTTCGGCCATTCCTTCTTCGGCGCCGACTGCGTCACGTACCAGCCACGGCCGTGGGACGCGCTGAGCACGCCCTCCTCCACCAGGTGACCCAGGGCTTTCCTCAGTGTGACCCGGCTGATCCCCAGTTGACGGCAGAGCTCCCGCTCGGGCGCCAGCCGCATTCCCGGCCTCAGCTCGCCCCGGTCGATTTCGCTGCGGATCAAATTCACCGCCTGGATCCACAGGGGTTCTGGATAGCCCGGCAGGAT
The DNA here is from genome assembly GCF_055559175.1 of Streptomyces sp. NPDC024632. NCBI lineage: Bacteria > Bacillati > Actinomycetota > Actinomycetes > Kitasatosporales > Streptomycetaceae > Streptomyces > Streptomyces sp. NPDC024632. The sequence goes on from NZ_JBVHLD010000016.1 coordinate 20,582, forward strand.
AACGCCCGCGACCTCGCGAGAGTCGTTCATACGTGAGGCCCCCATAATGACGCGCTCGCGACCTCCGGCCGCCGACGCCGTAACTGATGAACAGCGACGCTCAGGATAGCTTTCCGCCAGGTGGTCTGACCAGTTCCACGGGTCCCGGCGGCGGGACGGCCGGAACCGGCCGGTGCGAGCGGGTCCGCTCCCGCGCCCCGAATGCTTGAATGCTTGAATGAATACGACATCGGGCGGCATCGATGTGCTGCGGGTCTTCTGCGGCCCCGACCGGCGGTACGGCAACCCGCTCGGCGTGGTCCGCGACGGCTCGCGCTACCCGGACCGCGCGGCACGGCAGGCCCTGGCCGGTGAACTCGGCTTCAGCGAAACGGTGTTCGTGGACGACCCGGAGCGCGGCGCGGTCGACATCTACACGCCGGGGCTGCGACTGCCCTTCGCCGGGCACCCGTTGGTCGGGGTCGCCTGGCTGCTCGACGTGGAGGTGCTCGAACCCGAGGTCGGGGAGGTCTTCACGCGCGACGACGGGGAGTTCACCTGGATCACCGTCCGCGCGGAGTGGGCGCCGCCGCGCACCCTGCGCGAGTACGCGCTGCCCGCCGAGGTCGACGCGCTGGACGTGCCGGAGCCGGGCGAGTGGGTGTACGCCTGGGCGTGGCAGGACGAGGCCGCCGGCCGGATCAGGGCGCGCGCCTTCCCCGGCCGCGGCGACGGCATCGACGAGGACGAGGCGACGGGCGCCGCCGCGCTGCTGCTCACCCGGCAGCTCGGCCGCGCGCTGCACATCACGCAGGGCCGGGGCTCGCAGATCCTCACCGCGCCCGGCCCTGACGGCACCGTCGAGATCGGCGGCCGGGTGTGTCTGGAGGCGGTCCTTCCCGCGCCGCGGGCCCGCTGAGCCCGGCGCGGAGGCCGTCCGTCGGCGTCACAAGTCGCGCGTTCCCCGTACACCGCCTTGACTGGTGGCGTTCGTGGCGTTCGTCGCCGCCGTGTTCGCGGTGCTCGCGGTGCTCGCCATGTCCGCCCGTCACAACCGTGTCCGCCGTGTCCGCCGTGGAGGTCGCGTATGGCCGCCGCACCCTCCGGGCCCCCGGGCCGTGAGAAGGGCCGGGCCGACCGCGAGAAGGGCCTGGTCGGCCGTACGGTCGCGGGGGCGGCCGGACGCGCGGCGCGGTGGAAGGCGCGCGGTCTGCGGCTGCGCCACGCGGCGGAACGCCGCTTCCCCGTCATCACCGAGCTGACCGCCCGCCTGCTGTCGGTGAATCTGCTGGACGCGGGCACCCGGCTGGCCGCCCAGCTCTTCCTGACCGCCGTCCCGCTGCTGTTCGTGGTCGCGGCCTTCGCGCCGAAGACCGTACGCGACCAGCTCGTGAGCACCGCGCGTAACGTCTTCGGCCTCACCGGGGCGTCGGACGAGCAGCTCAGGCAGGTCTACAGCGCGAACGGCGGGGATCTGCGGCAGACCATCGGGGTGATCGGCGTCCTGATGGCGCTGCTGTCCGCCACCGCGTGCAGCCGGGCGATGGCGCGGGTGTGCGAGCGGGCGTGGGGGCTGCCGCGCGCCTCGGTGCGGGTCGCGGTGTGGCGCTGGGTGGTGTGGATCGCCGCGTGGATGGTGGCGCTGGTGCTCCAGGGGCCGCTGCGCGACGGCTTCGGCGTCGGGCTGTGGCTCGGCCTGCCGCTGACCTTCCTCGCGGACGTCCTGGTGTGGTGGTGGACCCAGCGGCTGCTGCTGAGCAAGCGCGTCGCGTGGCTGCCGCTGCTGCCCGGCGCGATCCTCACCGCACTGGCGATGACGGCCCTGTCGGTGACCGCCCGCCTCTACATGCCGACCGCCCTCAACCGCAGCCTGGCCAATTACGGCTCCCTGGGGTCGGTCTTCACGATGCTGTCCTGGCTGATCGCGATCTGCGCGGTGCTGACCTTCACCATCACCGCGGGCGCCGTGCTGGCCTCCGAGCCGCCGCTGGCCTCCCTCCTCGGACCCGCCGGCGGCACGGACCCGCGATCGCGCCGGAATGCCGGTGCGGACCGCGTCATCTAGCGTGGTCAGGGCGGGGGGACGCCTCGCGGCGGGCGCACCGCGGCGGGGGAACGGCGAAAGGTGCCCTCATGCGTCGCTACCCGCCGATCGCGGACCACGGCCTCATCGGAGACCTCCAGACCAGCGCCCTGGTGTCGTCGCGGGGCGTCGTCGACTGGTTCTGCGCGCCGCGCTTCGACTCGCCGAGCGTCTTCGCCTCGCTCCTCGACCACGACCGCGGCGGCTACTTCTCGATCGCGGCCGCGAGCCCTGAGGCGAGGGTCAGGCAGCTCTATCTGCCGGACACCGCGGTGCTCGTCACCCGCTTCATGACCCCCGACGGCGTCGGCGAGGTCATCGACTTCATGCCGGTGGACCGGCCGGAGACCGCCACCGACCGGCACCGGCTGCTGCGCGTCATGCGGGTGGTGCGCGGCACGGTCCGCTTCGCCCTGGAGTGCAGGCCGCGCTTCGACTACGGCCGCTGCGACCACCGGCTGCACGTGAGCGACGACGGCACGGCCAGATTCGGCGCGTCGGGGGCGTGGGCGTACCTCCAGCCGGTCGGCCCGCTGGACCTCGAACGCGACGAGGAGGACGTCCGGGCCGCGGTCACGCTGGAGCAGGGCGAGATGGCCGCCGCGGTGCTGACGGTGTGCGCGGCGCACGGCGAGCCGCCCGAGCCGGTGACGGTGGACGGCCTCCGGGCGGAATTCGACGGGGTGCGGGAGTTCTGGCACGGCTGGATCCGGCAGTGCCGCTACCGGGGCCGCTGGCAGCAGGCGGTGAACCGCTCGGCGATCACCTTGAAGCTGCTCACGTACGCGCCGACCGGCGCTCCGGTCGCCGCCGCCACGATGGGCCTGCCGGAGCAGGTCGGCGGCGAGCGCAACTGGGACTACCGCTATACGTGGGTCAGGGACGCGTCGCTGTCGGTGAACGCGCTGGTCGACCTCGGTTTCACCGCGGAGGCGGACGCCTTCCGCCGCTGGCTCGGCGGGCGGCTGCGCGCGGGCGGCACGGTCACCGGCGAGCCGTTGCAGATCATGTACCGGGTGGACGGCGACCCGCACCTGGCCGAGGAGACGCTGGACCACTTCGAGGGCTACCGCGGCTCCGCGCCCGTCCGGCTCGGCAACGGGGCCGCCGACCAGCTCCAGCTCGACATCTACGGCGAGGCTGTGCACGCCCTGTCCCGGTCGCAGGACATCGCTCAGCTCGCCGGGTGGGAGGGCTGGCGGGCCTTCTCCGGGCTGCTGGACTGGCTGGCCGCGCACTGGGACCGCGCGGACGAGGGCATCTGGGAGACCCGCGGCGGGCGGCAGGACTTCACGTACAGCCGTCTGATGTGCTGGTCGGCCTTCGACCGCGGCATCCGGCTGGCCGCGGAACTCGCCAGGCCCGCCGATCTGGAGACCTGGACGACGGCGCGCGACACGATCATGGAACAGGTCATGGACCGCGGCTGGAGCGAGAAGCGGCACGCCTTCGTGCAGCACTACGGCAGCGAGGTGCTGGACGCGTCGCTGCTGCTGATGCCGGAGGTCGGCTTCGTCGCGCCGAAGGAGCCGCGCTGGCTGTCGACGCTGGACGCGATGGACGAGGAGCTGGTCTCCGACAGCCTCGTCTACCGCTACGACCCGGGCGCGTCCCCCGACGGGCTGCGCGGCGGCGAGGGCACCTTCTCGCTGTGCAGCTTCCTGTACGTCGGCGCGCTCGCCCGCGCCGGGCGCCTGGGCCCGGCCCGTTACGCCTTCGACAAGATGCTCACCTACGCCAACCACGTCGGCCTGTTCGCCGAGGAGATCGGGCCGACGGGTGAGCAACTGGGCAACTTCCCGCAGGCGTTCACGCATCTGTCGCTGATCACGGCGGCGACGGCGCTGGACGAGGAGCTGGACAGGTCCGAGTCCTGACCGCCGGGCCCTGCCGCCGTCAGGGCGTCGTCGGGCCGCCGCCGTGGACGGTGGTGCTCCTGATGTCGCGGCCCTGGATGACCGGGGCGTGGAACACCCCGTCGTTGACGGTGTTGTTGACGACGCTGACCGAGCCACGGCCGGCCGCCGGGGCCAACTCCTCCAGCAGCAGCCGCAGTTCGGCGGCGGCGGCCGGGTCGTCCCGCAGGACGCGGCGCAGCCGGGTGCGCCAGCCCGCCTCGATGTCGGCGGCGGCGTCCGCGTCCCCCGAGTCCCTGGCGGCCGTCAACTCGGCTCGGGAGAGCTGGAGTTCGTCGAGAGCGGCGGTCTCGTCCCCGGTGCGTGCGGCGGCCCCGGTCGTACCGTCGTCGGCTGCCGTATCGCCGTCGGCCGCCGCCCCGGCGCTGCCGCCGCTGCCGCGTGCGAGGAACCGCGCCAGCCGGTCCCGTACCTGTGTCCAGGCGTCGGACGCCATCAGTGTGACCACCTGCGTCGCGCCCGACGCGGCCAGTGCCGCCAACTCCGCGTCCACGGAGCCCCCCTTCGTCCGCCGCCCCGCTCATCCGCGGGGCCGCCGCCACCAGCGTAGGGCGGGCGGGCCCGCCGCGGCAGACGGTCTCCGGCCGCGTACCGGCAGGGGACCGCCCGCGTGATCGCGTACGGGGACGGGGGGTCGCCGGGCGGGACCGCGATACGGCAGCATGTGGCCCATGAGCGACTTCCTGGTGATCGGTGAGTGCGTAGCGGACATCGTCCGGACCCCCGGACAGCCCGATGTGCCGCATCCCGGCGGCAGTCCGGCCAACGTGGCGTACGGGCTGGCCCGCCTCGGCCACGCCACCGCGCTCCTCACGCAGCTCGGCGACGACCCCTCGGGCAAGCTCATCACCGACCACCTGCGGTCGGCGGGCGTACACCTGCTCGCAGACGGCCGGCACGACGTCCGCACGCCGACGGCGGTGGTCACGCTCGACGAACAGGGCGCGGCGCGCTACGACTTCGACATCGCGTGGACGCTCGGGCCCGTCGAGCCGCCCGCCGCGCTCCGGCACGTCCACATCGGGTCGATCGCCGCCGTGGCGGAGCCGGGCGCGGCCACCACCGTGGACCTCGCCGCGCGGCTGCGCGCGGACGCCACCGTCAGCTACGACCCCAACATCCGGCCGGAGTTGATGGGCACGCACGAGCAGGGTGTCGCCGGAGTCGAGCGGTGCGTGGCGCTGAGCGACCTCGTCAAGGCGAGCGACGAGGATCTGGAGTGGCTGTATCCGGGCGAGCCGGTCGCGGCGGTCGCCGCGCGCTGGCTGGCGGCCGGGCCCGCCGTCGTCTTCGTGACCATGGGCGGGGAGGGCGCCGCCGCCTTCACCCGTGACATCGAGGTGACGGGCGCGCCGGTGCGGACCGAGGTCGCCGACACCGTGGGCGCGGGCGACTCCTTCATGTCCGCGACGCTGGACGCCCTCACCGGCCTCGGCCTCACCGGCGCCGCCGCCCGTCCCGCGCTCGGCGCCCTGGACAAGGCGACCCTCGCCCATGTGCTGCGCCACGCGGGCACCGCCGCCGCGCTCACCGTCTCGCGGCCCGGCGCCAACCCGCCCACGACAGGGGAGTTGCGCGCGGCGCTCGCGTAGGCCACCGGGGCAGCGGAGGTGTGACGCCCAGCGGCCGGGGACCCGATTCGCCCCGGATCGGGCAGCCCGTACGGCCCGGTCGGACGGCGTGCCCCCTATCACCGTGACACCGCGCTCTTCTAGCCTCCCCTTGAAGATCGATCAGCCCACCGAGGGGGGACTTGCGTGGACGCGTCCGCGTACCGCATGGTCGTGTGGACCGAGCAGGACTACGTCACGGCCGCCGCGACGGCCGACCGGCTGGTCGCGGAGTGGCTCACCGACGCCAAGGGTTATCCGGTCACGGCGCTGCACGACGGCCGCAACGAGATAGCCGAGCACGTGACGCTCGACCGCGACACCGATTCGGGGCAGCTGGGCGCGCACAGCCGCTGGCGATTGCGGGAGAGCCCGCCGACATTGCGGGCGACCTGGCAGTCCACGCTCATCGTCCGTACCGACATGGCCGATCCGGGCCGCACCTGGGTGCAGCTCGATGTCGAACACCGGCCGGACTCGGCGGAGATACCGCAGATCCGCGCGTCCAAGCCGCGGCTGGCCGACGCGATACTCGACGCCCTGGACACGCACAGCGGCATCGCCGAGATCCGCGCCCGCGCCAGCTTCATCTACGCCGGTGACGTGAAGGAGGTGGTCGAGGAGCTGACCGACCGGGAGCGGCGGCTGCCCATCGTCGTGGCGAGCGTGCCGTACGGGACCGACGCCGACGAGTGGCTGGAGAAGGTCGTGGACCGCGCCTTCACCCAACTCGTGGGCCGCGCGGTGCTGTACGTGCTGACCCGCGAGGCGCAGGCCGCGTTCAACAAGGCGCTCGAACACCATCCGGTCTTCGGCGGCGGCATCCGTACGTACATGCCGCGCGTCGACCCCGCGTGGGCCGCCGACGGGCAGCGGCACCCGGTGATGTCCCGCGCCACGGTCGAGGCCGATCCGGTACGGGCCGCCACCGTGCTGACCGCGCTGCCGCGCAACCAGGCGGCCCGCATGCCGCTCCCCCAGCCGCTGGCCCGCCTGCACGCCCAGCGCCCGCGGCCCCGGTCCACCGAGCACGGCGACGAGATCGCGCGCCTGCGCGCCGACCACGAGAGCCTGATCGCCCTTCTCGACGAGGCGGCGGAGGCCGAGGCCGCCCGCTACAAGCAGGTCCGCGAGCTCCAGCACGACCTCGCCGACGCCAACTGGCTCGCCGAGGAGTTCTACGCCGAGCGCCGCGCCGCCCAACAGCAGGTCCGCGCGCTCCAGTTACGTCTCCAGCAAGTCGGCGCCTACGAGGCCGCCTTCGCCCCCGTCGAGGAGGACGAGAGCGAGGCGCTGCCCGGCAGCTTCACCGAACTCCACGCCCGGCTCCACCAGTTCCCCACCCTGCTCTTCACCGGGGACGCCAAGGTGATGACCGGTCTCGACGACCGTTCCAAGCCCAACTGGGTCAACGTCTGCTGGGAAGCGCTCCAGGCTCTCGAGGACTTCGCCGCCGCCTCCGTGGCCGGCCGCGCCCGCGGCGACTTCCGCTCCTGGTGCCAGGATCTCCCCTCCGGCTGCCACCCCTTCCCCGCGGGCAAGGTCCTGATGAAGGAGTCCGACACCGTCTGGCGCAACCTCTCCTGGCGCAAGGAGCGCACCCTCCCCGTGCCCCGCGCCGTCGATCCCTCCGGCGCGGTCTACATGGAGGCCCATCTGCGGATCGGCGGCGGCAGCACCATCTCCCCGCGGCTGCACTTCTTCGACGACACCGCCAACACCGGTCTGCTCTACATCGGCCACATCGGACCGCACCTCACCAACACCCGCACCTCATAGCGCCGGCAGGTGGGCTTCGACGCGGGCGACGGCCTGCGGGGTGCCGGTGAAGAGGTGGGCGCGCATGCCCGCGGTCTCGGCGGCGGCGATGTTGGGGGCGTGGTCGTCGATGAACAGGCAGTCCGACGGGCGGACTTCGAGGCGCTCGCAGGTGAGCGCGAAGGCGCGGGGGTCGGGCTTGGAGACGCCGATCTCGTGGGAGTAGACGATCTCGTCGACCAGTGAGTCGAAGCGGTAGCGGGCGGTCTCCCGTTCGCGGGCGCCGACGAAGCTGTTGCTGAGGATGCCGAGGCGGCAGCGGGAGCGCAGGCCGCGGACGTAGTCGATGAGTTCCGTGTTGGGGGCGCCGAGGTATTCGGCCCAGAGGTCGGACATGAAGGACTCGACCTGGCGGGCGTCGAGGCCGAAGCGGGCGCCGACCTGGGCGCGTACCTCGGGCTCGGTGATCGCGCCGACCGCCCCGGCCTCCCAGACGTCGTCGAGACGGCGGTCCACGGTGCCCGGCGGGAGGCCGAGGCGCTCGTCCCACCGCTCGATCCAGCCCGTCGGCGGTGTGATCTCCAGGACTCCGCCGATGTCGAGGATGACGCAGCGCTCTGTCGTGGAAGGTCCAGTCGTCTTCATGGAAGGTCCTCTCGTCCGGTTCCGCGGCGTGCGGTACGCCCTGCCCTCACGGTGGGCCCTCACCTGCGGTGAGGGTCAAGGCGGTGACGGGACCCGCGGACCGCCGCCGGGTCCTGGGGCCGCGACCAGGCCCGCCGACCGCTGCCGGACCCGCCGTCCGTCTCCCGGCCCGCGGACCGCCGCCGGGTCCGAGAACCGCGACCGCGGTGATTCGCGATAGCTTTCGCAAAAGGCGGACCGGCACGGCGGTACGGCCGCCGGGGGCGCGAGCGCGGGAGAGCAGAGGATGGCGGCGGCGGAACCGGGGCACGAAGCCGACGGCGACACAGGCGGCGACACAGACGGCGGCACAGACGCGGGCGCGGGCAGCGGCGCGGGCGGCGGAGGCACGACGACGCTCGCCGAGATCGCGCGGCAGGCGGGGGTGTCGGTCTCCACGGTCTCCAAGGTGCTGCACGACCGCTCGGACGTGGCGTCCAGGACCCGCGCCAAGGTCCAGCGGCTGCTGGAGCAGCACGGGTATCTCGCGCGGCACCGCCCCGCGGCGACGGCGCTGGCGGCGGGCGGCCTGATCGACTTCGTGATCAACGAACTGGCCAGCCCGTGGGCGGGCGAGCTGATCCGGGGCGCGGAGGAGGCGCTGCACGCCGAGGGGCTGGGCATGGTGGTGTCGGCGACGCACGGCCGCAGCCGGCTCACCCGGCAGTGGCTGGACTCGCTCGCCACCCGCCGCACGCGCGGCGCGATCCTGGTGCTGCCGGAGCTGACGCCCGCCCAGCACGAGGAGTTGCGCAGGCTCGGCCTGCCCTTCGCGCTGATCGCCCCGGCCGACGAGCCCGCGCCCGGAGTGCCGTGGGTGGGCGCCACGAACTGGCCGGGCGGGCTGGCCGCGACCCGCCATCTCATCGGGCTCGGCCACCGCAGGATCGCCGTCATCAGCGGGCCGCCGGAGCGGCTGGCCTCACGCGCCCGCGTGGACGGCTACCGCTCGGCGCTCGACGAGGCCGGGCTGCCCTTCGACCCGGCGCTCGTCCGATACGGCGACTTCACCCACGAGCCCGCGCACCGGCACGCCCTGGACCTGCTGGGGCTGCCCGACCCGCCGACCGCGGTCTTCGCGGGCAACGACCAGCAGGCGCTGAGCACCTACCGCGCCGCCGCCGCGCTCGGGCTGCGCGTCCCGGCCGACCTGAGCGTCGTCGGCTTCGACGACCTGCCCTTCGCCGACTGGGTCACCCCGCGGCTGACCACCGTACGCACCCCGCTCGCCGACATGGCCGCGCTCGCCGCCCGGATGGTGCTCCAGCTCCTCGGTGGGGAGCAGCCCGCGTCAACCAGGGTGGAGGTCGCGGGCGAGCTGGTCGTGCGCGAGAGCAGCGGGCCGCCGCCCGTACGGTGACCAGGCCGCTGGACCAGGGGCGGGTCAGCCCTGGATCAGGGGCGGGTCAGCCCTGGGCGAGGGCCGGGTCCAGCCAGAACAGCTCCCAGTGGTGGCCGTCCAGGTCGAAGAAGCTCCGGGTGTACATCGGGCTCTCCTGCTCGGTGCGCTTGGCCGCCGTGCCGCCCCCGGCCACGGCCGCCTCCGCGATCCGGTCGACCTGCTCCTTGCTGTCCAGGCCCAGCGCCACGATGGCCTCGGTCGTCGTGGCGGTGTCCGCGATCTCCTTCTCGGTGAAGGTCCGGAAGAAGGGCTCGACCAGCAGCATCGCGTAGATGTCGTCGCTGATCACCATGCAGGTCGCGTTGTCGTCGGTGAACTGCGGGTTGAAGGTGAACCCGGCGGCGGTGAAGAAGGCCACGGAGCGGTCGAGGTCCTTCACGGGGAGGTTGACGAAGATCTTCGTGGACATGGGTGCCTGCCTTACGTTCCGCTGGTCGGTGTCACGGGAAGGTCGTGCGCTTCACCGGGGTAGACCGGTGCGCGGCGCGGAACTCATCGGTACCCGCGGGCCGTCTTCGCCTCACTCCCCACGCAGCAGCGTGTCCACGGCCCGGCCGAAGACGAGCCGTCCGGTACGCGCCGTGACCGCGTCGAACGCTCCCGGCAGCCGCCACACCCGCAGCTCCTCGCGCCAGCGCACCCACGAGCCGGTATCCGCGCCCGTACCCGTACCGGTGTCGTCCGGCCGTACGTCGATCTCCGCCCAGCCGGTGACGATCCGGCCGGTCTTCTCCAGGCGGCAGAATCCGGGGCCGCCGTCGACCGGCGGCTCCCAGCGCACGATCCGCATCGGGTCGTCGAACCCGGCACCGCCGAGCCCGGTCCGCGCCACGAAGGCCGTGCCGACCCCGTCGGGCGGCGGCGTCAGCACGCTGATCCGGGTCAACGGCACGGTGGCGGTGTGCCGTTCCCAGTCGGTCAGCCGCCGCCACGCCTCGGCGACGGGCAGCGGGGTGCGGCGCTCGACCACGAAAGGGGACATAAGGCCAGGGTAGGGCGCGCCGCCGTCAGGACCAGCCGGTACGGGTCCGCAGCCAGTCGAGCGCGACGACGCCCTGGGCGTGCTGGAAGGGGCGCAGTGTCGGCAGGCCGGGCGGCGCGGGCCGCCGCGCGTGGCCGAGCAGGAAGCCGGCGAAGGCGGCCAGCACCGCCGTGACGCCGTCCGGGTCGGCGCCCGCGGCCACCGGGTGCCGGTCGAAGATCTCGGCGGGGGGCGGTCCGCCCTGCATCCCCACGCTGGGCAGCATCAGCAGCAGGTCGAACCAGGGCGCCGCCAGGCAGGCCCACGGCCAGTCCACGACCATGACGCGGCCGTCCGCGGTGAGCAGCAGATTGTCGGCCCGCAGATCCGCGTGGGCCAGGGTCTTTCCGGCCGCCGCCCGCGCCCATCCGGCCTCCAACACGGCCAGTTCCGCCAGATGGCGTACGGCCCAGGGGTCGAGGCCCGTCAGGTCGTCGGTGCCCGCCGCGTGCTCGGCGGCCAGGGCGCGCCAGCCGTGGAAATTCTCCGCGTTCGCCTCCGCCACGGGCGGGACCTCCACCGGGGACGGTGTGAGCAGCGTCGCGAGGTCGCCGACCGCGGTCAGGACGCGCTCCAACTCGGCCGCGTCCCACGGCTGTGCGGGCGTGCGGCCCTCGATGTCCTCGAAGAGCAGGACCACCCAGTCGTCCCGCTCGAAGGAGGCCAGCAGGCGCGGGGCCGGGACTTCACGGGGAAGCGCCGCGGCCACCGCGGCCTCCGCCCGGTGGATGCCCGGGCTCTCCGGATTCGCCGCCGAGGTCACGGCCTTGACGAACGCCCTCGTCCCGTCCGTCAGCCGCAGGCGGGCCGCCACGCCCGGCGAGAAGCCGCCGGCCTGCGTCTCCGCCGCCGCGACGCGTGCCCCCAGGCGCGCCTCGGCCTCTCCCCGCACCCCCGCGGGCACGTCCCCCCACTCGGCTCGCACACCTTGTGCCCCCACGGCCCCGCTGTCGGTCGTCATCGCCCCATCCTCCCGACCCCCCGGGGGGGCCACCGCGTTTCGGGAGGCGCGGGTCCTGAGGGGACGGTCGGTCGCGGCGCGGACGGGGCCGGGTCAGGGGGTGGGGAGGTAGCCGGTGGTGTGGCCGTGGGTGAGGTAGCGGGTGAGCACCGTGTCGGTCAGGGGCGGCAGGTGGACGCCCGCGGCGGCGGCTTGCGCGGCGGTGCGCCGGGAGTCGAAGCGGCGGTGGTGGGAGGGGGCGGAGCCGGCGGGCGGGGTGTCGTCGCCGAGCAGGAGCTGGGCGGCGTTGTCGGGCTGCGCCGCCACGCGGGAGCGCCACCGCGCCACCGGGACGGTGGGCAGCTCGTGGCCCAGGCGGGCGGCCACTTCGAAGACGGTCCGCAGGTCGGGGGCGTCCGGGTTGGTGAGGTGGTACACGGGCATGGCGGTACTGGTCCCGGCGGAGCGGGCCAGTGCCACGACGGCCGCGCTGACGTAGTCGACGGGTATCCAGTCGGTCGAGCCGTGCGGCAGGTCCGGCACCGCCCCGGCCTGGAGGCAGCCCTTGATGAGCTGCCAGAGCAGGTCGCGGTCCTGGCAGGCGCCGGTGGCGGTGTCGCCGCTGATCCGGCCGGGGCGGTAGACGGTGACCGGCAGGCCGCGGGCGCGCGCCAGGTCGACGATCCCCTCGGCCACCCACTTGCTCTGCGCGTAGCCGCCCGGCAGGTCGGCGGCCGGGCCGGTCGGCGTCGACTCCGTGACGGGCGCGGCGTCGGGATCGGACGACGGGGCGTAGACGCTCGTGGTCGAGATGTAGTGCATGCCCGGTGAGCCGGAGTCGGCGAGCAGCCGCAGCAGTTCCTCGGTACCGGCCACGTTGGCGGCGCGCAGATCGCCGTACGGGGCGGCGAAGTTGACCCGGGCGCCGTTGTGCAGCACCGGGCCGAGGCGGCGGGCCAGGGCGGCGCGGTCGTCGGGCGACAGGCCGAGACCGGGGGCGGCCAGGTCGCCGGGGACGGGACGGACCAGGTCGGCGTAGGCGGGGCGCCAGAGGCCGTAGCGCTCCAGGTTGGCCCGCAGCCGGTGCGCCGCGTGGTCCGGGCCGTCGGCGCGGACCAGGCAGTCGACGGGGCCGTCCGTGGCCTCGATGAGGTCGCGCAGCAGGAACGCGCCGAGGAAGCCGGAAGCGCCGGTCAGCAGGGGGCGGGCGGCGGGGCGGGAGCGGGTGGGAGCGGGTACCGGCGCGGTCCGGCGCGCACCGCCCGTGATGTCGGGGGCGAGCCGGACCTCCGCGAGGAGGTACGACGCGACCGGGTCCAGCGGTCCCTCGCCCAGGCCGTCGCCCGGCCCGGTCGGCGTGGTGTCCGGCGCCGCCGGACCTCTGTCCGCCGCGCCGTCCAGCGACCGGATGACGCCTTCGACCGTCGGCGCCGCGAACAGCGCCCTGAGCGAGGGCCGTCGGCCGCACCGCTCCTCGATCCTGCGGGCCAGGGTCACCGCGAGCAGCGAGTGGCCGCCGAGGGCGAAGAAGTCGTCCGTCACCCCGACCTCGGGCACGCCGAGCGTCTGCGCGAACGCCGCGCACAGCTCGCGTTCGCGGTCGGTGGCCGGGGGCCTGGACGCGGCGGGCGCGGCGTGACCGGGCGCGGGCAGGGCACGACGGTCGGTCTTCCCGTTGGGGGTGACCGGCAGCGCGTCGAGCCGGACGCACGCGGCCGGGATCATGTGGCCGGGCAGCGTGTCGGCGAGCCGGGCGCGGATCGCCGCCTCGTCGGGGGCCGTCTCGCCGCGCGCGGCCACGGTGTAGGCGACCAGGCGCCGGTCGCCCGGCCGGTCCTCGCGGACGACGACGCAGGCCGCCGCGACGCCGGGCAGCGCCGTGATCGCGGCCTCGATCTCACCGGGTTCCACCCGGAATCCGCGGAGCTTGACCTGGTCGTCGACCCGGCCGACGTAGACGATCTGGCCCTCGGCCGTACGGCGCACCAGGTCGCCGGTGCGGTACATACGGCCGCCGGAGCGGTCGAACGGGTCGGCCACGAAGCGGGACGCGGTGAGGGCGGCCCTGCCGAGGTAGCCGCGGGCCAGTCCCGCGCCCGACACGTACAACTCGCCGATGACACCGGAGGGGACGGGTGCCAGCCGGTCGTCCAGTACGTGCACGCGGGTGCCGTCCACGGGCAGGCCGATGGGGACCGCGCGGTCGGGGGCGAGGGCACCGTCCGCCCGCTGGAAGCCGCTCATGGTGGCGCAGACGGTCGTCTCGGTGGGGCCGTAGGCGTTGACGAGGTACCGCCCGCGCGCCCAGGCCCGCGCCAGCTCCGGCGGGCACGCCTCGCCCGCGAGCACCAGGGTGATCCCGGTGGGCAGGGAGCCGGGCTCCATCACCGCGAGCGCGGCCGGGGGCAGCGTGAGGTGGGTGATGCCGCGCGTGCGGACGGCGTCCGCGAGGGCGGGTCCCGGCAGCAGGGCTTCGCGTTCCCCGATCTCCAGGCAGGCGCCGGACAGCAGCCCCATGCACAGCTCCCAGAACGCGGCGTCGAAGCTGACCGACGCCATCTGGAGGACCCGGCTGCCGGGACCGGCCCGGAGCCGGTCGCGCTGCGTCCTGGCCATGGCGCCGACGCCCTGGTGGGTGACGACCACGCCCTTGGGCCGGCCGGTGGAGCCGGAGGTGTAGATGACGTACGCGGGATGCGACGGGAGCGCACGCCGCGGGACGGCGGTGTCCCCGCGCGGCGGGACCGGCGCACCGTCCGCCTCGGGGGTGTCGAGCACCAGGCGCGGTACGGCGGTCTCCGGGAGGCGGGCGCCGACGTCGGCCGTGGTGAGGAGCAGCCGCGGCCCGGCGTCGTCGAGCATGAAGGACAGCCGCTGGGCCGGGTAGGCGGGGTCGAGCGGCAGATACGCGGCACCGGCCTTGAGGACGCCGAGGAGGGCGACGACGAGGTCGTTGGTCCGGGGCAGCGCGACGGCCACCCGGTCCTCGGGGCCGATCCCCCGCGCGAGGAGACGGCGGGCCAGGGCGTCGGCGCGCGCGTCGAGTTCGGCGTAGCTGAGGGTGGCGGCCGCGTCGCGCACCGCCGGGGCGTCCGGGGCGCGGCGGACCTGCCGGGCGAAGAGTTCGGGGACCGTCGAGCGGGGCAGGTCGTCGGCCGGTCCTGTGCCCAGGGCGGCGATCCGGGCGCGTTCGCCGGGGCCGAGGACGTCGTAGGTCCGCAGCGGGCGGCCGGGGTCGGCGGTGACCTCGCCGAGCAGGACGACGAGGCGCTCGGCGAGCGCGCCGACCGTGGCCTCGGTGAACAGCTCCGTCGCGTAGTCCACGGTCGCGCGCATGCCGCCGGACGGGCCGGACGCGTCCTGACCGTCCGCCGTACCCGTATCCGTATCCGTATCCGTATCCGTACCGGCGGGTGTCTCGGTGAAGGTGAACGACAGGTCGAATTTGCTGACGCCCGGATCGACGGGCAGGCCGGAGACGGTGAGGCCGGGCAGGTCGAAGGGGGCGGCGGGGGCGTGGTTCTGGAGCACGAGCATGGTCTGGAAGAGCGGGTGGTGGTTCTGCGAGCGCGCGGGGTTGAGCAGTTCGACCAGCCGCTCGAAGGGGACGTCCTGGTGGGCGTAGGCCGCGAGGTCGGCGTCCTTGACGCGGTCCAGGAGTTCGAGGAACGTCGGGTCGCCCGCCAGGTCCGTGCGCAGCACGAGGGTGTTCACGAAGAAGCCCACGAGGTCGGTCGCGGCCTCGTCGGTGCGTCCGGCGACCGCCGTGCCCAGCGGGATGTCGTCACCGGCTCCGTGCCGGGACAGCAGCAGTGACAGGGCGGCCTGGAGCACCATGAAGACCGTGCAGCCGCGGCTGCGGGCGAGGTCGGTGACGCGCCGGGCCACGGCGGGGTCCAGGACGAAGTCGTGGCTGGCGCCGGTGTGCCGGGGGACGGCGGGGCGCGGCAGGTCCCACGGCAGTTCGACCAGGTGCGGCAGGCCGTCCAACGCCTGCTTCCAGTACCGCAGTTGGCGGGCCATGGCGCTGTCGGGGTCCTGCTCGTCGCCGAGCAGCCCGCGCTGCCAGAGCGTGAAGTCGGCGTAGTCGACGGGCGGTTCGGCCCAGGCCGGGGCCCGCCCGCCGACGCGGGCGCGGTAGGCGGCGGCGAGGTCACGGGCGAGGGGCGCCATGGAGGACCCGTCGGAGGCGATGTGGTGGATCACCAGGACCAGGACGTGGGCGTCGTCGGCCAGCCGCAGCACAGTCGCCCGCAGCGGCAACTGCCGCTCGATGTCGATCGGTTCGGCCGCCGCGGACCTGACCCGGTCGTGCAGCTTGTCCGGCTCGACGGTCTCCGCTGCCAGGACGAGGCGGACGTCGTCGGCCGCCGTGATGAGCTGGCGCGGTCCGCCGTCGTGCTCGGGGAAGACCGTGCGCAGCGCGGAGTGCCGGACGACGACATCGCGCAGGGCCCGGCGCAGCGCGCCGGTGTCGAGGGGCCCGTCCAGGCGTACGGCGAAGGGGATGTTGTACGTCGCCGAGGGCCCTTCGAGGCGGTGCAGGAACCACAGGCGGCGCTGGGCGTACGACAGCGGGAGGACGGCAGGGCGGGGCTGGGAGACGAGCGCGGGCCGCGCCGGACGGCGCGCGTCCTTCAGCGCGGTCGCGAGGGCGGCGGCGGTGGGGTGGTCGAACAGCGTGCGGATCTCGGTCTCGGCGGCCAGGGCGGTCCGGATGCGGCCCACCAGGCGGGTGGCGAGCAGCGAGTGGCCGCCGAGCGCGAAGAAGCTGTCGTCCGGGCCGACCCGGGGCACCCCGAGCACGTCGGCGAACAGGCCGGTCAGGATCTCCTCGTGGGCGTCGCGCGGGGCCCGGACCGGGGCCAGGTCAGGGGCGGCGGGCGCGGGGAGGGCCGCCCGGTCCAGCTTGCCGTTGACGGTCAGCGGGAAGCCGTCGAGCACCTGGATCGCGGTCGGCACCATGTAGCCGGGAAGGTGGCTGCCGACGTGCGCGGTGAGCAGGTCGGGGTCGGGGGTGCGGCCGGGCGCGGGGACGACGTACGCGGCGAGTCCGCGACCGCCGGGCAGGTCCTCGCGCACCATGACGCAGGCGGACCGCACCGACGGGTCGGCGCGCAGCACCGCCTCGATCTCGCCGGGCTCGATGCGGTGGCCGCGCAGTTTGACCTGCTGGTCGGCCCGTGCGACGTACTGGAGGACGCCGTCGGGCTGTTGGCGCACGAGGTCGCCGGTGCGGTACATGCGGTCCCCGGTGGCGGCGAACGGGTCGGCGACGAAGCGGGTGGCCGTCAGGGCGGGCCGCTCCAGGTAGCCGCGCGCCACGCCGGGGCCCGCGACGTACAGTTCGCCCTCGGCTCCCGGCGGGACCGGGCGCAGCGCGGCGTCCAGGACGTAGGCGCGGGTGCCGTCGGTGGGGCCGCCGATCGGCGGCGCGCCGTCGGGGCCGTCCTCGGGGCGCACTTGGTGGCGGGTGGCGAAGGTGGTCGTCTCGGTGGGCCCGTACACATTGAGGACGGCGGTGCCGGGGTGGGCGGCGGCCAGGCGTTGCAGGACGCCGGGGGCGGCGGCCTCGCCGCCCGAGGCGACCGTGCGGAGCAGGCCGAGCGCGTCCGGGTCGGCCTCGGCGACGAGGTTGAACAGGGAGGTGGTCAAGAACGCCGACGTCAGGCCGTGCCGGGCCACGAGGTCCCGGAGCACGGCGGGCTGGAGGGGGCCGGGCGGGGCCACGACGACCCGGCCGCCGCTGAGCAGCGGCGCCCACATCTCGAAGGTGGAGGCGTCGAAGACGTACGCCGAGTGCAGCAGGACGGCGTCGGCCGCGCCGCCGTGCCAGACGCGGTCGGCGGCCAGCGCGGCGATGTCGGCGTGGGTGACGCCGACGGCCTTGGGCAGGCCGGTGGAGCCCGAGGTGAACATCACGTACGCGAGCCGGGCGCCCCCGGTGACCTCCGGCAGGGTTCCGGGGGCGGCGGGCGCGCCTGCGCGGACCCGACCCGCGGCGTCCACGGTCAGCGTCGGCAGGGCGGTGGCGAGACCGCGGACCCACGGATGGGCGGCGGCGGCCTCGTCGACCACCAGGGCGCGCAGTCCGGCCGCCTCGGCGACACGGGTGAGCCGTTCGTCGGGCCAGCGCGGGTCGAGCGGCACATAGGCGGCGCCCGCGCCCAGCACGGCCAGGGACACGGTGACCTGGGCGGCCGAGCGCTCCGTCATGACACCGACGCGGCTGCCGGACGCGGTGGTGAGGCCGGTCAGGGCGCGGGCCGTCTCCCCCGCGACGTCGGCCAGTTCGCGGTACGACAACGGCTCGCCCGCGCCGGTCACGGCGGGCCGGTCGGGGTGGTCGGCGGCGTGGCGCAGCACGGTGTCCCAGACGCTGGTGTCCACGGTGCCGACGGGGAGCGGGGCGCCGCGCCCGAGGGCGAGCAGCCGTTCGCGCTCGCCGTCGAGGAGGACGTCGACGGTGTCGGCGCGGCGGTCGAGGCCGTCGGCCATCGCGGTCAGCACGCGCCGCACGCGGGCGACGGTGCGGGCCACGTCGTCGTGGTCGAGGACGGCGGCCCGGTAGCCGAAGGTGATCCTCAGCCGGTCGCCCGGCGCGATGGTGAGGGTGAGCGGGTAGTGGGCGGCGTCCGTGCCGGTGAAGCCGGTGAGGTCGAGGCCGGGCAGTCCGCGCCGGGCGGTGCTCAGCGCGGCGGCGTCCACCGGGTAGTTCTCGAAGACCGCGAGGGTGTCGAAGAGTTCGTCCAGTCCGGTGACGCCGCGGATCTCGGTCAGGCCCAGGTACTGGCTGTCCAGGAGGCGGCCCTGTTCGGCCTGGAGCCTGGTCAGGAGCGCGGCCAGGGTCTCGCCGGGCTCCAGGCGCAGCCGTACCGGCACGGTGTTGATGAACAGGCCGATCATCGATTCGACGCCGGGTATCTCGGGCGGGCGGCCGGAGACGGTGGTGCCGAAGACGATGTCGTCGCGCCCGGTGAGGTGCGTCAGCAGCAGTCCCCAGGCGCCCTGGACCAGGGTGTTGACGGTGAGCCGGTGGGCGCGGGCGGTCTCGCGCAGCCGGGTCGTGGTGGCCGCGTCCAGGTCGAGGACGAGCGTTCCGGGCAGGTCGTCGGTGGCGGCCGTCCGCGTCCGGCCGGGCCCGGCGAGCAGGGTCGGGGCCTCCAGGCCCGCCAGGGCGGTGCGCCAGGTGTCCAGGGCGGCGGCGCGGTCCTGCCGGGCGAGCCAGGCCAGGTAGGTCCGGTACGGGGTGGGGCGGGGCAGCGCGGTGTCGTCGCCGCGGCTCGCGTACAGCTCGAACAGCTCCCGTACCAGCAGCGGTGTCGACCAGCCGTCGAGCAGGATGTGGTGGCTCGTCATGACCAGCCGCGACTGACGGGGGGCGGTGCGCACCAGGGTGAACCGCATCAGCGGCGGGGAGGTGAGGTCGAAGCGCCGGGTCCGGTCGGCGGCGAGGAACGCGCCGAGCCGTTCACCCGCCGCCGCGCCGTCCCGCCCGGTCAGATCGAGTTCCTCCAGCGGTACGGGGACGGTGGCGGCGACCGCCTGTACGGGCTCGTCCAGGTCCTCGTGCAGGAAACCGACCCGCAGGTTGGCGTGCCGCCGCAGCAGGGCGGCGATGGCGGCGCGCAGCGCGGCGACGTCGACGGCGCCTTCGAGGTCGAAGACGAACTGCGCGGTGTAGACGTCCACGGCGGCGGAGTCGTACAGCGCGTGGAAGAGCATCCCCGACTGAAGCGGTGTCAGCGGAAGTACGTCCTCCAACTGGAACCCGGTCACTTGTGTCCACCCCACTTGTTCTGAAGCCGGTCGATCTGGGCCTGGTCGAGCGAGACCAGCGGTAGGTCGGAGGGCGTGTAGCCGCCCGCGTCGGGTTGTTCGGTGTGCTCGGCGATGGCGCGCAGGGCGCGTCCGAAGGCGTCGGACAGGGCGTCGATCTCCTCTTCCGCGATCAGGTCGGCGGCCCACGTCCACCGGGTCACCAGGCGCGGGCCGTCGGGCAGGTCCTCGGTGTGCGCGTTGATGTCGAGGACGTGGTGGACGGGCATGTCCGGGTCCTGGGCGCGCGGGCCGCCGCCGTCGAGCAGCACTTCCCAGTCGGCGCCCGCGTCCTGCCGCGCGGCCCCGGCGGTGTCCTGGTGCGAAGTGGTGTACCGGCCGAGGTAGTTGAAGCCGATCTGCGGTTCCGGCAGGGCGGCGAGCCGGGGGCGGGTGGCCGGGTTGAGGTGGCGCAGCATCCCGAATCCGAGGCCGTGGTCGGGCACGGCCCGCAACTGCTCCTTGACGCGTTTGAGCGCGCGGTCCACGAGCGCGGGGCCGAACCGCCCGGGGTCGCGGGGATCGACGGGTCCCGGATCGACGCTGACCGGGTAGAGGCTGGTGAACCAGCCGACGGTACGGGACAGGTCGACGTGGTCGGCGATCTGCTCGCGTCCGTGGCCCTCGACGTCGAGCAGCACGCCGGTGCCGCCGGGCAACGGGCCGCCGTCTGCCGCCCGTTGGGCCTGCCAGGAGTTCAGGGCGAGGGCGAGGCCGGTGAGCAGGACGTCGCCGACTCCCGCGTGGAAGGCGGCGGGCACGTCGGTGAGCAGCGGCGCGGTCCAGGTGGCGGGCAGCCGGGTGGTCACCGTGCGGGTCCGGTCGGCGGTGTCCAGGTCGGGGTGGAGCGGCCGGTTTCCCAGGCGGGGCGCGGGGGTGCTCAAGGCCCTTTCCCACAGCGGGAGTTCCGCTTCGCGCGCCGGTTCCAGCGCCTGGGCGGCGAGCAGCCGCGCCCAGCCGCGGTAGGTCGTGCCGACGGCGGGCAGGCCGTCCTCGGGCGGACCCGAGGTGACGGCGTGCCAGGCCGTGGCGAGGTCTTCGGCGAGGACGCGCCAGGAGACGGCGTCGACGGCGAGGTGGTGCACGACCAGCAGCAGCCGTCCGCGCGCGTGCGGTCCCGCGTCGCACCAGACCGCCTCGATCACGTGGCCGTCCGCGGGCCGCAGCCGCCGCCGGGCCCGCTCCCCCGCCTCGGCGAGGACGGTGCGGACGGCGTCGGCGTCGAGTCCCGCGACATCGACACGGGTGAGGCGCTGACGGATGCTCACGGCGCCGGGCGGCAGCACGTCGAGCACGGGGCTGTCCTCGCCGGTCCTGACGGCCCGCAGCCGGAGCGTGTCGTGGTGGTCGATGAGGCGCTGGAGCGTGGCGGCGACGCTGTCCTCGTCGGCTCCCGCGGGTGTGCGCAGCACCCCTGACTGGTTGTACCCGTCGATGGTGCCGGGCCGTCGCAGCAGCCACGCGGCGATGGGCGTGGCCGGCAGTTCGCCGGAGCCGGGTACGGCCTGGGCCGGCACGTCCTGGCCGAGGGTTCGGGCAACGGCCGCGATCGCCTCGGGCGTGCGGTGCGCGAACACGTCGCGCGGTGTGACGCTCAGCCCGGCCTCCCGCGCGCGGCTGACGAGCTGGATCGAGAGGATGCTGTCGCCGCCGAGACCGAAGAAGTCGTCGTCGGTACGGACGGTGTCGGTGTGCAGCAGCGCGGCGAAGACCTCGCAGAGCACGCGCTCGGACGCGGTGCGCGGCTGTCCTCCGGGCCGGGCGGCGGCGGGCCGGGCCGGGGCGGGCAGCGCCTTGCGGTCGGTCTTTCCGTTGGGCAGCAGGGGCAGCGCGTCCAGCGGGACGAAGACGGCGGGTGTCATGTAGGCGGGCAGTTCCGCGGCCAGGCGGTCGCGCAGTTCGCGGTCGGTGGGGGCGCCGGGCCGGTCGGGGACGGTGTAGGCGACCAGGCGCCGCTCCCCCGGTATGTCCTCGCGGACCAGTACGCACGCGGCGGCGATCCCGTCCAGGCCGGTGAGGGCGGCCTCGATCTCGCCGGGTTCGATGCGCAGGCCGTTGAGCTTGACCTGTTCGTCGGCGCGGGCGACGAAGGTGAGCTCGCCGTCGGCGCCGTATCTGACGAGGTCGCCCGTGCGGTACATCCGGGCGCCGCCGGGTCCGTGCGGGTCGGCGACGAACCGCGCCGCGGTCAGCGCCGGGCGGCCGAGGTAGCCGCGGGCGAGGCCGTCGCCCGCGAGGTACAGCTCCCCGGTGACGCCGGGCGGCACGGGCTGGAGGCCGCTGTCGAGGACGTAGGCGCGGGTGTTGTCGACGGGGCGGCCCAGCGGGACGCTCTCCCCGTACCCGTCGGTGTCCTGCCGCCCGTCCCACCGGTGGGCGGTGGCGTCGATGGTGGCCTCGGTCGGGCCGTAGAGATTGTGCACCCGCGCCCGCCAGTCGCGGCCGACGCGCTCCGCCAGTGTCCGGGTCAGCGGCTCGCCGCCGCACAGCACCGCGCGCAGGCTCTCGGGCGCGTCGCCGGGGTCGGTCTCGGCCAGCAGGAGCGAGAGGTGCGAGGGCACGAACTGCGCGACGGTCACCTCCGTCTCGCGCATCAGGGCCAGCAGTCCCGCCGGGTCGTGGTTGGCCGCGGGCGGCACGGGGCAGGTGGCACCGCCGTGGAGCAGCGGCAGCCAGGTCTCCCAGACGGAGGCGTCGAAGCTCGGTGAGGTGCGGGCGAGGACCCGGTCGTCGTCGGTGAGTTCGAGGTGGGCGGCCATCCACGCCATGTGGTTGGTGACGGAGCCGTGGGTGACGACCACGCCCTTGGGGCGCCCGGTGGAGCCCGAGGTGTAGATGACGTACGCCGCGTCGCGCGGGTCGGCCGCCACAGCATTCCGACCGGCCGCGCCGGTGCTCACGGCCCCCGGGTCCAGGTCCACGTCCAGGTCCAGGACGGGTACGGGCAGGTCCTGCGGCGCGGTGGCCCCGCGGGTGAGCAGCAGTACGGGACGGGCGTCGTCGATCATGAAGGCGATACGGGCCCGCGGGTACTCGGGGTCGACCGCCAGATAGGCCGCCCCGGCCTTGGCCACCGCCAGCATGGCGACCGTCTGGTCCGCGGTGCCGGGCATCGCGAGGGCGACCAGGTCGCCGCGGCCGACCCCGCGACCGCGCAGGCGGTCCGCCAACTCGTCGGAGAGCGCGTCGAGTTCGGTGAAGGTCAGGGTCCGCGCGCCCGCGCGGACCGCGACGGCCTCCGGGGTCCGGGCGCGCTGGGCCTCGAACGCCGAGGGGATCGTGCCCGCAGCGGGCCGGAGCGGGCCGTGCCCGGCCGCCAGCAGCGCCGCCCGCCGGTCGGCGGCCAGGACGGGGGCGGTGTGCACGGGCCGCTCCGGCTCGGCGGCGAGCGCGCCGAGGAGCCGGGTGAGGCGGTCGGCCAGGCCGTGCGCGGTGGAGTGGGCGAACAGTTCGGTGGAGAACTCCAGGACCGCGTCGAGACCGGCGGGCGCGTTCACCTCGTCGCGCTTCTCGGTGAAGGTGAACGTCAGGTCGAACTTGCTGATGCCGGTGCCGACATGCTGCCCGGTCACGGTGAGGCCGGGCAGGTCCACGGCGGCGTCGGCCTGGTTCTGGAGCGCGACCATGGTCTGGAAGAGCGGGTGCCGGTTCTGGGCGCGGACCGGGTCGAGGCTGTCCACCAGGCGTTCGAACGGAATGTCCTGGTGGGCGTAGGCGGCCAGGTCGAACTCCCGCACGCGGTCGAGCACTTCGCCGAAGGTGGGGTTCCCCGACAGGTCGGTGCGCAGCACGAGGGTGTTGACGAAGAAGCCCACCAGGTCGTCCAGCGCCTCGTCGGTGCGCCCGGCCACGGGGGTGCCGAGCGGGATGTCCTCGCCCGCGCCGTGCCGGGAGAGCAGCACCGCCACACCGGCCTGGAGCACCATGAACAGGCTGCACCCGCGCGCGCGGGCGAGGTCCGCCAGCGCCCGATGGGTACCGGCGTCCACGGCGAAGGAGAACGCGTCGCCGCGATGCGAGGTGACGTCGGGGCGCGGCCGGTCGTACGGCAGGTCGAGGAGTTCGGGAGCGCCGTCGAGCGCGCCGCGCCAGAAGTCCAGTTGGCGCGCGGCCCGGCTGGACGGGTCGTCCTCGGCGCCGAGCAGTTCCCGCTGCCACAGCGTGTAGTCGGCGTACTGCACGGCGAGTTCGGTCCAGCCGGGCTCCTCGCCCGCGACGCGGGCCCGGTACGCCAGGCCCAGGTCACGGGCGAGCGGGGCCAGCGACCAGCCGTCGCCCGCGATGTGGTGGACCAGCAGGACCAGGACGTGGGCGTCGTCGGCCAGCCGCAGCAGCCGCGCCCGCAGCGGGAGGCCGGTGCTCACGTCGAAGGTGTGCGCCACCTCCGCGCTCAGCGCCTCGTCCAGCCGCCCGGGGTCGGTGTCGCGCGGCGCGAGGTCAATGTCCGCGTCGTCGGCGGCGCGCACCACCTGGCGTGCCACGCCCCGTGTGTCGGGGAAGACCGTGCGCAGGCTCTCGTGCCGCTCGACGACGTCGGCCACGGCGCTCGCGAGGACGTCCGCGTCGAGCGGACCGTCCAGCCGCAGCACCATCGGCACGTTGTACGTGGCGCTGGGCCCCTCGAACCGGTTGAGGAACCACAGACGTTGCTGCGCGAAGGACAGCGGCAGCGGGTCGGGGCGGGAGGCGGCCCGCAGCAACGGCGTCCTGGCCCGCCGCGCGTCGTCGAGAGCGTCGGCGAGCCGGGCCGGGGTGGGATGCTCGAACAGGGCTCTGACCTCGATCTCCACACCGAGCGCGGTGCGGACGCGGGCGGCGAGGCGGGTGGCGAGCAGCGAGTGGCCGCCCAGTGCGAAGAAATCGTCGTCGGCCGCCGCGGCGGGCAGTCCGAGGACGTCGGCGAACAGGCCGCGGACGATCTCCTCGCGGGCGGTGCGGGCGGCCGTCGTGCGGACCGGCGCGCGGCGGGCGGGTTCGGGGAGCGCGTGCCGGTCGACCTTGCCGTTGGGGGTCAGCGGCAGCGTGTCGAGGAGGACGAACGCCGACGGCACCATGTAGGCGGGCAGCGAGTGGCCGAGGGCGCTCGCGAGCGCACCGGCCTCCGGGCGGCCGTCGGCCGCGGGCACCACGTAGGCCACGAGCCGGCGGTCACCGGGGGTGTCCTCCCTGACCATGGCGAAGGCGTCGGCGACCCCCTCGCAGCCTGCCAGCGCCCCTTCGATCTCGCCCAGTTCGATGCGGTAGCCGCGCAGCTTGACCTGGCCGTCGGCGCGGCCGACGTACTCCACCTGGCCGCCCGGGGTCCAGCGCACGAGGTCTCCGGTGCGGTACATCCGGCCGCCCCCCGTACCGAACGGGTCGGCCACGAAGCGCGTGGCGGTCAGGTCGGGGCGGCAGATGTACCCGCGCGCCACGCCGCGTCCTGCCAGGTACAGCTCGCCCGTGACACCGGGCGGCACCGGACGCAGGTGGTGGTCGAGGACGTGACCGCGCATGCCGTCCAGCGGGCGGCCGATGGGCGGCGGCCCGGTCGGCAGATCCTCGGTGACCTGGTGGCGGGTGGCGAAGGTGGTGGTCTCGGTGGGCCCGTACACGTGCAGGAGTCGCGCTCCGGGCGCGACCCGGGCGACGCGCTGCATCAGGTCGGGCGAGGCAAGTTCACCACCGGCGCAGACGAGCCGCAGCCCCGCGAAGGCACCGGGATCGGTCTCCGCGATCACGTTGAACAGGGCGGTGGTCAGGAAGACGGCGGTCACGCCGTGCTCGTGGACGGCGTGGTCGAGGACGTGTGCCTCCAGGGCGCCTTCGGGTGCGACGACGATCCGGCCGCCGCTGAGCAGCGGCGCCCAGATCTCGAACGTCGAGGCGTCGAAGACGTACGCCGAGTGCATCAGCACCGCTTCCACCGCGCCGTCGTGCCACGCGGAATCGGCCGCCAACGCCAGGACGTCCCCGTGCGTGACGCCAACTCCCTTGGGCAGACCGGTCGAGCCCGAGGTGAACATCACGTACGCCAGGGTCGCGGGGCCGGGCACGGGGGCCGGGGCGGCGGGGCGGCGCGCTCCGGACAGCACCCGGCCGAGCCGGTCCACGACC
This sequence comes from Streptomyces sp. NPDC024632, assembly GCF_055559175.1. Classification (NCBI taxonomy): domain Bacteria; kingdom Bacillati; phylum Actinomycetota; class Actinomycetes; order Kitasatosporales; family Streptomycetaceae; genus Streptomyces; species Streptomyces sp. NPDC024632. The sequence continues at coordinate 45,889 of NZ_JBVHLD010000016.1, forward strand.
ACGACCGGCGTCCCGGCGGCGGCGACCCGGGGCGATCGCGCGGCCTCCTCGCCGACGACGAGGAGGCGGATGTCCGCGATGTCGGCGACCTGGCTGTGGCGTTCGTCGGGCCAGCGCCTGTCGAGGGGGACGTAGGCGGCGCCGGAGCGGACGATGCCGAGGGACACCGACACCACCGCGGCGGACCGGTCGAGCAGCACACCGACCCGCGTCTCCGGACCGGCCCCGAGACCGGCGAGCACCCCGGCGAGGTCGGCCGAGATCCGGTCGAGTCCCGCGTAGTCGAGGGTGGTGTCGTCGGCGACGACGGCCACGGCGTCCGGTGTGCGCCGCGCCTGGGCGGCGAAGGCGGCGGTCAGGGTGCCGTCCTCCGGGCCGGTCGGCAGGGCGCGGCCGGTGCCCCAGCGCGTGATGCGGGTGTGTTCGTCCGGCGTCATCAAGTCGTACGCGGCCAGGCGCAGGTCCGGATCGGCCACGACCTGTTCCAGCAGCCCGACCAGGCGCGCGGCGAGGGTTTCGACGGTGGCACGGTCGAAGAGGGCGGTGGCGTACTCGATTCCGGCGCTCAGGGAGCCGTCCGCATCGGGGGCCCCCGCGGGCTCCTCGGTGAAGGCGAAGGTGAGGTCGAACTTGCTCAGGCCGTTGTGGACGAGGCGGTCCTCGACGGTAACGCCGGGCAGGTCGGGGCGGGGACTGTCCTGGTTCTGCAGGACGAGCATGGTCTGGAACAGCGGGTGGTGGTCGCGCGCTCTGGCGGGGTTGAGCTCCTCCACAAGCCGCTCGAAGGGTATGTCCTGGTGCGCGTAGGCCGTCAGGTCGAACTCCCTGACACGGGTGAGGAGTTCGGCGAAGGTGGGGTCGCCGGACAGGTCGGTGCGCAGCACGAGGGTGTTGACGAAGAACCCGACCAGGTCTTCGAGCGCCTCGTCCGTGCGGCCCGCCACCGGGGTGCCGAGCGGGATGTCGTCCCCGGCGCCGTGCCGGCTCAGCAGGGTGGCGACGGCCGCCTGGAGCACCATGAACAGGCTGCTCCCCGACTGCCTGGCCAGCTTCAGCAGGCCGTCGCGCACGGCGGGCGGCACGTCGAAGGCGTGCACCGCGCCCCTCGGGTCGACGACGGCCGGGCGCGGCCGGTCCGAGGGCAGGTCGATCAGGACGGGCAGCCCGTCGAGGGCGGCGCGCCAGTGGTCGAGCTGTTCCCGCAGCAGGCTGTCGCCGTGGGCGGCGGGGTCCTCGACGGCGCTGTCGCTTCCGTCCTCGGCGAGAAGGGCGTGCTGCCACAGGGTGTAGTCGGCGTACTGGAGCCGCGCGCCGGGCGCCGTGCCGCCCTCTTCGCCCGCCAGGCGCGCCCGGTAGGCGTCGCCGAGGTGGCGGGCGAGCGGGGCCAGCGACCAGCCGTCGCCCGCGATGTGGTGCAACACCAGGACCAGGACGTGGTGTTCGGGCGCGGAGCGCAGCAGCAGCGCGCGCAGCGGCAGGTCGGTCCCGACGTCGAACGGCTCCTGTACGGCGTCCAGGACGGCCGCCTCCAGCCGCGAGGGGGCGGTGCTCGTGACGGGCAGCGCGGGCGCGGCCGTTTCGGCCGGAAGGATCAACTGGTGCGGTACGCCGTCCCGTTCGGGGAACACCGTGCGCAGCGCCTCGTGCCGGGCGACGGTGTCGCGCAGCGCGCCGCGCAGGGCGTCCGCGTCCAGGGCGCCCCGCAGTTGCAGGACGAGCGGGATGTTGTACGTGGAGCTGGGGCCCTCCAGCCGGTTGAGGAACCACAGGCGGCGCTGGGCGAACGACAGCGGCAGCGGGTCGGGCCGCCGCGTGACGGGCAGCACCGCGGGTCGGCGGCGGCCCGGCGTGTCCAGGACGCGGGCCAGCTCCTCGACGGTCGGGTGCTCGAACAGCGTGCGCAGGGTGACGTCGGCGTGCAGCAGGGTGCGGATACGGCTGACGACGCGCATCGCGAGCAGGGAGTGCCCGCCGAGGTCGAAGAAGCTTTCCCCGGGCCGTACTTGGGGCACTTCGAGGACGTCGGCGAAGATCCCGGCGAGCAGTTCCTCCTGGAAGGTGCGCCGTCCCGGTGCGCTCGGGCCGCCGGTGCCCGCGGCGGGCTCGGGCAGGGCGCGGCGGTCCACCTTGCCGTTGGGCAGCAGCGGAAGGGCGTCGAGCACGACGACCGCCGAGGGGACCATGTGGTGGGGCAGCGTCCCGGCGAGCGCGTCGCGCAGGCCGGGACCCTGCGGTGCCGGGTCGCCGGTAACGGCGTACGCGACCAGGACGGGCCTGCCGGGGACGTCCTCGCGGACGACGGCGCAGGCGGCCGTGACGCCGGGCAGGGCCGCCAGTTCGGCCTCGACCTCGCCCAACTCGATCCGGAAACCACGGAGTTTGACCTGGTCGTCGGCGCGGCCCCGGTATTCGAGCAGGCCGTCGCGGCTCCACCGCACGAGGTCGCCCGTCCGGTACATCCGGGCACCGGCGGCGGAGGTCGGGTCGCCGGGGTCGGCGGTGGCGGCGAGGTCAGCGCCGGTGGCGGCGAAGGGGTCGGCGACGAACCGGGCGGCGGTCAGCCCCGGCCGGCCGAGGTAGCCGCGCGCGAGGTTGGGGCCCGCCAGGTACAACTCCCCGGTGACACCAGGCGGGACGGGCCGCAGCCGGTCGTCGAGGACGTACCCGCGCATGGTGTCGACGGGGCGGCCGATCGGCACGGTCTCGGACGCGGCGGTCGCGGCGGACGGCTCGTCGGGCGCGGCGGGCCGGGCGCGCGGGCCGGTGGGCGCGGTCGTCGCGTCCGGCACGCGGTGGGCGGTGGCGTCGATGGTCGCCTCGGTCGGCCCGTAGAGATTGTGCGTCGGCACCCGCCACTGGGCGGCGACCTCGGCCGCGACGGCGCGCGGCAGCGGTTCGCCGCCGCACAGCACGGCGCGCAGGTCGGGCAGCGGGGCGTGGCTCCCGGCCTCGGCGAGGACGAGGGCGAGGTGGGAGGGCACGAATTGGGCGAGGGTCACTCCGAACTTGCTCATCCAGGAGACGAGTTCACGGGGTTCCTCGTTGGCCTCGCGCGGCAGCACGCAGACCTCGGCGCCGTTCACCAGCGGGAGCCACACCTCCCAGACGGACGCGTCGAAGCTGGTGGAGGTGCGGGCGAGCACCCGGTCGTCCGCGGTGACGTCCAAGTGCCGCGTCATCCAGGCCATGTGGTTGGCCAGCGCGCCGTGCGGCACGACCACGCCCTTGGGGCGGCCGGTGGAACCTGAGGTGTAGATGACGTACGCGGGGTCGGCCGGATGGGACGGTCTCGCGTCCCGCGCCATGGGGCCGGCCGCCATGTCGGCCGGGTCGTCGAGCGCGAGCCGGGGCGGCCCGCCGACGGGCAGGTCCTCGCGTATCCGCCCGGTGGTGAGCAGCAGGACGGGCCCGGCGTCGTCGAGCATCTGCCGGATGCGCGCCGCCGGGTACCGCGGATCGACGGGCAGGTAGGCCCCGCCCGCCCGCAGGACCGCCAGCATGGCCACCACGGTGTCCACGGACGGCGGTACGGCCAGGGCCACGACGCTCTCGCGGCCGACCCCTCGCTCGCGCAGTACCTGGGCGAGGCTGTCGGCGCGGGCGTCGAGAGCGGCGTAGGTCAGGCTGGCGCCCGCGTCGCGCACGGCGACGGCGCCGGGTGTGCGCAGGGCCCACTCCCGGACCGCCTCGGGCACGGTACGGGTCGGCAGCGGTCGCCGCTCGCCCTGTCCGCGGGCGAGGAGCCGGGCCCGCGCGCCGGGCGCCATCGGCTCCAACGCGCTGACGGTGAGGCCGGGTTCGGCGACGGCCTGGGTGAGGACACGGACGAAGCCGTCGCACAGGTCGCGGGCGGTGTCCGGGTCGAAGAGGTCGGCGGCGTACTCCAGATACCCGCTGATGCCGCCGGCCTCGGCCGGGTCGCCGTCGGGGTCGGGGTCGGCCTCCGTCAGCGAGAGGGTCAGGTCGAATTTGCTGATCCCGGTGTGCGCGGACCGGTCGTGGACGGTGACGCCCGGCAGGTCGAGCCGCGCCTGCCGCTGGCTCTGGAGGACCAGCATGGTCTGGAAGAGCGGGTGGTGGTCGCCCGAGCGCTCGGGGTTCAGCTCCTCCACCAGCCGTTCGAAGGGCAGGTCGGCGTGGCCGAAGGCGGCCAGGTCGAACCGCCCCACCCGGTCCAGCAGTTCGCGGAAGGTCGGGTCGCCGGACAGGTCGGTGCGCAGCACGAGGGTGTTGACGAAGAAGCCGACCAGGTCGTCCAGTGCCTCGTCGGTACGTCCGGCAACCGCCGTGCCCAGCGGGATGTCGGTGCCCGCGCCGTACGCGTGCAGCGTCACCGCGAGGGCCGCCTGGAGGACCATGAACGGGGTACGGCCGCACGCGCGGGCGAGCCGGACCAGCGCCGTGTGCGTGGCGGCGGGCAGTTCGATCGGGTGCGCGCCGCCGCGGTGGGTGGGCACCGCGCGCCGGGGCCGGTCGAGCGGCAGGTCGAGGAGGTCGGGCGCGCCCGCCAACGCCTCCCGCCAGAAGGCGAGTTGACGTGCGCCCAGGCCGTCCGGGCCGTCGCCGCCGAGCAGTTCGCGCTGCCAGAGCGTGTAGTCGGCGTACTGCACGCGCAACGCGGGCCAGTCGGGGGCGTCCGCGCCCGCGGTCCTGGCCCGGTAGGCGGCTCCGAGGTCACGCACGAGCGGGGCCAGCGACCAGCCGTCGGCGACGACGTGGTGCAGGACGAGGACCAGGACGTGCCGGGCGGGGCCCAGCACGAGCAGGTGGGCGCGCAGCGGGGCGTCCCCTGCGAGGTCGAAGGGGAGCGAGGTCAGGTGCCGTACCGTTTCCTCGGCCCAGGCGGCGGCATGCTCCTGGCCCTGCTCGCGTCCCAGGCCCGCGCCGGCTTCCGCGCCTTCCGCGCCGTCGTCGCGTGCTGCCGCTGCCCCGTCTGCCCCGTCTGCCCCGCCTGCCCCGCCTTTGTCGGACGGGGCGTGCGCGACCGTGAGCGGGACGAGCGCCGCCGCGTCGGCGCCGTGCCGGATCACCTGCCGGGCGACGCCGTCCTCCTCGGCGAAGACGGTGCGCAGGCTCTCGTGCCGGTCGACCACGTCGGCCAGCGCCTCGCGCAGGGTCCGCACGTCCAGGTCGCCGTCGAGCGCGAGGACGAGCGGGACGTTGTACGTGCTGCCGGGGCGGCCCTCGACGCGGTTGAGGAACCACAGCCGCTGCTGCGCGAAGGACAGCGGCAGCGGGTCGGGGCGCTGGCGCGGGGCGAGGACCGGTCCGCGGGCGCGGGCGGTGTCGAGGACCCCGGCGAGGGAGGCGACCGTCGGGTGGTCGAAGAGGGTGCGCAGGTCGAGTTCGGCCCCCAGCGCCGCCCGTAACCGGCCGGTGAGCCGGGTGGCCAGCAGTGAATGGCCGCCCAGCGCGAAGAAGTTGTCGTCGATGCCGACGGCGGCCACGCCCAGGACGTCGGCGAACAGCCCGGCGAGCACCTCCTCGCGCGGGGTGCGCGGGGCACGGCCGGTCGCGACCGCGGCCGGCGGCACGGGCAGGGCGCGCCGGTCGACCTTGCCGTTGGGGTTCAGCGGCAGCGCGTCCAGCGGGACGAACACCGAGGGCACCATGTACGAGGGCAGGGCGCGCGTGACGTGCCGGACCAGGGACTCCTCGTCGGGGCGGACGTCGGCCGACGGCACGATATAGGCGGCCAGCCGCCGGTCGCCCGGCGTGTCCTCGCGCACCACGACGCACGCGGCGCGCACACCCGGCGCGGTGAGCAGGACGGACTCGATCTCGGCGGGCTCGATGCGGTAGCCGCGCAGCTTGACCTGGCCGTCGGCGCGGCCGACGTACTCCACCTGGCCGCCCGCGGTCCAGCGCACGAGGTCGCCGGTGCGGTACATCCGGCCGCCCCCCGTACCGAACGGGTCTGCCACGAAACGGGTCGCGGTCAGGTCGGGGCGGCCGACGTAGCCGCGCGCCACACCGGAGCCGCCGACGTACAGCTCCCCCACCACGCCGGGCGGCACCAGGCGCAGGGCGTCGTCGAGCACGTACAGGCGCATGCCGTCCAGGGGCCGGCCGATGGGCGGCGGTCCCGGCAGCGGGTCGGCGGTGACGTGGTGGCGGGTGGCGAAGGTGGTGGTCTCGGTGGGCCCGTACACGTGCAGCACCGTCACGTCGGGCGCGCCGACGGCCACCCGTCGCAGCAGGTCGGGAGCGGCGGCCTCGCCTCCGGAGCAGACCAGGCGCAGTCCGGCGAACGCCGTCGGCTCCTCCTCGGCCACCAGGTTGAACAGGGCGGTGGTCAGGAACAGCGCGGTCACCGCGTGGCGCTCCACCATGTCGCGCAGGACCGGTGCGTGCAGGACGCCTTCGGGTGCGACGACGATCCGGCCGCCGCTGAGCAGCGGCGCCCAGATCTCGAACGTCGAGGCGTCGAAGACGTACGCCGAGTGCATCAGCACCGCTTCCACCGCGCCGTCGTGCCACGCGGAGTCGGCCGCCAGCGCCAGAACGTCCCCGTGCGTGACGCCAACTCCCTTGGGCAGACCGGTCGAGCCCGAGGTGAACATCACATACGCGAGCCGGTCGGGATGTCCGGCCCTCAGCGGCGGCGTCGGGGACGGCGGCCCGCCGCGGACGACGGCACCGGTCCTGTCGACGACGACGACCGGCAGACCGGCCGCCGCCTCCTTCACCCACGGCTGCGCGGCGGCGGCCTCGTCGACCACCAGGGCGCGTACGCCCGCGACGCCGCAGACGCCGCTGAGCCGTTCCGCGGGCCAGGCCGGGTCCATCGGCACGTAGGCGGCGCCCGCGCCCACCACGCCGAGGGTGGCGGACACCACCGCGGCCGAGCGTTCCAGGAGCACCGCGACCCGGTCCTCCGCGGCCACGCCCCAGCCCGCCAGGGCGTGGGACAGGGCGTCCGCGGTGCGGGCGAGTTCGCGGTAGGAGAGCGTGCGGGCGCCGTCCACGACGGCCGTCGCGTCCGGGGTCAGGCGCGCCTGGGCGGCGAACGCCTCGGGCAGGTTCGCCGTGGCGGTGCGCGGCGGCAGTTGCGCGCCGCGGCCCTGGGCGAGGACCGCCTCGGCCGCGTCGTCGTCCAGGAACGGCAGGTCGCGCAGCAGGGTGTCGGCGTCCGCCGCCGCCAGCGCGGTGAGGAAGGAGACGAGAGCGTGCTGGTGGAGCAGGACGTCGTCGGGGTGGTAGAGCGCCGGGGCGGCGTCCAGCCCGATCAGCGGGCCTATGCCCTCCGACCGTTCGGAGACGAAGAGCGACACGTCGTCGACGGGTCCGATGGACAGCACACGGGAGGTGGCGGGGCTGCCCGCGAGGTCGAGGTCGAAGTTGTAGGGCATGACGTTGACGACGAGATCGGTCAGGCGCGCGGCGTCGTCGCCCGCGTCCACCTCGCGGGCGAGCTGTTCGCGGGAGTAGCGGCGGTGGCGCAGGGCGCGGGCCATCTCGGCGGACACCGACCGGATCAGGTCGCCGACGGTCCGGTCGGCGGGCAGGCGCAGCCTGATCGGCAGCACGTTGGCCGTCATGCCGACGGCGTGCCGCAGCGCGCTGTGCCGGCCGTTCGAGGCCAGCCCGACGGTGACGTCCTCGCGGCCGGTGGCCCGCGCGACGTACGCGGCGGCCGCGCTCACCACGACGGCCGTCCAGGTGGTGCGGCGGGCGGAGCCGAGCCGTCGCAGGCCGTCCAGGACGGCGACGGGCAGCGACTCGCCGGTGTGCAGCGGGGCGGCCGGGCCCGCGCCCGGCGGGGCGGCGGCGCCCGCGTCCGGCAGGTCCGCGGCGCGGCGGCGGATGAGCGGCGCGCCGCCGCGGGCGTCCGCCTCGTCCGCCGTTCCCGCCGTTCGTGCCGTTCGTGCCGTTCGTGCCGTTCCCGCCGGTACCGCTGTCCCGGCCGTCCCCGCCGCGTCCGTCCCGCGTTCGGCGGTCGGCCCGGCGAAGGTGTCGATCCAGTACGCCCGGTCCGCGCGGTGGCGCTCCGACCCGAGGTACGCCAGCTCGTCCGCCACCAGCTCGCGCAGTGAGGCGGCCGGGAGGTCGACCGCGGCGATGTCCTCGCCGCGGACCGCACGCGCGTAGAGGTCGGCCACGAGGTGGTTGACCACGCCGCCGCTGAGGCCGTCGATGGCTATGTGGTGGTAGCGCACGTACCAGTAGCGCAGCCGGGGGGCCAGACGCAGCAGCGCGAAGTGGTGGGACGGGGCGTCGAGCCGGTCGACGGTGGCCATGTCCCGTGCCATGTACGCCTCGGCCTCGGCCGCCGGGTCCTCCGCGCCGGACAGGTCGATCAGGCGGACCCGGTCGGTCGCGGTGGCCGGGCGGTCGGTGACGTACTGCCGGACGCCGTCGTCGCCGGTCTCGAACCGCAGGTGGAGATTGTCGCAGTGGGCGACGGCCCGGCCGAGCGCGGCGGCGAAAAGCGCCTCGTCGAGGTCGCCGCGGATCTCCAGGCATTCCCCGATGTTGTACTTCGGACTGTCCGGATCGATCAACTGCCCGTACCAGACACCTTGCTGGGCCGACGTCAGTTCGAAGAGATCCCGGGAAACGCTGTCCGCCGGGAAGGAACTGTCTTCTGAGAAGGAGCTGTCTTCATGCATGCCGGTCGACCCCTTCGGGGAGATTCTGGAACGGTGCGGAGAAACGACGAAATCAGCCCGTCGATAAAAAGGCCGCCGACGCCGTGCCGAGGGAGGCGGGCCGAAAGCGCGCCCGCGTCATCGGCTCGGGCACTCGGGTTCCGCCGGCGCGGCGATTCGCGGCGAAGGGCGTTCCCTGCCGCGCGCGGCGGATGACGCCGCGAAGGACCGGGTGATGGTCCCGGTGAAACACCCGCGACGAAAGAGAGCATTCACGGACCGAAAGTGATCGTGTGCGGTCACCTTCGGTCGGACCCGCTCACCGAGGCGGCGGGAAGCGCGAGGGACGGGGTCGGGGGGGGGGGGGGGGGGGGGGGGGGGGGGGGGGGGGGGGGGGCCGGCTGAAAAGCGACCGGCCTCCTCTCCTCCCCCCCCCCCCCCCCCCCCCCCCCCCCCCCCCCCCCCCCCCCCCCCCCCCCCCCCCCCCCCCCCCCCCCCCCCCCCCCCCCCCCCCCCCGGGACTCCGCCTACCGGACGTCCGCCTCCATCGCGCGCACCAGGCTCGTGGGCCGCATGTCGATCCAGGACTTCTCGATCGCGTCCAGGCACTCCTGACGGGATCTCTCCGGGCCGTCCGCGTGCCAGCCGCCGGGTTGGTCGAGATGTGCGGGCCACAGGGAGTGCTGTCCCTCGTCGTTCACCAATACGACGAACCGAGCCGAGTCGTCGTCGAAAGGATTAACCATGGCCGCTCCACCTTCCCTCAGTTTTCCGTTTCTTCTCGCCGTACGGCCCCCGGTAAAGCGCGGGGCGGCACAGCCCTGTCCCTATTCGCATCATCGTCAGAGTACAACAGCCGACTTCTTCGGACGGAAAGACTGCCGGGAGGCCGACGATTGGCCGGTTTCACCTGTTGGGGGTACGAACTTCCTCCTCACCTGATTCAGATCGAAGAACCGGGGTATATAGGCCCCGGCGGCGACGGACATATTTTCGATTACCGGGTGCACCCCGCCCCGAACTGCGCCTTCTTCGACGGCGGCGGAGCGGACCGGCCAGGCCGTAGATAAATGCCAGGGCATCGCATCACGTAAAGCTCGCCGCCTTGGCGCCCGAAACGACGGCGCGGAATCGGCGGCGCTCGTTAATGGCCAAATCCGTACATCGGTAATCGACCGGGCGGCATCACGGATTATTCGGCAAGAGCGGCTGGCATAGGCCACCGGATTCGGTGATTCCGCTCCGCGGGGAATTCGCACGTCACAGGTGCGCGCCAGGAAATGCGCCGTGCGGGCGCCGGGTGCCGCGCGCCCCCCGCGCGCCGGTTGCACTCGGGGCACGGGAGGGGCGCGTGAGGGGCGTGGGAGCTGAGATCTACGACCTTGCGCGTACGGCGACGCGGACGCGCGTAGGCGGACTGCTCAGCATTCCTGGTACGCGCGGCGACGCGTGACCGCCGGACCGGCCGGACGGCCCGGTGCGGCCCGGTCCGATGGGTCGTCGGCGGCAACGGCAACGGCAGCAGCGGCAGCGGCAGCGGCAGCGGCAGCGGCAGCGGCAGCGGCAGCGGATGAGCGTCACCGCCCGCGCGGTGTCACCAGGCGGAGGGGGCGTAGTCCTTCAGGAAGCAGCCGTAGAGATCCTCGCCGCGTTCGCCCCGGACGACGGGGTCGTAGACGCGGGCGGCGCCGTCGACGAGGTCGAGGGGGGCGTGGAAGCCCTCGGCGGCGAGCCGGACCTTGTCGGGGTGGGGCCGTTCGTCGGTGATCCAGCCGGTGTCGACGGCGGTCATGAGGATGCCGTCGGTGTCGAGCATCTCCTGGGCGCTGGTGCGGGTGAGCATGTTGAGCGCGGCCTTGGCCATGTTGGTGTGGGGGTGGCCGGGGCCCTTGTAGCCGCGGCTGAACTGCCCCTCCATGGCGGAGACGTTGACGACGTACTTGCGGCGCGCCGCGGCGGCGGCCATGGCGGGCCTGAGCCGGCTGACGAGGACGAACGGCGCGGTGACGTTGCAGAGCTGGACTTCGAGGAGTTCGACGGGGTCGACCTCGCCGACGGTCTGCACCCAGGTGTTGGTGGGGTCGAGGTCGGGCACGAGCCCGCCCGCGTCGATGGCGGTGCCCGTTTCGATCCTGGCGAGCGAGGCGGAGCCGCTGACGAGCGCGAGGGCGGTGACGTCCTGCGCGGTGAGGGCGTCCTCGCGGCGCGGGGCCGGGAGGGCGGCCGCGGTCTGCGCGCCGCTGCCGAAGGCGCCGAAGACCTCGGAGGCGGGCAGTTCGCCCGCGGGCAGCGGCGCGGACTCGGCGGCGACCAGCTCGCGGTAGGCGTCCGGGGAACGGCGTACGGTCTGGGCGGCGTTGTTGATCAGGATGTCGAGCGGGCCCGCCGCCGCGACCGAGTCGGCGAGGGCGACGACCTGGGCGGGGTCGCGCAGGTCGATGCCGACGATCTTGAGCCGGTGGATCCACTCGTCGCTGTCGGGCATGGCCTTGAAGCGGCGGACGGCGTCGTTGGGGAAGCGGGTGGTGATCGTCGTGTGCGCGCCGTCGCGGAGCAGCCGCAGCGCGATGTACATGCCGATCTTGGCGCGTCCGCCGGTGAGCAGCGCGCGGCGCCCGGTGAGGTCGGTGCGCGCGTCGCGGCGGGCCCGGTTCTCGGCGGCGCACGACGGGCAGAGCTGGTGGTAGAAGGCGTCGACCTCGACGTAGCGGGTCTTGCAGACGTAGCAGGAGCGGGGCCGCTCCAGGATGCCCGCGATCTCCGTGCTGACGGAGGTGGTGAGCTGGATGCCGAGGGTCTCGTCGTCGATCCGGTCGGCGGCGCCGGTCGCGGTGGCCTCGGTGACGGCCTTGTCGTTGGCGGTCTTGGCCGCCCGGCGCTCCTGGCGGCGGCGCTGCTTCACCGACCGGTAAATGCCCGCGGTGGCCCGGCGTACGGCGATGGCGTCGGGGTGGTCGACGGGCAGCGTGTCGAGTTCGCCGAGTACGGCGAGGCAGACCGCCATCCGCGCGGGATCGATGCCGGGCACGTCGGCGAAGCCCTCCACGGCCTCCGCAGCGTCCACGGCCTCCGCGCCGTCCGTGTCCTCGGCATCACCGATCGGTTCCTCGTAGGCCCCGTGGCCGTGAAGGTCCTGCGTTGTCGCCGTCATCCCGCCGCTGCTCTCTCCGTATGTGCCCATGCGATGCCCCCGCGTGCCCCGCCCCGGCCGAACTTTACGTTTGCACCGGTAGCAGCTCCAAACCCGGCCGCAGGACCCGGCGGTACCCTCGGGTCGTTTCCGCCGCGCAGGAGCCGCACCTGGAGGTCCGTTGAGCGCCAGCAGCCCGCTCGCCGTCCCGTACGACGCGCCCTTCGGGGTGCGCAATCTGCCGTACGGGGTGTTCAGCACCGCCGACGAGCCCGCCGCGCGGCGGATCGGGGTGGCGTACGGCGATCACGTCCTGGACGCGGGGGCCGCGGCGCGGGCGGCCGGGGCTCCCGCCGATCTGGCCGCCGCGCTCGGCGCGGACTCGCTCAACCCGCTGCTGGCCGCGGGCCGTCCGCTGTGGACGCGGGTCAGGGCGGCGCTGACCGCGTGGCTGACCGACGACACCTACGCCGACGCCGCCGAGCCGTGCCTGCTGCCGCGCGCGGAGCTGACGATGCACCTGCCGTTCGAGGTGGCGGACTACGTGGACTTCTACGCCTCGGAACACCACGCCGCGAACATCGGCCGGATCTTCCGGCCGGGGTCCGAGCCGCTGACCCCGAACTGGAAGCATCTGCCGATCGGTTACCACGGACGGGCGGGCACCGTCGTGGTCTCCGGCACGCCGGTGGTCAGGCCGTGCGGGCAGCGCAAGGCGGCGGCCGATCCGGCGCCGGACTTCGGCCCCTCGCGGAAGCTGGACATCGAGGCGGAGCTGGGCTTCGTGGTGGGCGCGCCCTCGCCGCTCGGCGGCCGGGTGGCGCTGGCCGACGCGGACGCGCACGTCTTCGGGGTGTGCCTGGTCAACGACTGGTCGGCGCGCGACCTCCAGGCGTGGGAGTACGTCCCGCTCGGTCCCTTCCTCGGCAAGTCCTTCGCCACGTCGGTGTCGCCGTGGGTGGTGCCGCTGGCCGCGCTCGCGCAGGCCCGTACCGACCCGCCGGTCCGCGACACCGAGCCGCTGCCGTATCTCGACGACCGCGCGGCGCGACCGCCGTACGGCCTCGACATCGCCCTGGAGGTACGGCTCAACGGGCATCTGGTGTCCCGGCCGCCGTTCGCCGCCATGTACTGGACGTACGCGCAGATGCTGGCGCACATGACGGTGAACGGCGCGAGCCTGCGGACCGGGGACTTCTTCGCCTCGGGCACGGTCAGCGGTCCCGACAGGGAGACCAGGGGCGCGCTGATGGAGCTGGCCTGGAACGGCGAGGAGCCGCTGGAGCTGCCGGACGGGACGCGCCGGTCGTTCCTGGAGGACGGCGACGAGGTGGTGATCAGCGCCACCGCGCCCGGCCCCGGCGGTGCGCGGATCGGCCTCGGCGAGGTCGTCGGCCGCGTCGAGCCCGCCCGCCCCTGACACACACCCGCCTTCAGCGGACCGCGCCCCCGGACGGCCGCGCCTCTAACAGACCGGTCGCCGCTTCCGGTGCCGCCACTCCCGTGTCCGCCTCACCTCTCCCACCACTCTCCCCCGTACGGCGCAATCCCATCCGGCACAGCCGGTTCACACGTGCTTCCGTGTGAAGGAGCATGCGGAGAGCAGAAGACGCATGGCCAAGAGCGGGACGAGCTACAGCCGGTCCATACGGCGGCCGGCGGGAAGCGGGAATCCATGGCGACACGTGCACGCTCAGGACTTCTGGGCGAACTGTCGGCGGAGTTCGTCGGGACGATGATCCTCATTCTGATCGGTGTCGGCGTCGTGGCCCAAGTCGTCGGCGGCGGCGCGCTGACCGATCCGAAGGGCGGTCTCGGCGACCATGACAGCATCGCCTGGGCCTGGGGGCTCGGCGTCACCCTCGGTGTCTACGTCGCCGCGCGACTCAGCGGCGCGCACCTCAACCCGGCGGTGACGCTGACCCTGGCGGTGTTCAAGGGCTTCGACTGGAAGAAGGTCGCGCCCTACGCGCTGGCGCAGACCGCGGGCGCCTTCGTCGCCGCGCTGCTGGTGCGCTGGAACTACTCCGAGATCCTGGGCCACGCCGACCCGGGCCACACCATCAAGACGCAGACGGTCTTCGCCACCCTGCCGGGCAACGGCTCGCTGACGGCCGGTGTCCACGAGTGGGGCGCCTTCCGCGACCAGGTGATCGGCACGGCGATCCTGCTGATCCTGATCCTGGCGGTCACCGATGTGCTCAACACCGCGCCCCGCGCGAATCTCGGCCCGTTCATCGTCGGCCTGATCGTGGTCGCGATCGGCATGGCGTACGGCGCCAACGCCGGTTACGCGATCAACCCGGCGCGTGACCTCGGCCCGCGGCTGGCCAGCTACATCACGGGCTACAGCACGGCGTGGCGCGACCAGTGGGGGAATCTCTACTTCTGGGTGCCGATCGTCGGACCGCTGATCGGCGGCGTCCTCGGCGGCGCGATCTACAAGATCTTCGTCGGCCGCTTCCTGCCCGAGGCCCCGCCGGAGCCCCCGGGACGCGCCCCCGCCTCCGAGGCCGCCGCCGAGGTCTGAGCCCGCGGGTCCACGAGGTCCGTACACCCCCGCGGTCCGTACGCGGGGGTCACGTACACGGCGGCCGTGCGGACGGCGGTCACGCACACCGCGGTCACGTACACCGCGGTCCGGTACACCCACGAAAGGCAGGAAGCACCCATGGCGGACTTCGTCGGCGCGGTGGATCAGGGAACCACCAGCAGCCGCTTCATGATCTTCGACCACGACGGAAACGAAGTGGCCAAGCACCAGTTGGAGCACACCCAGTACCTGCCGAAGCCGGGCTGGGTGGAGCACGACCCGGTGGAGATCTGGGAGCGGACCAACGTCGCGATCCAGAACGCGGTGCGGTCGGCCGGTATCTCGGCCTCCGACCTCGCGGCGATCGGCATCACCAACCAGCGTGAGACCACCGTCGTCTGGGACCCGCGCACCGGTCGCCCGTACGGCAACGCGATCGTCTGGCAGGACACCAGGACCGACTCGATCGCCAAGGCGCTGGAGCGCGACGGCCACGGCGACCTGATCCGGCGCCGGGCGGGCCTGCCGCCCGCGACGTACTTCTCCGGCGGCAAGATCAAGTGGATCCTGGAGAACGTCGACGGCGTCCGCCAGGCCGCCGAGCAGGGGCACGCGCTGTTCGGCACCACGGACTCCTGGATCCTGTGGAACCTCACCGGCGGTCCGAACGGCGGCATCCACGCCACCGACGTCACCAACGCCAGCCGCACGATGCTGATGGACCTGGAGACGCTGGACTGGGACGAGGAGCTGCTCGGCATCTTCAACATCCCGCGCGCGATGCTGCCGACGATCCACGCGTCGTCGCACCCCGAGGCGTTCGGCACCACCCGCACCTCGCGCCCGCTGAGCGCGCCGATCCCCATCACGGGTGTGCTCGGCGACCAGCAGGCGGCCACCGTCGGCCAGGTCTGCTTCGCGCCGGGCGAGGCGAAGAACACCTACGGCACCGGTAACTTCCTGCTGCTCAACACCGGTACGGAGGCGGTCCGCTCCGAGCACGGCCTGCTGACGACCGTGGCGTACAAGTTCGGTGACGCCCCGGCGGTGTACGCGCTGGAGGGCTCCATCGCGGTGACCGGTTCCGCGGTGCAGTGGCTGCGCGACCAGATGCACCTGATCAGCGAGGCCGCGGAGAGCGAGCGGCTGGCGCAGACCGTCGAGAGCAGCGACGGGATCTACTTCGTGCCCGCCTTCTCCGGGCTGTTCGCGCCGTACTGGCGGTCCGACGCGCGCGGCGCCATCGTCGGCCTCGCCCGCTTCCACACCAACGGCCACCTGGCGCGGGCCACGCTGGAGTCCATGTGCTACCAGAGCCGCGACGTGGTCGAGGCGATGGAGCAGGACTCCGGTGTGCACCTGGACGTGCTCAAGGTCGACGGCGGTGTCACGGCCAACGACCTGTGCATGCAGACCCAGGCCGACGTCCTGGGCGTCCCGGTCAGCCGTCCGGTGGTCGCCGAGACCACCGCGCTGGGCGCGGCCTACGCGGCCGGTCTCGCCACCGGCTTCTGGCGCGACACCGACGAGCTGCGCGAGCACTGGCACGAGTCGCGCCGCTGGGAGCCCCAGTGGAGCGAGGAGCAGCGCGCCACGGGCTACAAGGGCTGGAAGAAGGCCGTGGACCGGACCCTGGACTGGGTCGACGTCGAGTAGTCCGGCGCCCGGGCGGCCCCCAGCTCTCCGCAGCCGTCCCCCGTACGCCCCGCCGGTCCCACCACCGGCGGGGCGTACGCGTGTCCGCGGCCCCGCCGCACCGGCCCAGCGGGCTGTACGGTCGCCCGCCGGTCGCTACGACGGGCAGCTCTCCACGAGCCGGGACAGCGCCCAGCCCGCGCCGATGACGCGGACGTCGGGACTGGGCGACGCCGACCGCGGGGTCCCGGCGGTCGGGACGTCGGGTACGGCGGTCGGGACGTCGGGTACGGCGGTCGGGACGGCGCTGGCCCCGCCGGGCGGCGCGGTGCGCTGCGGCCCGCCCGGATTGGCCGCCACCGTGCACACCACCTGGTCCATGGCCAGCGGCGAGAGGCGGTCGACGCCCGCGGGCAGGCGCACGACGGTGGTGACGCCGTCGAAGGCGATCACGGGCGGGCGCGGCAGGGACGGCAGTCGCGTGGTGAGCGTCGTCGGGTCGGCGTCGCCGGGGCCCGCGAACAGCAGCCGCAGCGCGACGACCGGACCGGCGGCGTCGGGCGCGCGGCGGGGAACCGCCCGCAAGGTGTCGCCGGAGAGGAAGTAGACGCTGACGCCGGGGGTCATGCCCACCGCGGGCTCCCCGGCCTGGATGACGCTGGTCGGCGGGACGCCGCAGGCCGCGAGCGCGGCGGCGGACGCCAGGCAGGCCAGCGGACCGGCGGCGCGCCTCATCGGACGTCCTCGCTTCCGAAGGCGGCGGAATCAGCGGAATCAGCGGAATCAGCAGAACCGACGGAACCGGCGCGGTCCCCGGCGTCGGCGGTGCCCGCGGCCGAGTCGCGGCGCAGCGGCAGTTCGACGGTGAGGACGGAGCCGCCGCCGTCCGCGTTGCGGGCGGTGATCCGGCCGCCGTGCAGCCGTACGTTCTCGGCCGTGATGGCCAGGCCGAGGCCGCTGCTCTCACTGCGGCTGCGCGAGGTGTCCGCCTTGTAGAAGCGCTCGAAGATGTGCGGCAGGGCCGCCTCCGGGATGCCGTGGCCGGCGTCCCGTACCTCGATCACCGCCCACGCTCCCCCGGCGGACCGCCCGCCGACCGCGCTCAGGGACAGCACCACGGGCGGCGCGCCGTGCCGCAGCGCGTTGCCGACGAGGTTGGCCACCACCACGTCCAGGCGGCGCGGGTCGACGCGGGCGCGCAGGGCGCCGGGCGCGGGCAGCCGGGTGTCGACCTCCGCCAGCCAGCCGCGCGAGACGAGGGTGCGGCGCACCGACTCGGCCAGGTCGATCTCGTCCAGGTTGAGCCGCGCGGCGCCCGCGTCGAAGCGCGACACCTCCATCAGGTCCTCCACGAGCCGGGCGAGCCGTACCGTCTCCTCGCTGATCAGGCCGACCGCGGTGGCCGTCTCGGGGTCGAGGCGGCCCGCGCCCTCGTCCAGCACGTCGGTGACCGAGGACATCGCGGCCAGCGGTGTGCGCAGTTCGTGCGAGACGTCGGCGACGAAGCGCCGGGCCTGCGCCTCCAGCCGCCGCAGTTCGGTCACCGAGCGCTCCAGGGCGGCGGCCGTGTCGTTGAAGGACCGGGAGAGGTCGGCGAGTTCGTCGGAGCCGTTGACGGCCAGCCGTACGTCGAGGTGGCCCTCCGCCATCCGCCGGGTCGCGCGGCGCAGGGCGCGTACCGGGCGCAGCACGCCGCGCGCGGCGAAGAGCGCCAGGACGACCGCGAGGACCACGGCCCACAGCGCGGCGTCCTTGATGGCGGTGATCATGGCCTGGACGTACGCCTGCTCGGTGTCCTGCGGCACGACCAGGTACATGACGAGGCCGGAGAGCGTCAGCGACTGGTTCTCGGCGGCGCGGTACGCGACCGGCAGGCCGACGACGAGGACCGGGCCGTCGTCCGTGCTCACCCGTTGGAAGACCGCGGCGGCCTGGTCGCGCACCGACCCGAGGAGTTCGGGGGTCAGCCGCTCGAAGGCGTTCTCCGGCGCGGATCCGGCGCGGCGCTCCCCGTACGTGGCAAGGACCTGCCAGCGCTGCGACTGGTGGGCCCTCGCGACCTGGGTGACCAGCGAGTCCATCGCCGCCTGGTCGGGCTCCGCGGGGATCGCGGGGGCCAGCGCGTCGACGCTGTCGCGGAACTGCCGGATGACCGCGTCCTGGCTCTGCTGGAGCACGCCGGTCCGCGCCTCCCTGAAGGCGAGGGCCCCGGTGCTCAGCGCGCTGACGACCGCGACCAGCACGAAGGCGACCACCAGTCGGGTGCGCAGCCCGCGCAGCGCGAGCAGGGCCCTGGAGACGGCGGACCTCATGGGGTCGGCTGGAGCGGCCGCGCGTACGGCGCGCGGAAGCGGTAGCCGAAGCCCCGTACGGTCTCGATGTAGCCGGACCCGGCGCCCGGTCCGCCGCCGAGCTTGCCGCGCAGCCGCTTCACGCAGGCGTCGACCAGCCGGATGTCGCCGTGGTAGCTGTGCTCCCAGACCGCTTCCAGGAGTTGCTGGCGGCTGAGCACCTGTCCCGGCGAGGCCGACAGGGTCAGCAGCAGCCGCAGTTCCGAGGGGGCCAGCGGTACGGGCTCGCCGCGCAGGGAGACCCGCAGCCCGGCGCGGTCGATGGACAGGTCGCCGTGCGACTCCTGCCGGGGCCTGGTGCCGTCGGCGCCGGGTGCGGCGATCCGGCGCAGCACCGCGCGTATACGGGCTTCGAGCACGCGGGCCTGTACCGGCTTGACCACGTAGTCGTCCGCTCCGGCCTCCAGGCCGACCACCACGTCCACGTCGTCGCCGCGCGCGGTCACGATGATGATCGGGACCTGGTCGTGCTCGCGTATGCGACGGCAGACGTCGAGTCCGGCGATGCCGGGGAGCATGAGGTCGAGCACGACGACGTCGGGCCGGAAGGGGCGCAGGTGGCTCAGGCCCTCCTCACCGGTCGCGGCGGCGAGGACGTCGTGTCCCTGGTGGCGCAGGGCCAGCTGCACGCCCTTGCGGACCGCGGGGTCGTCTTCGACGAGCAGAACGCGGGGCATGCAGGTCAGTATGCGTGAGGTCCGGGCGGGCAGGGCCGTGAGAGGGGCTCGGCCGGGCAGCTGTTACGAAGGGGTCATACAGCGGCCGTCCGCCGCCGTGGTTACGCTTTCGTGATCTTCCGGGCCAGGGGCCATCACACGCGGACCGCAGTGTGAACAGCCATGCACCGGGAGAAGAAACGGAAATCGGCGGGGCGGGCGGGGGGCGGCGGCGCCCGCACGCTGCGTTCCCTGGCGACCCTACGGCGGCGCAGGCGACGGCGGACGACGTACACGCTCGGCACGCTGGCGGCGGTCGGGGTGGCCGGGGCACTGCTGGTCGCCGCGCACGGCGGGAAGGACGGGAAGGACGGGAAGGGCGGGCACGCGGCGGACGGGGATACGGCGGGTTCGCCGCCCGCCGCCACCGAACCGGCGAGGACGCCGGCGGCGCCTTCCACGTCACCCGCCGGGCGGGCGCCCGCGTCCGCGCCGCCATCCGCGCCGCCATCCGCGCCGTCGTCCGCGCCGTCGTCCGGCACCGGGGGCAACGGCGTCTTCGACACCGCCCGGGCGTCGGGGACGTCGGTCGGCACCGGCACGCTGCGCCGCTACAAGGTGCAGGTCGAGCAGGGCACGGGCGTCAGAGCCGCCGACGCGGCGCGCGAGATCGAGAGCATCCTCGGCGACCGGCGGAGCTGGATCGCCGACGGCCACGACGCCTTCCAGCTCGTCTCCGGCGGCCGGTACGACTTCGAGGTGAAGATCGCCAGCCCGGACACCGTGGACCGGATCTGCGGGGCGGCCGGGCTGCACACCCGCGGCGAGGTCAACTGCGATGTCGGCGACCAGGTGGTGGTGAACCTCAAGCGCTGGCGGACCGGTTCGCCGCAGTTCCCCGGACCGCTCCACGAGTACCGCGCCCTGATCGTCAACCACGAGGTGGGCCACCGCATCGGGCACGGCCACGAGGGGTGTCCCGGCGCCGGGCGTCCGGCGCCCGCGATGATGCAGCAGATCGACGGACTGCACGGCTGTGTGGCGAACGCGTGGCCGTACGACGCGCACGGCACGTATCTGGCGGGACCGCCGATGCCCTGACATCGATGTCCGCACCGGTGTGTCCCGCGCGGAACGGCCCCGGAACGCCTGAGCGTTCCGGGGCCGCGATCCGTTCGTCAACCACCCGGGACCCGTTCGTCAACCACCCGGGACCCGTTCCCCGGGCCGCTCGGGACGCGTGTCCGGACGGCCGGGGGCCGTGGTCCGAGGGTCAGTTGGCCACCCAGGTGGCCCAGGACATGTTCCAGCCGTTGATGCCGTTGCTCGGGTCGATGACCTTGTCGGGCGAGTGCACGACCTCGACGACGTCACCGATGAGCGAGTGGCTGTAGAACCAGGCGGCCGGGGTGTCCGGGTCGCCGCCGCCCTTCACGTCGTGCAGGCCCACGCAGCCGTGGCTGGTGTTCTCGTGTCCGAACACCGACACCGGGCGCCAGTAGTTGCCGTGCGCGAAGGTCCCCGAGTCGGACAGCCGCATGCCGTGCGGCACGTCCTTGATGTGGTACGAGTTGCCGAGGCCCACGGTGCGGGAGTCCATGTCCACCACCGGGTCCTTCTCCTCGATCACCATCTTGCCGTTGTACGTGGTGTGCTGGGGGTCACCGAGGCTCGCCGGGTACGTCTTGTACAGCTTCCCGCCCCGGTAGATCTTCAGCGTCTTCGCGGTGTTGTCGGCCACCGAGGTCTGCGAGCGGCCGATGGTGAAGCTCACGTCCTTCGACTGCTGGCCGTAGACACCGGGCGACATCTGCACACCGTTGAGGTTCATGTGCAGCGTGACCTTGGTGCCGGGCGCCCAGTACCTCTCCGGCCGGAAGTCGATCCGCTGATTGCCGAACCAGTGGCCCTCGACGGGCACCTGCGGGTCCGCCGTGACGGTGATCCCCTTGTGCGTCGCGGCCTGGTCGGCGACCGGCTTGTTGAAGCGGATCGACACCTCCATGCCCACGCCGTACGTCGAGCCCGGATCCACGTTGAACACGCCGTAGTTGACGGCCTGCGGCTTCAGCGTGGTGAACGACGACCGCTGTACGGTGCTGCGCCCGGCCGAGTCCACCGCCTCCGCGTTCACGGTGTACTTGGTCGCGGTGCGCAGAATCCCGGACGGCTTCCAACTGGTGCCGTCCGCCGATATCGCGCCGTCGACCGGCCGGTGGCCGGCCGCGTCGGTCACCGCGATCTTCACCAACTTGCCCTTGGCGGCCGTGATCTTGAGCGCGCCCGTGGTGTCCACCCCGGTCGCGCCGTCCTTGGGCACGATGCTCAGCGCCACCTGCGAGGCGGGCGTCGTCGTGGCACCGCCCGACGCCGAACCCTTGCCGTCCTGCTTTCCCTTGTCGGTCGACGCGCCCGCGCTCCCGCTGCAGGCGGTCGCCCCCAGCAGGACGGCGCCGAGCGCCAACGCCAACATCCCCTTCGCCACCCGCCGCTTACGCGAGCCCTGAGCGGCGGTGTCAACCGCCGTTGCCGTGATCAATCGAGTCTCCCCATCTCGCCGGTCGCACTATAGGAGAGTACGACCGCCCCAGCGGTTGCAGGTGCCGCATGACTGATACCCAACCCTTAGGCGGCGGTCGGGCCTACGCCGAACGGGTTGCCGGGACGGGCGCCGTGGGCGCGCCCCGGCGACGGACGCCGACGCGGAGCCGAGGATTTGACGACTTCGGCCGGGCTCATGGCCCCGGCGTACCAGAAGGGCGGACAGCGTTGACGGGCACGGGGAGCAGTCGGGTGGTACTCGACAGGCCGGGCAGGCACGGCATCGTGGAGGAGTTGCGGGACGCGATCACATTCAGGGCCGTCCTGGTCATGCTGGGCGTGCTCCTGCTGCAACTGGGCTTCGCGCTGTCCTACATGGGCGCCTTCCACTCGCCCAAGCCCCACCGGGTGCCGATCGTCGTGGTCGCACCGCAGGCCGCGGCGCGGGACGCGGTGGCCCGGCTCAACGCCCTTCCCGGTGAGCCGGTGCACGCCGTCGCGGTCGCCGACCGCGCCGAGGCCAGGGCCCGGCTGCTGGACCGGCGCACCGACGCCGCCGTCGTCGTCGACCCGCGCGGGACGACGGACACCGTCCTGGTCGCGTCCGCGGGCGGCCCCTCCGCCTCGGACGCGGCGACCCAGGTCGTGCGGCTGGCGGGACAGGCGCAGCACCGTGAGGTCGTCGTACGCGACATCCGCCCGCCGGTGAAGGGCGACTCGCGCGGCCTGTCGTCCTTCTACCTCGTCCTGAGCTGGACGATCGGCGGCTATCTGGCCGCGTCCGCGCTGAACATGGCGGCCGGGTCGGCGCGCCCTACCCTGCGCCGCGTCCTGGTGCGGCTGACCGCGATGCTGCCCTACGCCTTCGTCTCCGGCATCGGCGGCGCGGTGATCGTCGGTCCCGTCCTGCACTGCCTGCCCGGCGCCTTCTGGGACCTGGTCGGCATCGGCACCCTGATCGTGTTCGCCTCGGGCGCGGTGGGCGTCGCCCTCCAGTCGGTGGCGGGCACCATCGGCCTCGGCCTGACCATCCTGATCTTCACCGTCCTGGGCAATCCCAGCTCCGGCGGGGTCTATCCGGCCGCTCTCCTGCCGCCCTTCTGGCGGGCCATCGGCCAGATCCTGCCGCCGGGCGCCGGGACGACCGTGGTCCGCAACACCGTCTACTTCGAAGGGCACGACATCACCAGGTCCCTGTGGATCCTGGGCGCCTGGGCCTTCGGCGGCATCGTCGTGTCGGTGCTGTCCGCCGCCCTGCGCGACCGTCGCCGCCCCGCCCCCATGCCCCTCCCGGCGACGGTCTGACCCTCGGCCGCGTCCTCATGGCGATACTCGGCCCGGACTCGCTCCGCGGGACCATGTTCCTGTTCCGAAGGCCGAACCGCCTCACACCCTGACCGGGCCGGCCGCCCCGCCGTACCACCGCACCCCGACGGCGGTGGTACGGCGGGCGCGCGTGCCGCGACCGGTGGTCAGGCGGAGAAGCTGCCGACTCCGGTGACGTGAGTGCCGTAGCCGGCCGGAAGGACGCCGACGCCGGTGGTGGGAAGGGTCGCCGGGACCGTGCAGAAGGGGTCGGCGAAGACCTTGACCGGCTGGTCGGTGAGGTTGTCCAGCACATGCGCCGTCAACGGGAGTCGCTGACAGCCGGTGGGGTCCTGGTAGACCTTGAGCGGCTGGCCCTCGACGGAGAAGACGACGACCTGGCCGGTGGCGGCCTGGGCGGGAGTGGCCGCGAGGCCGACGACGGCCGCCGCGGCCATCGCGATCATGGTGGTGCTTCGACGCATGACAGGTGCCTCCAGTGCACGTGATTCGCGGGTGGGACATGTGCGCCGAATCACGCGGGTCGGCCGGTGGGTGCCGGGCTCACCGCGCGCTTCGGACGAGAGGGGTGGGCCGTGCGCGCGGCGACGCGTCGCGCGGCCAGTTCCGCCGAGCGGACCGCGCCCTCGCTGCTGGGCCGCAGGAGAGTCCAGTCGCCGACGTAGTCGACGGGCCCCGCGGGCCGGGCGGCGAAGGCCGCGCGCAGGCCCAGCGCGGCGGGGGTGGCTTCGGGCAGGCCGTACCGGAAGCGGTGCACGAGCGTGCGGGTGGTGGCCTCGCCGAGCCCCGGCAGAAAGCGTTCGGCCTCGCCGACGAGCGTACGGGTGACCTCGGCGTCGTCGGCGTCCAGCAGGCGGGGGCCGATCGCGGGCGAGGCGAAGAGGCTGACCATCCCGCGGCCCGGCGGGACGCGCCCCTCGGCCTTGAGGTGGTCGAGGAGCAGCCCGCCGCAGATCCGGCTCTCGGTCGCGGGAACGGACAGGGCGTAGCTGGGGGCGCGGGTCGGGCTGGGCAGCGGTCGGTCGAGGAGGCAGACGGCCTTGAGCATGGGGGTGAAGGAACAGGCCGCCAGATAGGCGCGTTCGTCGGGCGACGGGTCGGCGTACAGGGACAGCGCGACCGGTGCCGGTACGGCGATCAGGATCTGACGCGCCGTCAAGATCCCGCCGTCGGCGAGGTGCAGCCGTGCCTCGTCCGCGCCGGTCCGCTCAACGGCCGTGACCGAGCTGCCGAGTTGTACGGGGACCCGTTCGGCCAGGGCGCGCGGGAGGGTGTCCATGCCGGTGGTGTAGGTGGTCCAGCGGGCTCCGGCGCCGCCGACCGCGAGCAGCGTGGCGAGCATGGGGGCGGCGACCGAGCGTTCCGAGTGCCAGCCGAAGCAGTGGCCCGACAGCGGCTGGAGCAGGCGGTCGTGCACGTCGGGGTGGTAGGCGCGGGCGTACTCGGCGAGGGTGGCCGTGCCGGGCGGCGCGAGTTCGGGCCGGTCGGCGTCGAAGTCCCCGCGGCGGCGCAGCAGTCGGGCGGTGAAGCGCAGCCAGTCCAGCCGCCCGCGCCAGGACATGCCCGCCCCGGTGAGCAGCCCCGCCGGGTGGCCGAGCCGGGCGTGGGCGCGGCCCTCGTGCCAGAGGGCGAATCCGGCCCGCACCGGGGTGAGGTGTGCGGGCGGCACGGCGAGTTCGTCGATGAGGCGCCAGGTGGCCTGGTAGCCGCGGGTGGCGATGGTCTCCGCTCCCTCGTCGACGAGGCAGCCGTCGACGAGGGAGCTGGCCATGCGTCCGCCGACGCGTGGGGCGGCCTCGAAGACCCGCACGGAGCGGCCCGCCCGTTGCAGCCGGTAGGCGGCGGCGAGGCCGCCGATGCCGCCGCCGACGACCGCGACGTCGAGGTCCGTCACGTCCATCTCCCGGTTCCGTGGGTGGCGGTGCCGGCGAGGTAGCGGTCGCGCAGCTCGTGGCGGCGGACCTTGCCGGTGGCGGTGCGCGGGACGGCGTCCCAGTCCACCGTGAGGGGTTCGGCGAGCGCGGGCAGGTCGCGTACGGCGTGCCGCCAACGGGCCGGGTCGATGGGCGCGTTGACGACCAGGACGGTCTGCGGGTCGCGGTCCACGACGCCGAGGACGACGGCCTCCTCGACCTCGGGCAGCCGGTCGTGCAGGACGTCCTCCAGTTCCACGCAGCTCAGCCCCGGGATCATGTCGACCTCCCGGTCCAGCAGGATCAGCGAGCCGCCGCGCGTACGGACCGCGAGGTCTCCGGTGTTGAACCAGGGCCCGTGCGCCTTCTCGTCCCAGCGGTCCTGTTCGCCGAGGTAGCCGAGGCAGCGGGCCTTGGTCCGGGTGAGGACGAGGCCGACCTGTCCGCGCGGCACGGGTTGGAAGGTGCGCGGGTCCACCACCCGCAGGCCGACCCAGCCGGGGACCGGACGGCCGAGGTCGCGGGTGGTGGGGTGGCGCTCCGCGCGCCGGGCCAGCGCCCCTCGGGTGAGGAAGCGGAAGGTGAGCGGCCCGGTCTCGGTCTGGCCCCAGCCCTGCATCCACAGCGGCCGGGCGCGCCGGCTGGCGTCGAGGAAGACCCGCACGGTCGGCGGGTGGACGGCGTCGAAGGTGGAGATGTACATGCGTACGTCCCGGAAGGGACTGTCGGGCTCGGCGGCCAGGCGCTGCCAGCGCACATACGTGGAGGGCAGCGCTTCCAGGACGGTGGGCGGGTGCGCGGTCAGGGTGCGGCGGGCCGCGTCGGGATCGGAGTCGGCGACGATCACGGCCTCGCGGGGCTGGTGCCACAGCGCGCTGACGGTCCAGGCGAGCGCGCGGCCGTGCGCGAAGGAGATGGCGCTGGCGACGGTGTCGCCGGCGCGCGGGGTGACCACGGGCCAGCGCCTGGCCTCGAATCCGGCGAGCCGCCGGATGAGCGTCGTGGTGGAGTGGACGACCAGCTTGGGCACGCCGGTGGTCCCCGAGGTGTGGTGCACGGCCAGCGGCTCGCCGTCACCGCGGCGGTGGATCGGGGCGAGCGGCCGTGCGGGCAGGTCGTGGAAGGAGCGGACCGGCTGGGGCGGCCGGGTGTCGTCCGGTACCGAGTCGTGCAGGCTCGCGCTGTCCAGGGTCAGCGTGCACGCGCTGTGGCGCGCCAGCTCGACATCGGCTCTGGCGGCCTTGCGCAGCAGGTGCGTCTGGGTGACCAGGACGGCGGGGCGCAGCCGTTCGAGCAGGGTGTCGAGCACCTCGGGGGCGAGGTGGTCGGAGAGCAGCGCGGGGACGGCGCCGATCCGGACGGCGGCGCAGGCGAGCAGGACGTAGTCCCAGTGGTTGCGCTTGACGACGGCCACGTGGTCGCCGGGGCCCGCTCCCGCCGCGGCGAGCCGGGCGGCGGTGTCCCGTACCAGGCCGGCCAGTTGGGGCACCGTCCACCGGGTGCCCTCCTCGGGCGCGAGGTCGAGGGGGCGGCTGAGGTGGACGACGGTCGGCGAGCCGCGGCGGGCGAGCGCGTCGAAGACGATGCCGGGGTCGAGGGGCTTGGTCACCGGGTCACCGCCAGCAGCAGGTCGGCCGCGATCATCAGCGCGGTGGCGAGGCGGTGCAGCCGGATGCCGCGGGTGCGGGCCCCCAGGACGTCACCGCGCCGATTGCCGCGTACCCACTGGCGGGCGCGCAGCACGAGGACGGGCGACATGAGCGGCGGGAACCACCACGGCGCGATCCCGGCGGCGGCGGGGACGACGATCAGCAGGGCCTCCAGCCCGGAAACCCCGGCGATGAAGGCGGAGTTGCCGCGCTCGGAGGCGACGGCGGCCACGGTCAGCCGCCCGACCGCGTGGTCCCCGTCCCGGTCGTTGATGTTGGAGTAGACGCCGAACAGCACGGGGCCGAGCCCGAAGATCAGCGCCTGCACGACGACGAAGCCGGGTGCGCCGCCGTTCAGCAGGCCGAAGAGCGGCAGCACATAGCCCCAGCCGAGCGCGGCCAGGAAGATCTCCTGGCCGCCGCGGTAGCTGAACTTCAGCCACCAGGAGTACTGGAACCCGAAGAGCGCGCAGGCCGCCGTGCCGAGCACCGCCCACAGCGGCCGGGCGGGAGCGGCGAGGACGGCCGCGCCCCAGAACAGCGCGCACAGCGCGACCGCCGCCCAGCCGAACCGGATCGCCTGCCGCTCGGTGAGCGTCCCGGCGACCAGCGGTTTACGGGCGAGGCGGCGGGCGGCGGCGTCCGGGCCGTAGTTGGCCGCGTCGCTGCCGTCGCGGTAGCCGGTCACGTCGTCGAAGGCGACCATCCCGGCCACCATGGTCAGTTCGCCCAGGAAGAACAGGACCAGCACGAGCGCGGCGCGTCCCGTGGTCTCGGGCCGGAGTCCGGCCCCGGTGACGAGCCCGGCCCCGGTGACGACGCCGAACGGGACGAGCATCGCGGCGGCCAGCGGGATGCTCAGGTAGTAGTCGAGGATGTCCAGCTTGGCCAGCTTGGCGTAGGCGCGCCAACTGCCGGGCGCGATCGGCGAGGTGTCGGCGGCGGGAACGGCGCCGACGGGGGGCCTGGCCGCGGTGTCGAGTACGGGCGCGGGTTCCATGGGCGGGTGCTCCTCCTGCGGTGCGGTGTGGCTCAGGCGCTGCTCAGCGCCGGGGGGCGCGTACCGGGTCTTCTGGCGGGCGGGCGAGGGCCGCGGCGGCGAGGGTGCGGCGGCAGACCTTGCCGGTGGCCCCGATCGGCAACCGGTCCAGGTGCAGCACGAGTTCGGGCAGCTTGCGCCGGGCCAGACCGCGCTCGCCGGTCAGATACGCGGACAGCGCCGCGACGGTCAGCGGCTCCGTGCCCGGTCGCTGGACCAGGAAGGCGCACAGCCGCTCGCCGAGATCCGGGTCGGGGACGGGTACGCAGGCGGCCTCGGCGACGTGCGGGTGGGTGTGCAGCTCCGCCTCGACCTCGGCGGGGCTGATCGTCCAGCCGCCGCGGATCACGGTCTGCCTGATCCGGTCCAGGACGCGCAGCGAACCGTCGGCGTCGAAGACCCCGAGGTCACCGGTCCTGATCCAGCCGTCGTCGGTGCGGTAGCGCAGGTCGAGGTCGGGCGCGCCGACGTAGGCCAGCGGGCTCATCGGGCCGCGGGCCTGGATCTCGCCGCTGTGCCCCGCGGGCAGCGGCCGGTCGTCGGCGCCGCAGACGCGCAGGTCGGTGACGCGCGGGTCCGGGTGTCCGACGCGGCGGACGTCGCCGTCAGAACCGGTCCAGGTGATACGGCAGTTCACGCCGTCGCTCGACCCGTAGACGTTGGTGACCGGGCGGCCGAAGCGGCGCAGCGCGGCGGCGAGGACGGTGGAGGTGAGCGGGGCGCCGCTGGAGACGACGGCCCGCAGCGAGCCCAGGTCCTCGCCGGGCACGGTGGGGTGGTCGGCGATCCGGCCCAGCATGGTGGGTACGGCGACGACGTGGGTGGGCCGCCAGTCGGTGACGGCGCGCAGGGCGGCGCCGGGGTCGAAGCGGTCCAGCAGGTGGAGGGTCGCGCCGCAGCGGGCGAGGGCGACCAGTCCGAAGGAGCCGAAGGAGGAGGCGAGCGGGACGAGGACGAGCGCGGCCGGGCCGCTGTCCTCGGCGCTTTCGCCGGTGCCGGGGTCGCCGCCTGGCGTGTCCTGGCGGGTGCCGGTGGCCGTGTCGTGTCCGCCGCCGCCGCGCAGCACCGCGTCCACGTAACTGCCGCGTCCGCCGAGCAGCGCGTTGTGGCTGTAGGCGGTCATCTTGGGCGCGGCCTCGGAGCCCGAGGAGACCAGGACGCGGGCCGGGTCCTCGGGGTCCACGACGGCGGGGACGCATCCGTCGGGGTCGCCGTAGAGGAGTTCCCCGACCGTGGTGAGGCGTTCCAGGTACGGGAGCGGGCCGTGCCGGTGGTCCAGTGGGGTGTCGCTCACCATGTAGCGGGCGCGGGACAGCTCCAGCAGGGCGTGGCTCTCGCGGGTGCCCTGCCCTGTGGGCCAGGGTAGGGCGACCGCGCCGACGGCGGCGACGGCGAGGTCCGTGGCCAGCGCGGGCCAGCCGCCGTTCAGCCGGATGCCGACCACATCGCCGGGGCCCGCGCCGAGCGCGCCCAGCGCCGACGCCATCCCGCGTACCCGCACGTCGAGTTCGCGGTAGGTCAGCGCGAGGCCGGGAGTGCGTACGGCCGTCCGGTCGCCGTGGTCGCGTACGTGCTCGGCGAAGGCCGCGTACAGCCCCGTGTCGGGACACTCCTCACGCCGGGCCCAGCGCCGCCGCAGCGGGGCCGGGACCGTGTCGCGCAGCACGAGGCCGTTGCGGGACCGCCATGTGCGTCCGGCCGCCGCCCGTACGGGAGGTGTCGCGTCGGTCGGCGTCTCCACCGGAGTGGTCATCGGTGGAACTCCCAGGGGTTTGCGGCCCGCGTGCACAGGTCGCGGTCGAGGGCGGGCGCGAGGCGGGGGTCCGCCGCGAGGTCGGTCAGGTCGGCGCGGTCGGGGACCGTCGTCCGCGCGGGAGCCGAGCGGAACCGCGGCCCGCACAGCAGCCGGGCGGCGGACAGCAGCGAGGAGGTGACGGCCTGTCCGCGCCCGGTCCGCCGGGCCGCGAGCAGCCCCGCGACGGCGCCTTCCGCGCAGATCACGCCGCCGAGCACGTCGGTGAGGGTGAGCAGGGACGGTGTCGGCGGCAGTCCCGGCGGGGTGACCAGGGCGGCGAGGCCCGTCCACGCCTGTACGGGGAAGTCGGTGCCGACGGGAGGCCGGGAGCCGCGCTCGTCGCCCCAGCCGGAGGCGGCGGCGTGCACCAGGCCGGGGCGGTGGGCGGTCAGGGTGTCGGCGTCGAGCCCGGACCGCCGGTCCTTGCCGGGGGCCAGGCTGTGCAGGAACACCTCGGCCCCCGCGAGGAGTTCGCGGACCGCGGCGCGGCCGGACGCGGTGGTGAGATCCGCCTCCACCGTCTCCTTGCCGTCGTTCAGGGCCGTGAAGCGGGCCGATGTGCCGCCCGCCATGGGCGGCATGCCCCGCATCGGGTCGCCGCCCGGCGGCTCGACGCGGACGACGCGCGCGCCGAGCAGCCGCAGCAGGTGCCCGGCGAGCGGTCCCTGGACGCGGCGGCACACCTCGACGACGGTCACCCCGTCCAGCGGCGCCCCGGTGCCGGGCGCGGCCTGCGGCGCGGCCGTCGGGCCGGTGGGGCGCAGCCGCCAGGGCCGCTCGTCGCCGTCCGCCCACGGGGGCGGCCCCGCGGCGACCGGGGTCAGATCCACGCCGATCGCGTCGGCGAGGCGGCCGAGTTCGGGGAAGGGCAGCCGGGCGACGGCCTCGTGGAGGGCGGGCGGGAGCGGGCAGACCGCGGTGGCGTACCGCTGCTGGAAGGGGAGCCAGCCGCGTGCGGCGTCCGCGCGGTCCACGCCGAGCGCGGACCAGAAGCCGCGCCACGCCTCGGGGTCCAGGGTCTCCAGTTCGAACCGGACGCCGTCGGCGGCGGCGAAGGGCGGGCCGCCGGGTGCGTGGCGTTCCGGCCAGTCGTCGGCCGCGGTCGCGGCGGCCAGGTACTGGCCGACCGAGAGCAGCGCCGCCTGGGCGACCGAGGTGGTGACGCGGATCTCGCCGCCGTCGTCGGCGGGCCCGGCGGCCAGCGCGGCGAGGGTGCCGGTGGCGGCGAGCGCGCCCGCGACGCAGGAGGCGTAGTCGACGCCGAGCGGGGTCGGTGCACCGTAGCGGCGGCCGTGCACCTGCGTCAGACCGCACGCGGCCTGTACGTCGGCCTCGCTGGTCAGCGGGAGGTCCACGGGCCCGGCCCAGCTCACCTCGCAGCGCGCGCGGACCAGGCCGTAGTGCGCGGTGAACGCGCCCGACCTGCCGTGCTCGGTGCCGCAGCCGAGCGCCCGCAGGTGGGCGACGGCGAGCCGGACGGCCGTGGCGGGCGCGCCGTCGCGCGCGGAAACCGGCGCCGTGCCGATACGCGGCGCCGCGGTGGTACGGGGGCCGGCCGCGGTGGCCGTCACTCCGGTCGCCTCGCCTGGACGCAGTACAGGACGCAGGAGGCGGCGCGGAAGTCCGGGTGGCGCATCGCGTCGCGCGCCGCGAGCAGTTCGTCCTCCGTCATCCCGTGCTCCAGGAGCGCGTCCCGCAGGTGGTAGGTGTGGTGCAGTTGCAGCCGCAGGCCCGGGGAGTCCGCCGTCCAGGGCACGAGGTGCGGTACGGGTTCGATGTCGGTGAATCCGGCGGCCCGCAGGTCGGCGGCGCAGGTGCGGCCCCACGCGGGGTCGGCCCCCGCGGCCCGCAGCACGCGGCCCTTGGCCGCCCGGAACGCCTCGTAGCCCGCGCGGGTGCGCTCGTCGGGGGCGAGGAGCACCGGCGCGTAGTCGATGTCGAACTCCTCCAACTGGAGGTGCCCGCCGGGCCGCAGGGCGCGCAGCAGCCGGCCGAGCACGGCCCGCCGCTGGGGCAGGTGGGTGAGCACCAGGCGGGAGTGGACGAGGTCGAAGGCCGCGTCGGGGAGCGGGTCGCGCACGATGTCGTGGCGGCGCTGTTCGAGACCGGGGCGGGCGGGGATGTGCTCGGGCTTGATGTCGGTGGCCAGCACGCTGCCGCCGGGCGCGGTGCGGTCGGCCAGCCACAGGGCGACGCTGCCGCCGCCCGCTCCCGCCTCCAGGCAGTCCCAGCCGGGGCCGACGCCGGTCTCCGCCAGCCGCGCGGTGGTGATCGCGTCGTGCGCGGCGGCCAGGCAGCGGTGCTGCTCGGTGGCGTACGGGCTGTCGTTGTCGAAGGCGTAGTCGCCTTCGGGGCGGTCGGCCGTCGCCGCCGTGGCGGTGGTCGTGCCGGGACTCGCGGCTGGCATGGACTCTCCGGTGCGTGGGCGGGGTGGCGGTGGGCCGCCG
This sequence comes from Streptomyces sp. NPDC024632, assembly GCF_055559175.1. Taxonomy (NCBI): domain Bacteria; kingdom Bacillati; phylum Actinomycetota; class Actinomycetes; order Kitasatosporales; family Streptomycetaceae; genus Streptomyces; species Streptomyces sp. NPDC024632. The sequence continues at coordinate 77,495 of NZ_JBVHLD010000016.1, forward strand.
TCCGGACGGCGGCCCACCGGAAAGGACTTCAGATCCCTCAGGCGTCCCAGCTCACGGTGTAGACCGCGAGCGCGGTGTTGGTGAAGTGGGCCGCGCCGGTGAGGCCCTTGTAGGCGCCCGTGCCGCCGACGACGACGCCGTCGAAGGACTTCGGGTAGGTCGCGGTGAGCGGGTTCTGGATCGGGAAGACCACCGAGAGGGCGACCTGGTCACCGCCGTTGAAGACGATGTTCGCGTGGCAGAACGCGGTCACCTCCTTGGCGGAGATGGCGTCCTTGTCGCACATGTCGTAGGCGGTGCCGACCGGCTTCCCGGAGGAGTCCTTGACCGTGGCGCTGCCGCCGAAGCCCGCGCCCACGGTGCTGGCGGCGGCGCCCGCGCTGTTGTTGCCGCTGAAGTCCAGCGTCAGCGACGGCGGGGTGGCGCGTACCTGCGTGGCGGTCGCGGTGGCGGTGGCGGAGGAACCGGCCACCAGGGCGAGGGCTGCGGCGCCGGTGGCGGTGGCTGCGACAGCGGCACGCTTCGCCGTGACAAAACGGGTCATGAACTCTCCTCGAACGGTCCGGACCGAATGTCCGGGTTCGCACGAAGTGGACCATATCGGAAGAAGGTTCGCATATGACTGCGGGATGTGCCGCCGTCGCCGTGTCGCGGGGAGCCCGATGGCCCGATCGTGGCCCGGCCCGCTGCTCGTCGGCGCCGGACGCGGGTCGTCACCGGCCGCTCCCGGCTCCCGCGAAGGCCGGACCAGCGCCGACAGGGTGAAGAATTCACCCTCATGACCGCCGCCCGGCCGCCACACGCACGGGCCGGGCGGGGACTGGTTCAAGATCGCGGTGAGCGGGCCCCGGGGCGCCTTCCCGGACCGCCCGTCGCGCAGCGCCCACCGTCCCCGGGGAGTCTCGGTCATGTCCTTCGATCTGCTGGTGGTGGGCCTGGGATACGTGGGTCTGCCCCTCGCCCGCGCCGCCGCCGACGCCGGGCTCGCGGTGGCCGGATACGACATCGCGCCGTCGACGGTCGCCGCGCTGCGCGGCGGGCGGTCCCCGGTCCGTGACGTCACCGACGCGGACGTGACCCGGATGCTCGCCGCCGGTTTCGCCGTCGACACCGACCCCGCGCCGCTCGCGCGGGCCCAGGCCGTCGCGATCTGCGTCCCCACCGGCCTGACCCGCGAAGGAGGCCCCGACCTCGGCCCGCTCACCGCCGCCTGTCGTACGGTCGCCGCGCATCTGCGGCCGGGAACGCTGGTCGTCGTCGAATCGACCTCGTTCCCCGGCACCACCGAGGAGTTGGCCAGACCGCTGCTGGAGGCGTCGGGGCTGGTCGCGGGGAGGGACTTCCACCTCGGCTACTCCCCCGAGCGCGTCGATCCGGCCAACCAGTTCTTCGGCATCGGCAACACGCCCAAGGTGGTCTCCGGGGTGACGCAGGTGTGCGCCAAGCAGTGCGCGGCGCTGTACGAGCGTTTCGTGGACCGGGTGATCGTGGCCCGCGGCACGCGCGAGGCGGAGCTGGCGAAGCTGCTGGAGAACACCTACCGCAGCGTCAACATCGCCCTGGTCAACGAATTCGCCCGCTACTGCCACGACGTGGGCGCGGACGTGTGGGACGTGGTGGCGTGCGCGGCGACGAAGCCCTTCGGCTTCCAGTCGTTCCGCCCCGGCCCCGGCGTCGGCGGGCACTGCATCCCGGTCGACCCGGTCTACCTGCTGCAAGGCGCGCCCGCCGACGCGTTCCAGGTCGTACGGGCCGCCCTGCGCGCGAACCGCGTCATGCCCGGCCATGTCGTCGCGCGCGCCTCGCGGTTGCTCCAGGACCGCGGGGTGCCGCTGCCGGGCGCCCGCGTCGCGCTGCTCGGCGCCGCGTACAAGCCCGACACCGACGACCTGCGCGAGTCGCCCGCGCTCGAGGTGGCGAGCGGGCTGCTCGGCCTCGGCGCGCGGGTCGGCTGGCACGACCCGCACGCGGCGGACCTGCCGCTGGCGGACCCCCGGCTGCGGCGGTACGACGACGCGCTGTCGGCCGCGGCCGAGGCGGACCTGGTCGTCCTGCTCCAGGCCCACCGCGCCTACGACCTGGGCGCGATCACCAAGGCGGCCCGGCTGCTCTTCGACACGACGGGCCGGCTGTCAGGGGAGCGCGTCGTACGGCTCTAGCGCCTGTCGGCGGACCGCGGGCGTCAGGGGGCCAGGGCGAACTCCCTGACGGCGTCGGCGATGTACTCCACCTGCGCGTCGCTCAGGTGCGGGTAGACGGGCAGGGAGAGGATCCGCTCGCCCGCGCGTTCCGCGGCGGGCCAGCTGTCGCCGGGGGCGGCGAAGCCGGAGAAGGCGGGCTGGCGGGGCAGCGGCAGCGGGTAGTAGACGTGCGAGTCGACACCGCGCTCGGCCAGGTGCGCCTTGAGCGCGTCGCGCCGGTCGCACTGGAGCGTGTAGACGTAATAGCAGCGGCCGTCGCGGCCGGGCGGCGGGGCGAGGACACCGCGCTCGGCGAGGTCGGCGAAGCGCTCGGTGTAGTGACCGGCGATCCGGGCGCGGCGCTCCAGACGGCCGGCCAGCCCCGGCAGGCGGTGGAGCTGGAAGGCGGCGAGCACCTCGTCGAACCGGCTGTTCCAGCCGATCCGGTGGTGGACGAAGCGGTGGACGCCGTCCTGCCCGTGGTTGCGCAGCATCCGTACCGTACGGCCCAGTTGCGCGTCGCGGGTGACGACCGCGCCGCCCTCCCCCGCCGTGCCGAAGGTCTTCACCTGGACGAAGGAGTAGACCCCCGCCTCGCCCGCCAGCCCCGCGGGAACCCCGCCCTGGACGCCGCCCTGCGCGACGGCGGAGTCCTCGACCAGCCGCAGCCCGCGGTCCCGCGCGAGCGCGGTCAGGCGCGGCATGTCCGCCATCACCGAGAACAGGTGAGCGGGCATCAGGGCCTTGGTGCGCGGGGTGATCCGGCGTTCCATGTCGTCGGGGTCGACCACCATGGTCCAGGGGTCGATATCGGCGAAGACCGGTGTCGCGCCGAGCGCCACGACCGAACCGGCCAGCGGCGCGCAGCCGAAGGCCGGGACTACGACCTCGTCGCCCGCGCCGACGTCCATCGCGGCCAGCACCAGGGTCAGCGCGCTGGTGCCGCTGCCGCAGGCGACGACGTCGGCGGCGCCGAGCTGTTCGCGCAGGGCCTGCTCGAAGCGGGCCGTGTGCTCGCCGAGGATGAACTTCTGGGCCGGTCCGGTGCCGGTCTCGCGCACGACGCGCAGCAGGTGCTCGCGGTCGGCCTCGAACAGGTCGGGGGGGAAGAACGGCAGCCGCGGGCGGTCGCCCCGGGCCGTCGCGGGCGCGGGAGGCGCAGGCACGGTGGTGGGCGTCGGAGGCACGGGAGCGGTCGCGGGCGTCGGCGTGGTCGCGGGCGTCATGGGCGGGCTCCGGCTCCGGAGAAGAAGTCCTGGACCAGATCGCAGACCCGGTCCACGGCCTCGGTGGTCAGATCGGGGTAGAGCGGCAGCGCGAGGGTGCGCGCGCAGGCGGCCTCGGCCACGGGGAAGTCGCCCGGCTGGTGGCCGAGTTCGACGAAGCAGGGCTGGAGGTGCAGCGGGCTCGGGTAGTACGTCTCGGTGCTCACGCCGTGCGCGGCCAGGTGCCCGGCCAGCTCGTCACGGCGCTCGGCCTCGATCAGATAGACGTAGAAGACCGGATCGGCCGTGCCGCCGCGGGCCACGACCGTCGGCAGCCGCAGGATTCCCGGCGTTCCGGCCAGCCGCCGGCTGTACGCGTCGGCCAGCGCTTCCCTGCGGGCGATGTCCGCGTCCAGCCGGGTGAGCTTCGCGAGCAGTACGGACGCCTGCACGTCGTCCATCTTGCTGTTGCAGCCCGGCAGCGAACTGCTGGTGTTGATGGTGGTGAAGTCCGCGATGGTGCGCCCGAACCGGCCGTGGTGGCGCAGCGCGTCCACGGTACGGGCGATCTCGTCGTCGTCGGTGAGCACCGCCCCCGCGTCCCCGATCGCGCCCAGGGTCTTGGTCGGGAAGAACGACAGCACCCCTCCGGCGCCGAACAGCCCCGCGTGGACGCCCTCGCGGCGCATGCCGATCGCCTCGGCGCTGTCCTCGACCACGGTGAGCCCGTGCCGCCCGGCCAGTTCGCCGAGCCGTTCCACGTCCGCGAGCTGGCAGAAGAGGTGGACCGGCATCAGGAAGCGGCAGCGCGGGGTGAGCACGCGCTCCACCGAGGCGGGGTCGAGGGCGTACGTGACCGGGTCGATGTCCGCGAACACCGGCCGCCCGCCCGCCAGGACGACCGAGGAGGCGGAGGCCACGAAGCTGAAGGCCGGGACGACGACCTCGTCCCCCGGCCGCAGACCGGCCGCGCGCAGCAGCAGGACCAGGGCGTCGGTGCCGCTGTTGACCCCGATGACGTGCCGGGCGCCGGTGTAGGCGGCGAGCGCCCGTTCCAGCTCCGCCACCTTGCTGCCGTGGGAGAACTTCCCGTCCTCGAACATCTCCGACAGGTGCCGCTCGATCCGCGGCCAGAGGGCGGAGAAGGACTCGGCCTGGGTGAAGAAGGGCACGTCGGCGGGGGCCGGTTCGCGCGGGTCGACGGTGTGCTGGAGGTCCATCTCCGCCTCTCTGCTGCCCGGATACGCCGGGTACGCCGAATGCGCTGGTCCATCCGGACGCGGTCGCTCATCCGGACGCTGTCGCTCGTCCGGACGCGGCGGTTCGCCCGGTCGTGTCGGACGAACCGGGCGTCCCGGACGCGCTGGAGGCCGACGCTATGCCAGGCCCTCGGCCGGACGGGGGTCGGCGGCGCGGCCGACGGGGGGATTCACACAAAAGGGCGCTATCGGCGCGTTTGTTTGACTTCGCCCGGTTCGGGCGAGCAGGCTGACCGACGTCGTCGCGCCCTGCCCTCATTTTCCGCAACTCCCCCCGGCGCCCGGCGCTTTCCCCCCGCTGTCCCGTACCGCCCTGTTCCGCTTCGTTTCCCCCGCCCCCACCGAAGTCGACGGAAGGCTGACGCAGGAGATGCCGCTGCGCACGATGGTCCTCGGCCTCGGCCGCGCGGGGGCGGGTCTGCACCTGCCGGTCCTCGCCAAGGCGCGGGACCTGCGGCCCCGGCTCTTCGCGCCGGAGCCGGTGATCGCCTTCGACCGCGACCCGGCCGAACGGGCCAGGGCGGCGGGCGACACCGGTCTGAGCGTCGTGGACTCGCTCGCGCGGGCGCGGGAGTCGCTGGACCCGGAGCACACGGTCGTGCACATCTGCACCCCGCCGCTCGCCCGCGCCGAGGTCGTGGCCGAACTGCTCCGACTCGGCTTCCGCAGGCTGCTGTTGGAGAAGCCGCTCGCGGCGGGTCCGCGCGATCTCGCGCGGCTGGTGGAGCTGGTGGGGCGGCCCGGTGTCCAAGCCACCGTCGTGGCGCCCTGGTTGGCGAGCACGCTCACCGACCGGCTGATCGCCCTCGTGGAGGAGCGGCCCGGTCTCGGCGCGCTGCGGCAGATCTCGGTCGTGCAGGACAAGCCGCGCTTCCAGCGCACGCTCGCCACCTCGGGGCACCCCACGGCGTTCGACATCGAGATCCCGCACGCGCTCGGCGTCCTGCTGCGACTGGCCGGGGACGCCGAGGTGGTCGGCGCCTCGTGCACCGACCTGGACGTGGACGGACGGCGGCTGCCCCGGCTCGGCGGCGCCGAGGTGCGCCTGGCCCACCGCGACGGCGTGCTCGCCGACATCCGCTCCGACCTCACCTCCCCGGTGCGCGAGCGCCGGATCACGCTCGGATTCGACGGCGGCACCGCCGTCGGCCACTACCCGGCCGACGCCGGCGACCACTACGCCCAACTGCGGCTGACCACACCGGAATGCCCGGCCGGGGACCGCGAGGTGTTCCGCGACGACGCCCTGACCGCGTTCATGCTCCGCGCCTACGCCGACTTCGCCGGGGACGACGGCCCCTGCCCCACGGACTTCGCGCGACAGGCGCGCGTGGTCGGCCTGCTCACCGACGCCAAGAATCTGGCGGCCCCGCCCGACGCCTCGGGCCCACGAAGGGAGTTGGCCGGTGCCCACTGAACAGCAGACCGCCGTACGGGCGGACGAGCCGTTGCGCCTCACCGGGATCGGCGACGAGGCCGCGCTCGGCGTGGAGGGCCAGATCGCGGCCGTCAGCGCCTTGGGCTGGCGGTCGGTCGAGCTGCGGACCGTGGACGGCACGCCGGTCGCCGACCTGTCCCCTACCGCCTTCGACCGGGTCGCGGGGACGCTCGCGGACGCCGGGGTGTCGGTCGCCGCGGTGGACGCGAGGATCGGCGGCTGGGCCCGCCCGGTGACCGGTGACTTCGCCGCCGACCTGGCCGAACTCGCGGTCCTGGAACAGCGATGCGCCCGGCTCGGCACCCGCTTCGTCCGCGTGATGTCCTTCCCGAACGACGGGCTCGACGCCGACGCCTGGGAGCGTGAGGCGCTGCGCCGCGTCCGCGAACTCGCCCACCGCGCCGCCGAGTCGGGCCTGACGCTGCTGCACGAGAACTGCTCCGGCTGGGCGGGCGCCGACGCGACCCGTACGGTCCGCCTCCTGGAGACCGCGGGCCCGGGGCTCGCCCTGCTCTTCGACACCGGCAACGGCCCCGCGTACGGCTACGACGGCCACCGGCTGCTGACCGAACTGCTGCCGTACGCCGACCGAATCCTGCACGTCCACGTCAAGGACGCCGTCATCGCCCCCGACGGCCGCCCCGCCTACTGCGAGCCGGGCACCGGCGACCTGCGGATCGCCGACTGTCTGCGCGCCCTGCTGGCCCACGGCTACCGGGGCGCGCTGTCGATCGAACCGCACATCGCCGTACGGCCGCACGAGGACCACCGCGATCCGGAGGAGCGGTGCCACGCCGCCTTCGTCAGGAGCGGGGTGGCGCTGCGGAATCTGCTGGACGCGTGCGCGCGGGTGCCCGGCGGCACCATCGCGCACACCCCGCCGGACGGGGCGGCGCTGCGGGAGCCCGCTCGGTGAGCCCGCTCAGCTCCGCCGACCGCGCCCTGCTGCTCGACCTGCTCGCCCTGCCGACGGCCGGCCCGCTCGAATGCGGCCCCGACGCGCCCGCACCCGCGCTGTGGGAGGCGCAGCGCCGTTACGCGGGGGCCGCCGCCGAACTCGGTTTCACCGTCCTGCACCACGCGGCCCCGCCGCCCGCCTGCGTCGACCGCGACGACGTACCGCTCCTGGTACGTCAAGCCGCCGCCGAGCGGCCGGAGTTCCTGGCCTGCCAGCCCAGCCTGGTGCTCGCCCTCGGCCCGGCCGGGGCACCGCGCGACCGTACGGTGATGTTCAACGTCCACCTCGACACCGTCGCGGGCCTCGAACCGGTCTCGTTCGACGGTGACCGCTTCCACGGCAGAGGCGCGATCGACGCGAAGGGCCCGGCCGTCGCGCTGCTGGCCGGACTGCGGCGTGCCCTGCGGGAGCGGCCCGAACTCCCCCGCGACACCCGGATTCTGGTGCAGGCCGTCTCCGGCGAGGAGGGCGGCGCGCTCGGCGCCTTCGGCACCCGTCCCCTCGTGGACGCCGGGCACCACGGGCGGCTCAACGTCTTCTGCGAACCCACCGGCGGCCGGGCCCTGACCCGCAGCACCGCGGCCATGACCGCGCGGCTGAGCGTCCGCGGCCGTGACGCGATCGACGACCGGCCCGGGGCGGGGCACAACGCCACCGTCCTGCTCGGCCATCTCGCCCAGCACCTCGCCGCCGCGCTCGACCCGCGACTCGACCCGGCCGACGGGCAGGTGTGCGTGGCGGGCCTGCGCACCGGCGACCTGCACAACCGCGTCTACGGCAGCGGCGACCTGCTGCTCAACCTCTCCTACGGCTCGGCCGCCACCGGACGGCGGCTGGAGCGGCTGCTGGGCGACGCCGTCGCCGAGGGGCTGGAGTCCTTCTGCGCCGCCTTCCGGCACAGCCGGCGGTTCGCCCGCACCGCGGCCGACGCGGCGGACATCCTGCGGCTGGACTGGCTCAAGCGCGGCCTGCCCGCGCTCGACGGCGACCCGTCGTGGCTCGGTCCGCTGCTCGACCGCGCCGAGGTGCCGCGGTGGCCCGCCGCCGAACCCGCCTTCACCTGCGACGCGATCTGGATGTCCGGCGTGCCCGACGCCCACACCGTCGTCCTGGGCCCCGGCAGCCTCGACGCCAACCGCGCCCACGCCGCGGGTGAGTTCGCCGATCTCGCCGACCTGGACGCCTTCGCGGCCACGGTCCCGCGCCTCCTGGCCGCCTTCGACGCGGCCGTGTCGCCTGCCGTGCCCGTGCCCGCGCCCGCGGTACCGCTCGCGCCGTCCGCGCCGCCGTCACTTCCCGCGCCGTCCACGCCACTTGCGCCGTCCACGCCCGTCAGCAGGAGGAACGAGCCCCATGCCGTTGTCGAGCCCGCCGCAGTCGACCCTTCCGGCGCGGGCGCCGGACAGTACCGTGCGCCTCGCGTATGAGGAGTTGCTGACCTTCGTCACCGGCGTCTTCACGCGGTGCGGTCTCGCCGGGGAGCGGGCGGCCACGGCGGCCGAGGCGCTGTGTTACGGCGATCTGGCCGGGATGAGCTCCCATGGCGTGACGAATCTGACCCTGCTGTATCTGCCGCTGTTCGAGGAGCGCCGCGCCGACCCGGCGGCCGAGCCGGACCGTACCGTGGATCTCGGGGCCGCGGTCCGCCTGGACGCCCGGCGCGCGCTCGGCCTGTGGGCCGCGGCCGACGCGATGGACCTGGCCGTCGAGCGCGCGGAGCGCTTCGGCGTCGGCCTGGTCAGCGTCCACAACGCCACCCATCTGGGCTGCGCCGGGTACCACGCGGCCCGCGCGGCGCACCGCGGCATGGTCGGCCTGGTGGCCTCCAACTGCGGCCGTCAGCGCATCGCCCGCCCGCCGGGCGGCCGGGTCACGATGCTCGGCACGAACCCGCTCGCCGTCGCGGCCCCCGCCGGGCCGCGCCACCCGTTCGTGCTCGACATGAGCACCACCGTCGTCCCCACCGGACGCGTGCGCGCCGCCGCCCGCGCGGGCCGGGCGGTGCCCGAGGGCTGGCTGACCGACGAGGCCGGGCTTCCGGTCACCGACCCGGCGGCCTTCGACCGCGGCCAGGCGTACCTCGGCTGGCTCGGCGGCGCGCCGGAGACCGGCGCGTACAAGGGCTACGGGCTCGGGCTCGCGGTGGAGGTGCTGGCCGGTCTGGTCAGCGGCTCCGGCCTGGGCCCGGCCCCCGAGGCGCTGGACGGGGACGGGCGCCCCTCGGGCCGCGACGACGACATCGGCACTCTGGTCGCCGCCATCGCCCCCGCCATGCTCCGCCCGCGGGAGGACGTCGCCTCGGACGCCGACTCGCTGTTCGGCAGCCTGCTCGCCTGCCCGCCGGTCGACCCCGCCTCCCCCGTCCGCTACCCCGGCTGGACCGAGGGCGCGACGGCCGACGCCCACCGTGCGGACGGTGTGCCGGTCACCGCCGGGCAGTACCGCGAACTCGGCGATGTGGCAGGGCGGTTCGGCCTGACCGCGCCCGCCCCGCTGGACGGGGGCCTTCGCCGATGACCCGGCACCCGATCGCCGTCGTCGGCCTGGGCGTCATCTCCCGCTTCTACCTGGCCGCCCTCGACGCCTCCCCGGCGGCCCGCCTCGCCGCCGTCTGCGACCGCGACCCGGCCGCACTCGCCGCCAGGGGCGGACAGGACGCGTCCGGGGCCGTACCCGCCTACCGCGACCACCGCGAACTCCTCGCCGCCGGGCCGCCGCTCGACGGCGTGGTGATCACCGTCCCGAACGGCGCCCACGCGGCGCTCTGCGCCGACTTCCTGCGCGCGGGCGTACCGGTGTGCGTGGAGAAGCCGCTGGCCCTCACCGGCGCGGAGGGCGCCGGACTGACCGCGCTCGCGCAGGCGTCCGGGGTGCCGCTGTTCACCGCCTTCCACCGGCGCTACAACGCGGCGGTCAGGGCGCTGGCCGCCGGGCTGCCGCGGGACGTGCCGGTCGAGCGGGTCACGGTCCGGTACTTCGAGCGGATCGAGGAGCACATCGGGCGGGACCGCTGGTATCTGGACCCGGCCCGGTGCGGTGGCGGCTGCGTCGCCGACAACGGGCCCAACGCGTTCGACCTGGTACGGCTGTTGCTGGGCGAGGTGACCGTCGAGACCGCCCGGATCGGCTACGACGGGACGGGGCTCGACCGCACCGCGACGATCGGGCTGCGCTCCGTCTCCGGCGCCGCGCGTGCCACGGTCGAGCTGGACTGGTCGTATCCGGGCGAGTTGAAGGACGTGACGGTCACGCTGGCCGACGGGTCCGTGCACCACGCCGACATGCTGGCCGGGCACCAGGGCTTCAAGTCCTCGCTCCGGCACGAGTACGCGGCGATCCTCGCGGACTTCACCGCCCGGCTCCGCGGTCCGTACCGCGCCGACCACGGCGGTACGGCGGCCCTGGAGCTGGTCGAGGCCGCGTACCGGCGTACGGAGGTGACGGCGTGCTGACCCCGCCCGCGGCGCACGAGCCCGCCACGCACGAGGCCGCCACGCACGAGCCCACCGCTCAAGAACCCGCCGCTCAAGAGCCCACCGTTCAAGAGCCGACCCCCGAAAGGGCTGCCGCCCCGCGCGAGGACGGCCTCAAGCGCACCGTCCACGGCTGTCTGGTCAAGGTCCTGATCCACCGCCGCGACGACCGCGGCATGGCCCTGGAACCCCACGCCAGCCGCTGCGTGCGCGCGGGCGAGGTCCATGAACTGGTCACCACCGACCACACCGACAGCGCGCCGGGGGCGCGGATCGACCGCGTGGGCTTCCTCGGCTTCGTCGAACTGGACCGCGGCGGTGTCATCGACCGCGGCGACACCGTCCGTATCGGCGGACGGACCGTCGGCACGGTCCTCGGCTTTGACGCCTGCCACTTCCCCAACCACTACAACATCCTCATCCACGCCGACGCCCCGGTGACCGGCGCCGACCTGGAGCTCACCCCCGAGACACCGGTCAGCTTCGAACAGACCCCGCCCCCACACCCCTGAGAGCCACGCCCATGCCGCAGGTCAACCCCACCGCCGCCGCCCCCGACGCCCTCCAGGCGCTCACCGAGCTGACCCGGGTCTCCGCCGAGGGCCTGGCTCCCGAGATCGCCGAACTGGTCAGCCTGCACGTCTCGCAGATGAACGGCTGCGCCTACTGCACCGCCCTGCACCACGAGGCCGCCCTCGCGGCGGGCCACCCTCCGCTCAAGCTCGCCGCTCTCCCCCAGTGGCCCGACTCCCCCGACTTCACGCCCGCCGAGCGCGCCGCCCTCGACCTGGCGCGGCACCTCACCCGCCCCGCCGACGGCGCCGTCCCGGCCGCCGTCCACGCCGAGGTCACCACCCTCCTCGGCCCCGACGCCACGGCCCGCCTGATCTGGACCGTCGCGGCGACCAACGCCTGGAACCGGATCGGCATCGCCACCGCGACCCGGCCGGCGGAGGCCGAGGAGCCCCGCGCGAACTGACCGCCCGACGGATCAGGAGGCGGTCAGGCGGGTGCGCCAGCCGTGGCAGATCATGGGCATCACGACCAGGCCGTCCCGCATCTCGGCCGTCTCGCGGACCTTCGCCCCGATCAGGTCCGCGAGTTCGCGCTTCTGGCCGTCCGGCAGGGCGATGTACCTGCTGTAGGTGGCGAACATCGCGACGACCTCCTCGACGGTCAACTCGGCCGTCCAGGTGACGACATGAGCCTGCGGCGGCGCGAAGGGGACACCGTCGGGGAGCCACGGTCCGTCGGACATGCGCTGGATCAGGTCGCCGATCCAGTCGTCGTTGCCCATCTCGTCGTGGACGTAGGCGTCCAGCACGTCCACCCAGGGCACCCGCCGGTCGCGGCGGGTGTAGAGGATGCCGAGCGAGCCGCCCGGGGTGAGCACCCGGGCGATCTCGGGGAGCGTGAGGGCCGGGTCCATCCAGTGCCACGCCGAGGACACCGTGACCGCGGCGACCCGCGCGTCCGGCAGCGGAATGCGCTCGCCGAACCCGTGGAGCACCGTCGCCCGCGGGCAGACGCCGGTGAGCACCCGCCGCATGCGCGCGTCGGGTTCGACCGCCACGACGTCCTCGACCCGTTCGGCGAGCCACCGGGTCAGCAGACCGGTCCCGGCGCCCAGGTCGAGCACCGAGGGGCAGTCCGCGGGCAGCAGCCAGTCGAGCATCCGGGCCGAGGGACCCACCCGGTAGCGGTCGTAGTCCCGTGCCGCGGCCCCGAAGGACAGGGCGAGGCTGGACAGTTCGGGCACGGCACTCCGTAGGTCGTCGGGCGCGGCCGTCGTACGGCCGGGAACAGGGCAGGACCGGCGCGGGACCGGACCTCGGGTACCGCGACCGCGCGGCCTCAGAGGCCGCGCAGCCCGGTGAGCACCCGCTCCAGCAGCGTGACGTCCGGCCGGCCCTCGGCGTACGTGGGCTGCTGGACGATGACGAAGCCGCTCTCGGCGAGGTCGCCCACCAGGACGCGGGTCACGCCGAGCGGGATGTTCATCAGCGCGGAGATCTCGGCCACCGATGTGAGGTTCATGCACAGCCGGCAGATCGCCTGCTGCTCGGGGAAGAACCGCACACCGCTCTCCCAGGCGAGAGCGGTCGTACCGACCAGGGCCTCCAGCGCGAAGTCGGTCCGCGCCGTCGTCCGGCCGCGGGTGACGGCGTACGGACGGACGAACGGCGAGTTGCGCCTTCGGTCTCGGTCTCCACTCACGAACGCACATCCTTCCGGGTGTGATTCGGACGGCCCATCGCGCCGGCCCTCAGCCGGCCAGCGCGTTCTGCAGTTCCCTGCGCACGTCGGGCGTGAGGACGTCGCCGGTCCGCTCGACCAGCAACGCCATCTCGTAACCGACGACCTTCATGTCGCAGGTCGGCGAGGCCAGCACCACCAGCACGGAGCCGTCGCTGACCGACATCAGGAAGAGGAATCCGTTCTCCATGTCGACGACGGTCTGCGTGACCACCCCGGCCTCGAAGAGCAGGGCCGCGCCCTGCGTCAGACTCGCCAGGCCCGAGGCCATCGCGGCGAGTTGCTCGCCGCGGTCCCTGGGCAGGGACGCGGAGGCCAGGAGTTGAACGCCGTCCGAGGAGATCACGACCGCGTGCGCGACTCCCGGCACCTGCTTCACGAAGTTGGCGATGAGCCAGTTCAGGTTCTGTGCTTCGTTGCTCAGATCGCTCATGGGTGTAGCTGCTTCCTATGCTGCCGAGGACGTCGTCCGACGGCGCTACGGACAGGGGAAACACGGGAAACACGGAGGTCGTGGGAGCTGTGAGTCCGCTCATAGCGGACCCGATCCGCCCGGCGTCCGGCCGGGCCCCTCGCGGTCGGACCCATCCTTACCCTGTCTGACCCCTTGGTGGAAGTTCGACAGCCGATCCCTCATCAGGTTCGCCGCGCGGGGGGCGGTGGGCGCCGCGTTCGGCTGCGGCACCGGGCCGCGCGGGCGCGCCTCGGCCGAGAGGTTGTTCAGGGGCACCCGCCGGGGCAGACCCTGGGCGGTCGTGCCTCCGGTCGCCTGGCCGCCCGCGTCCTCGGGTCCCGGCCGGGCCCACGAGGGCGACGGGTGACCGGGGTTGCCCGGCGGCTGGGCCGGCGGGCGGGGTTGCGCCTGCGGCCGGAGCTGCGCCTGGGGTTGGGGCTGCGGCAGGGGCTGCGGACGCTGGGCCGGCGGCTGGACCCGCTGGTGGGGCAGCGCCTGCGGCTGCGGCGGGACCTGCGGACGTACGTGCCCCTGCGGGGGCCGCGCCTGCTGCGGTCCCTGCCCGGCCGGCCACTGCGACCTCATCGCGTCGAAGATCGGTAACCGGTCGGACCCGTGCCCTTCCAGGCGTGCGACCGCCTCGGCCTCCTCCTCTTCCGAGGCGAACCACGAGAAGTCGCCGTCGGGGCCGCCGCCCTCCTCCTGGTCGTGGAACCACGGAAAGCCGCCGTCGGGCTGACCGGAGTGGCGGCCCGCAGGAACGTCGTCGTACGACCGGCCGCGCGAGGGCGTGCCCGCGGGCCCGTAGGGGCCGTCGAAGCGCGGGTCGCCCGCCTGTCCGGCCGCGACCCCGCCGCCCGGCAGCCCGGCCGTCTCGCCGGTGTCGTACGGTCCGGGCCGCAGCGCCGACTGGTCGAAGACCTGCGGGCCGTCCACCTCCAGCTCGCTCGCGGACACCAGCAAAGTCAGTGGGATCCGGATGAGCGCGTTCAGGCCGGTCCTGCCCGTACTCGTCAGCCGCACCTGGATGCCGTACTTGGCCGCCAGCCGGCCGACCACGAACAGGCCCATGCGGCGGGAGGTCGCGACATCGAGGACCGGGGGCTCGGCGAGCCGCCGGTTGATCCGCTCCAGCTCCTCGGGCCGGATGCCGATGCCCGCGTCCGCGATGTCCAGGACCACATCGCCCGCGGTGAGCATCTTGGCGCCCACCAGCACCTGGGTCTCGGGGCCGGAGAACGTCGTGGCGTTCTCGATGATCTCGGCCATCAGGTGGACGACGTCGGTGGCGGCATGTCCGACCACCGCCACGTCGGGCAGTTCGTAGAGCACCACGCGCTCGTACTGCTCGACCTCGGCGGTCGCGGCGCGGACCAGGTCGAACAGCGACACCGGCTGGTCCCAGCGGCGGCTCTGCTCCTCGCCCGCGAGCACCAGCAGGTTCTCGTTGTTGCGGCGCATGCGGGTGGCGAGGTGGTCGAGCTGGAACAGGGCGGTGAGCTGACCGGGGTCCTGCTCGCTGTTCTCCAGGTCGTCGATGAGCTGGAGTTGGCGCAGCACCAGGCTCTCACTGCGCCGCGAGAGGTTGGTGAAGATCGCGTTGACGTTGGAGCGCATCCGCGCCTGCTCGGTGGCGAGCCGGACCGCCTCGAAGTGCACGCGGTCGAAGGCGCGCGCGACCTGGCCGACCTCGTCCTGCGACTGCACCTCGATCGGCTCGACCCGTACCGGCCGGTCCGTCTCCGAGGGGTTCACGTCGCGCAGTCGGCGGACCGCGCCCGGCAGCCGGTTGTCGGCCACGTCCAGTGCGGACACCCGCAGTTGGCGCAGCGGCCGGACCACGGACCTGGCCAGGATCAGCGCGCCGAGGAAGGACAGCGCGACCACGGCGACGATGATGGCGATGTTCTGGTAGAGCTGGGTGCGCACGGCCGACAGCAGGTGCGAGGACCGGTCGTTGAGGTCCGCCACGGTCTGCCGTTCGACGGTGCGTACGGCGTCGAGCTTGTCGGTGATCTGCTGGAACGCGGTGGCCTTGGTGATGCCGAGGCTGTCGAGCGGGATGTCCTCCTGCGCGGCGGTGGCGACCACCTGGATGGTGCCGTCGGCCGCGCCGACTTTGTCGCCGCTGACCGTCGACTGGTACAGGTTGAGCAGCGAGGTCGACGCGTTGTTCGTGAAGGTGCCGTTGGCGGTCTCGAAGTGCGCCTGCTCGATGTTCTCCTTGAGCTCCAGTGTGAAGCCGCGGTCGAGCGCGTCGACGATGAAGCCGCGTTCGCTCGACGTCTGCTGCTCGATCTGCTCGATCGAGGCGAGCGTGGTGACCAGGCTGCCGAGCGTGTGGTCGGAGCCGACCGCCGCGAGCTGCTGGCTGAAGTCCAGCAGATTGCCGATGATCGTGCTGTAGGCGCTGAAGGTCGGCGTGTTGGCGCCGTGGGCGAGGCCCTTGGTCGAGGCGCGCAGCGGGGTCAGGTCACCGAGCCGGGCCTCGGCGCGCACGCCGATCAGGCGTACGGCGGCGGGCAGCGCGTCGACGCTGCTCCGGTGTTCGTCCAGGCTCTGGCCGAACGCCTTCACCTGCGCGTTGGTGGCCTGTTGCGCCGCCGCGAGCTTGTCGTCCTTGGCGGTACCCGACCCGGTGAGTGCCAACTGGGTGAGGTCGCGTTCGTCGTCGAGCGCGCTGACCAGCGTGGACACCTGCCGGGCGAGTTGCGCCTGCCCTTGGATATGGGCCGCGCTCCGGAGGTTGCCGACCGCGGAGAACACGCGCACGCCCGCCAGCGGAATGATCGCGATCAGCGGGACGAGCACGAGGAGCAGCATGCGATTGCGCAGCCGCCAGTCACCGAGCTTGCGTTTGGTCCAGAGCCTGGAGCCGAGCCCGGTGAGGGGGGAGATCCATTTCGGTGCGGGCGCGCGACCCCGTCTCCGCGCGCTCGTCATGCCGTCGCCGCATCGTGCTGTGTCAAGCGGTCCCCGCATGTCAACGGATTGCCGGCTCCGTGAGACCGCTGGTCTTCCATTCACTAACCCTTAACCCTCATAACGCCGCCGCATGGCGCGGCGACGCTTGATTATCCGGTTCACCGCGATGAGACGTTCGGCTCCGACCGCATACCTCTGCGTACCAGGTCGGAGGCTCTTTGTGTCTGTTCACTTCCACGCCCTCTGCGGGAACTTTATTGCAGCACACGCGTGCCCGCAGGAGCAAAGGGTTGCGCTACTGACTTAACGCGGCCTCACCGCCGCCCACTCCCCCAGTCCAGTGGTCGGATCGGTCGAAATCGGACCCACCGAAAGCGGCGGCGATACCAGGTGTCCGACGGCATGATAGGTGCACAGGAGGGCATATATTTCCTGCTGCACGAGTTCAGGGCTTTTCGACCGTAATAGCACCCGTGGCCCGGTGATCTGCTCGACGAAGTGGGCGACCCCGTCGCCGCTCGCGACGGCCGCCTGTTCGTAGCGGGCCCTGATCTCGTCGGCCGGCACCGTGCTGTCGAGTACCGAGGTGACCAGCAGCGGAGCGCCCAGCACCGGTCCCGCCGCGGCGGCTCGCGCGGCCGTGCGGTCGCCGCACGGCACCACCCGGACCGCGGTCCCCGGCCCCGGACCTTCGCCGGGACCGGCGTCCGTCGCCAGTTCCGACAGGTAGGAGCCGTCGGGGAGTTCGCGCATCACCGGCAGTGAGTACGGGGCGGGTCCGAGGCCGCCGGAGCGCCAGATCTGGTCGGCGCCGGTCTCGGCCAGCGCCGACCACAGCGCGACCGGGATCAGTTCCTCGTCGCCGACCACCAGCGCCCGCTTGTCGAGAAGGTCTTCCGGCCACTGCGCGAGCAGGCCCTCGGCGCCTTCCTCGGCCCGGGGCGTGATGGCCGCGACCGCCGAGACGCGCAGTCGGCAGTCGGTGAGCGAGGACACCCACACGTCGAGCGACCGGTGCTTGTCCAACCGGGGCGCCGTGGTGTCGGGGGAGCCGTAACCTGCCCTGTTCGCGGGGGTGTCCGGCACTTCCATCGCGACGCTCTCGTAGACGAAGACCCGCTCGCCGTCCAGCCGGGTCCCGTGGCCCGCGGCGTCGGCGAGGTGGCCGCAGAGCGCCTTGAGGGGTTCGACGCCGAGCCGCATGCGCGCCCGCGCGATGGCGGCCGCGCTGGCCACGTCGCCCGATCCGCCGACGCCTGCGCCCGGGAACATCTCGGGCAGACCGCCGGTGAGTTTGGCGAGCACCTCCTCATAAGAGGAGGCCCCGAAGAGCCACATCGCCAGAACGAAATACATCATGAGCTGTGCGGGCAGGAGACGCCTGCGGCGCTCTCGGCGCTCGGTTTTGTCCACGAGCCGGTCCATCACATCCGGCCGGAAAGTCTCCACGAGCATGCGCAGTGCGAGCCGGTCGGGAAGATGCGTTTCAGGCGATATGTCGAGATGGCGAAACGTCATTCGCCAGAAGCTACCCCCGGAGAACCCTCCGCGTCTAACCCACTATGGATAGTCGGGAGAAAGAGGCACTAGACGGAATTTCTCCGGACAACGACGTCGACGGAGAGTGAGGTCAGCGGCCTCCGGACGCTTAAGTCAATGCACCCTTGTTCGACGAGGTTGGTGTCTGCCCGTCGGTTCTGGCAGCCTCACTCGCGTGGCAAGCGAATCCCAGCACGGGCACAGCAATGGTCTAGTCAAATCGCCGCAACCGACGACATCGCCTATCGCGATGCGCGACGTGTGCAAGTCCTTCAGTACCCCGCAGGGCGGAAATCATGACGTCCTGCGCAACATCGATTTCACCGTCAGGCCCGGAGAGTTCACCGCGGTCGTGGGTCCCACCGGATGCGGGAAATCGACGACTCTCTCGTTGATCTCCGGCATGGAACGTCCGGACAGCGGTGAGGTGCTCGTCGACGGGCGCCCGGTGGAGGGCATTGGCAAGGACGTCGGGTTCGTCTTCCAGACGGACGCGGTGTTCCCCTGGAAGACCGTCATCGGCAACGTCGCGGCGGGTCCGCGCTTCCGGGGCGCGTCCCGCAAGGAGGCGCACGCCGCCGCGGCCGAGTGGATCCGCCGGGTGGGCCTCGCCGGGTTCGAGCGGTACCACCCGCACCAGCTCTCCGGCGGAATGCGCAAGAGGGTGGCGCTCGCGCAGACGATGATCAACGAGCCGCGGGTGCTGCTGATGGACGAGCCCTTCTCCGGGCTCGATGTGCAGACCCGTCAGATCATGTCCGACGAACTGCTCTCGCTCTGGGACCTGACCCGGCCCTCGGTCGTGTTCGTCACGCACGACCTGGAGGAGGCGATCTCGCTCGCCGACAAGGTCGTGGTGCTGACGGCGGGACCGGCCACCGTGAAGGAGGAGTTCGAGATCGATCTCCCCCGGCCGCGCAATCCCCGCGAGATCCGGCACACTCCCGAATTCGTCAAGCTCCACGAACGGGTCTGGCAGGCGCTGCGGGACGAGGTGCAGCTCGCGTACTCCCGCACGGCCGCGCGGCCCGAGACCGTGTCGGCCGAGACCGTGGCGCCCGAATCGGCGGCCTGAACCATCCGTACGGAAGAGGCATGAGCCTATGAAGACCGACACCGCGACCGGGTCGGCGACCGACGAGATCCTCGCGCGACCCGAACCGCCGAAGAGCGACGCCGGAGCGGCCCGCGCCGCGCTGGCCAGGCGACAACGGGCCAGGCGCCGCGTGTGGGTCAACGTTGTCAGGGCCGCCGTCCTCGCCGCGTTCATCGGCCTGTGGCAGGTGCTCGCCTCGACGGAGGTCGTCGACCCGTTCTATTCCGGCAAGCCGTCGGGCATCTGCTCGAAGCTGTGGGGCTGGGTGCGCGACGGTACGTCGCAGGGACCGCTGTGGGACCAGGTGTGGGTGACGTTGCAGGAGACCCTGATGGGCTTCGGCATCGGGGTCACCCTGGGTGTCGTCCTCGGCATCGTGCTGGGCCGGCTGCGCTTCCTGGCCGATGTCTTCGCCCCCTACATCAAGACCCTGAACTCGATCCCGCGCATCCTGCTGGGCTCGGTGTTCGCGATCTGGTTCGGTCTCGGCATCAGCTCCAAGGTCATGCTGGCCGCCGTTCTGGTCTTCTTCGGCGTGTTCTTCAACGCCTTCCAGGGCGCCCGCGAGGTGGACCGCAATCTCCTCGCCAACGCCCGCATCCTCGGCGCGAGCAACACCCGGGTGACCTTGCACGTGGTCGTCCCGTCCGCGCTGAGCTGGATCACCACCAGCCTGCACGTGGCCTTCGGTTTCGCCATCACCGGCGCGATCGTGGGCGAACTGCTCGGGGCGCAGCAGGGCCTCGGGCTGCTCATCTTCCAGGCGCAGGCCAACTTCGATCCCAACGGGGTCTACGCGGGACTCGTCATCACCGCCGCGTTCGCGCTGGCGGCCGAGGGACTGATCTCGCTGCTGGAGCGGTGGCTGCTGAGCTGGCAGCCGCGTCCGCAGAAGTCCGGAGCGCAGGCGTGACCGCCGTGACCGGCGACAGCACCGCCGGGACCGGGGACGCCTCCGCCACTCCCGCCATCCCCGCCCATTCCGCCATCCCCCCGACGGTCAACCGCCCCGCGGCGACTCGCGGCCCGCGGCACGACCCGAGACGGCGCACGACCCACCCGCTTCCGAGGAGAAGACAACGCACATGTGGCACAAGAAGATCGTTCTCGCAGCCGCGACGGTAGTCCTGGCGACAGGCGTGACGGCCTGCTCGGACAGCAAGTCCGACAAGACCACCGACGCGGCGAGCGCGGGGTCGCTGGAGACGGTGACGATCGCCCTGTCGAACCAGGCGAACCAGAGTTACCTCCCGCTGATCCTGGCGCAGCGGATGGGCTACTTCACGAAGCAGGGTCTGAACGTGAAGATCGCCAACCTCCAGGGCACGCCGCAGGTCTCCGACGCGCTGCTCAAGGGTGACGCCCAGGGCATGATCGGCTTCTACGACTCGAACCTCAAGCTCCAGCTCAAGGGCAAGAACACCCAGGCGGTCGTCCAGCTCCTCCAGGCGCCCGGCATGGTCGAGATGGCCCGTACGAACGCGCCGTCGATCAAGTCGCCCGCGGACCTCAAGGGCAAGAACGTCGGCGTCACCTCGCTCGGTTCCGCCAGTTCCACCATCGCCTCGTACCTCGCGATCCACAACAACATCGCGGTGGCCGACACCCACTTGGTGGCGGTGGCGGCCGGTGCCACTTTCGTGGCGGCCTTCGAGCACAACCGGATCGACGCGGGTGTCACCACCGAGCCGACCATTTCGACGCTGCTCAAGAAGCAGCTCGGGACGATCATCGCGGACATGCGCACCGCGGCGGGCACCAAGGCCGCGCTCGGCGGCCCGTACCCCGGCACCGCGCTGACCGTCCAGACGGCGTGGGCCAACAGCCACAAGGAGACCGTCCAGAAGATGGTCAACGCCGTCTACCAGACGCTCCAGTGGATGGAGTCCCACTCGGCCGCGGAGATCACCGAGCAGGTCCCGGCCGACTTCTACGCCGGCAGCGGCAAGGACCAGTACGTCCAGGCGCTGGCCAACGAGATGGGCATGTACAACCCGACCGGCCAGATGCCGGCCGACGCCCCGCAGACGGTGCTCCGCGTCCTGACCGCGGTCGACCCGACCGTGAAGGGCAAGACGATCGACCTGTCGAAGACGTACACCGACGAGTACGTCCAGAAGGCGGCCCAGGACCACTCCGCGTCCTGACCCCCCGCTCCCCCCAGGGCCCCTGCCCGGCGCGCCCCGCCGCCCAGGGGCCCTGCGCCGTTCCCCGCCGCGACCCCGGCCCGGTCAGCGCTCCCGGCCGCGCGCCTTCAGCGGGCCCGGCGGGAGGTCGGGGGCGGACAGGCGCTCGCCGTCGTAGCCGCGGACGTCGCCGAAGCGGGTGGCGGACTGCCAGGCGGTACGGGCCTCGGTGATCTCCTCGCTGGTGCGGGCGACGAAGTTCCACCACATGATGATGCGTTCGGCGAAGGGCTCGCCGCCCAGCAGCATGAGGGAGGCGGGGGTGTCGGCGCGCAGGGGGAGTTCGCGGCGGCCGCAGCCGAGGTAGAGCAGGGAGCCGGGGGTGAGGGGGACACCGTCGACGTGGGATTCGCCGGACATGGTGAGGACGGCGTACTCGAAGTCGGGGTCGAGCGGGAGCCGGGCGTCGGTACCGGCGGCGAGGGTGAGGTCGGCGCCGACGAGCGGGGTGTGGATCGTGCCGGGCGAGGCGGCGCCGTCGAGGTCGCCGAGGATGACGGTGGCGTGGAGTCCGCCGCCGCCGGTGACCTCGGGGAGTACGGGGTGGTGCTCGAAGGAGGGCGCGGTGTCGCGGGTGGCGTCGGGCAGGGCGACCCAGAGCTGGGCGCCGTGCAGGTAGCGGGCGTGGTCGCGCGGTGATTCCTCGGAGTGGGCGATGGCCCGGCCCGAGGTCATCAGGCCCAGCTCGCGGGGGCGCACCGTCTGGAGGCTGCCGAGGCTGTCGCGGTGCAGCACCTCGCCGTCGTGCAGCCAGCTGACGGTCTGCAAGCCCATGTGCGGATGGGGCGGCACCTGCATGCCGGGCTCGTCGGCGATGTCGTCGGGCCCGTAATGGTCAACAAAGCACCAAGCGCCGACCATGCGCCGTCCGAGGTTGGGGAGCAGCCGCCGTACCTCGGTGCTCTCGCCGAGCTGGACGGTGCGGCCGGCGAGCAGGTCGCGGACCGGTGCGGCGGAGACGTCGGCGCGCCCGCCGCAGCGGGTGGCGGCGGGCGTCGTGTCGAGATTGCTCATGGTGCCGATCATGCCGCGCGCGACCGCCCGAAGCGAGGAGGGGACCGGGCGGTCGCGCGGGTCAGGGGGTCCGTCGGCCCCGGGCGGCGGGAATCCCGAGGCCAGGGGCCGGGCGGGCGGTTACCGGGCGGGCGGCGCGGAGTGGGCGGGGTGGATGCCGTGCACGAGGTCGCGGGCCTCGCTGACGTACATCTCCCGGTCGCCGAGCGTCAGGCCGGGGAAGTAGTCCTTGAGCCTGGTCACGACCTGCTGCTCCGACTCGTGGCACTCACGCAGCAGAAAGATCGCCTTGCGCAGGATGTCGCCGTCCATGGGGACCGCCCTTCACTACCCCCGCGGGCCCGTCGCCCTCGGACGATTCCCATCATGACTCCACGAATGTCACCTCTTGGGCAACGGCGTGTACTGGCTCTGCAAAAGATCCACCAGCTTTTCCGGCACGTCCGCGAGGCATCCCCGAAGCCGCTCCCCCAGCGCCTTGGCCTGCGGATCGGCCCTGGTGGAAGCGGCGACGCCGTCGCCGAGCAGCCCGTGCACGACGAAGTTCACCGCGCGCAGATTCGGCAGTTCCCAACGGCTCACCGGCAGCGTCGCGGTCTCCGGCAGCAGGGCCCGCAGCCGGGGTACGTCCAGATACGCGCGCAGCCACGCGTACCCCTCGTCGTCCCGTGCCCACAGCCCGACGTTCGCGTCGCCGCCCTTGTCCCCCGAGCGCGCCCCGACGACGGTCCCGAGCGGCAGCCGTACCGTCCGGCCGAAGGGCTCGGGCGGCCCGGTCCGCGCCTGGCGCGGCGCGGGTCCGGTGACCGGCGACACCAGCGGCGGCGGTACGGGACCGGAGTCGGGCACCGGACCCGGCCGTCCCTCGCGGAGGTCGGTGGCGCCGTGCGGCGGGCGCGGTACGGGCAGCCGGGTGCCGTCGGCGAGCACGGTCACGGCGGTGACCTCGTCGGCGGCCACCAGCGCGGGCCAGTACACGCCGTACTCGGTGGGGCGCGGCGAGGCGTGCTCCAGGTAGAGCCCGGGGTAGCCGGCCAGCGCGGAGCCCGCGACGTCGGTGAAGAAGCCGCGGCCGACGGTTTCGAGGTCCGGGTCCTTGACGGTGAGCGTCAACCGGTCGGCCTCGCCGCCGTGTTCGCGCCGCAGGTCATACCCGGCGAAGCGGCCCGGCCCGCCGGTCGCGTCGCGCAGGGTGGCCTCGGCGAAGTCCGCCTTCGCGTCGAGGTCGAGGCCGGTGAGCACGAAGGTCGCGGAATTGCGGTAGCCGCCGCGGTGGTTGAGGCAGACCTTGAGGGTGTCGGGCGCGGGCTCGCCCGCGACCGGGCCGACGGAGACCCGGTCGGGGCCCTGCTGGATGAGCCGGACGGTGTCGAAGCGGGCCACGACGTCGGTGTTGAGGTAGCCGGGTCCGCCGATCTCGTACAGGAGTTGGGCGGTGACGGTGCCGATGGTGACGGCGCCGCCGGTGCCGGGGTGCTTGGTGATGACGCTGGAGCCGTCGGCGTGGATCTCGGCGATCGGGAAGCCGGGGTGCACCGGGTCGGGGATCTCGGTGAAGAAGGAGTAGTTGCCGCCGGTGGCCTGGGTGCCGCACTCGATGATGTGGCCCGCGGTGACGGCGCCCGCCAGCCGGTCCCAGTCGTCGAGCGCCCACTCGAAGGCCCAGGCGGCGGGCCCGACGACCAGCGAGGCGTCGGTGACCCGGCCGCAGATCACCACGTCGGCGCCGCCGCGCAGCGCCTGCGCGATGCCCCAGCCGCCGAGGTACGCGTTGGCGGTGACCGGCTCGACGCCGGAGCCCGCCAGCGGGCGGCCGGTGGCCAGGTGCGCGAAGTCGTGGCCGCGGGACTGGAGTTCGGGCAGCCGGTCCAGCAGGTCGTCGCCCTCGACGTACGCCACGGACGGGTGCAGGCCGCCGACCGCGGCCAACTCGGCGAGCTTGGCGGCCAGTCCCGCCGGGTTGAGGCCGCCCGCGTTGACCACGATCTTGATGCCGCGCTCCAGGCAGGTGCCGAGCACCTCGCGCATCTGGGCGAGGAAGGAGACCGCGTAGCCGCCGTCCGGGTCGCGCTGCCGCGCCTTCCACAGCAGCAGCATGGTCAGTTCGGCCAGGTAGTCGCCGGTGAGGACGTCGATGGGGCCGCCCTCGACCATCTCGCGGGCGGCCGACAGCCGGTCACCGTAGTAGCCGGAGCAGTTCGCGATCCGCAGCGGCGCCCCGCGCTCCCGCTGCGCCCGCGGTGCCCGCCGGCCCTGTCGCGTCTGGGGCGCCTGCGGTACCTGGGGCGCCTGGTGTGCCGTCATCCCACACTCCCGTCACTCCCCCGTCTCACCGAACCGGGACGATCATCTTGCCGGTGTCCGCGCCGCGCAAGACCACCAGGGGGCGCGCCCGGGGCGGGTCCGGCGGCCGGTGGTTGAATCGGCTCCATGAACGAGCCCACACCGCGACCCCCGCTGTCCGCCGACGAGATCATCGACATCGTGGACGAGCACGACCGGGTCGTCGGCAGGTCGCCGCGCGGCGAGGCGTACGCCAGGGGCCTGCGGCACCGTTGCGTCTTCATCCTGGCCAGGGACGCCGAGGACCGGATCTTCGTGCACCGCCGCACCGCGGAGAAGCTGGTCTTCCCCTCCCTCTACGACATGTTCGTCGGCGGTGTCGTCGGCGCGGGCGAGTCCTACGAGGAGGCGGCGCTGCGCGAGGCGGAGGAGGAGCTGGGGGTGAGCGGACTGCCGCGCCCCGAGCCGCTGTTCCGATTCCTCTACGAGGACGGGCCGCGGACGTGGTGGTCGTCGGTCTACCAGGTGCGGTGCACACTGCCGGTCGCCCCGCAGGCCGAGGAGGTGGCCTGGCACACCTTCCTCACCGAGGAGGAGCTGGCCGCCAGGCTCACCGAGTGGGAGTGGGTGCCGGACGGCCTCGACGGCTACCGCAGGCTGCTCGAATGGCGTGCGACGCACGGGAGTTGACCGCCCGGCGGCTCAACCGGCCACCAGGAGACCGGCGATGACCGAGGCGCAGTTGGCGGCGACCGAGGCCGCGTACGGCAACGGGCCCCGCAGCCGCAGCAGTCGGCCGAGCAGCAGACCCTCCACGAGGCAGACCGCGCTCTCCGCGACGGCGAAGGCGGGCCAGTACGCGGCGCCGTGCGTCTGCCGCAGGAACCACCACAGCGGCGGGTGCGTCACACAGTTGACCATGACGGCCGCGAGAGCGGTCCGCGTCGGTCGGACGGCGGACGCCGCGGTGACCGCCGCGACGTAGCAGGGCACCTCGACGAGCAGGGTGAGGGCGAGGGCCAGCGGATACGGCACGGGCGGATCGTGCCACGGGGAGGGGACGAGTGGCCAGCGCGGTGGGGGCGCCCCTGGCGGGCGGTGCGGGCACGGGCGATACGGGCACGGCCGATACGGGACGCGCGGGGCGTACGCTGCCGGTCGCCGGTTTCGTCCTGGCGGCGGCGGTGGCGCTCGCCGTCTCGCTGCGGCTGCCCGCGGGCACGGCCGTGCTGGGCCTCGCGGTCTTCGGCATTCTGCACAATGTGCTCGAACTGCGGTACGTGACCGGCCGGTTCGAAGGCGTCCTGCACGGCCCGTTCCTGCGGCTGCTGGGCGCGCTCATCACCGGCATCGTCGTGTGCCGCCTGCTGCCGCCGTCCTCGGGCACCCGTACCGCCGAGATCCTGCTCGCGTACCTGCTGCTCGCCGCGGCGTGCGTACACGCGCTGCGGACCAGGCCCGTACCGCTGGCCGCCTCCTGCGCGCTGCTGGCGGGCGCTGCCATGGCGTCGCTGGCCTTCCCCGCCTACCACTTCGTGGTGCTGGCCCATCTGCACAATGTGGTGCCGCTGCTCTTCTTGTGGGAGTGGTCGCGCGCCATGCCGCGCGGCCGTGCCGCCTTCCGGGCGGTGCAGTGCGGGTGGGTGCTGGTGATTCCCGCGCTGCTGCTGTCCGGCGCCCTCGACGGTCTGCTCGGCGCGGGCTCGGGCTGGACGGACCGGCTGGCGCTGTCGTACACCCCGCCCGCCTGGCAGCACACGCACGCCGGGCTGCGCTTCGTCGCGGTCTTCGCCTTCCTCCAGACCATGCATTACGTGGTGTGGGTGTGGTTCATGCCGCGGTACGCGCCGGACGCGACCGAGGCGTTCGAGCGGCGCGCGCCCGTGCTGCGCGGTGTGCGGGCCTGGGCGCTGGGGCTCGGCGGGGCGGCGGCCCTGTCGGTGCTGTTCGTCAGCGACTACACGCGGGGCAGGTCGCTGTACGCGGCGGTGGCCAGCTACCACGCGTATCTGGAGTTCCCGGTGCTGCTGATGCTGGTGCTGGGGCTCGGGGAGCGGGGCCCGGCGGCCGGGGCGGACCTGACCGGGACGAGGCCGACCGGGACGAGGCCGACCGGGACGAGCGCGACCGAAAAGAGGCCGCCCGAGAAGAGTCCGCCCGAAATGGGCGCGACCGAAGAGAGCGCGACCGACGCGCGTGCGACCGACGGAAGGAAGGAGTCCTCCGATGCTGCTCGCTGATGTCGCGCCGCCGCAGGACGGTGGCGGCGGCTCCGCAGGCCATGTGGTGATCGCCGTGGTCGGCGTGGTGCTGCTGGCCGCGGTGCTCGCCGTGATCATCGCGGCGGTCTCCCGCCGGAAGTGACCGCCCGCGCCCGCTTCCGACCTGGTCGTTAGTGTGGACACGTGAGCGCTTTCGCCCAGGAGCTGCCCGCGCGGCTGCGTGCCGCGCGGGATTCCGTACGTCTGTGGTTCGCCCCCGCCCGCGTGCGGGACGAGGGCACGACCCCCGACTACCGCTTCTCGCTGGCCAACGAGCGGACCTTCCTCGCCTGGATCCGCACCGCGCTCGCCCTGATCGGCGGCGGTTTCGCCGTCGACCAGTTCCTCACCGACCACCTCGCGCACTGGGTACGGGTCTCGCTGGCGCTCGTCCTGCTGGCCGGTGGCGTCGCCTGCACGCTGCGCGCGGTCAACCACTGGGCCCGCTGCGAACGCGCCATGCGCCGCGGCGCCGACCTGCCCGTCTCCCGCTTCCCCGCGCTGCTCGCCGTCGCCATCGCGGTGATCGCCGTCGCGATGGTGTGCGTGGTGCTCTTCGGCTGGGCCGGATGAGCCACGACCGCCAGGACGGCGGCCCGTCGGGAGTCGGCGGCCGACCCGGTGACGACCGGGATCCGGGGCTCCAGCCGGAGCGAACGCGGCTGGCGTGGCGGCGTACGACGCTGTCCTGCGCGGTGACGGCCGTGCTGGCCGGGCGGCAGGTGCTGCACCACGAGGGCGGGGCGCTCCCCGCGGTGGCCATCGGTCTGACCGCGCTCGCGTTCCTGGCCTTCCTCCGGCTGGCGCACCGCAGGATTCAGCAGCTCGGCGGCGCGCCGCACCCGGCGGTGATGGCGCCGGGCGCCGCCGTCGCGGTGGTGGGCTGCACGGTGGCGCTCGCGGTGTTCGGCGCGGCGCTGGTGTGGTGACGCGCGCCCTCGTGTGGTGACGCGCCCAGCTGTGGTGAGGCGCGCCCGCCGCGCCCCTCAGCGTCGTCGCAGCACGCTCACCAGCGCCCGGACCTCCCGGTCGGCGAAGCCCGGCTCGCCCGCGACGGTCCGCACGAGTCCGTCCCGCACGGTACGGCTTCGGCCGGCCTCCACCAGCGCCAGCGACTCGGCCAGCGCCTGCGGGAGCGCCTGGTGGTACCAGGGTGTGTCCGCGTCCTCGTCGAACCAGCGGCTCGGCGGAAAGGTGCCGTTGAGCTTGGGCTGCGCATTGCCGTACCAGCCCCATTCGGGCCAGGGCAGCGACACGTTGACCACGTGTCCCGCGGGCAGCGTCCGCACCCAGCGGGCGGAATCGGGCGACTGCTGCCAGCGGTCGGCGTTCGGGCCGCTCTTGCCGCGGGGCGTCACCCCGACGTAGCGCAGCTTGCGGCGGATCACCGACCAGGGTTCGCGGCTCTCGGCGATCCACGCGGCAAGTTCACGGTGGAGCGCGTCGAAGGTGGAGCCGCTGTGGACCACGTCGACCACGGCCAGCGGGCGCTTGCGGCGGGCCAGGGCGCGCGGTTCGAGGCCCGCCGCGGCCAGGTGCTCGCGCAAGCGCTCCCGCTGGGGCTGCGGGAGGCGGGCGGACCGGCGGATCGACAGGGGGAGCCGCAGGAGTCCGCCAGGGCGGTCCGCGTGTTCCAGCGCGCCGGTGAGCAGGTCGTACATGCTGTCCAGCGAGCGGCCGACGAAGCGGAGGTCGGCGGCGCGGGAGCGGGCCAGCACCTTGCCCGTGCACTGTGTGAGCGCCGGAAGGTGCCACAGCCGTACGGGTTCCGAGCCGTCCGCGAGCGTGCCGAGGCGGTCCGGCGGGCGGCCCTCGTACGAGGACAGCGCCCAGCGGAAGGGCTGCGGCGGGGCGGGTTGACGAGCGGTCACGCGTATTAGTGCAGCACTGCCGGGCCGTGCGGGTAAACGGATTTTCAGGGTGCCAGGATGTCCAACTCGTGCAGGGCGCCCACGCAGATCTCGCGCATCAGGTCCTCGGCGGCGGCGGCTTCGCGGGAGCGGATCGCCTCGGCGACGCGGACGTGGAGGGTGACGGCGGCGGGGTCGGGCTCGGCGAACATCACATGGTGTTCGGTGCGGCCGGTGAGGACTTCGGCGACGACGTCCCCGAGGCGGGCGAACATCTCGTTGCCCGAGGCGTCGAGGACGACGCGGTGGAAGGCGACGTCGTGCACGAGGTACGCGTCGAGGTCGGCGGCGCGGGCGGCGGCGGCCATCTCGGCGGCCAGCACGGTGAGTTCGCGGCACTGGGCGGGACCGGCGGCGGTCGCGGCGAGCCCCGCGGCGACCGGTTCGACGGCGGTGCGCAAGGTGGTGAGGGAGCGCAGTTGGCGGGGGCGGTCGGCGCCGGCCAGGCGCCAGCGGATGACGGCCGGGTCGAAGACGTTCCACTCCTCGCTGCGCAGCACGGTGACGCCGACGCGGCGGCGGGACTCCACGAGGTGCATCGCCTCCAGCACCCGGACCGCCTCGCGGACGACGGTGCGCGAGACGCCGTAGCGCGTTTCCAGTTCGTCGATGCGCAGAACCGTCCCTGGCGGGTAGTCGCCCGAGGCGATGGCGGGGCCGAGTTCGGCCAGAACACGGGCGTGCAGACCCCCGGCGTCGTCCCGCGGTGCTTCCTGCTGAGGCATGAGGACAGCTTATGCGGCAGCACAGTCATGTGACTTTTACATCACAGACTCTTGAATAAGTAGTACCTATGGCGTTGAGTGTCCCCGACCGCTTGCACAAGGAGGTTCGAGCGCATGACCAGCTCCCCGCGCCCACCGCACTCCCCCGTCGTCGTCGTGATGGGGGTCTCCGGTTCGGGCAAGTCGACCGTCGGCGGCCTGCTGGCGGATCGGCTGGGCGTCCCGTACGCCGAGGCCGACGACTTCCACCCGGCGGCCAACATCGCCAAGATGTCGGCCGGTCACCCGCTGGACGACGCCGACCGGGCGCCGTGGCTGGACGCCATCGGCGCGTGGATCGCGCAACGCGAGGGCAAGGGCGGGGTGGTGAGCTGTTCCGCCCTGCGCCGCCGCTACCGCGACCACCTGCGTCAGAGCGCGCCCGACCTGTTCTTCCTGCACCTGGACGGGTCCCCGGAGCTGATCGCCTCCCGACTGGCCGCGCGGATGCAGCACTTCATGCCGTCCGAGTTGCTGCGCTCGCAGTTCGCGACGCTGGAGCCGCTGGAGCCGGACGAGGCGGGCGCGGTCGTGACGATCGAGGGCGGCCCGCGGGAGATCGCGGACCGCGCGCTCGCCGCCGTACCCCGCTGACGTCGTCGGACTGACCCGCCCCACCCGTTCGAACCCCCTCCCCCCCTGTCCCCGTCCTTCCCCCTGGAGTCCTCCGTGTCCGCACTCAGCGTGGAGCTGCTGGCCGCCGATCCGTCCCCGATCACCGACGCGGGCAACACCCGCCTGGCACTGGCCGCCCTGGCCGGTATCGCCGTCATCGTGCTGCTGATCACCCGCTGGAAGGTGCACGCCTTCCTCGCCCTGACCATCGGCTCCGGTGTGCTCGGCTCCGTCGCGGGCGCGCCGCTGGCCAAGACGATCACCAGTTTCTCGACCGGCCTCGGCTCGACCGTGGCGAGCGTCGGCACCCTGATCGCGCTCGGCGCGATACTCGGCAAACTGCTCGCGGACTCCGGCGGCGCGGACCAGATCGTCGACACGATCCTGGCCCGTACCAGCGAGAAACGGCTGCCGTGGGCGATGGCCCTGATCGCGGGTCTGGTCGGCCTGCCGCTCTTCTTCGAGATCGGCATCGTGATCCTCATCCCGGTGGTGCTGCTGGTCGCCAAGCGCAGCGGCCAGTCGCTGATCCGACTGGGCATCCCGGCGCTGGCCGGCCTGTCGGTGATGCACGGTCTGGTGCCGCCGCACCCCGGCCCGCTGGCCGCGATCGGCGCCATCCACGCCGACATGGGCATCACCCTCGCGCTCGGCGTGCTGGTCGCGATACCCACGCTCGCCATCGCGGGTCCGCTCTTCGGCCGGGTGGCCGCGGGCTGGGTGGACGTGACACCGCCGGAGCGGATGACGCCCGCGCGCGCCTCCGACGACCTGGAGCGGCGGCCGAGCTTCGCCGCGACGACCTGCACGATGCTGCTGCCGGTGGTGCTGATGCTGGCCAAGGCCCTGGTCGACGTGATCGTGGACGACCAGAGCAGCCTGACGTACCGGATCTTCGACGTCATCGGCACGCCGCTGGTGGCGCTGCTGGCCGCGGTGATCGTGGCGATGTTCACCCTCGGGCGGGCCGCGGGCTTCAGCAAGGACCGCATCTCCTCGACCGTGGACGCCTCGCTCGGCCCGATCGCGGGCATCCTGCTGATCGTCGGCGCGGGCGGCGGCTTCAAGCAGACCCTGATCGACTGCGGGGTCGGTCAGATGATCCTCGACTGGTCCAAGAGCTGGCACATCTCGGCGCTGCTGCTCGCCTGGCTGATCGCGGTGCTGATCCGGGTCGCGACCGGTTCCGCGACGGTGGCGATCATCTCGGCCGCCGGTCTCGTCGCGCCGCTCGCCGAGGGCATGTCGTCCTCGCACACCGCGCTGCTGGTGCTGTCGGTGGGCGCCGGTTCGCTGTTCTTCTCGCACGTCAACGACGCCGGGTTCTGGCTGGTGAAGGAGTACTTCGGGATGGACGTCCCGCAGACCCTCAAGACCTGGTCGGTGATGGAGACGGTGATCTCGGTGGTGGCGCTGGGCTTCGTCATGCTGCTGTCGCTGGTGCTGTGAGGCGCTGACGTCGTGAGGTGTGTGGGGGGGGGGGGGGGGGGGGGGGGGGGGGAAACCGCCCCCCCCCCCCCCCCCACCCCCCCCCCCAACGAGGAAGAAGGGGGAGAGTAAGTCTATCGATGACAGGAAGGGGGGGT
>NZ_JBVHLD010000016.1:108906-172779 GCF_055559175.1 Streptomyces sp. NPDC024632
GGCCGTTCCCCTTTTTTTCGCTGTTGCCTTCCTCCCTCTTCCTTCCCCTGTTCCTATAACCCCCGCCCGTCGCGGTGCTCGTCGTCCCACTCCCCCCCCCCCCCCCCCCCCCACACGTGTGTGTCACCAGCGCGGCACGGGCGGCGTCCGCCAGTCCGGGTCCGCCTTGCGCATCGCGGCGGCGTCGTCGCGGTCGCGCATGGCGCCGTCGTCGTCGAGCCAGCGCTGGTGCAGCGCCTTGAGCGCGTCCTGGTCGAGTTCGACGCCGAGGCCGGGGAGGTCGCTGACGGCGAGGCGGCCGTCCTCGAAGACATGGCGGCGGGTGATGACGTCCTCGGTCTGCCACGGGTAGTGCGAGTCGCAGGCGTAGTCGAGGTTGGGCACGGTGGCCGCGACATGGGTCATGGCGGCGAGGCTGATGCCGAGGTGGGTGTTGGAGTGCATGGACAGGCCCACGCCGAACGTCCGGCAGATCGCGGCGAGTTGCTGCGTGTTGCGCAGGCCGCCCCAGTAGTGGTGGTCGGAGAGCACCACCTGGACGGCGCCGCGCGTGAAGGCGTCCTGGATCTCGGCGAAGGTCGTCACGCACATGTTGGTCGCCAGCGGCACGGAGGTGCCGCTCGCGACCCGGGCCATGCGGTCGGTGGTGCTGGCCGGGTCCTCCAGGTACTCCAGCACCTCGCCCAGCTCGCGGGCCACGTACAGCGAGGTCTCCACCGACCAGGCGCCGTTGGGGTCGAGGCGCAGCGGCCGGCCGGGGAAGGCGGCGGCCAGGGCGCGTACGGCGGCGATCTCCTCGTCGGGCGGGAAGACACCGCCCTTGAGCTTGAAGGAGCCGAAGCCGTACGTGTCGGCGAAGCGGCGGGCCTGGGCGACGACGCCTTCCGGGTCGAGGGCGGGACCCCAGTCGTCGGCCTCGCCCTGCCCCTCGGGGTGGGCGGCGAGCCGGTAGAAGAGGTAGGCGCTGTAGTCGACGGCGTCGCGGACCTTGCCGCCGAGCAGCGCGTGCACCGGCAGGCCGAGGTGCTTGCCGAGGGCGTCGAGGCAGGCCACCTCGAAGCCGGAGATGACCGACAGCCGCAGCTTGTCGGCGGTCTGCACACCGCGCAGCCCGCCGACGTCGACGGAGTCGGAGACGTCGGCGGGGTCGCCGCAGACCTCTTCCGCGAGGGTGAACAGCCCGTTCAGATCGCTGACCGTGTGGCCGGGCAGCGCGCTGGCCAGGGGCGCGGCGAGGTCGAGATAGCGGGTGTCGCCGTAGGTCTCGCCCACCCCGGCCGTACCGTCGGCGGTGACGACCTCGATGATGAGGCGGGGCGTGTAGGGCTGGTGGACACCCTGGGTGTTGAGCAGCGGCGGATCGGCGATGAGGATGGGGGTCAGCCGCACCTCGGTGATCACGAGTCCGGCGGAGCGATCTGCTGTCTGCATATGTGAATTACGTTCACCCATAAGTCCAGAGCGTAGGTGCGGCGACCACGGCCGTCAATGCGGCCTCCCGAGCGCGGATGTGACGGACGGGACGCGACGGGGAGAGCGAAGAGCTGGACGACATACCGACTGGTCGGTACGATTTCTGAAGCCACGACGGTGACGAGGAGACGGCATGAGCGATACCGACAACCCCCCGGGTCTCGATCTGGGCCGGCTGCGCGCCCATCTCGACCGGGAGCGGCCGGGGCTGGTCGGCGGCGGCCTGCGCGGCAAGCTCATCGAGGGCGGCCGGTCCAACCTCACGTACTGGGTCACCGACGGCGGCACCGAATGGGTCGTCCGCAGGCCGCCGCTCGGGCACGTCCTGGCCACCGCGCACGACATGACGCGCGAGCACCGGGTGATCAGCGCGCTCGCCGCCACCCCGGTGCCGGTGCCCGGCACGGTGCTGCTGTGCGAGGACGGCGAGGTGATCGGCGCGCCGTTCTACGTCATGGAATTCGTCGAGGGCACCCCCTTCCGCACCGAGAGCCAGCTCAGGGAGCTGGGCGCCGAGCGGACCCGCGAGGTCGTGTTCGCGCTGGTCGACACGCTGGTCGACCTGCACGCGGTGGACCCGGCGGCGGTCGGCCTCGGCGACTTCGGCCGCCCCGAGGGCTATCTGGAACGGCAGTTGCGCCGCTGGGGCAAGCAGCTCGACGCCTCCCGCAGCCGTGAACTGCCCGGCATCGACGCGCTGCACGCCGCGCTCGGCGCGGCCCTGCCCGACTCCCCCGGCGGCGCCGTCATCCACGGCGACTACAAGCTGGACAACGTCCTGGTGGACACCGCCGACCGGCTCACCGCCGTCCTGGACTGGGAGATGTCCACCCTCGGCGACCCGCTCACCGACCTCGGGCTGCTGCTGGTCTACAGCGAGCCGCAGATCGCCTCCGACTTCCCCATCCAGGCGGCGGGCGGCGCGCCCGGCCACCCCTCGGAGGCGGAACTCCTCCAGCGGTACGCCGAGCGGTCCGGCCGCGACGTGTCGACCGTCGACTGGTACACGGCCTTCGCCTGCTACAAGCTCGCCGTCATCTCCGAGGGCATCCACTACCGCTACACCCTCGGGCAGACGATCGGCGCCGGATTCGACCGGATCGGCGGCATCGTCCCCCACTTCGTCGAACGCGGCCTCGACCGGCTCCGGCGGCACGCCGAGCGGCAGGGCCGGCCGCGCCCCTCGCAGGACTCCCCCCGGAAGGAAGGCTGAGCAGCCATGGAATTCGCCTTCGACACCCGTACCGAGGAGCTGCGGTCGCGGCTGACCGCGTTCCTCGACGAGCACGTCTACCCCGCCGAGCCGGTCTTCGCCGAGCAGCGCGCCGAGGCCACGGGGGACGACCGGTGGACCGCGCCTCCCGTGGTGGAGGACCTCAAGGCCGAGGCCAGGCGGCAGGGCCTGTGGAATCTCTTCCTGCCCGGCGAGCACGGCGCGGGACTGACCAATCTCCAGTACGCGCCGCTCGCCGAACTCACCGGCCGCAGCCCCCACTTGGCCCCGCCCGCCCTCAACTGCGCCGCTCCCGACACCGGCAACATGGAAGTCCTCAGCGAATTCGGCACCCCCGCCCAGCGCAAGGAGTGGCTGGAGCCGCTGCTCGCCGGGGAGATCAGGTCCGCCTTCGCGATGACCGAGCCGGACGTCGCCTCCTCCGACGCCACCAACATCGAGACGCGGATCGTACGGGACGGCGACTCGTACGTGATCAACGGCCGCAAGTGGTACATCTCCGGGGCGATGAACCCCAAGTGCGCGGTCTTCATCGTCATGGGCAAGACCGACC
The DNA here is from genome assembly GCF_055559175.1 of Streptomyces sp. NPDC024632. Taxonomy (NCBI): domain Bacteria; kingdom Bacillati; phylum Actinomycetota; class Actinomycetes; order Kitasatosporales; family Streptomycetaceae; genus Streptomyces; species Streptomyces sp. NPDC024632. The sequence goes on from NZ_JBVHLD010000016.1 coordinate 112,167, forward strand.
CGGACGCCGAACGGCACCGCCAGCAGAGCCAGATCCTCGTGCCGCGCGACACCCCCGGCATCGAAGTACGGCGCGGCATGCGGGTGTTCGGCTTCGACGACGGCGACCACGGCGGTCACGCCGAGATCGTCTTCCACGACGTGCGCGTGCCCGCCGGGAATCTGATCGGCGAGGAGGGCGGCGGCTTCGCCATCGCCCAGGCCCGGCTCGGCCCCGGCCGCATCCACCACTGCATGCGGCTGATCGGCATGGCCGAGCGCGCGCTTGAACTCATGTGCCGCCGCGCCGCCTCCCGTGTCGCCTTCGGCAAGCCGCTCGCCGCCCAGGGCGTGGTCCAGGAGTGGATCGCCGAAGCCCGCGTCGAGATCGAGCAGTTGCGGCTCCTCGTCCTCAAGACGGCCTGGCTCATGGACACCGTCGGCAACCAGGGCGCCCACACCGAGATCCAGTCCATCAAGATCGCCACCCCCGTCGCCGTCCAGCGCATCGTCGACCGCGCCATCCAGGTCCACGGCGCCGGCGGCGTCAGCCAGGACTTCCCCCTGTCCCAACTCTTCGCCGCCGCCCGTAGCCTGCGGCTCGCGGACGGACCCGACGAGGTCCACAAGCGCTCGCTCGCCCGCCGCGAGCTGAAGAAGTACCTGACCCCGTAAGGGGACCGCGCCCGCGCGGGGCGATACGCCGGTGTCTTGAGCGGCCCACCGCGGAGGGGTACCTCCGCGGTGGGCGGCGCGCCGGTCTTTTCAGGGGCGCTGAGGGCGTTACGGCTGGACGACCAGCCGGCCGATCGTCGTGCCGTCCGCGACGCGTTGAACGGCCTCGGCGGCGCCGCCGAAAGCCACCTGCTCGCTCACGAGGGGACGGACGGCCCCGGAAGCCGCCAGCTCGCAGAGCGCCTCGTGGGCCTGGCGGACCGCCACCGGATCGTGGGTGTTGTAGAGCCCCCAGTGGAGACCGAGGATGGCGTAGTTCTTGACGAGGGCGTGGCTGAGCGCGGGCGCGGGGACGGTGCCGCCGGCGAAGCCGACGACGACGATGCGCCCTTCGAAGGCGACGCACTTGGTGGACTTGGTGTAGGAGTCGCCGCCGACGGGGTCGAAGACCACGTTGGCACCGCGCCCGGCGGTGGCTTCCTTGACGACCGCGACGAAGTCCTCCGCGTGCCGGTCCACGACGATGTCGGCGCCGAGCTCACGGGCGGCCTCGGCCTTGTCGGGGCCGCCGACGACACCGATGACGGTGGCGCCCGCGGCCTTGCCGAGCTGGACGGCGGCGCTGCCGACACCGCCCGCGGCGGCGTGCACGAGCAGGGTCTCGCCGGGCCTGAGGGCGGCGCGGCGGTGCAGGGCGAACCAGCCGGTCTGGTAGCCGATGTGGAGGGCGGCGGCCTCGGCGTCGTCCAGGGCCTCGGGCGCGGGCAGCACCCCGGCGGCGGGGACGACGGCGTATTCGGCGAAGGCGCCGCGCGGCAGGGCGGCGGGCGTGATGACGCGGGCGCCGGTGTCCAGGTCCGTGACCCCTTCACCGACGGCGACGACCTCGCCGCAGAATTCCACGCCGGGCGTGAACGGCAGCGGCGGCCGGATCTGGTAGGTGCCCCGGCAGAGCATCGCGTCGGGGAAGTTGACCCCGGCGGCGCGTACCCGCAGCAGCACCTCGCCGGGACCCGGCTCGGGGGTGGGGACCTCGTCGAGGCGCATCGCCTCGCGCGGCTCGCCGTTCTCGTGCACGCGCCATGCCTTCACGTCAAAGCTCCCAGCGGGTCAGTGCCGCCGCACCGAGTGCAGCAGCAGGTCGGAGAATTCGGTGGCGACCTGCTCGGCGGAGAGCGGGCCCTCCGCGTGGTACCAGGTGCCGAGGTGGTGCACGGAGCCGAAGAAGAAGTCGACCACGAGGTCGGGCCGCAGGTCGGCGCGGAAGTGGCCGCCGCGCTGGCCCTCCTCGATCAGGGAGCGGAACTTCTCGTGGTAGCGGCGGCGCTCGGCACGTACCGCCTTCTGCTTCTCCGGGGCGAGCTGGTGGATGGAGCGGAAGAAGATCTTGGTGTCGTCCAGGTTCTGGATGCTGGTGACGACGACGTCGGCGGCGGCCTCGGCGAGCCGGTCGGGCACGGCGGTGTCGCGGGCGGCGATGGCGTCGAGACGTTCGGTCTGGAGCCGCAGCACCCGGCCGTAGATCTCGTGCAGCAGATCGTCCTTGGAGCCGAAGTAGTGGTAAAGCGCGCCCTTGGTGACTCCGGCGGCCTCCACGATCTCCTGGACGGAGGTGCGGTCGTAGCCGCGCTCGGCGAAGAGCCGGGTGGCCTCGGCGAGCAGCCGCTCGGGTACCGCGGCGGTGCCGCCCTCGCCGGAGCCGCCGCTGCCGCCGCCCGTCGCATTGCGTGCCATGGCCTGACCTCTTTCCGTACCCACGTGCCCACGTATCCCCGTACCGACCTGCCGGTGAACCGATGTGGCGCCGTACCGACAAAGCGACGCGCGTTCCGGCCGGTAGGGAACCCTATCCGGCCCGGACCTTGAGTTCGCGCCGGAGGATCTTCCCGGTGGCCGTCTTGGGGAGGTCGCCGAGCACCTCGACCTCGCGCGGGTATTTGAAGGCGGCGAGCCGGTCCTTGCAGTAGGCGACGATCTCCTCGGGTCCCGCGGTGGCGCCGGGCCGCAGACTGACGTACGCCTTGACGCTCTCGCCGCGGTAGGCGTCGGGGACGCCGACGACGGCCGCCTCGCGGACCGCGGGGTGGGTGTAGAGGACGTCCTCGACCTCGCGCGGCCAGACCTTGAAGCCGGACGCGTTGATCATGTCCTTCTTGCGGTCGACGACGTAGAGCCAGCCGTCCTCGTCCATGAAGCCGATGTCGCCGGTCAGCAGCTCGCCGCCGGGCAGGGCCGCCGCGGACTCCTCCGGCCGGTTCCAGTAGCCCGGTACGACCATCGGTCCGGTGACGGCGATCTCGCCGGATTCGCCGAAGGGCACCTCGGCGCCCGTGTCGTCCAGGATCCGGACCATCGTGCCGGGTCCCGGAACGCCGACGGCGAGGGTGCCGGACGCGGGGTCGACGGGGGCCTCGGTGCCGGGCGGGACACTGGCGCAGGGGGCCGTGCACTCGGTGAGGCCATATCCGTTGGCGAGGTAGAGGCCGCCGGAGCGGGCGCGGAAGCCCTCCACCACGGCGGGCGGCAGCGGCGCGCCGCCCGAGGAGATCAGCCGGAAGGACGCGAAGTCCGCGGCGTCGGCGTCGGGCCTGGCCAGCAGCGCCATGAAGGCGGTGGACGGGCCGACGGTGTACGTCGGGCGGTGCTCGCGGAAGGCGTCGAGCACCACGCCCGGCTCGAAGCGGTACGCGAGGACGACGGTGTGGCCGCCCGCCAGCCCCGCCGACAACTGGCAGACCATGCCGGTGATGTGGAAGAGCGGCGCGAGCGCGAAGATGACGGCGTCGTCGGCGAAGCCCTGGACGCGTACTTGCCGGTGGGCGTTGAAGGAGATGTTGCCGTGTGTGTTGAGCGCCCCCTTGGGCTTGCCGCTGGTGCCCGAGGTGTAGCTGATCAGCGCGATGTCGCGGGCGGCGGGCAGGGGGACGTCGGGGCGCGGTCCGGCCGCGGCGCGGGCGGCGGTGAGGACGTCGTCCGCGCCCTCACCGGCCTGCGCGGGCGGCCGTTCCCCGGTCAGTACGCGGCTGTCGTCGCGCGTCTGGAGGTCGAATTCGCTGGCGGTCAGCGCGATGCGGACCGGCGAGTCGACGACGGTGGCGCGGACGTATCCCTGCCAGGCGCGCTCCGAGCAGAGGATCGCGGCGGCCCCGGCGTCGGTCAGGATGTGCGCCAACTCGCCCTGCTTGTACATGGGGTTGACCGGGATGACGGTGCCGCCCGCCTTCCACGCGGCGAGCAGGCCGACGACGAACTGCGGCACATTTTGCAGCATGACCGCGAGGCGGTCGCCGGGGGCGAAGCCGCGCGCGGCCAGATGCCGGGCCAACCCGTCGGAGAGGGCGTCGAGTTCGCGGTAGCTCAGCGCGCCGTCGAAGTAGGCGAGCGCGCGGTGGTCGGGTATCCGCGCGGCGACGTCGAGGAAGGTGTGCAGGACGGACGGCGGGTGCTCGACGTCCTCGCGCTGCTCGTCGGTGAAGTGCTTGAGCCAGGGCTGGTCGGCGTAGGTGGTCATGCCGGTTCCCCTTCCCGCGCGGGGGCGTTGGCGGATTCCGTGGTCTGCCCGGCTCGCCCTGTGTCCTCGGCTCTCCCGGTGTCGTCGGCTCTCCCGGCGTCCCCGGCCTTCCCCGCGCCCTCGGCCTGTCCGGCTTCCTTCGCCCGCAACTCCTCGTAGGTGCGCTGGAGTTTGTTCATGCCGCGGAGCCAGCGGTCGGGTTCCGCGGCGCGGGCCGCGTAATAACCGGCGACCTCGGGGTGCGGCAGGATCAGGAAGCGGTCGGCCGCGATGCCGTCGAGCACCGCCTGGGCGACGTCCTCGGGCTCGATGGCGTTCGGCGCGAGCACGAGGTCGCCCGCGACCCCGGTGGAGCGGAGCATCGCGGTGCGCACGCCCTGCGGGCACACCGCGTGCACGTGGACCCCGCGGTGCCGGTAGGTGAGCGAGAGCCATTCGGCGAAGGCGAGCGCGCCGTGCTTGGTGACCGAGTACGGAGCCGCGCCGATCATCGTCAGCAGTCCGGCGGCCGAGACGGTGGACACGAAGCGCCCCTGTCCGCGCTCCAGCCATTCGGGGAGCAGCGCGCGGGCGGCGCGGACGTGGCTCATGACGTTGACGTCCCAGGCCAGCTCCCAGGCGGCGTCGTCCGCCTCGGGGCCGCCGCCGGTGCCGACCCCGGCGTTGGCGCAGAAGATGTCGACGCCGCCGCCGAGCGCGGTGCGGGCGGCGGGCACGATGCCGGAGGCGTCGCCGGGGACGACGGCCGCGCCGATCTCGTCGGCGACCGCGCGGGCGGCGTCGGCGTCCAGGTCGTTCACCACGACCCGGGCGCCCTCGGCGGCGAATCTGCGGGCGAGGGCGGCTCCGATGCCGCCGCCCGCCCCGGTGACGACCACCCGGGCGCCGCGCACTGCTTCCACGACCACGATCGTGTCTCCTTCGAGTCGACTCGGCTCCTTCGCATACTAAGCGGTCGGTCACACAATCCGGTAGTGCCGGGCCGGGGGGCGGGGGCGGACCCCGGACGCCGGGGCCTGGGGTCCGGCCGCGCGCCGTGTACGTAGCCGGTGCCGCCGTGTACGTAGCCGGTGCGTATTCAGCCGTCCGGGGGATGGACGACACCGGCCCCTGTCGGGATGATGCGGGCGAACCACACCATCACGGCGTATTTCCAGGGGGGCACCATGGCCGTGACCGGCACCTCAGTGACCAGCACCTCAGTGACCAGCGTCCGGCCGTACTGGGACCTGACCTTCGACGCGGACGGCGACCCCGACCCCCGGCAGCGGAACGCGCTGCTGGAGGCGGTCGGGGACCGGACCGATGTGGTGGTCTTCTCGCACGGCTGGAACAACGACATCGCCACCGCGACCGCGCTCTACGACGGCTTCTTCGGCCACTTCCCCGGCCTACTGGCCGCCGCGCCGGACCTCCGCTTCGGCTACGTCGGCGTGCACTGGCCGTCGATGCGCTTCAGCGACGAGCCCATCCCCGATTTCCCGCGCACCTCCCCGACGCTCGCCGCGCCCGTGGCGGACGGCGCCGCCGCGTCGGGCGCCGCGCTCGACCCCCTGACCAGGGCCGCGCTCGGCGAGGTCTTCCCCGGCAGCGGACAGACGCTCGACCGGATCGCGGAACTGCTGGCCGAGCGGCCGGAAGCGCCCGAGCGGCTGGACGAATTCGCCGCGCTGGTCCGTACGCTCACCGGACCGCCGCCGAGTCCGGGCGCCGCCGTACGGATTCCCGCCGCACGGGGTCCCGCCGCACAAGGCGTCGCCGACCAGAGCCTCCTCGCCGAGGACATGGGCACCGCGCCGGGCGCCGAGCCGCTCCTCTTCACCCAGGACCCCGTCACCACCTGCCTCTCACTGGCCGACGCCCTGGCGACAGCGGGCGCCGAGGTCGCCCCGGCCCAACCCGTCTCCGGCGAGGCGCTGTTCGGCGGGCTCGGCCGGCGCGTGTGGGACGGCGCCAAGGAGTTGCTTCGGCAGGCCACGTACTACGCGATGAAGCGGCGCGCGGGGACCGTCGGGCAGCGCGGGCTCGGGCCGCTGCTCGGGGTGCTGGCGCGCCGGGCGCCCTCGGTCCGGGTTCACCTGATCGGGCACAGCTTCGGCGCGCGGCTGGTGTCCTTCGCGCTGGACGGCATGCCGTCCACCGTCCGGGTCTCGTCGGTGACCCTGCTCCAAGGGGCCCTCTCGCACTACGCGTTCAGCGGCCCGCAGCCCTTCGACGCGCGGGGCGGGGCGCTGCACGGCAGGCAACAGCGGGTCACCGGGCCCCTGGTGGCCTGCCATTCGCGGCACGACCGGGCGCTCGGCGTGTTCTACCCGCTGGCCTCGCGGCTCGCGGGTGAGGACGAGTCGCTGCTCGGCGACATCGCCCACGCGGGAGCGGATTTGCTCGGCTTCGGCGAACGCTGGGGAGCGCTGGGCCACGACGGCTTCCAAGCTCTGGACGGCGCACCGGAGTTGACCCTGGAGCGAGCCCTGGCCGGTGAGCTGCCGAGGACCGGCTGCGTCAGCGTGGACGCGTCCTCGGTGGTGTGCTCGGGCGGGCCGCCGTCCGGCGCGCACAGCGACATCTGCCACGAGGAGCTGGCCCGCCTGGTGCTGCGCGCCGCGGGCCGGGTCCCCGGCGGAGGACCCGGCCCGCGACTGTCACCGCGCACCGCTCAAGGGCTCACCCCTGAGCGGAACGCGTCACCGGTGTGACGGGAATTCCACCACCTGCTGGAAGGTGGGCCGGTTCTGCCACGCGATCCGGTCGTCCGTGACTCCGCCCAGCGGACGCTGGACGATCGAGTCGGCGCACCACTGGTCACCGGCGGAGCAGCCGCTGTCGTCGGCCGGGTAGACGGTGGCCGCCGGGACGGCCGCCGCCTGCTTCAGCGTGGACAGCAACATGTCGCGGCAGGCGGCCAGTTGGCCGCCGCCGCAGTACGTCTGGTCGAGCGCGCCCTGCACCGGCTTGCCGAGCACCTTGCGCAGATCCTTGTCGGCGTACGACCACCAGCCGTACTGGAAGGCGCTGCCCGCGTGCGAGCCGGTCGGCCCGTGTCCCGCGGACGGCGACTCGTCGATCGCGAGGTTCGCGGCCAGCGCGTTGTAGAGGTCGCTGCCGAGGCCGGGCTGGAACTCGCCCGCGATCAGCAGCGGCCACCACGCGTCCATCACCCGTACCGCGTCCGCGTTGGCGTACGTGTGCGAGCCGGGCGAGGTCTCGTGCCGCTTGGTGCCCGCCGTGCTCCACGCCTCCAACTGCTGTACGGCGGTGGCCTCCTGGGGATCGGTGACCGGTGCGCTGTGGATCACCTGGAGCAGGTCGGGCAGGACGTCCTCACCGCGCAGGTCGGTGAGCGCCGCGTCCGCCATGGCCTTGGTGAGCGCGGCGCGGGTGACGCCGCCCGCCTGGGTGAGCGCCTTCACCCGGTCCTCCAGCAGGTCGGCGCGGTGCACGGAGCCGTTGCCGAAGCCCGCCGAGGTGTACCCCTTGGCCTGCTTGTTGTTCCACGACACGTAGTAGTCCTGGTCGACGGACTGCGGATGCTGCGCGGGCGGGGTGTAGGAGGCGGTGTTGGTCACCGGGTCCCAGCCGCGCCAGTCGTAGGCGGCCTGCGCCCACACCGGGAACGACGGGTCCACGCCGTCCGCCCTGACCGGGTTGGTGCCGCTGTTGTAGTACGCGGTGTGCTGGGAGTCCGCGTAGAACCAGTTGAAGGTGTAGTTGATGTCCTGCGTCGCCCGCTGGAACGAGGCGGCGTCGTGCACGAATCCGGGGTCGTTCAGCTCCTGGAAGCCCAGGATCGAGTCGGCCTCGTGCCGGTACGAACTGCGCAGCGCCGTATAGGCGACGGCCTTGCCGCCGACGGTCGCCCGGTACTGCACCGGGCCGTACGCCGTGCGCCAGACCTGCATGCGGTACGAGCCCGCCGCCGTGGAGTCGGCGACGGTCGGCGACCAGGAGTTGGTGCGTTCCAGCTTCTCCATCGGCACGCACGCGCCGTGCAGCACATAGTGCGTGGAGTCCTGGCACAGCTCCACGGCGTAGGTGTCGGTGACGTCCTGGCTCGCGGAGGTCGCGCTCCAGGCGTAGTCCTGGCCCCGGCCGAGTTCCACGTACATGCCCAGGCCCGCGAAGGACGCGCCGCGCGCGCTGATGCCGGGGCCCTGCAACTCCTGGAGCATCAGCAACTGTGGCGCGAAATAGCCGGTTTGCGGACCGAAGACGGCGACCGGGTGGCCGCTGGCGGTGTGCGCGCCACTGACCACGAGAGCGTTGGACATTCCCTTCTTCGTGGCGTCGCCGGAGAAGAGGTTGCTCGGCAGCACTCCGGGGCTCTTGGTGGTGGCCTGCTTGGCGCCGCCGGTCGCGTCGTAGACCAGCGGTTCCGGTACGACCGAACCGGCGTCGGGCAGCGCCTGGCCCTTGGCCTGCGCGGGCTTGCCGGCGTACGGGAAGCTGCTGCCGTCGTGCACGGTGGGCGTGGCCTCGGGGTCGTCCCGCTCGCGGAAGGACTCCCAGACCTTGGTGCCCTCGGCGACCCCGTACTTCTGCTGCGCCGCCAGCAGCGACAGCGCGGACTCCACCTCTCCGCCGCCGCCCGTGCCGAACAGCGCGCCGATCACCGAGGCGAGCGCGATCATGTCGGTGAGCTGGAACGGGTCGATCGTGCCCGCGTTGGTGATCGCGTCCATGTGCCCGGTGAGGACGTACTCGCCGGGGAAGTAACGGCCGTTCTTGGACTGCGTGATGTAGGCGTTGATGCCGTCGACGTACGCCTGCGCGTCGGCGAGCGCCTGCTGGCCGCGGGCGCCGCCGCTGTTCGCCAGCCGGGTGACCTGGTCCTGGAGGTCGGCCTCGGTGTACGGGGCCTGCCGCCAGAACTCCTGCTCCAGGCCGCGGTTGGCCGCCGCGCCGCCCGCGAACGACGACAGTTCGCCGCGTCCGACGTGCCGGAAGAGGTCCATCAGCCACAGCCGGTCCTGCGCCGCCGCGTATCCGGCGCCGTACTCCGTGCCCTGCCTGGTCGTGCCCTTGATGTGGGGGACGCCCGTCGCCTTGTCACGGGTGATCGTCACGTCCGAGCGCGGGCTGATCACCGAGGCGACCTGGCCCGAAGGGACGCCGAAGGACGAGCTGTTGAAGAAGTTGCTGATGGTCGCGTCGGTCAGCCCTGGGTATCCGTCGGCGAGCGACGAATACGGTCCGAGCTGGTCAGAGGTGTGCGCGGGGCGTGTCCCGAGCACCTTGTTCGCCAGAATGTCCGCGAGCGTGGCGTTGCCGTTCTCGCCCGGCGGCAGAATGTCAGAGCACTGTCCCGCGCAGTAGTCGCCCGAGTTGTCCGCGGCCTGCGCCGCCAGCGGCAACGGGGCCACCAAGGTGGCCCCGAGCGCCAGCAGCGCCGCGGCTGTCGCCGTTCTCCACTTGCCGATCCTGCCCAGCTTGCCGATCCGTCGTGGGGTCCGCAGCGGCATGTCTGCTCCTTCCGGATACCAGTCCCCGGACGTTACCGCCGGTACCTCCTTCCCGGAAGATGAACATGCGTCAGCTTTTCACTTCCCCCACATCCCGCCGCCCCCGACTCCCGCAGCCGCGGGGGGGGGTGGGGGCGCGTTGGGGTGAGTGGGGGCGCGTTGGGGTCGGCGGGCACGCGTCGCGGTCAGTGGGGGCGCGTTGGGGTCGGCGGGCACGCGTCGCGGTCAGCGGGGGCACACCGGGATCAGCGGCGCGCGTCGCGGTCAGCGGGGGCGCAGGACGAAGACGCCCCAGCCGAAGTAGCGCTTGCCGTAGGTGAGATGGCCGCGCCGCTGGTGGTCGAGGAATTCGCGCATGGCCGGTACGTCGGGGTGGTCGGCGGGGGTGCGGCGGAGCCATTCGGAGATCGCGAACCACTGGGGCGCGTAGTAGCGGTCCCAGTTGTCGCCGTCGGCCAGCACCATTTCGACCAGGTCGACGCCCGCCGCCTCGAAGCGGTCCAGGGTGCCGCTGAGCGACACGAAGTCGTCCGGCTCGGTGCCGAGGGCCTCGTACGCCTCCTCCGGAGGTGTCTCGTGCCAGTACGGCTCGCCGATCAGCATGAGTCCGCCGGGGCGCAGGGCGGGCCGCAGCAGCTCGATCGTGCCCGCGAGGCCGTCCCCGATCCAGGTGGCGCCGAGGCACGAGGCGATGTCGAAGGCGGCGGGCTCCGGCTGGTATTTCCCGGCGTCGCCGCGCTCGAAGGTCACGCTCTCCGAAACGCCGAATTCCGCGGCCCGCTCGCGCGCCGCCGTCAGGAAGACCTCGCTGAGGTCGACGCCGACACCGCCCGTGCCGTACCGCTTCGCCCAGCCGGCCAGCATCTCGCCCTTCCCGCAGGCGAGGTCGAGGTGCCGCTGCCCCTCCTTCAACCGGCAGATCTCACCGAGCAGCCGCAGCTTCTCCTGGCTGAGGGGGTTGAGGATGCGGTTGTCCGCCTCGGCGATCTCGTGGTGGCGCAGGCTCATGTGGCTCCTTGGCGGTGCTGGTCGTTCACAGGCGGGCTCGGGCGTTCGCGATGGTCCCCGATCGGGATGGCGGGTGCCACTCGTTTTGGCCCGTCGGCTCGGCTCCATAGTGGCCGACGGCGGGGCGACGGCCGTCACCGGTCGGCGGGCGTCACCGGTCGGCAGGCGCCACCGGCCCGCGGGCGTCACCGGCCGACGGGCGTCACCGCCACGGGGCCGTGGTCACCAGGCGTGACGGGTCCCGGGCGGTGACCGGGTCCGCCGAGGGGCTGGTCGGTACCCGCCGGTAATGCGAGGATCGCGGCGCACGACGCGTGGCGCACGGCGGTACGAGCGGCGGAAGGCGGGAGCGGGCATGGCCCAGTTGCACGATCTGACGGCGGTGGAGCAGGCGGCTGCGGTACGTGAGGGGGCGGTGTCGCCGGTCGAGTTGACCGAGCACTATCTGGAGCGGATCGACCGGCTCGACGCGACGCTCGGCGCGTTCATCACCGTGACGCCGGAGGTCGCCCGCAAGCAGGCGGCGGAGGCCGAGGCGTGGGCGCTGGCCGCGCGGCGCGAGGGCGCGGCCGACGAACTGCCCGTGCTGCACGGCGTCCCGGTGCCGGTCAAGGACCTGAATCTGGTGGCGGGTGTGCGCTGCACCTTCGGTTCCGCGGCCTTCGCGGAGCACGTACCCGACGCCGAGGACCATGTGGCGGCCCGGCTGCGCAAGGCGGGCACGATCCTGCTCGGCAAGACCAACACCCCCGAGTTCGGGCTGCCCTGCTACACCGAGAACCGGCTGGCGCCGCCCGCCCGCACGCCCTGGGACCTGGACCGGTCGGCGGGCGGTTCGAGCGGTGGCGCCGCGGCGGCGGTGGCCGGCGGCCTCGCGCCGGTCGCGCAGGGCAGCGACGGCGGCGGCTCGATCCGTATCCCGTCCTCGGTTTGCGGGCTGTTCGGCATAAAACCGAGCCGCGGCCGGGTGAGCGGCGGTCCCGTCCTGCACGACGTGAGCGGGCTCAGTACGTCGGGCCCGATCGCCCGTACCGTCGCCGACGCGGCGGCGCTGCTCGACATCCTCGCGGGCCCCGAGCCCGGCACCCCGTACGGAGTGCCCTCGCTGCCGCCCGGCGAGACCTTCCTCTCCCACGCCCGCCGCGAGCCGGGGCCGCTGCGCGTGGTGGCGCTCGCCGATCCGCCGGTGCCCGGCGTCGCGCTGCACCCCGACTGCCGGGCCGCGCTCGACGGCGCGGCGGGGCTGCTGCGCGAACTGGGCCACGACGTGGACGAGATGGCGCTGCCGGTGGACGACTCGGTGCGGCAGGCGTTCAACGCGGTCTGGTCGGTGATGGCCGCGGCCCGGCCGGTCGCGCCGGGCGACGAGCACTTGCTGATGCCGCTGACCCGGCATCTGCGGGCGGCGGGCGGCAAGGTGTCGGGGCTGGACTTCGCGGGCGCCCTCTACGTCTTCCGCATGCTCGGCCAGCTCATCGCGGACGCGCTCCTGACGTCGTACGACGTGATCCTGACGCCGACGCTCGCGCAGCCGCCCGCCCTGGTCAGGGGCATGCGCGACGACGCGGACCCGACGGCCGAATTCGACGCGATGGCCGCCTTCACGCCCTTCACCCCGCTGTACAACGCGACGGGCCAGCCCGCGGTCAGCGTCCCGCTGCACTGGACGGACGCGGGGCTGCCGATCGGCGTGATGCTGGGCGGGCGGTACGGCGACGAGGCGACGCTGGTGTCGCTGTCGGCGCAGTTGGAACGGGCCAGGCCCTGGGCGGGGCGGCGGCCGGAGCTCTGGTAGCGGCGCAGGAGCCGGAGGTCTGGTAGCGGCGCGGGAGCCGGGGGTACGGGATCGGCGGCCGGGCGGCGCGAGGGGCGGCCGACCGCGCGGCGGCGATTGACACCCGGCGGCCCCCGAACCATGCTGAGAGTCGCTGAGCAAGCGCTTAGAAACCCGTAGCGCGCCGTACCGGACCGCCCCTGGAGGCCACCCCATGTCGCAGCCCCGCATCTTCGCTTCGCCGGACGAACTGCGCGCCGCCGTCGGCGAACAGCTCGGCTGGACCGAGTGGCAGGAGATCGACCAGAAGCGGATCGACCTGTTCGCCGAGGCCACCGGGGACCACCAGTGGATCCACGTCGACGCGGAGAAGGCGGCGCTCGGCCCGTTCGGCACGACCATCGCGCACGGCTATCTGACGCTCTCCCTGATCCCGTCCCTCACCCCGCAGCTCCTGCTGGTCGAGGGCGTGAAGATGGGCGTCAACTACGGCGTGAACAAGGTGCGTTTCCCCGCTCCCGTACCGGTCGGCTCCCGGCTCCGCGCGACCGCCGAGGTCGCGGAGGTCACCGAGGTGGGCGGCGGCATCCAGCTCGTGACGAAGGTGACCATCGAGCGCGAGGGCGGCGACAAGCCGGTGTGCGTGGCGGAGACGGTGGCCCGCTTCTATCTGTAGCTCTGCGGACGCGTTCGGGCGGCTGTCCGTGGAGGCGTTCGCGCGGGTAGCGCCCTCAGGCCGTGGGCCGCACCATGCGCAGCACGAGGTCGGCGTAGAGCGCGCCGACCTCGTCCGGGGTCCTGCGGCCCTCGGGGTTGAACCAGCGGGCCACGTCGATGCAGAGCGACAGCACGGCGAGCGTGGTCCCGGAGACCTCGGGGACGTCGAATTCGCCCGCCGTCACGCCGTCCTTGATGATCGTGCGGATCGCGTCCTCGCTCTGCCGCCGCAGCGCCACGATCTCCGCGTGGTGCTCGGGGGCGAGCGCGCCCAGTTCGTACTGCACGACCCGCCCGGTCGTGTGGTGCTCGGCGTGCCAGCGGACGAAGGCGCGTACGGCGCTCTCCAGCCGTTCGGCCGCGCTGCCGTCGCCGTCCCTGGCCTCGGAGAGCATGGCGAGCGAGCGCAGGTGGCCGACCTTGCTGATCTGGTAGAGCAGTTCCTCTTTGGTCTTGTAGTGGATGTAGAGCGCGGCGGGGCTCATGCCCGCGCGCCCGGCGATGTCGCGGGTGGTCGTGGCGTGGTAGCCGCGCTCGGCGAACGCCTGCACCGCCGCGATCACCAGCCGCCTCGCGGCGTCGGGGCTGATGTCCCCCCACGCCTCGCCGGTTGTCGCCTCGACGCTCATCGCACGCTCCTCACCGCCGGTCACAGCCGCCACCCTATCGCGGGGCTGAGCAAGCGCTTAGATACTAAGCGGTCGCTCGTCACTTGTCGTGACCAGGGCAGGGGGACGTCGAGACAGGACGTCGAAGCGGTACGGGGCGCGGTGCGTGGAAGTGGTACGGGTGCCGTACGGGGAGTGCGGTACGGGTGCGTACAGGTGCGCGGCCTGCGGTCAGAACGCCGATACGCCGGTCAGCGCCCGTCCGATCAGCAGCTTGTGTATCTGGCTGGTGCCTTCGTACAGCGTCATGACCCGCGCGTCCCGCAGCAGCTTGCCCGCCGGGTACTCATCGATGTAGCCGTAGCCGCCGAAGACCTGGAGGGCGTTGTTGGCACAGCGCACGGCGGCCTCGCTCGCGTAGAGCTTGGCGACCGAGGACTCGGTGGCGAAGGGCAGCCCGCGGTCGATCAGGTCGGCGACCCGCCAGGTGAGCAGCCGGGCCGCGTCCACGTCCACCGCGATGTCGGCGAGCAGCTCCTGGACGAGCTGGCGTCCGGCGATCGGCGCGCCGAACTGCTCGCGCTCCCCCGCGTACGCCACCGCCGCGTCCAGGCACGCCTGGGCGATGCCGACACAGCCCGCCGCGACCGACATCCGGCCCTTGGCCAGCGCGGACATCGCCACGGAGAAGCCCTTGCCCTCGGGCGCGAGCATCGCGGAGGCCGGGACGCGGACGCCGTCGAGGACCAGCTCGGCCGTCGCCTGCCCGCGCAGCCCGAGCTTGCCGTGGATCTCGCGGCGGGTCAGGCCCGCCGTGTCGGTCGGCACCAGGAAGGCGCTGACGCCCTTGTGCCCCTCGTCGGCGCGGCCGGTGCGGGCGAAGAGCAGGACGACATCGGCCCAGGTGCCGTTGGTGATGAACATCTTGCTGCCGGTGATCACGTACGAGTCGCCGTCCCGTACCGCGCGGGTGGTGAGATTCGCGGCGTCCGAACCGGTGCCCGGCTCGGTCAGCCCGAAGCAGCCGACCGCGTCGCCCGCGGTGAGCCGGGGCAGCCACGCGCGCTTGTGCTCCTCGCTCCCCCAGCGCGCGATCGACTTGGCGACCAGGCCGAGCGAGACCGAGACGATGCCGCGCACGGAGGAGTCGCCACGGCCCAGCTCCTCGGTCACCAGGCAGTAGGCGAGGTGGTCGCCGCCGGAGCCGCCGTACTCCTCGTCGACGGTCAGCCCCAGGAAACCGAGCGCGCCGAGCTTCTTCACGATGGCGCGGTCCACGCTCTCGGCGCGGTCCCACGCCACCGCGTTCGGCGTGATCTCGCGCTCGGTGAAGTCCCTGGCCAGCTCCTTGACGGCGGCCTGCTCCTCGGTCAGCTCAAGGTTCACTGCGTCGTCACCGCATCCCACGATCGTCCGGACGATCCGTCGAAACTACCACCGCTAGTTTTCGGGCGGCAGGCTCTACTATGTGCCGCATGGCCCGCCCCCGCAAGCCCCTGCTCAGCCGCGATCGGATCGTCACGGCGGCCCTCGCCCTCATCGACGAGGAGGGTCTGGCGGCCCTGTCCACCCGGCGGCTCGCGGCCGAACTGGGCGTGAGCGGGCCCTCCCTCTACAACCACTTCGCCACCAAGGAAGCCATCCTCGACGCGGCGGCCGACACCGTCGTCACCCAGGTCGACCTGTCGATGTTCGGTGACGGCAGGGACTGGCGGCAGGCGCTGCTCGACTGGGGCCGCTCCTACCGCGCCGCCCTCACCGACCACCCGCACATCGTGCCGTTCCTCGCCGTCGGGCCCGGCCTGCGGCCCGCCGGGCTCCGGATGGCCGACGCCGTCTTCGGCGGCATGGTCGAGGCGGGCTGGCCGCCCGCCCACGCCACCCGGATCGGCGCCCTCATGCGCTACTTCGTCACCGGCTCCGCGCTCGGCTCCTTCGCGGGCGGCTTCGTCGGCGACGCGGACGTCTACGACCCCGCCGACTATCCGCACCTCGGCCAGGCCCACCTCCTCGCCAAGCACCAGCGGCAGATCGACAGCGGCGCCTTCGAGACGGGGCTGCGCGCGCTGATCGACGGTCTGGCCGTCCAGTTCGAGGCGCTCGCGGGCCCGGGAACCGCCCCGGCGTGAGCCCGGCAAGGGTGGCCTCCCGGCGGGAAATCCGGGGGCGGACCTGCCGCGCCTGCTGACAGGATGGCGCCATGTCAGAACCGGTCCCGCAGGGCCCCGAGCCCGACTTCGTCCAGGTCAACTACCGCAAATACGACGGCACTCTGCACTGGAATCTGCGGATGCGGCGGCTCGGTGAGGACGAGCACGGCGTATGGCTCGGCCTTCCCGGCTTCGGCCTGGTGCGCAAGGGCCACAACCCCCACGTCCCGATCCCCGAGGCGCACATCATCCTCTTCCCGCGCGACGCCTGGTGGACGGCGACCTTCAACGCCGCGCCCCGCCGCACCGAGATCTACTGCGACATCACCACCCCGCCGCGGTGGCCGTCCCCCGCCGAGGTCACCATGGTCGACCTCGACCTGGACGTCCTGCTCAAGCGCGGCGCCGACCTGCCGATCCTGGTCGACGAGGACGAATTCGCCGAGCACCAGGTGCGGTACGGCTACCCCGCCGATGTGATCGGCGCCGCCGAATCCGCCGCCGCGTGGCTGATGACGGCGGTGGCGGAGGGCACCGGTCCCTTCGACGGCACCCACCGGCACTGGCTGGCGATGGTCGACGGCGCGCAGGCGTAGGCGTACGCGTAGACGTCCGCCTAGACGTACGCCCAGGGACGCGCCCGCTGACAGCGGCGGGTGCGCGGTCCCGCGGGAATCCGGCCCGACCGACCGGTCAGAAGACCACCAGCGTCCGGCCGCCGCGCCCGGCGGTCATCGCCTCGAAGGCCGCCGGGATGCCATCGAGCGTGATGCGGTCGGTGACCATGGCGGACAGGTCGAGGCGGCCCGCCCGTACGTGCTCGGCGAGCACCGGCAGATCCACGGCCGGGTCGCAGTTTCCGTACACGCAGCCGGAGAGCGTGCGGCCGAAGTAGAAGAGTTCCAGCGCGGTGAAGGTGACCTGCTGGTCCTGGCCGCCGATGCCGACCACTGTCGTACGGCCGCCGCGGCGCGTGGAGGACCAGGCGGTGCGGATGGTGTCGGCGCGGCCCACGCACTCGATGGCCGCGTCGGCGCCGAAGCCGTCGGTGAGCTTGCGGATCCGCTTGGCCGTGTCGTCCCCGGAGACGACGAAGTCGGTGGCGCCGGCCGCCCGCGCCAGCTCCTCCTTGGCGGGGGCGACATCGACCGCGATGATCCGCTCGGCGCCCGCGATCCGCGCCGACTGGAGCACGGCGAGCCCCACGCCGCCGACCCCGTAGACGGCGACGCTCTCGCCGGTACGGATCCGCGCCGAGTGGTGCACCGCGCCGTAGCCGGTGAGTACGGCGCAGCCGAGCAGCGCGGCGTCGGTGAGCGGGACGCCGTCGGGGAGCGGCAGGACCGCGCCCGCGGCGACCACGGTCTCCTCGGCGAAGACGGCGGTGCCCAGGCCCGGGTAGAGCGGGCTGCCGTCGGCGGCCAGCGTGGCGTACGGACTGGCGGCTGCCGTGGCGGAGTTGGCGCACAGCCAGGGCTCGGCGAGGCCGCAGAAGTGGCAGTCGCCGCAGGCTGGCGCCCAGTTGAGGACCACGCGGTCACCGGGGGCGAGATGGCCGACGCCGTCTCCGACCGACACCACCGTGCCCGCGCCCTCATGGCCGAGGACGGCGGGTACCGGCTGGCGCAGCGTCCCGTTGGACAGCGACAGGTCGGAGTGGCACACGCCCGCCGCCGCCAGCCGGACCCGGACCTGTCCGGGGCCGGGGTCGGGCAGCTCGATGTCGGCGACGGCCAGCGGCGCGTTGACGGCGGGCAGGACGGCTGCGCGTACCACGAGGTCTCCTGGGTGCGGGGCTGCGAGCGGATCCGGATGCGGACGGATGCGGTCGGGGGCTGGCGGATGCGGTCGGGGGCTGACGGATGCGGTCGGGGGCTGACGGATGCGGGTGCGGACGAGCGGGCGTGAGCGGGGTGGGGCAACGGGCCGGTCGGACCGGGTCGGCCGGGGTGATCCCGGTCGACCGAGTCGGCCCGAACGGGTCGGGAGGGGGGAGCGGTTCGTGCGGTCCTGCGGTCCTGCGGTCAGAACTGGAGGGACTTGGTCTGGAGGTACTCCGCCAGCCCGTGCGCGCCCAGCTCGCGGCCGACCCCGGACTGCTTGTAACCGCCGAAGGGCGCCAGCGGGTTGAACCGGCCGCCGTTGATGTCGACCTGTCCGGTGTCCATCCGGCGGGCGAAGGCGACGGCCTCCGCGTCGTCGGCGCCCCAGACCGCGCCCGCGAGCCCGTACACCGTGCCGTTGGCGATGCGCAGGGCGTCGTCCTCGTCCTCGTACCTGATCAGGGCGACGACCGGGCCGAAGATCTCCTCCTGGGCGATCGTCATACCGGGGTCGACGTCGGCGAAGACGGTGGGGCGTACGTAGTAGCCGGTCTCCAGTCCGTCCGGCGCGTCGGGGCCGCCGACGACGATCCGCGCGCCTTCCGCGGCGCCGCGCCGTATGTAGCCGCGCACCCGCTCGCGCTGCTTGGCGTTGACGACCGGGCCGAGCCGTTCGCCGGGTACGTACTTGGCGGCTGCCGCGGTGGCCGCCTCGACGGCTTCGTCGTAGCGCGCGGAGTCGACGAGGATCCGGGTCCAGGCGCTGCATGTCTGGCCGGAGTTGGCGAAGACGTTGGCGATGCCGACGTTGACGGCGCGGGCGAGGTCGGCGCCGGGGAGGATGACGTTCGCGGACTTTCCGCCCAGTTCGAGCGCGACGCGCTTGACGGCGGCGCCCGCGGTGGCGCCGATCTGCCGTCCGACCGCGGTGGAACCGGTGAAGGAGACCATGTCCACGCCGGGGTGCTCGGCGAGCGCCTGTCCGGCGACCGGGCCGAGTCCGGTGACCAGGTTGAAGACTCCGGCGGGGAGCCCGGCCTCGTCGAGGATCGCGGCGAAGAGCTGGGCGACCAGTGGGGTGTCCTCCGCGGGCTTGAGCACCACGGTGCAGCCCGCGGCCAGCGCGGGGGCGGCCTTGGCGACGACCTGGTGCAGCGGGTAGTTCCACGGCGTGATCGCGCCGACGACGCCGACCGGCTCCTGGAACACCCGTGAGTTGCCGACCTGTTCCTCGAAGCCGTACCCGGCGGCGAGCGCGGCGAAGCTGCCCATGACGGCGGTGGGCATGTCGGTGTGGACGGCGGCGGCGAAGGCTGGCGGGGCGCCCAGCTCGGCGGCGACGGTCGCGGCGATCTCCTCGCGGCGCGCCGCCATCAGGTCGCGTACCGCGCCGAGTATCGCGCCGCGTTCCGCGGGCGGGGTGGCCGCCCAGCCGGGCAGGGCGGCGCGCGCGGCGCGTACGGCCTCGTCCACGTCCTCCGCGGTGCCCGCGGGCACCTGTCCGATGACCTTCTCGGTCACCGGGTTGACGACGTCGATCCGGCCGCCGCCCGCGGCGGGGCGCCACTTCCCGCCGATGTACTGGGCGTCGCGCGATGTCACCAGGTCCTGTGCGCCCTCTGCCGTACCGTCCACCGTTGCTGCCCTCCGGGGTCACCGCTCTGCGTCCGACGCCCAAACTAGCGCCGTTAGTTTTTTGTGGCCAGGGTGTGTCGCGTGCCGTCAGTCACGTCGCGCCGGGAACACCCGACGACCCGGGCTCCGCGCGGGGCCGGGCCGGGCCCGTGACGTCCGGCCGCCCTCCCCGGGCGACCCGCGCCCAGGGGTCCCGTGCCCCGCTGTCCGGGTGTCACACCACTCGGCGGCGCCGTGTCACCCGGCCGTGTCACGGGCGCGGCGCGGGTCAGCGGACGGCCTCCATCCGTATCGGGAATCCGTTGAGCACGGCCGTGCCGGAGAGCGGGTCGAGCCGCGTGCCGTCGAGCAACTGATTGACGTTGACGCCCGGCTCGCGGGCCGCCTCGGTCAGCCGGGTGCCCTCGCGGTCGTGACCCCAGCCGTGCGGCACGCTGACCACTCCGGGGCGCAGCGCGTCGGTGATCTCGACGGCCGCGGTGATCTCCCCGCCGTCGCCCTTGATCAGGGCGAGCGCCCCGTCGGCCAGCCCGAGCCGGGCCGCGTCGACGGGGTGTATCTGCGCCGTGCAGCGGTTGGTGCCGCCGGTGAGCGCGGGCACATTGTGCATCCAGGAGTTGTTGGACCGCAGATGGCGGCGCCCGATGAGGACCAGCCCTTCGCCGTCCGCGCCGCGCGTCACCGCGGCCCGCAGCCGCGGCAGATCGGCGGCAATGGCCTCGGGCGCCAGCTCGACCGTGCCGGACGGTGTCCGCAGCACCTCGGGCACGCGCGGGCGCAGCGGGCCGAGGTCGATGCCGTGCGGCCGGTCCAGGACCCTCGCCAGGGTGAGGCCGTCGGGGTCGGCGCCGAAGCCGTCGCCGTACGGGCCGAGGCGCAGCATCATGTCGAGCCGCCGCTCGTATCCGGTGCTCCCGCCGAGCGCGGCGGACAGCTCCGCGACGTCCCGGCCGTGGACCGGCGAGTGCGGGTCGCCGGTCTCGGCGGTGAGCTTGCGGACCACCGCCTGTTCGTCCACGAGCGCGGGGTCGGCTCCCTGGCCCCGGGTCTGTCCCAGGACGGCGAGGATCAGCCGGGCGTGGATCTCCGGTTCGTCCAGCAGTCCGTCCTCCAGCGGCACCGCGGGCGGGCTGTAGCGGACGGTGTTGCGGACCGCGAGCGTGCTGAAGGCGAAGTCGTAGTGCGCGCTCTGCGCGGGCGGGGGCGGCGGCAGCACCACATCGGCGTGGCGCGAGGTCTCGTTGAGATACGGATCGACGCTGACCATGAAGTCCAGGCCGTCCAGGGCGCGGTCGAGCCGCAGGCCGTCGGGGGCGGACAGCACCGGGTTGGCCGCGACCACGACGAGGGCGCGCAGGCGGCCGTCCCCGGGGGTGTCGATCTCCTCGGCGAGGGCGGCGGCGGGCAGTTCGCCCTTGACCTCGGGGTGTCCCGAGACCCGGCTGTGCCAGCGGCCGACGCGGAATCCCTTGCCGGGGCCGGGCGGTCGGGGCGCCCGCGCGGTGGCCGCGAGCGGGAACATGGCACCGCCCGGCCGGTCCAGATTGCCGGTCAGCGCGTTGAGCACGTCGACCGCCCAGCTCGCCAGGGTGCCGAATTCCACGGCGGTGCTGCCGAGCCGCCCGTAGACCACGGCGCGCTCGGCCGCCGCCAACTCGCGCGCCAGGGCCCGGATGTCGTCGGCCGGGACGTCGCAATACGCGGCGACCGCCTCCGGCGCGAAATCCGTCACCAGGTCGCGTACTTCGGCCACACCGCTGAGCCACGGGGTCAGTTCGCCGGGGTCCGCGAGCCCTTCGGCGAACAGTGTCCTGACCATGGCGAGCAGCAGGGCCGCGTCGGTGCCGGGCCTGGGCGCCACATGGCGGTCGGCGGCGCGGGCGGTCCTGGTGCGGTGCGGGTCGATGACGACGAGTCTGCCGCCGCGCCGCCGCAGCGCCTTGAGCTTGCCGGGGAAGTCGGCGGCGGTGGCCAGACTGCCGTTGGACACCAGCGGGTTCGCGCCGATGAGCAGCAGATGGTCGGTGCGGTCCAGGTCGGGCACCGGGATCGCGTTCGGGTCGCCGAAGAGGTAGCCGCAGGACACGTGCTTGGGCATCTGGTCGAGCGTGCTCGCGGTGAAGACGCGGCGGGTGCGCAGCGCGCCGATGAGCTGCGCGGGGTAGAGGCCGCCCGCCATCGTGTGCACATTGGGGTTGCCGAGGACGACGCCGACCGCGTCACCGCCGTGCGCGCCGGTGACCGCGCCGATCCCGGCGGCGACGGCCGCGTACGCCTCGTCCCACGTCGCCTCGGTCAGCCGGCCCTCGCGGCGCACCAGGGGGCGCCGCAGCCGGTCGGGGTCGGCGTCGAGCGCGCCGAAAGCGGCGCCCTTGGGGCAGATGAAGCCCGCGCTGAACACGTCGTCCCGGTCGCCGCGGGCGTGCGTCACCCGTCCGTCGTCGACGGACAGCGTGAGGCCGCAGGTAGCCTCGCAGAGCGGACAGATGCGCAGGGCGGTTCGGGTCATCGGGGACTCCCCTGGACGGGCGGCGACGTTGGCGCGCGGTCGTCTTCGACATTACCCGGCGGTACTGACAACGACCCCTGGAGCGGGCATCGGGCCTCGCGAGGGCGGGTGCGGGAGATCCGGGAAGGGGCGGGGAGGCCAGGGGACCTGGGGGCCTGGGGGCCTGGGGGCCTGGGGGCCTGGGAGATCAGTCCAGGACGGTCGCGAGATAGGCCCGGATCAGCTCCTTCGTCTCGGAGATCACCCCGGGGTCGCCCGACGGGTCGGTGCGGAAGGCGAGTTGCAGCGCGGCGTCCGCCGTCTCGACGGCGATCACCAAAGCCAGCCGCAGCCGGGGTTCCGAGGGGTCGACCGAGAGCCGTTCGCCGAGCAGCGCGGGCAGCCGGTCGGCGAGGTCGTGGTTGGTCTCGCCCGGCACGCCGAAGTCGACCAGCGCGAAACCGGGCGCGGTGCGCTTCATGGCGGTGTACTCGTCGACCAGGATGTTCACCGCCGTGCGCCAGTCGGGGTCGGTGCCGGGCTCCGCGAGACGCGCGGCCGTACGGTCGAGGAATTCATCGAGGTTGCGGTGGGCGAGGGCGTCCGCGAGGGCGCGCTTGTCGGAGAAGAAACGGTAGACCGACCCGATGGGGACGCCCGCGCGGGCGGCGACGGCGCGGGTGCTGAGACGCTCGTAACCGCCCTCGTCCAACAGCCGGGCGCAGGCGTCGAGGATGCGCTCCAGGCGTTCGGTGCTGCGCTGCTGCACCGGTGCGCGGCGCAGTCCGCTGTCGGCGCCCACGGCCCGTGGCACGGCTCCCTCAGCCCTTCGCGGCGAGCGCGTCGAAGAGCTTGCGCAGGTCGGCGAGGGCTTCCGCCAGGGCGGCCGGCGGGTCGTCGGCCCTGACGATCGCCATCGCGCTCTCGCTGAGTCCGCCGTAGAGCATCGACGTCAGCGGTTCGGCGGGGCGCTGCGAGATCGCGCCCGCCTTGATGGCGTACTTCACGCCGCGCAGGGTGAGTTGGCGGCAGTTGACGCCGAGGTCGCGCATCGCCTCCCAGCCGAGCGCGCCCGGAGCGTCGAAGAGCGTGATGCGCTGCACCTCGGGGTCCAAGGACGCCTCCAGATAGGCGCGGCTGCCCTCGTAGACCGCCTCCCACGGGTCGGCGACCTGGAGATACGCGGTCGAGATCCGGTGGGCGAGACGTTCCTGCTCGCGGGTGTAGACGGCGCTGAAGAGCTGCCTCTTGCCGGAGAAGTGGTGGTAAAGGGCGCCTTTGGTGACGCCCGCCCGCTCGCAGACCGCGTCCAGCGAGGTGGCCGCGTAGCCCTCGGCGGCGAACAGTGCGCGGGCCGCGGTGAGCAGGTCCTCGACGGTGGCGTCCGACCGCTCGCGCTGCGTGGGGCGTGCCGCCGCCCTGCGGGCCGGGACGGTGCCCGTCCCGCTTCCGGTGCCTGTGCGCGGTGCTGCCACGGCGGCGCCCTCCTGTCGTTCGCGATGCCCTTCCCACCCTAGGGCCTGCCCACTCTTGACACGCACATACCTTCGGTATGTATTTTCATACCGTCAGTATGTACTCTCAGTATGTTTCTCGCTGCCAAGGCAAGGACGGCCCATGTCCTCCCCCGCTTCCACCCTCCCCGCACCGCCCGGCTCAGGACGGACCCCGGACGTCAGACCGGGGCTCGTCCTGCTGCTCAGCGCGGGCGCCACCTTCATCGCGTTCCTCGACGCCACCGTGGTCAACGTCGCTTTCCCCGACCTGGCCGAGAGCTTCCCCGCCGACCGCGTGTCCGACCTGTCGTGGGTCGTGAGCAGCTACGCGGTGCTCTTCGCCGCGCTGCTCACCCCGGCGGGACGGATAGCCGACGCCTTCGGCCGCAAGCGCGTCTTCCTGCTGTCGCTCACCGGCTTCACGGTCGCCTCCGCCTTGTGCGCCGCAGCGCCCGGCCTGCCCTGGCTGATCGCCGCCCGCGCCCTCCAGGGCGCCGCCGCGGCCGGGATGATCCCGGCCGCACTCGGGCTGCTGCTCGCCACCACGCCCCCCGCCGGGCTCGCGGCGGCGATCGGCGTCTGGGGCGCCGCGGGCTCGATGGCCAGCGCCGCCGGGCCGAGCCTGGGCGGTCTGCTGGTCGACGCCTTCGGCTGGCGCTCCGTTTTCCTCATCAATGTGCCGGTGGGCATCCTCCTGGTGGCCGCGGGACTGCGCGGCCTGCCGGAACGCGTCGGCGCGGAACGGCGGTTGCCCGACCCGCTGGGCACGCTCGCCGTCACCCTGGGCATCGGCCTGCTGGTGCTCGGCCTCAGCAAGGGCAGCGATTGGGGCTGGGCGTCCGCGGCCACTGTGGGCAGCACATTGTGCGGCGCGGCACTGCTCGTCGTGGCGCTCGTCCGTTCCACGCACCAGGTGACGCCCGCCGTCGAGACCGGCCTGTTCCGCGACAGCGCCTTCGCCGTCGCCTCCTGCGCCGCTGCTTTCGCCGGGGCCGCGCTCTTCGCCTGGATGCTCTGCGGACCGCTGTTCCTCACCACCGTGTGGCACTACTCGGTCCTCAAGGCGGGCTTCGCCCTCACACCAGGCGCGCTCACCTCCGCGGTGGCCGCCCTGGTGGTCGGCAAGCGCGCCCGGCCGCACCATCTGCCCGCCGTCGTGGCCGTGTCCATGGCCGCCTTCGCCGCGGTGAGCGTCTGGACCTGGTTCCAACTCGGCACCGACACCCGTTTCCTGGCGCTGTGGCTGCCCATGGGCCTGATCGGCGGCGCCGCCTTCGGGGCCACGCTCACCGCCCTGTCCACCGCCGCCGCGACATCGCTGCCGCCCCGGCAGTTCGCCTCGGGCGTCGGCATGACCACCACCGCGCGGCAGTTGGGCGGCGCGCTCGGCGTCGCCGCGACCGCCTCGGTCATCGCCGCCCACGGTTTGGACGGGACGCGGGCGTTCCGCGAGGTGTTCCTCGTCTGCGCCGCGCTTGCCGCCGTCGCCGCCGTGGTCGGCCTCGGCCTGACCCGCACCCTTGCCAAGGAGTCCTGAGATGACGCAGCACGGCGACGCCGTTCCCGTTCCCCTCCCCGCTCCCGATCCCGATCCCGATCCCGCTCAGAGTCCCGTCCCCGCTCCCGGTCCCGATCCCGTCCCCGGTCCCGTCCGCAGCGCCGTCAGCGCCTTCTCCGCCACCTATGCGGCCGATCACCCGGCGGAGGCCGCCGACCCCCACTGCCTGTCGCCCGAGGAGAGCGACCGGCTGTTGCGCGGCGCGCCCTGGAAGCGCTTCGCGGTCGTCGGCGACAGCATCGCCGAGGGCCTGGGCGACCCCGTGCCCGGCTACCGCACCGCGCCCTGGGCCGACCGCACCGCGGAGGCCCTGCGCCGGGTCGTGCCGGAGCTGACGTATCTCAACCTCGGCATGCGCGGTCTCACCGCGGGCCAGGTACGCGCCGACCAGGCCGAGCGCGCCGCGCGCTTCGCGCCCGACCTGGTCGCGATCGTCTGCGGCGGCAACGACCTGCTGCTGCCCGGCTTCTCCCCCGAGGTGCTGGAGAAGGAGCTCGACCTGCTCTTCGCCCGGCTGGCCGCGCCCGGCAGGACCCTGTTCGCGTACGCGCTGATGAATGTCGCGGCGGCCGTGCCGGAACTGCGCGGCGGCCCGCTGGAGACCGGCGTCGCCGTCCTCAATCAGGTGACCCGGACGGTCGCGGAGCGCTACGGCGCGGTGGTCGTCGAGATGTACGACCATCCCGCCGTCGCCGACCGCGACCTGTACAGCGCCGACCTGGTGCACGCCTCGGCGAGCGGCCACGCGGTCTCGGCCGCCGCCACCGTCCGGGCCCTGGCAGCGGAGTTTTCCACAGGCTCGGGCTGAGGGTTGCCGCCGTGATTCCTATGGTTCAGCATAGGAATCACGGACGAGACCCCACCGGGAGCAGACCATGAACGCCACGAACGCCGTGAACGGGCCGGGCGGCGCCGACGCCGAGGACGGCAAGGACCTGCCGTACTCCTCGGGCTTCGGCAACGAGCACAGCAGCGAAGCCGTGGCGGGCGCGCTCCCGGAGGGGCGCAACTCACCGCAGCGCGCCCCCTTCGGGCTCTACGCGGAACAGCTCAGCGGCACCGCGTTCACCGAGCCGCGCGCCCGCAACCGACGGAGCTGGCTCTACCGGATCCGGCCCTCGGCCGCCCATCCGCCCTTCCGCCGGGTCCCCAACGGCCAGGTGCGCAGCGCCCCGTTCCTGGACGTGGAGCCCGACCCCAACCGGCTGCGCTGGGGCCCGCTGCCGATGCCGCAGGAGCCGACGGATTTCGTGACCGGCCTGGTCACGGTCGGTGGCAACGGCGATGTGCTGCGCCGTGAGGGCATCGGCATCCACTGGTACGCGGCCAACCTTTCGATGCACAACCGGGTGTTCTCCTCCTCTGACGGCGAGTTCCTGATCGTGCCGCAGCGGGGCGCCCTGCTGCTGCGGACCGAGTTGGGGCTGATCCGCGCCGATCCGGGCGAGGTCGCGCTGATCCCGCGCGGTGTCCGCTTCCGCGTCGAGCTGCCGGACGGCACGGCGAGCGGCTACGTCTGCGAGAACTACGGCCAGCCCTTCCAGCTCCCGGAGTTGGGCCCGATCGGTGCGAACGGACTGGCCAACGCGCGGGACTTCCGCGCCCCGGTCGCCGCCTACGAGGACCGGGACGAGCAGACGGAGGTGGTCAACAAATTCGGCGGCAATCTCTGGGCCGCGGTCTACGACCACTCGCCGCTCGACGTGGTCGCCTGGCACGGCAGCCATGTGCCGTACGTGTACGACCTGCACCGCTTCAACGTGCTGGGGTCGCTCAGCTACGACCACCCCGACCCGTCGATCTTCACGGTGCTCACCTCGCCCTCGGACACGCCGGGGCTCGCGGGCGCGGACTTCGTGGTCTTCGCCCCCCGCTGGCTGGTCGGCGAGGACACCTTCAGGCCGCCGTACTTCCACCGCAATGTGATGACCGAGTTCATGGGCCTGATCGAGGGGGCGTACGACGCGAAGGCCGAGGGCTTCGTGCCCGGCGGCGCCTCGCTGCACAACATGATGTCGGCGCACGGACCGGACCGGGCCACCTTCGACAAGGCGAGCGCCGCCGAACTGGCGCCGCAGCGCGTGGACGACGGGCTGGCGTTCATGTTCGAGACCCGTTGGCCGGTCGTGCCCACCGAGTTCGCGCTGAACGGGGAGCACCGGCAGGGGGGCTACGACCGGGTGTGGGAGGGGCTTGCGAGAAACTTCCGGCCGTGACGTCCTTCGCCCCCGACTCCCTCGTCCTGAACCGCAAGCTGCCGCTGTGGTACCAGGTCTCGCAGTCGTTGCGCGCCTCGATACTGGGCCGCCACGCGCAGGCCCCGCTGCGGCTGCCCACCGAGGACGAGCTGGCCGGGCACTACGGGGTGAGCGTCCTCACCATGCGGCAGGCGCTCAAGGAACTGGAGGACGAGGGCCTGATCAGCCGGCACCGCAGGCGTGGCACCTTCATCGAGCCGACGGCGCTGCGCGGGGCGCCGGTGAAGCTGCTCGGCTCGGTGGACGCGATCGTGGCGCAGCAGTCCGGCGGCCGTACGGCGGTGCTGCGCTACGGTTCCGAGCCGCTCCCGCCGGGGGCCGCCGAGCACTTCCCCGACCTCGACCGGGCCATGGCCTACCGCAGGCTGCGCTGCGACGAGAGCGGTGAGCCCACCAACTGGGCGGAGAATTTCGTACGTCCGGAACTCGGCGCCCGGATCGACCTCGCCGACCTGGAGCGGTGGCCGATGACGAAGGTGCTGCGGGACGTGCTCGGTGTGCGGATCAGCCGGATCACCGACACCGTGGAGGCGCGGCTGGCCGACCCCGAGACGGCGCGGCTGCTGCAAGTGCCGCTGCTGAGCCCGATATTGCACTACACCGGGGTGACCTACGACGAGTCGGGCCGGGCGGTGGACGTGGTGCGCATCCATTACCGGGGTGACCGCTTCTCGTTCACGGTGACGATGGAGGCGCCCTGAGGGTCGTCAGTAGCATGCGTGCGGTGAGCAATGACGCGCCTTTGCTGCACGACGTGATGCCGTGGTCCGTACGCCCGTTGCGGATCGGCCGCGGCTGGCCGATGGCCGCGGAGCCTTCCTGTCTGCGTGCCCGGTGGGCGCTGTTCACCGGCACCGCGGACCAGGACGCCCGGTCGGCGCTGCTGCATCCGACGCGGGCCAGGAATCTGCACACGCCCGTCGCGCAGTTGCCGGGCCACCGCACCCCGACCACCGCGCTGGCCGGCGAGACCGGTCGCTGCCCCGAGCCGGTGCGGGTGCAGCACGGCCCGTACGACCGGCAGTGGCTGATACCCGACCACCGGCTGATCGACGTGGCGCGGGCCGAGATATGGCGGACGGCCGACGACCGGCAGGTCTTCGCGCTGGAACAGGCGTATCAGGCGCGGGCCGCGTCGGTGGCGGAGTCCGGGGCGCCGGAGCCCGCCGTGGTGTTCTGCGCGCTGCTGCCCGACGGGCGCTCCCCTGCCGGGCGGCCGGGCTGGATACGGCCGCTGTTCCGGCAGCCGGGCGGCCGGGACCCCAACATCGCGCCGGGGCTGACCGCCCTGCTCTCCGCGCGGCTGGGCACCGAGGTCGCCGCCGCGGACGTGCTGGCCTGGATCGGCGCGGCGGCGCGGCCGGGCCCCGGCGGCGCCCTCGTACCGCTGCCCCGTGATCCCGCGCTCTGGCAGGAGGGGCTGGCGCTCGGGCGCCGGACGCTGTGGCTCCAGACCCACGGGGCGCGGTTCGCCGATCCCGCCGAGGGACGCGACGCCGGTCGGCTCCGGCTGCCCGGAGGAAGCCGCCCTTACGTCCGCTCGCCGCTGCCGGACACCCCGGCCGCCGGGGAGTTGTCGTACGACCCGGACGAGCGGGCGCTGCTGATCGGTGACGGCCGGATCTCGCCGGTCTCACCGGCCGCCTGGGAGGTCACCGCGGGTGGGGTGCGGGTGATCGAGGCGTGGTTCGAGCGGCGTACGGCGCCGGGTGCGCCGGGGACCCTGGAGGCGCTGCGACCCGCCGCGTGGACACGGGCCACTACGTCGGAACTGCTGGAACTGATCAGTGTGCTGACGCTGCTGGCCGGTCTGCGCGCGGACCGCGAGGGTCTGGCGCGCCGCCTGGCGGTGCGCGGCGAGACGGTCACGACGGCCGAACTGCGGGCCGGCGGCGTACTGCCGGTACCCGCCGCCAGGCGCAGGCCCGCCTCCGTGCTGGAACACCACGAGGAAGGGCCGGACGGGCAGTTCGCCCTGCTGTGACCAGCCGTTGTGACCAGCCGTGCCGTGAACGACCTTGCCGTAAGCGGTCCGACTGCGGCCGGGGGGGAGGGTGTCCGCGCGACCTGGTGTCGCGGCGGACCGTCCGGTGGGGAGGGACGGCCGCGGCGGGCACACACCGAAGCGCCGCGCGAAGCAGCGCCGAGCCGGGACGGTGTGGCCGCCGGACGATCCGAGCACCTGGCCGGTCCGCGGCCCCGACCGAGGTCAGGGGACGGCGGGACCTGGGAGTCCGAGTCCTGGGAGAGGGCGGAGCGGACTCAGCCTCGGTTGCCGAACAGCGATCTCCGCAGCCGTCGCAGCGGCGCGAAGAGCGACACCCTCGCACCGCGGTTGGCCGTGGTGTGCACGGTGTTGCGCGAGGTCAGCTCCTGCATCAGCACAGTCGCTTCCTCTGTGTCGCGCTGGGGCAGGGCAGGCCCGGCCAGTATCGCGAGGTGCCGGTCGAGGCGCGCACTGGACGCGCCTGTACCGCAGTTGATGGCAGGCACTCGTGGCCTGCTGTGCATCGCTATCTGTTCCATTACTCTCCCCACCCTTACGAGGGCACCCGGCTCGGGCAGGCTAACCCTATCGCCCCGCCACGTCACGTGCGCATCCTGGACTCATTCGCGACGCCGTATTCACCTTCTCCTCAAGGGCGTTGACATTCCAAGGGCATGTGCCCAGCTCGGCCGCCCGATCGGCGGCGACCGCTGTGACCTGGCAACAGTGCCGTTCCCGTGGGTCTCCCCCGCCGCCCCGCCGGGGACACCCACGAGCGTGGACGTACGCTTGTACGAGAAGTTCAAGCCGCCCGGCACCTCGCTCGCCAAATACTGACAAGACGGTATGAATCCACCAACGGCGTGGTGGGAGGCCCGGCATGGAAAAAGACTGGGCGAATCGGGCCCGCGTGCCGGATCATGGGCCGCATGTCCGCGACACCCAGTAAACCGAGGAGGCAAGTGCCGCCCACCACCGGAACCGGCAAGGGACCGGCCGCCAAGCCGACCGCCGCCACCGCCCCGCACCAGGCGCTCCCCGTCCATCTGCGACTGGACGACAGCGACTCCCCGTCCGATGTCGTGGACGCCCTCTTCCTGGGCCGGTTCACCTCGGGCGAGCAGCCGTTCTCGCGCGGCGCCTCGCTGGAGAATGTGAAGTCCGGCCTCACACTGCTGCCGCCGGACGCGGTGGTACTGCGCCAGGCCCGCGACAAGGACCGCAGCGCCACCCTCGCCGAGGGCGACGGCTGGACCGTCCTCATCTCCCGCTGGAACCGGGGCGCCGACGTCACCGTGGCCGCCGTCACGGACGAACTGGCCGAGCAGGTGCTGAAGTCCTCCGTCAACGACGCCGAGGACGAGCCGGAGCCGCAGCCCGAGAACGTCACCATGGGCTTCTGGTACGTCTCGCCGCGCCGCGGACCGCACCGCACCACCCGGCAGATCTCCGCCGCCACGTGGGAGGAGCTGCGCGGGAACTACACCGCGCCGGTCGCCGACTCGATGGACGGCCTGATGAAGCTCACGGCCGACGACATCACCGGCCGCCTGCTGCTGCTCCACGGCCCGCCCGGCACCGGCAAAACCTCGGCGCTGCGCACCCTGGCCCGGTCCTGGCGCGACTGGTGCCAGGTCGACTGCGTGCTCGACCCCGAGCGGCTCTTCAACGACGTCGGCTATCTGATGGACATCGCCATCGGCGAGGACGACGGCACGGCGGGCGGTCGCTGGCGGCTCCTGCTGCTGGAGGACTGCGACGAGCTGATCCGGGGCCAGGCCAAGCACCAGACCGGCCAGGCGCTGTCCCGGCTGCTCAATCTCACGGACGGGCTGCTCGGCCAGGGCCGCAATGTGCTGGTCGGCATCACCACCAACGAGGATCTGGAACGCCTGCACCCCGCGGTGGTCCGGCCGGGCCGCTGCCTGGCCAGGATCGAGGTCGGCCCGCTGACCCGTGACGAGGCCGTCAACTGGCTGGGCACTCCCGAGGGCATCGGCCGCGAAGGCGCCACCCTCGCCGAGCTGTACGCGCTCCGCCGCGGCAGCACGGCCGCCCTGCCCGTCCCCGCCCAGGCGTCGGACGGCCTCTACCTCTAGCAGCTCCGGCGGTTTCCCCGCCCCGGACGCCGCCAAGGCCGATGAGGCGTCCGGGAACCGCGCGGCCCGCGGGTGAGAAGACGCACAAGGAGACGCGCGAGTGCCGGACGCCGCCTTGGAGACGTCCGCTGTTGTCATGACTCCGACGGCACCGACGCCCTCGTGGCCCGAGTGGCGGAGGAACTCGCGGCAGCGCCTGGCGAACGCTCCGAGCAGACGGTGTACGCGGCGGGCGGTCTCGCCGTGACCGTCCGTACCGGCATCCCGGCGACCGACCCTCCACCACCTGCGGACCATCGCGATCACTCCCCCCGTCTCGCCGAAGCCGACTCCCCCATGGGCCGGCTCCGTTACGTACTCCCGCCGATCCACTACGACGGCTCCCCCACCACCTGGTCACGCCCGCCCGGCCCCCCGGCCGCCGACCCGCCACGCTGGCGCCCCTCCGAGAGCGAGAACCTCCGGGGTCCGGGGCTCTAGGTCTCGTCGACGGCGCGCAGCGCCTCGTCCACCGCGGCCCGCGCGGCGTCCCGGTCGAGCCCGAGGCGGCGCGTGCGTGCCACGTACTCCGCCGCCGCGGCGGCCACTTCCCGTGCGCGGGCGTCGGCTGCGGCGATGTAGGTGCCGTGCCTGCCGCGGGTCTCGATCACCCCGTCGGCCTCCAGCGCGCGGTACGCCTTGGCGACCGTGTTGGCCGCAAGCCCCAACTGCTCGGCGAGTCCCCGTACGGTGGGCAGCTTGTAGCCGACCGGAAGGCGTCCCTCGCGGGCCTCTTCCGCGATCTGCCCGCGCAGTTGCTCGTACGGGGCGGTGGCCGCGTCCGCGTCTACGGTGATCTTCAGGCTCATATCCGGGATCCTGGCACAGCGGACGGCGGCAGCGGCACCGCTCGGCCGCTGCCGGCCGGGTCGTGGGCGATCGGGTCCCCGCTCCCGTGCAGGTGGAGCAGGAACGGCTGCCCGCCCCGGTAGGCGTCGATCCCCGCTCGGCAGTACGCGACCATGTCGTCGGGCAGGGCGTCCAGCGAGTACCAGCCCAGCTCGGAGCACTTGTCGGGCTCGCGGTTGACGGGCTCGCCGCCGCTACCGTATTCGGCCGTGAAGAACCAGCCGATCCTGGCCGCGCCGTCCGGTGCGCGGTGCTGCATGACCAGGGCGACCGCCAGCTCCTCCGACGCCAACTCGATGCCGATCTCCTCGCGGGCCTCGCGGATCATGCCGCTTCTGACGTCCTCGCCGTCCTCCAGGTGTCCGGACGGCGCGTTCAGCAGACCGTCCGCGTAGCCGGTGCCCGAGCGGCGGGCGAGCAGCACCTCGTCGCCGCGGAGCAGCAGCAGATGGACGTCGACGATCTCCTTGTGCCGTTGGGGCGCGGGCGGCCGGAGCACCGCCGCGTACCGCTCGTCCTCGACCTCGCGGCCCCACAACGCGGCGTCGTGCCCGAGCTGTTCGATCACCAGTCGGCCGCCGAGCGGTGCGGTCAGCTCGACGAGTTCCGCGGCCCCGATGCCGACCGGGCTGATCGCGCCCCAGCGTCCTTCGACCAGTACGAGCCTGCCGCCCGGCCGCAACAACCCCACCCAGTGCCGCAGTACGGCCGCCGGATCCGGCAGGGTCCACAGCACGTGCCGGACGAGGACGACATCGAATCCGGCAGGGCCGACCGGCGGCCGGGCGGCGTCGCCGACCAGCACCCGCGCCCCCGTACCCGCCAGCTTCTCCTCGGCCCGCGCGACCATCTTTGTCGATGAGTCGACAGCGGTGATCCGGTGTCCCGCCTCGGCCGCGAGCAACGCGAGGCTTCCCGTGCCGCAGCCGAGGTCGAGCACGTCGGACGGCGTCCCGGGCAGCCACGAGCGCAGCCGTATGGCCCAGGCGTCCCTGACCTTCGGGTCGCGCAGGCCGTGGTCGGGCTCGTCGTCGAAGCGGTCGGCTTCGCCGTCCCAGAAGTCGCGGTTGTCCGTCTCGGTGCTCATGGGAAAAGCCTGCCACCCACCACTGACAATGGCCCCTCAGACCCCGCCCAGCCTGCGATAACGCGCTCTGCGGGCGGCTGTTCGCCGCTCGGGGTCCATCGCGCGGAGGTCCGCGAGACGCGCGCCGAGGACGTGGGCGAGACGAGTGAGGAAGGCGTCCGGGGCGTCGGCGGCGTCCGGGTCCTCCGGGACGACGGCGTCCGCGATGCCGTGGGCGAGCAGCGCGGCCGAGCCGATGCCCTGCTGTTCGGCGAGTTCGACGGCGCGGTCCGTCGTGCGGTGGAGGATCGCGGAGGCGCCTTCGGGCGGGAGCGGGGACAGCCAGGCGTGCCGGGCGACGAGCACCTGATCGGCGGGCAGCAGAGCGAGCGCGCCGCCGCCCGCCCCTTGGCCGAGGAGCAGGCACAGCGTGGGCGCGGGGAGCGTGACGAGGTCGGCGAGGCTGCGGGCGATCTCGGCGGCGAGACCGCCTTCCTCCGCCTCGCGGGAGAGCGCGGCGCCCGCCGTGTCGACAACGGTGAGGAGGGGCAGGCCGAGTTCGGCGGCCATCCGCATCCCGCGCCGTGCCTCGCGCAGCCCGGCGGGTCCCAGCGGCGCGGGTCCGGCTTCCGCGGGGCGGCGGTCGTGGCCGAGCACCACGCACGGCGAGGGTCCGAAGCGGGCGAGTGCCAGCAGCAGACCGGGGTCGCGCTCTCCCGCGCCGGTGCCGCTCAGCGGTGTCACATCGGTGGCACGGGCCAACAGGTCGTGCAGTCCGGGGCGTTCGGGTCGGCGGCTGCGGCGCAGCGAGTCGGCGGTGTCGGCGGTGTCGGCGGTGTCGGCGGTGTCGGCGGTGTCGGCGGGAAGTGACGCGCTCGTGGGAAGCGACGCGTCCACGGGTAGCGGCGTGTCCTCTCCTTGTCCTCTCTCTTCCTGCCCTGCGGGCGCGGGCGGAGATAGGAGTGCGGGCGGAGATACGGGCGTGGACACGGATGGAGGCGCGGGCACGTGCCGGGGCGTGGTCAGGGGCCGGTGCGAGAGCGGGCCCTGCTCGCCGCAGAGCACGTCGAGCGCCGTGGCCGCCGCCGCGGCGAGCGCGCCCGCGGGCAGCACCGCGTCGATCAGACCGTGGGCGAGCAGATTCTCGGAGGTCTGCACTCCGGCGGGAAACTCCTCGCCGTAGAGCGCCTGGTGCACCCGTGGTCCCAGGAAGCCGATGAGCGCGCCGGGTTCCGCCGAGGTGACATGGCCGAGCGATCCCCAGGACGCGAGCACCCCGCCGGTCGTGGGGTGCCGCAGGTGGACCAGGTAAGGGAGTCCGGCGGCTTTGTGGTCGGCGATGGCGGCGGTGACCTTGACCATCTGGAGGAAGGCGATGGTCCCTTCCTGCATGCGGGTGCCGCCGGAGGCGGGCGTGGCCAGCAGCGGGAGCCGTTCGCGGGTGGCGCGTTCGACCGCCGTGACCAGCCGGGTGCCCGCGGCGACTCCGATGGACCCGCCGAGGAAGCCGAACTCCCCTGCCATCAGCGCCACTCGGCGCCCCCGGATCCGCCCCTCCCCCGTCACCACCGACTCGTCCAGGCCGGTACGGGCGCGGGCGGCGAGCAGATCCGCCCGGTAGTCGCCCGCTTCGGGCAGGTCGGCCTCGGCCACCGGTTCGTCCCAGCGGCGCCAGGCGCCGGGGTCGAGGACGGTCCCGATGATCCGGAGGGCGGTGGGCCGGCGGTCTGGGTCGCTCATGGCGCCACCCTGCCACGGCCGGTGCGGCCGGGCCGCGTTCTCCTCCGGCGGTCGGCCGCGTGCCGCGCTACCAGCTCGGACGGATGGGGCCGGTGGGCGCGAGGCGGACCAGTTCGTCGCGCAGCGCAAGCAGCCGCTCCTCGCCGAGGAGTTCGATCCAGGGCTGGACGGCTTCCGCGGCGGACTCCTCGGCGGCGCGGGTGCACCGCCACCCCTGCGGGGTGAGCACAACCAGCCGGGCCCGCGCGTCGTCGGGGTGCGGGCGGCGTTCGACGTACCCCTTGCGCTCCAGCTCGTCCACGATCTGACTGGCCGCCTGGCGAGTGACGCCGAGGTGTTCGGCGACCTCGGTGACGGTCGCGCCGGACGGGGCCAGCCGGGAGAAGACAAAGCCGTGCGTGGGGCGCAGGTCGGTGTAGCCGAGGGCCACGACGCCGTTGTGGATGTCCTCGACGAGCGAGCCGGTGGCGGCGAGGAGCGCCGCGCTCAGGCTCATGGCATCGGAATTCTTCACAGGAACACCTTGACACAGTGCGCAAGCTGCTTGAACATATAGGCAAGGAACTTACGCAAGTTACTTGCCTAACACTGGAGGTTGTCATGCCTTTCATCACCGCGGCCGACGCCGTCGCACATGAGATCCACGGGGTGCGCTTCGTGTCCTACGCGGCGCCCGCACTCGGCAGCGAGGAACTGTGCGCCTGGCGCAGCGAGGTCCCGGCCGGGACGTCGGGACCTCCGCACACCATCACTCGCGAGGAGGTGTTCCTGGTCCTGTCCGGGTCGGTGGAGCTGTCGGTCGACGGGGAGACGCGCTCCCTGACACCGGGAGATGCCGCCATCGCACGGCCCGGCTCCTCCATAGGTCTGTCCAACCGCACGGAGGAGCCGGCCACCTTGTGGGTCACCACGAGCATCGGCCTGCAAGCCACGCTGGCCGACGGCTCGCGCATATCACCGCCATGGGCTAACTGAACGCCGACAGGCAGGTGGTCGGGGTCGCGTGCGCCGGATCGAGCGCGTTCGCCGCCTCGTGGAAGGCGATGCGGTCGGTCAGGCCGATGGCCACATGCTCGGACACGTCGACCGGGCACAGGTTCTGGAGCACGACGTTGTGCA
Organism: Streptomyces sp. NPDC024632; assembly: GCF_055559175.1. Classification (NCBI taxonomy): domain Bacteria; kingdom Bacillati; phylum Actinomycetota; class Actinomycetes; order Kitasatosporales; family Streptomycetaceae; genus Streptomyces; species Streptomyces sp. NPDC024632. The sequence continues at coordinate 148,204 of NZ_JBVHLD010000016.1, forward strand.
CGTCGGGCCCGGACAGCGCCTGGGTCGTATACGGCGTGACGACCTCGTCGTAGATGGTCGAGATCACCGTGTAGTGCACGCCGGGCACGGTGTCGCCGCCCGCGTTCAGGTGCTGCTGGAAGGGCGATCCGGCCACCTGGTCGGCGAGTCCGGGGGTGATCCCGTGGAGCGCGTCGGCCGCACCGGGGAAGTACGGGAGCAGCTTGGTGAGTCCGTCGAGCGTGGTCCCGTGGTTGTCGGGGGCCAGTGCGACCAGGGCGTTCACCTTCGCCGCGCCGCCGAGGAAGCGCAGGTAGTAACGCGGCATCATGCCGCCCTGCGAGTGCCCGACGATGTCGACCTTGGAGGTGCCGGAGGCGGCGAGCACCCGGTCGGTGAAGTCAGAGAGCTGCTGCGCGGAGTCCGCGATCGGACCGAGGCCGCCGATCAACGGCACGCCGGGCAGCATCCCGTAGTCGAACGAGTAGACGCAGTAGCCGCGCTGCACCAGGTAGGGGGCGAAGGCGAGCCAGTTGTCGGTGCCGTTGCCGAAGGTGCCGTGGACCAGGACGACAGGACGGGGGTGTTGGGCCGAGGGGCGGCAGGAGAAGTTGTTCCACCCGCTTGACGGTGCCGAGTTGGCAGATGCGGAAGCGGTGGCAGCGGGCGCCACAACCATCGCGGCAGCCAGCGAAAGCGCGGCCAAGAGCCGTCGCCAGGGCAGCCTCATGTGATCTCCTCGCAGTTCGGGAAAATGGACACACGCAGGCCCTGTGATCCGGATCACGAGGTTGCTGAACACCCGTTAAATTACGCGCGAGTAAGTACGGGCGGCTAGTTACGCGTGAGTAAAAAGTCGGCGCGTCGTTATCCGCCGGTCACAAAACCCACGACCCTCCACGGCATCTCAGCGGAAGTGATGGCCTCCACCGGCGTCCGCGAGTACGGCAGGCGGCGGGCGGACGTCGGCCACCGGAGTGACGACGGCCGAGCGGGCCGAGAACGGCGTCGCGACCACCCCCGCCCGGGCGGCCAGGGGCGGGCCGAGCGGCCGCGGTCGAGCGGATGCAGAGGACATGCGTATCGACCGTACGACACCCCTCACGTGCAGTGATGGTGGTGCGCCGACTTGCCTTGTTCGAACGCGCGTGCGAATGTCGGGGGCATGGGTGCAGTGCTGGCGGCAGACGGTCGGGCGGGACACGGGACGGTCGCCGGACCGGGGTCCGTGTGGGGTCCGCTGCTGCCCGAAGGGCGGCTGCGGGCGGGCACGGTGACCGCTGTCGGCGGGGACAAGGGGCTGCTGCTGGCGTTGGCGGCGCAGGCGGTGGGACGGCGTCCCGGGGCCGGCTGGGCCGTGGTGGGGCTGCCGTCCTTGGGGGCGCTGGCCGCGCGGGACGCGGGACTGGACGCCGGGGCGGGCCTGTGGGTGGACGCGCCGGGGGGCCGGTGGGCGCAGGTGGTGTCGTTGCTGGTGTCGACGGTGCCGGTGATCCTGCTCGGCGCGCCGGGGCCGGCGCCGGGGCGAGTGGTGCGACGGGTGGCCGGACAGGTACGGGCCCACGGCGCCGTGTTGCTCGTGGCCGGTCCGTGGGACGGCGCCGATCTGCGGCTGCGGGTGACCGAGGCGCGGTGGGACGGGCTCGGTGCGGGCCACGGTGTGCTGCGTCATCGCCGCGTGGTGGTGGAGGTGTCCGGGCGCGGCGCCGCGGGCGGTGCCCCGCGCCGGGCGGAGCTGTTGCTGCCCGGCCCGACCGGGATGGCGATGCCCGTGGCGGAGCCCGAACCGGTCTCTCCGCCCGCGGATCAGGTGCGGGCCGGGGCCGCGCCGGGCCGGGGCCGGGCGCTGCGCGTGGTGGGGTGAGCGGGCGTGCGAGTGCTGGTGTCGTGGGTCCCGGACTGGCCGCTGATCACCACGGGGCTGCCGGACGGCGAGCCGGTGGCGGTCGTGTCGGGGGACGGACGGGTGGTGGCGTGTTCGGCCGCGGCGCGGGCGGCCGGGGTACGCCGGGGGATGCGGGTACGGCAGGCGCAGTCCCGCTGCCCCGGGCTGCGGGTCGCCGAACGGGATCAGGCGGCCGAGACGCGCGGGTTCGAACCGGTGGTACGCCGGTTGGAGGCGGAGGTGATGCCGCGGCTGGAGGTGATCCGTCCGGGCATGGTGGCCGCCCCGGCCCGCGGTCCCGCGCGGTACTGGGGCGGCGAGGCGGAGCTGGCCGCGCGGGTCGCCGCGGCGCTCTCCCGGCTCGGCCACCCCGTGCAGAGCGGGGCCGCGGATACGACGTTCGCCGCGGCGCTGGCGGCCCGCGCCCGGTCCGGGGTCCTGGTTCCGGCCGGGGAGACGGCCGGTTTACTCGCCCCCTATCCGGTGGGCGTGCTCGGTCGGCCCCGGCTGGCCGAACTGCTGGTCAGGCTCGGAATCGGCACGCTGGGCGGTTTCGCGGCGCTGCCCTCGGACCAGGTGTCGGCCCGCTTCGGCGCCGACGGGGCGGCGGCGCACCGCACCGCGTCCGGGCGTGAGCCGCGGCTTCTGAACGCCTCGGGCGCGGAGCCCGACCACGCGGTGCGGTGGGGCTTCGACCCTGCCGAGGAACGCACCGAGCCGTTGGCGTTCGCGGGGAAGGCACTGGCCGAACGGTTGCAGGAGCGGCTGACGTCGGCGGGCGTGGTCGGAGCACGAGTGGAGGTGGAGGTGGGCCTGGCCGACGGCCGCAAGTTGCGGCGCGCGTGGCGGCACGAGGGACGGCTGTCGTCGTTGGCGGTCGCGGAGCGGGTGCGCTGGCAGGTGCAGGCGTGGACCGATGCCGGGGATCTCGCCCCGGCCGCCGACGGGGCCGGGGGCGCGGTCGGAGTGGTGGAGCTGGTGCTGCGGCCCCGGCAGCTCAGCGCGGCCACCGGCCGTCAGACGGTGCTGTTCGGCGGGGGCGCCACGCTGGACGATCTGGAGCGTGCGGCCGGTCAGGTGCAGGCGCTGCTCGGGCACCGGGCGGTCACGCGGGTGGAGTTGACCGGGGGCCGCGGCCCGGCCGACCGGGTCCGCAAGGTCCCGGTCGGCGACATCGCCACGCCCCCGGCCGGTGGCGGGCCGTGGCCCGGCAGGCTGCCCGCCCCGCACCCGGCCACGGTGTACCAGCCGCTGCTGCCCGCCCGGTTGCTGGACGGCGCCGGGCAGGTGGTGGGCGTCTCGGGACGGCTGGCGGTCTCCGCGCCTCCGGTCCGGCTGACCGTGGACGGGCTCCCCGGCGTGCTGGAAGTGACCGCGTGGAGTGCGCCGTGGCCCGCGCTGGAACAGTGGTGGGACCGTGACCGTGCGCGGCGGATCGCCCGGATGCAGATCACCACCGCCGCGGGCGGGGCATGGCTGTTGCAGATCTCCGCGGGCCGGTGGTGGGCCGAGGCCCACTATGGCTGACCGCCGCACCGGTCGTCTGCTGCGCCTGCCCGCCGCCGCTCCGCGCACGGCGCGCCCAGCGAATCCGGCGCACGCGGCGGACCCGGCGGACCCGGCACACGCGGCACACACCGAATACCGGGAAGAGCGGAGCCGGTTGCCGTGGGCGGAGCTGCATGTGCACAGCTCGCTGTCGTTCCTCCAGGGGGCCAGTGATCCGGGGGCGCTGGTCACGGAGGCCGTGCGGCTGGGCATCGAGGTGCTGGCGCTCACCGACCGGGACGGGCTGTACGGGGCCCGGCGGGTTGCCGAGGCCGCCCGCGGTACCGGGCTGCGGACCGTGTTCGGCGCCGAACTCACCCTCACCGCTCACGGGCTCGGGCACCCCGTCGTCCTCGCCCGGAACCTCGACGGGTTCCACCGCCTGTCCGCGGCGATCACCGCGGCCCAGCTCGCCGGGTCCAAAGGCCGTCCGGTGTACGACCTCGACGTGCTCGCCCGCGCCGCCGCCGGCGGCGACTGGGCGGTCCTGACCGGCTGCCCGCCCGCCGACGCGGGCGAGGACGGTACGGAGATCGGACAGCTCGCCTTCCACCTCGACCGGCTCGGCGAGGTGTTCGGCAGCGGCAGCGTGCACGCGGAACTCATCGACTGGAATCTTCCCGTCGACAGCGTGCGCGCCGACGCCCTGGTGGTGGCCGCTCACCGCACCGGCACCCCCGTGGTCGCCACCAACGCCGTCCACTACGCCGCGCCCGCGCAGGCCCGGCTCGCCCAGGCCCTCACCGCACTGCGACGGATCGAGACCCTCGACCAGGCCACCGGGCATCTGATGGCCGCGCCGACCGCGCACCTGCGGACCGGGGCGGAGATGGAGGAGCGGCTGGCCCGCTACCCCGGAGCGTACGAATCGACCATCGCCCTGGGCCAGTCGTGCGTCCTGGACCTCGCCGAGCTGCGGCCCGAACTGCCGCGCTTCCCCGTACCGCCCGGTCACGACGACAGCTCCTGGCTGCGGCGACTGGCCGAGCGGGGCTGCGCCGCCCGCTACGGGGCCCGTGACGATCCGGCGGCGGCGACCGCGTGGCGGCAGCTCGACCACGAACTGGGGGTGATCGGCGATCTGGGCATGGCCGGGTACTTCCTGATCGTCCACGACATCGTGCGCTTCTCGCAGGAGCAGGGCATCTGGTGCCAGGGCCGGGGCAGCGCCGCCAGCAGCGTGGTCTGCTACGTCCTGGGCATCACGGCGGTGGACGCGCTCAAGCACGGGTTGCTCTTCGAACGGTTCCTGTCGATGGAGAAGTCCGGGCCGCCGGACATCGACATCGACTTCGAGAACCACCGCCGCGAAGAGGTCATCCAGTACGTCTACACCCGCTACGGCCGTGACCACGCCGCGCAGGTCGCCAACCTCATCAGCTACCAGCCGAAGCTGGCGGTCAGGGACGCGGCCCGAGTGCTCGGTTACCCGGCCGCCGCCGTCAACGCCATGACCCGGTCCCTGCACCACCGGCCCGGCCGCCCCCACACCCCCGACGGCGCGAGCAGCGACACAAACACGGCCACGAGCACGGCCACAAACACAGGCACGGGCACGGGCACGGGCACGGCCACGACAGCCGATCCGGACATCCCCGCCGACGTCACCGAGCTGGCCGCTCAGCTCAAAGGTCTGCCACGGCACCTGGGGGTGCACTCCGGCGGCATGGTGCTGACCGCGCAGCCGATCGGCGAGGTCATGCCGGTCGAATGGGCCACCATGCCCGGCCGGTCCGTCCTCCAGGGCGACAAGGACGACGTCGCCGCCGCCCATCTGGTCAAGATCGATCTGCTGGGTCTCGGCATGCTCGCGGCTCTGCACACCGCCTGTGACCTGATCGCCGGACACCACGGCGTACACCTCGACATGGCGACGATCCCGCAGGACGACCCGCGGGTGTACGCGATGATCGCCCGCGCCGACACCATAGGGGTCTACCAGGCCGAGAGCCGCGCCCAGATCAGCACCCTGCCGCAGCTGAAACCGGCCTGCTTCGAGGACCTCACCGTCGCCGCCTCGATCATCCGCCCCGGGCCGATCCAGGCCGGGAGCAAGCACCCGTATCTGCGGCGCAGGGCGGGCGAGGAACCCGTCACCTACCCCCACCCGCTGGCCGAAGCGGCGCTGAAGAAGTCCCTGGGGGTGGTGTTGTGGCAGGAGCAGGCGATCCGGCTCGCCACCGACTGCGCCGGGTTCACCCCGGGCGAGGCCGACCGGCTCCGCAAGGACCTCGCCGCCAAACACGCCACCGAGAAGGTCGCCCGGCTGCGCGACCGGCTGCTGACCGGCATGGCGCGGCGCGGGATCGGCCCGGACGCCGCGGAGCGGATCATCACCATGATCTCGTCGCTGAGCAGTTACGGCTTCCCCGAGTCCCACGCGCAGTCCATGGCGGGCATCATCTACGCGTCCGCCTGGATCAAGCACTACTACCCCGCGGCCCTGATCGCCGGGATCATGGCCCACTTGCCGATGGGCTTCTACGACTCCCAGACCCTCATCCAGGACGCCCGCCACCACGGCATCGCCGTCCGGGGCGTCGACATCAACGCCTCCGGCGTGCACGCCACCCTCGAACCGGACTCCGCGCGCCCCGACGGACACCCGGCGATCCGCCGCGGGCTCACCAGCGTCCGCGGACTGTCGCAGGACGCCGCCACGACCCTCCTCACGGCCCGCGCCGAGCGGCCGTTCCGAGACCTGGACGATGTCGCCCGACGCGGCGGCCTGGGCGCCCGGCTCCTCGAACAGCTCGCCACCGCCGGCGCCTTCGCGTCCCTGGGCACCGGCCGCCGCACCGCGATCTGGCGCTCCGGCGCCCACACCGCGCACCAGCAGCCGGTCCTGCCCGGCTTCGACGCCCTGCCCGACGCCCCCGAACTCCCCGCCATGACCGCGGGCGAGACCACCCTGGCCGACCTCACCGCCACCGGCGCCACCGCGGGACCGCACCCCGTCCACCACCTGCGCCCCTACCTCGACCACCTCGGCGCACAGCCCACCAAGGCCATCCGCACCTGGCCCGCACAGCGCCGCATCCGCGTCGGCGGCATCGTCAAATACCTCCAACGCCCCCCGACCGCCAACGGCATGGCCTTCGCCGTCGTCGAGGACGAGACCGCCATGGCCAACCTCGTCATCACCCCACCGGTCTGGGCCCTCATCCGCCGCACCATCCTCGACGCCCCCGCCGTCCTGCTCGACGGCCACATCGAACGCGAACACGACGTCACCAACCTCGTCGTCCACACCGCCCGCCCCCTCGGCGAGGGCGAGCCGAAGGCGTAGGACCGCGACGGGTGTTGGGGGACGGTGGGTGTCGGGTGACGGTGGGTGTTGGGTGGCGGTGCGAGGGGCGGGCGGGGGACGATGCCAGGTATGGGTCAGAAGGGAACGTCGGGGCGCGCGGCGGGTACGACCGCGTTGGTGGCTGTGGTGCCGGAGGCGGAGAAGGTGGTGGGCGCGGCGCGGGAGCGGTACGACCCGGCCGCGGCGGAGGGGGTGCCCGCGCATCTCACGGTGCTGTATCCGTTCCTTCCGGCCGAGCGGATCGACGCGGGGGTGCGGGCTGCGCTGGGTGAACTCTTCGCGGGCCACGCCCCGTTCGAGGTGCGCTTCCCCCGCTTCGGGCGGTTCCCGGATCTGCTGTGGCTGGCGCCCGAGCCCGAAGGACCCGTGCGGGCGCTGACCGCGGCGGTGGCGACCCGGTGGCCGGAAGCCCCGCCGTACGGAGGCGCGTTCGGTGATCCGGCCCCCCATCTGACCGTCGCGCAGGGGCAGTCGGACGAGGTGTACGCCGCGGTGGAGGCGGAGTGCGTCCCGGCGCTAGCGCTGCTGCGGACGCGGATCGCGGAGGTCCGGCTGGTGGTCTTCGACGGCGTCCGCTGGACGCAGGACGCCGTGTTCCCCCTGGGCGAAGCCCCCCACGGCGGGGCTCGCTGTAACAGAGCCCACTGAAACGGCGTCCGCCGAACCCGCGCCCCCGCCACGCAGCAGCAGAAGCCACGCGGCCAGCAGCCCGAGGACGCCGACGGCGGCGAGTTGGAGCCGGAAGTCGACCAGGGCGACCAAGCCCGCGCCGAGGGCGGCGGCCAGCGCCGTGGGGCCGAAGATCACCGTGCTCGCGGTGGCCGCGACCCGGCCGACCAGTTCGGGAGCGGTGCGCTGCTGGACGGCGGTGAAGGCCGCGACGATGACCCAGGGCAGCCCGACCCCGATGGCGAGGGTCGCGACGAGTACGACGGGCAGTGAGGGGACGGCGCGCAGGGCGGCGCCGGTGGTGAAGAGCAGCAGGCCGACGGCGGCGAAGACCCGTTCCGGCAGGCGGCGCATGACCGCGCCCGCGACCACTCCGGCGACGATCGACCCGGCGCCCTGCACCACGTAGAGCACCGCCACGAAGGCGGGCGGACGGTGCAGCCCGGCCTCGGTCATCTCGTAGATCGCGGAGCTGCTGAGCCCGGACAGCACCATCGCGACCGCTCCGACGGTCACCAGCGGGCGCAGCAGGGGGTGGTCGCGCAGGCAGCGGATGCCCTCCGCGGCCTGTTCGCGCCAGCCCTCGGCCGGTGGGACCGGCGGGAGTTCACGGGTGCGCAGCATCGCGAAGGCCGCCGCCGCGAGGACGAAGGTGACGGCGTCGAGGACGGCGACGGCCCCGCCGCCGTAGCGCAGGAAGAGGCCCGCGCCGACGAGCGGGGCGAGCAGCTTCATGGCCTCGTTGACGGTCATCCGCAGGCCGTTGAAGTCGCCGCGCAGGTCGACGGGGACGGCGGCGGTGACGAGACCGGCCTCGGCGGCGTCCGACAGCACGGAGGCGGCGCCGACCACCGCGAGGACCACGAACAGCAGCCATGCCTCGCGGCCGGACCGTACCGCGAGAAGGACCGGGAGCAGGACGGCCAGGGCCGCGTTGGTCCAGATCAGCAGCGAGCGGCGGCGCACCCGGTCGGCGAGGGTGCCGAGCACGGGCCCGGCCAGGGCGGGCGCCCACACGCAGAAGGTCACGGCCGCCGCGAGGCTGCTGGAGCCGGTCAGCGTCTTCACCCAGATACCGGCGACGAGCAGCATCGCCGAGTCACCGAAACCGGAGACCAGGACACCGCCCAGATACGTCGCCGCGTCACGGTCCCCCAGGACCTTGCGCACCGTCATGACTCCCAACATATTGCTTGGGAGTCAGCGGCGGCAACCGCCTGCCCGCTTCCCGCGCCCGTGGACGGTCTAATGGGCACATGACGGCGACCGATCCCCTCCTCAGAGCCCTCGCCCACCCGGTGCGGCTGCGCATCGTGTCCCTGGTCTGGAACGCGCCGCTGTCCGCCGCGGAACTCGCCCGCGAACTGGGCGTCTCGCACGCCCTGGCCAGTCAGCATCTGCGCAGGCTGGACGCGGTCGGCCTGGTGGAACTCGCCGAGGTGCGCGCCAACCGCGGCGGCAGGGAACGCCGTTACCGCGCGGTGCACGGCTCCCCGCTCTCCGATCAGCGGGACGAGGGGGCGCTGCTGATCGCCGAGGCGCTGGCCCACAATCTGCGCGACCGGGCGGGCCGCCGCGCGCCGGGCGCCGCGGGGGTGACCTCGGACGCGGAGCTATGGGTGGCGCCCGAGGTCTGGGACACCTTCCGTGTCCGACTGGCCGCGCTCTTCGACGAGCTGCACGACGCGGCGCGAGCACCGCATTCGCCGGGCACGGTCGGAATCGGCGCGACGGTGATGGCGTTTCCCCTCACTGAACCCGACGCCGGACCGGGACCCGCACAGCCCGACCACAAGCACGAGCCAGCCCGCGAGCGCGACCACGACCAGCACCAGCACCAGCACCAGCACCAGCACCAGCACGACCACTCACCCGCGCCCGAGGCCGCACCGGCCACCGGCCACCACCCCGAAGCCCCACGATCAGAACCGGAGCGATGATGAGCCGTCAGGAAACCTCCGCCCACCCGCTGTTCGACCTCCTCCAGCGGCAGCTCAACGGCGTCCTCGTCACGCTGAAGCGGGACGGCCGGCCGCAGTTGTCCAACGTGACCTTCCACTACGACGACTCGACCCGCACCATCCGCGTCTCGGCGACCGACGACCGCGCGAAGACCCGTAATCTGCGCCGCGACCCGCGGGCCAGCTTCTACGTCTCCACGCCCGACCTCGGCGCGTACCTGGTCGCCGAGGGCGACGCCGAACTCACCCCGGTGGCCGCCGATCCGCACGACGCGACCGTGGAGGAGCTGGTCGACCTGTACCGCGCGCTCCGGGGCGAGCACCCGGACTGGGACGAGTACCGCGCCGCGATGGTCGCCGACCACCGCCTGGTGATCAAGCTGCGCGCCGACCGCGCCTACGGCTGGGGCCGCGAAGAGGGCGCCACCAGCGGCCCGTTGGCCTGAGGCCCCCTGAGGCCCGGCGCCGCGACACCGATTGCCACGGACGGACGGCCGAACAGGTTGAATTCCGGCGGGAATTCCCGGCAGAGTTCCCTCATGGACGAAAATGAGTTCGATTTCTACCGGACGCAGAGCGTGGCCAGCGACCCGGGCGGCACGGACGTCTTCGCCGGGCTGCCCGCCGACCCGGGGGTCCTCGCCGAGACGGTGCGCAATCTGCTCGTCCACCGGGAGGAGACGCACCTGTTCGGGTACGAGCTGCCGCGCGACCGCAAGGACGCCGAGGCGGAGACCCGTTACGCGGCGGACATCCTCGCGGTGGCGCGCGGCCTGTGCGACGCGCCGCTCGACCGCCCGCGCCGCCCGGAGGAGCGATTCGCCGGTACCTGCCGGGACTTCGCGCTGCTGCTGTGCTCCGCGCTGCGCGAGAAGGGCGTCCCCGCCAGGGTCCGCGGCGGCTACGCCACGTACTTCACACCGGGTTTCCACGACGACCACTGGATCACCGAGTACTGGGACGCGGACCGCGCGAGCTGGCGGCTGGTCGACGCGCAGATGGCCACGCCCGAGCTGATCAGCGCGCACAGCATCGACTTCGACCCGTTCGACGTGCCGCGCGACCGGTTCGTGGTGGCGGGCCGGGCGTGGCAGGACTGCCGGTCGGGCACGGCGGACCCGCGGACGTACGGGGTCGAACTCCTCGGTCTGCAAGGGTGGTGGTTCGTGCAGCACAATCTGCTGCTCGACCTGGCGATGCTCAACAGCACCGAACTGCTGGTGTGGGACGGCTGGGGGCTGGCCGACCCGCCGAGGGACCAGCCGTTCGACGCGCTCGGCGCCGACGACGTGGCGCTGCTCGACGCGGTCGCCGAACTCAGCGCCGCGGGCGGCCCCTTCACCGGAATCCGCCGTCTCCCGCGCGAGCACGAGGCGCTGCGGGTGCCGCCGGTGGTCAGCTCGCACACCACCTACTTGGGCGAACGGACTGTGACGCTCCGTCAAGCGGTCGCTTTCGACTGAGCCTTGCTCACCCCGGCCCCGAGGACGCCTCCGTCCCGTCGGCCACCCCGCGGTCCGCCGCCCGCGTCAGCCGCCCCGCCACCACCCGCAGATACTCGGCGAGTTCGGGCGGCTCCCGCACTTCGAAGTCCACCCCGAGCATGCCGACGAACATCGCCAGCGCGTCCAACGACTCGAAGCCGGTGGTCAGTTCGCAGGTGTCGGCGTCGATCGGGTCGACCGCTCCGAAACCCGCCCAGATCTGCCGGACGGTCGAGGCGGGCGCGTGCAGCACCACGCGCGCCTGGAAGCGGTACGCGTGCGAGGTGACGCCCTTGGCCACGTACTCCGCCGCGTCCTCGGGCAGTTCGCGGGGCGTGAAGCGCGGGCCGGTGGGCGGCTTGGGCTCCATCCGGTCGACGCGGAAGGTCCGCCAGTCCGCGCGGTCGACGTCGTAGGCGAGCAGGTACCAGCGCCATCCGTGGTGGACGAGCCGGTACGGTTCCACGGCCCGGCGGCTGGCCTTGCCCGCGTAGTCGCGGTAGTCGAAGCGCAGCAACTCCCGGTCCCGGCACGCGGCGCCGATCACGGTCAGCACCTCCTGGCCGACCGTCGGACCGGCGGCGCGCGGCCGTACGGTGACCGCCTGCATCGCCTGGACGCGGTGCCGCAGCCGGGACGGCAGCACCTGCTCCAGCTTGGTCAGCGCGCGTACCGACGTCTCCTGGATCCCCTCGACGCTGCTGCCCGCCCCGGTGCGCAGGCAGAGCGCGACCGCCACCGCCTCCTCGTCGTCGAGCAGCAGCGGCGGCAGCGCGGCGCCCGCGCCCAGCCGGTAGCCGCCCGCGGTGCCGGGCGCCGCGTGCACGGGATAGCCGAGCGCCCGCAGCCGCTCGACGTCACGGCGGACCGTGCGCGCGGTGACGCCCAGCCGCTCGGCGAGGTCGGGCCCCGTCCAGTCGCGGCGTGACTGGAGCAGCGAGAGCAGGCGCAACAGCCGCGCCGAGGTTTCCAGCATGCCGTCCAGTCTGTACGAACCGGCGCCCCCACCGCGCGGGGTGCGGTGGGGGCGTCGGACGGTGGAGCTGTTGAGCGGGTGAAGTGCCTTTGCCCGCAAGGCTTCCGCCCGCTCGGCCGATTCACGCCGACTCGCGCGGGCCTCGCTTACTCGCGCGGGTTTCGGCGGACGGCTCAGTAGACGCTGACCCCGTACGCGCTCAGCGCCTCCGTGACGGGCTGGAAGTACGTGGTCCCGCCGGAGGAGCAGTTGCCGCTGCCGCCGGAGGTCAGGCCGATGGCCTTGGTGCCGTCGTAGAGGGAGCCGCCGCTGTCGCCGGGCTCGGCGCAGACGTTGGTCTTGATCAGACCGTAGACGATCTCGCCGTTGCCGTAGTTGACGGTGGCGTTGAGGGCCTGGACGGTGCCGCTGTGGATGCCGGTGGTCGAGCCGCGACGCGTGACGGACTCGCCGACGTAGGCGTTGGCGGCGCTGGTGATGTCCTGGCTGCCGACGGTGCCGTCATGGGCGACCGTCGAGTCGTAGCGGACGATGCCGTAGTCGTTGGTCGGGAAGCTGGTGCCCGTCGTCGGGCCGATGTAGGTGCCGGAGGTGGTGTAGTACGCGGGCTTGCCCTCGGTGCAGTGACCCGCGGTCAGGAAGTAGTACGTGCTGCCGCTGCGGACGTTGAAGCCCACCGAGCAGCGCCACTGGGTGGTCTGCACCGCGTCGCCGCCGGAGAGCAGCGTGTTGAAGGTGCCCTCGACCCGGTTGATGCGCACGGCGTCGCCGAAGCCGGCCGTGGACTTCTTGAGCTGGTCGAGCTGGGAGGCGGTGACCCGGCTGTCGATGCTGACTTCCAGGGTGTTGCTGCGCGGGTCGACGGACCAGGCGGTGCCCGCGACGTCGGCCGCCTTGGTCGCGTCGCCCGCCTTGGCGAGCTGCGCGGCGCTGTGGGTGACCAGGCGCGGGGTGGCGCCCGCGGCGCGGACGCTGTCGGCCGCGGCCTGGGTGGTGACGTTGACGACGGTGGTCTTGCTCGCCGCGTCGTAGTAGGTGCCCGCGGTGCTGTTCGCGCCGAGGTGGGTCGCGAGGGTGGCGGCCGCGTCGGGCGTGGCCTTGGGGGTGGGGGTGGCGCTCGCCGACGGGAGTGCGATGGCGGTGGCGGCGATCAGGCCGGAGGTGACGGCCAGAAGCTGTATGCGCCGGGTGGTCTTCACTCGTTTCCTCCTGTGGGGGTGGGAGGTTGCGGGGGGATTTGTCGGTGTACTGTCAGACTCGATCCGATATTCGAACGCCTCATACGCCTGACAAGCACTCACAGGAGTATTCAGATCCCACAGGCAACACACAAGGGGGCCTTTCGGCCGGGTAGTTCGGCCGAATGTCCGTACGGCGCCTGACACAGCGCTGCCCCGGCGGTCCAAAAACCGCCGGGGCAACCGGATGTGACGCTGTCTCAGTTGGTGAGAACTGCCCGCTCCCCCGCTTCCAGCGCGAAGGCCAGGGTGTTGCCCGGCGGCGGGAACGGGCAGATGAAGGCGTCCGCGAAAGCGCACGGCGGCAGCGTCGTACGGTTCAGGTCCAGCGTCAGCGAACCGTCGGCGGCCGGCGCGGGCGCGTGCAGGAAACGGAACCGGAAGGTGCTGGTTCCGCTGGTCGCGTCCGCGATGACGCCCCACAGCCTGCCGTCGTCCTCGACCGTCACGGCGAGCGTGTGCTCGGTCCCGTCCACCGTGAACGCCAGCTCGCCGCCGAGGCCGAGACCGCGCTCACGGCCGTCCGCGTTCGGTACCCGGACGGTGCGGTCGGCCTCGAACGGGCGGAAGACCGCGGGCAGCACCCAGCGCTCGTCGGGGTCGAAGGCCGCGATCCCGGCGAAGGCCAGACGGGCGGGCGACCGCGGGTCCCAGACCCGTACGGCGAGCAGGCCCTCGCGGACGATCGCCAGCAGTTTCCTGCCGTCCGGCAGGAACACCGGCTCGCCCTCGGCCTCCAGCACGGTCGACACGCCGTCCGCCTCGTGCACCACCGCCCCGCCGTCCTGCCGCCACCGGCCCGGCAGTCCGGGGATCGTCCCGTCCCCGGCCACGTCGTCGAGCCAGTACGTACCGATCAGGGCCAGCGGACCGTACGGCGCCGCGACGGTCTCGGCCCGCCGCTCGTGCCACCGCTTCCAAGCAAGAACCGTTTCTGCGCTCATGCCGACCAAGCCTTCCATACGGGCCGCGCGAGGCGGATGCGCTCGCACGGCGGTGACCTGCGGGGAGTGTGCCGTGAGGGGGTACGGGGAGTGTCGCGGGAGAGGGCGCGCGGAGTCATGGGACAGGACGTGCGAAGCCTCGGAAGGAGGCGCGCGGAGTCTCGGGAGGAGACGCGCGGAGCCTCGGGAGGCGGCGCGCGGCGACGCACCGCCGTCCGACCGGTGAGACGGGCGGTTCACCGGAGGTCCGGTAACGGGCGGTGCAGGCCCAGGTGTTCGCGCAGCGTCGCGCCGGGGTGGAAGGAGCGGAACAGACCCCGGTGCTGGAGCAGCGCGGTGGTCCCGTTCACGAAGCGCTCCAGATCGCGTCGGGGCTCCACCGGCCGGACGCGGAAGCCGTCGACCGCGCCCGCCTGCTGCCACGCGGCGATCAGCTCGGCCAGGTCGACGGGGCCGCCGCAGAACAGCACGCCGCCCGCGCCGTCCGGCACCAGGGTGATCTCGGCGCCCGGCTCCGGGCCGATCTCGCCGCCGCCGAGGTCGACGGAGAGTTCGGCGAGCACCAGCAGCCGGTCAGGGTCCCGCCCCGCTCCGACCGCCAGCCGCCGCAGTTCGTCCCGTACCAGCCCGGCGGTCTCGGGACCCGCGGCGCGGACGAAGGCGAGGTCGGCGTACCGGGCCGCGACCGCGCGGGCGGCGGGTTCGGTCGCGTCCACCGCCGTGACCGGCCGCCCCTGCCGCACCCGCGGGCCGGGCGCGCCGCCGTCCCACTCCCGCGCGACCGCCTCGGCGACGGCCGCCGTCTCCCGCCACATCGCCTCGGCTCTCGCTTTCGGCGTGAGCGCGGATCTCGGACCGGATCTCAGGTCGGCCGTCCCCCCGGCCCTCGACTCGGACCTCCGACCGGACGCCGGACCGGACCTCCGACCGGACGCCGGCTCAGGCACCGGCTCTGGCACCGCCCGGGGCGTCCAGCCGGCCCGGCCCCGGCTGGCCGAATCCAGGGCGCCGACCGCCGCCGCGACACCACGCGGCCCGGCGCGGGTGACGGGCACCGCGGGGACGAGCCCGATCCGGCCGGTCTCGGCGGCGACCGCGGTGAGTACGGCGAGCGGATCGGCGTCGGCCGCGCCGTCCAGGGTGACGAAGTCCAGCGCGCCGCCCTCCGCGAGCCGGGCCAACTCCCCGTACGAGGCCACCTCGTAGCGGTCGGGGACGTCGATCGCGGCGGCGAGATGCAGCGAGCGCGTACGACGCCGGACGGCGGGTGCGGGCGGCGCGGCGGCAGCGGTCACGGAGGCACCCGAGGACGCGGAGGCCGGGGAAGAAGAGGAAGAAGGCGAGGGAGAAGAAGGGGAGAAGGCAGCAGGCATGCGAAGGCTCCGTGGACACGCGGAAGGGGCACGGGAGTCGTCTTCACACAGGCCGCCGCGTCCCTCAACGCGGCTGGGCCCGTCAAGGGCCTTGACACGAGGCTATGCCGACGCCGTCACCCGCTGTCAAGCATGTCCAGGTGCTGGACCACGCGTCTCAGCGTGGTTGACGGATGCCCTGATGGGCTGCTGCACTGTGGGCATGCGTAGCTGTCGGCTCGTCACTCGCGGCCACATCGACTTCGGTCGGGTGTGGTCGGCGTCGTGTTGTTGTAGCTGACCTTTCTCCGACGGATCGTCCCGTCCTCACACACGCGCGCACGCAGCCCCGCCGTTTGGCCGCCCTCCCTCGGGCGCTCCCCTCGCAGGTCACCCCCGCAGGCCGTCCCGCCCACCGGGCTCCCGCTACGGGCCCGACCTCATTCGTACAGCTCATTCGTACAGCTCACCCGAACACCTCATCCGCACGCCCCGCCGTACAGCCTCAGCAGTCGCACCCGCAGTCGCAGCAGTCACAGCAATCGCAACAATCACCGCAGTCCGAGCAGCCGTCGCAGTCGCAGTCGCAGTTGCTGCACCAGGAGTCGCGGCGCTGCCCGCTCCACGGGTCGTCGTGCTCGCGGCAGCACAGCTCACAGGTGCAGCACATCCCGGCGTAGACCAGGCAGCCCATGATCAGTCCGCGCCTGCGCGGCGGCTCGGGCGGCGGGAAGCCGCCGGGAAAACCGGGGCCGCCGGGCGCGTTCGGCCGCTGGCCCGGACCGTGCGGAGTGCCGCCGGGCGCGCCCGGCGCGTAGGGGTTGCCCGGCGGGGGCGAGGCGGCGGACGGCGCCGCGCCCTGGTGCGCGCAACCGCCGGTGCCGAAGGCCCTGTCCACCGACCGTCCCAATTCGTGGACGAGCAGGACATGGGTGAGCTTGCCCGAGGCGGACCCGGCGAAGTCGGTGTCGCGGAGCGCGAGCCGTATGCCGTGCAGCGCGTCGTCGCACAGCCGCCGCGCCTCGGCGAGGTCGGTGCCGGTCGCGGTGAGCGGGTTCCAGGCGCCGGAGCGGGTGTCCTCGGCCAGGTCCTCGACCGCGTCCAGGAGGTGGGCGAGCCGTCCGAAGAGCCGTCCGGCCTCCGCCAGCGGTTCCCGGTTGGCGGGCCGCCCGGCGAGTACGGCGGTGTGCGCGAAGGCCGCGGCGGTCGCCGTCTCGGTGGGCTCGGTGACGGTCAGCAGCGAGGTGCCGAGTCCGGCCGCCGCCTCGATCCCGCCCTGCCGCCCGACCGCGTCGAGCAGCACCGCGGTGTCGAAGCCCAGGCTGTCACCGGTACGCGCCCCGGCCCGGTCCCAGCGGCGTGCGACCGTACGGGCCGCCGCGGCGACCGGCCGCCGGGCGAACGCCCCGTCGGCGTCCTCCACATGGTCACGCATCTTCGCCGAGGCGAGCACCAGCGAGACGGCCGCGGCCAGCCGCGCGCCCTCCCCCATGGCGACCGGCGCCGTCCGCATCCCGCGCAGCGGGCACGGCCCGGCCTTGCGGCGCAGGCTGTCGGCGTCACCGGAGACGGCCGTCTGCGCCTCGACGAGCACCGACACGACGAGTCCGTCGTAGTTGGTGGCGATTCTCGCGAACTGGCCGTGCCCGTCCCGCAACGCGAGACACAGGCCGCACAAGTGGGCCGTCCAGGAGGCCGCGAGCCCCTCGGACATGCGGTGCCGACACGGCCTGATGATCCCGAACATCGCGTGCTCCCCCGTTGAACTCGCCCGCCCGCAGGGCCGACCCCTGCGACCGGCGGACATATTATCCGCAGCCGGGGGCAGGGGTCAGTCGTCGGCGGCAGCCGTACGGGTCCGTCCGGGCCCACGGTCGGCCGCCACCACGACGCGCGGATCGCGTACGACGGTTCGGGGCCGGCCGGTGGGCGCCGGATACGAGCGGACTTACGACGACACGTACGGCCGTGCCTACGAGCGCGCGTACGGCCGGACGGCCCCGCGTGTCACCCGGAAGTGGGGAGCGCTCCCAACGAAGTGTCAGGGGCCATATCCCTGGGCCTGCCTGACGATCCGCCACTATCGTGTGCACCAGTACCGTCACAAGACGCCTGACTGGCGGCAATCCGCTTGGCACATCATCCACATCATGGACGACCATAGGACTGCGGACGGTACTGACCGTGTGAGAGAGGAGGCGTCCATGGGATCGGTTCGACGGGCGAGTGCTTGGCTGGGCCTCGTTGACGACAACGGCGGCGAGGGTTACTACGACGAGGAGTACGCCGACTACGGCGAGGGCTCCGAGCGGGCTGACACGTGGGTGACCGACCCGCGGGTGCGGGTGGCCACCGAGACCGCCGAAGAGCAGGGCCGCAGGATCGCCACCGTGACCCCGGACGGTTTCCGGGACGCGCGCGGCATCGGGGAGCTGTTCCGCGAGGGCGTCCCGGTCATCGTCAACCTCACCGGCATGGAGCCGAGCGACGCCAAGCGCGTCGTCGACTTCGCCGCCGGTCTCACGTTCGGGCTGCGCGGCTCCATCGAGCGCGTCGCCACCAGGGTCTTCCTGCTGACTCCCGCCGACTACATGGTCATGAACGCCGACGCCAAGCGCGGCGGCGACGGCTTCTTCAACCAGAACTGACACGCTGGTTCGACCAGAACCGACACTCTGGCCGCCGCTCTCTCACCCGCCCGCCGGTCCCGCCCCTGCCGGGGGCCGGGGGTTGTCTCCCCGGGGACAGCCCCCGATCAGGACCGGGCAGGGCGCTCACCGGGCGGGTACGGCCGCACCGCGTCATCCGCGGAAGGCGTCGAGTCCGGTGAGCGCCTTGCCCAGGACGAGCTGGTGCATCTCGACCGTGCCCTCATAGGTGAGCACGGACTCCAGGTTGGTGGCGTGCCGCATCACCGGGTACTCCAGTGAGATCCCGTTGGCGCCCAGGATCGTCCGGGCGGTGCGGCAGATCTCGATCGCCTCGCGGACGTTGTTGAGCTTGCCGAAGCTCACCTGTTCCGGCCGCAGCCGTCCGGCGTCCATCCGCTGTCCCAGGTGGTGGGCGAGCAGGATGCCCTTGTGCAGTTCGACCGCCATGTCGGCGAGTTTGGCCTGGGTGAGCTGGAAGCCGCCGATCGGCCTGCCGAACTGCTCGCGCGTCGTCGCGTACGACAGCGCGGCCTCGAAGCTGCTGCGCGCGGCGCCCATCGCGCCCCACACGATTCCGTAGCGCGCGTGGCTGAGGCAGCTCAGCGGTCCGCGCAGGCCGGTGACCTCGGGGAGCACGGCGTCGGCGGGCAACCGGACGTCGTCCATGACGAGTTCGCTGGTGACCGAGGCGCGCAGGCTCCACTTGTGGTGGATCTCCGGCGCGGAGAAGCCGGGGGTGTCGGTGGGGACGACGAAGCCGCGGATGCCGCCGGGCGCGTCCGTCGTCTGGGCCCAGACGACGGCGACACCGGCCACCGAGCCGTTGGTGATCCACATCTTGCGGCCGCTGAGCACCCAGTCGGAGCCGTCCCGCCTGGCGTGGGTGGTCATGGCGGCCGGGTCGGAGCCGTGGTCGGGTTCGGTGAGGCCGAAGCAGCCGATCACCTCGCCCGCGGCCATCGACGGGAGCCAGCGCCGCTTCTGTTCCTCGGAGCCGTAGCGGTGGACGGCGTACATCGCGAGCGAGCCCTGGACCGAGACCAGCGACCGGATGCCGGAGTCGGCGGCCTCCAGTTCCAGACAGGCCAGGCCGTACTGGACGGCGCTCGCGCCCGCGCAGCCGTAGCCGGTCAGCGGCATGCCGAGGGCGCCGATCGCGCCCAGCTCACGGGCGAGTTCCCTGATGACGGGCAGTTCGCCGCGCTCGTACCAGTCGGCGACATGCGGCAGCACGCGGTCGGCGGCCCATTTCCGTACGGTGTCGCGGACCGCGCGGTCCTCGGGCGTCAGCAGGTCGTCGAGGCCCAGCGGGTCGTACGGGTCGAAGGGCGGGGTTGCGGCTCCGGGCATGACGGGGGACCTCCGGCACAGAAGGACACGGAAACTAGCAGCGGTAACCTACGGCTCGGCGCCGACGTTACGTTTCAGTCTGCCGCGCGTCCAGACCGCTCGGCCCGCCGCGCGCCGGGAGCGTCGGGAGCCGGATGTCCCGGCCGGCGGGAGCCCGATCTCATGGCCAAAGGCAGCGGGTGGGAGCCCGGCGCCGGGACCTTCGCGCACCCCGTGGCCCGGCCGCCTGGGGCCGGACGCGGCTCACTCCCCCGGCGCGCCGGACCGTACGGCCGCCGCGGGCTCCTGGCGGGCCGGGACCACCAGATCGCAGGTGGCCTGCCCCTTGTCCGCGCCGCATTCCATGACCCGCGGCAGCCGCAGCGCGGCCAGCGCCCCGGTGAGCAGCAGCCCCGCGCTCACCAGCAGGGTCATGTGCAGCCCGGTGACGAAGGAGTGCCGGGCCGCGTGCCGCAGCGCCGCGCCCGACCCGCCGCCGAGCCGGTCGGCGACGTCGTACGCCTCACCGAGCGAGTGGCCCGCGGCGGTGCTGTCGGCGGCGCTCACTCCCGGGGTGCGGGCGACGCCCGGCGCGTAGGCGGCGTTCATCACACTGCCGAGCAGCGCGATGCCCATCCCGGCGCCCAGTTGGTACGAGGTCTCGCCGATCGCCGCCGCGCCGCCCGCCTGGTGCGCGGGGGATTCGCTGAGCATGGACTCGTAGGCGCCGAAGAGGGTGGCCTCCAGGCCGAAGCCGAGCAGGACGAAGGCGGTGGTGAGCAGGACCGGCCGGTCGCTCTGGCCCATGGCGGTCAGCGCGAGTACGGCGACGGCGGTGAGCACGAAGCCGCCGCAGACCATGCGGCGTGGACCGAAGCCGCGCAGCATGCGGGAGCCGGTGAGTCCCGCGGCCATGGCGGCGAAGGTGAGCGGCAGCAGGCGCAGTCCGGTCTGGAGCGGGCTGAGGCCGAGGACCAGTTGCAGGTACTGCACCGCGATCAGTTCCAGGCCGACCAGGGCGAGCATGGCGAGCACGATGCAGCCGACCGAGGTGGAGAAGGCGGGCTGGGAGAACATCCGGACGTCGATCAGCGGATGCTCGCGGCGGCGCTGGCGGCGTATGAACCAGACCAGCAGGCCCACTCCGGCCAGCAGCGGGACGAAGGCGGAGGCGTCCAGCGGGCTCGCGCCGCCGCCGAGCCGCTTCATGCCGAGGACCACGCCGAGGACGCCGAGGGCGGCGGTGACCGCGCCGAGCACGTCCCACGGGCCGTCGGTGCTGCCCCGGGACTCCGGCAGGAGTATCCGGCCGAGCGGCAGCATCACGGCCATCAGCGGGATGTTGATCAGGAAGACCGAGCCCCACCAGAAGTGCTCGACGAGGAAGCCGCCGAGCACCGGGCCGACGGCGGCGCCCACCGCGGCGACCGCGCTCCACACGCCGATCGCCGTCGCGCGCTCGCGGCGGTCGGGGAAGACCTGTCGAAGTATCGACAAAGTGGCAGGCATGATCATCGCGCCGCCGGCGCCGAGCAGCGCGCGGGCGGCGATCAGTACGTGGGGCGTCGGCGCGAAGGCGGCGAGCGCGGAGGCCACGCCGAAGAGGGCGTAGCCGATCAGCAGGACCTTGCGGCGGCCGATGCGGTCGCCGAGTGTCCCGAAAAGGATCAGCAGAGAGGCGGCGATCAGCGGATAGGCGTCCACGATCCACAGCAGGTCCTGGGCGCCGGGCCGCAGATCCTCGGTGAGGGCGGGGACGGCCACGTGCAGCACCGTCGCGTCGAGAGCGACGATCAGCAGGCTGACGCAGAGGACGAACAGAATGGTCCACCTGCTGACCGGCCTCGTCATACGCATACCTCCACGAACGAGTGAGTCGTCAGCGTACGCGAGACCACTCGCTGGTCACGGGCTCACAACACCCGGTCACCGCCCCCGCGGGACCCCCTCGGACACCCGTCGCGCGCCCCGGCGCCGCCCGTGCGCGGCCCCGTTCGATCACGTCGGCCCGGGTATGGACGGGGAAACTGCGGAGAAAGGTGAGGGAAATAAGCAATAAATAAGAAGGCCGCACCTTGCCGACCCTGTGAGTATCAACACCCGAACATAAACTCCAGCCACTCCCGCATTCCGCCCGAATCACCGGCCGCCAAAGGGCTCCCTGAGACGCACTCCACATCACATCGTCATTACAAAGCAGCTCGTACGGCCGAACTATGCCGTCACACGCTGTAACGTCGATTGAGTGCGAACCGATGAGAAGCGCCTCCGTACGGCGGAGCGCCCGACCACCCGCGACCTGCCGCGGATGAGCCGAACACGCGTGTGGCTGTTCGGTTCGACGCTGGCGGTCTACGTGGCGATCGTCGTGGGCGTCCTCACCACTTCCAAACTGGTGACGCTGGACTGGCAGGTCATGCTCTGGCGTCCTTACAAACAATGGCCGCAAATCCACGCGTTCCTGGATTATTTCGTCGTCCTCGGCCAACGAGGTCCCACCGCGGTGATGGTGCTCGCGTGGCTGGGGTGGCGCGCGTGGCGCCACCGCACGCTGCACCCGCTGCTGGTCCTCGGCACCTCACTGCTGTTGCTGAACATCACCGTGGGAGCCGTGAAATACGGTCTCGGGCGGCTCGGTCCGCACTACGCGACGACCGTCGGCTCCGCCGAGATGTTCGCCGGCGGCGATATATTTCCCTCGGGTCACACCGCCAACGCGGTCGTGACCTGGGGCGTTCTGGCGTATCTGGCCACGACTCCGCGCGCCCGCAGGCTGGGGTCCGTGGTGAGCGCGCTGCTCGCGCTCGGCGTGGGCGCCACGACGGTCTACCTCGGTACGCACTGGGTGAGCGACGTGCTGCTCGGCTGGGCGGCCGGTCTGCTGATCCTGCTGGCGCTGCCGTGGTTCGAGCCCGCGATGGCACGGGCCGAGGACTTCCTGGCCTACGCCTGGGCCCGGATGCGCACCGGTTCCGCCGAAGCGGTCCTCCGCCCGGAGGCCGTGAGCCCGGTGCTGGTCGCCCAGCGCTCCCCGGCCTCCGCGCAGGACCAGGACCCGGACGCGGAGCAGGAGGAGCACGCGCCGAGCCGCGCGACGGTCGGCGCGGGCGCCCGGGGCGCCACCGCGGCGGTCACGGCCAC
Organism: Streptomyces sp. NPDC024632; assembly: GCF_055559175.1. Classification (NCBI taxonomy): domain Bacteria; kingdom Bacillati; phylum Actinomycetota; class Actinomycetes; order Kitasatosporales; family Streptomycetaceae; genus Streptomyces; species Streptomyces sp. NPDC024632. Next base: position 170,671 of record NZ_JBVHLD010000016.1, read on the forward strand.
CACGACCACTCCGGTCGCCGCCGCCCCGCACGCGCCCGGCAGGCCGCCCACCGGACGCAACGAACGCACACCGCTCACCCCGGTCGGCAGCCGCCGTCCGCCCGTCGAGCGCCCGGCCAGGCCCACGACCCCGCTCGCGCACCAGCAGGTGCGCGGCCGGGGCATCGCGGGCTGAGCCGGGCGGCTCGGCCCGTCAGCCGACCCAGCAGCGCTGGACGCGGCCCCCTTCCACGGTGAAGTTCAGCCGCCCGACGACGTACTCCATGGTCACGATCGCGCCGGGCGGCAGGCTGCGCACCGTCTGCCAGCCCCGCTGCTCGGCCAGGCGCTCGGCCTCCCGCGCGTCGAGGCCGGTGTAGGCGTCGGGGTCGTCGGCCGGGCTCCGTGGGGGCCGCGGATCCTGTGGGGTCTGAGGGTTGTGAGGCATACCTTCACGGTAGGCGTCCCCGGGCCGGAACGACCTTGATCATCACGTTTCTGTCACAGATCGTGCCCTACGGTTCGCTCCGTCCCCGTGAATACCCGCAGGTCACTGAATTACCTGTCCACACAACTCCCGCACAGCATCTTCGCAATGCCTCCGGTTACTCGCGGGTCCATGAGCATGAAGAGATAGGAATTGGGTAGACGGTCGTCTTTAACTGACGATGTGTTGCCTTCGGCGTCCGGCCTTCCTGACCGCGGCCCCCGTCATGTCCCCCGCGGACAGCAGGGCGCCCATCGTCCGCCCGACCGACGCGCGGACCGCGGCGCGCGGACGGGCGCCGCCGCGCGCCCGGTCGTCCAGCAGCCGCTGGAAGAGGTCCACATGGCGCCGGGCGATGACCGAGGGGTCGTAGTGCGCCGAGGAGGCCAGCGCGGCGCGGCCCATCTCCCGGCGGCGCTCGTCGTCCTCGATGAGCGACAGCAGCGCGGCGGCGATCGCGTCGATGTCGCGCGGCGGCACCAGCAGACCGTTCACGCCGTCGTCGACGATCTCCCGCGGCCCGAGCGGGCAGTCGGTGGAGACCACGGGAAGCCCCGCGCACATGCCCTCCACCAGCGTCATGCCGAAGGACTCCAGGGTCGAGGTGACGGCGAGCACCGACGCCTTGGCCAGCTCCGGTTCGATCGGCGAGACCGCGCCCATCAGCTTCACGTTGTCGCGCACGCCCAGTTCGGTGACGAGCGCTTCGAGCTTCGCGCGCTCGCGGCCCGAGCCGTACAGCCGCAGCGTCCAGTCGGGGCGGCGGTCGCGGACGAGGGCGAAGGCGCGGATCAGGTCGTCGTAGCGCTTGGCGGGGGCGAGCCGACCGGCGGCGACCACGACGGGCGCGGTGCAGTCGGAGGGGGCGGCGCCGGTGGGCGGCACGCTGTTGGGGACGGCGGCGACCCGGACGCCCGGCATACGGCGGCGGTAGACGGCCGCGTCGGCCTCCGTGGTGGTGGTGACGGCGTCCAGGCCCGGGTAGTGGCGGCGCAGGGTCAGCACGAGCCGCGTGGAGTGCGTGTCGAGCGTCAGGTGCTCCTGGGCGACCCGGACGAGGCCGCGCGGCGCCTGGCGGGCGAGGTGCACGTTGAGGCCCGGCCGGGTGCCGACCACCACGTCGGTGTCGAGTTCCGCCAGGCACGCGCCGATGCGTTCGTCGGTGATCGGGCTGTAGAGGGCGTGCCGCCGGTCGGTGGACGGGAAGATCGCCGACGGCCGCTGGTGGCGCGGGTCGTCGAGGACGCCGTCCTGGGCGCCTTTGCGGATGTCGACCAGATATCTCAGCCGGATCCGGGGGTCGTACGTGAACTCGGGCCGGTCGCGGTCGCGGAAGACCGAGACGATCTCGACCTCGTGTTCGTCGGCCAGCCGCGCCGCCAGATTGCGCACCGTGCGAATGGTGCCGCCGATGCCGTACGTGGTGTGTATCAGGAAGGTGATGCGCATGGGCGTGCCCGTGTTCCTGTTCCCCCGCTGGACGCGGGTCGGTCGGCCCGCGCGACCGACCGTAGCAACCGTGGGGGGGGCCCTTGTTGGGGGGGGTAGGGGAAGGGGGGGGGGGGTTGGTCGGGTGGGGGGCAGCGGTAGGTGGGAGGGGGGGAGGTGCTCTTCGGCGCCGGGGAGGGGGCGGGGGCGAGGAG
>NZ_JBVHLD010000016.1:172789-215877 GCF_055559175.1 Streptomyces sp. NPDC024632
GCGTGGTCGTCCCTTTTTTCCTTTCCCCCCGTGGGACGCGTTTCGCTCGCCCCGCACGACAGACCGGAGCACCCGCGCCCCCCCCCTTTCCCGACCCCCCCACGGACGGGTGAACGGGGTTGACTCGGGTGGGCCGCCGCGTCAGTTGACGGTGAGGACGGTTCCCGCGATCAGCCGGTCGGGGTCGGGGCCGATGAGGTCCTTGTTGAGCTGGTAGAGGTACTGCCAGCCCCCTTGGGTTCCATAGGAACGGGCAATGGCCGACAAGGTCTCGCCGCTCTTGACGGTGTGCACGATGTGGCGGTGGCCGGTGAAGCCGTTGCGCCGCGCGCAGACCGGCCAGGCGTTCCAGCCCTGCACCTTCAGCACTTCCTCCGCGACCGAGATCTGCTCGGCGGGGGTGGCGAGGTCGGCGCGCCGGGCATAGGCGCGACCGCCGAACAGCTCCCAGGTGGGCTGCCAGAACTGGAGGCCGCCGTAGTAGCTGTTGCCGGTGTTGATGTGCCAGTTCCCGCTGCTCTCGCACATGGCGATCCGGTCCCAGACGGTCGGGGACCCGGCGGCGGCCCGCGCGGCCTGGAAGGCGATGGCCGCCTGTACCGACGGCACCGACTGCGGGGACCCGCCGGACCGCTCGGGCTGCTGCGGCTGTCCCGGCCGCTCCACGGGCGGTGGGACGGCCGGCGCGCCCTGGGCGGCCGTCGCGGGTGGCGCGGCGGCCACCGGCAGCAGCACGGCCGCACCGAGCGCGGCCAGCGTGGCGGCGGCGCGTGCGACGGCCACGGCGACGCGCACCGAGGCACGCGGGGAGACGATATGACGATAAGACGACTGATCGCTCATCGGGCCACGCTAAGCACGGCCGCACCCCGGATCGGGGGCATCGCGTCCGTACGTCGCGCGTACCCCACCCGGTCGGACCACAACGGGGTGGGGCACACGGGGGAACGCGGCGGGTCCGGTTTACGGCGGCCTTACGACGCTCCGGCACCGAACGAGCGCGGTCCCGGGGCGCCCCGGCCGGGCGGGCGCCCGAACCGCCCCTCCGGCGGACGGTCCGTCACCAGTGCGGCCACCACGCCGGAACGACCGGGCCCTGACCCCGCTCCGCCGGGCCACGCACGACGGCGATCAGGGCGGTGCGTGTCGCGTTGCGGTCGGCCCGGCCCTCGGCGGCCGACTCGTAGCGCGGCATGGTCCGCCGTACGACCTTCGCCGGTTCCCGCTTCTTCGGCTCGGCGGCGGGCTTGACGGTCTTCCTGACGGGCTTGTCGAGGGACTTGCCCGTCGACTTCGAGGACGGCGTGCCCGCGGACGGCGTGCCCGCGGACGGCGCGTCCCCGTAGGCTCCCGCGCGGCGCGAGCAGACGGGCCAGGCGCCCCAGCCGCTGGCGCGCTGGAGCTTTGTCGCTATGGCGATCTGCTGCTCGCGGCTGGCGAGGTCCGCGGTCGGCGCGTACGCGGTGCCGCCGTAGGACCGCCAGGTGCCGGGGGCGAACTGGAGTCCGCCGTAGTAGCCGTTGTGGGTGTTGATGTGCCAGTTCCCGCCGCTCTCGCACTGCGCGATACGGTCCCACACCCCGTTGTCGGCCGCCGACGCCTCTCCCGCGGCGGCCAGCACGCCCAGCGGCGCCAGTGCGGCGACGCCGGTCAGGAGCGCGGTGTGCCGGTACTTGCAGTTCAAGACCATGGATTCCCTCTCCACGGACCCGGGTGTCCCCCCTGCTGCGTCACGACGGGCGCCGCTCCCCCACGGATGCGGCGCCCGTCCGAACCCGGGCGGTGCGATTTGCACACGGCGGGCGAATCTAGGCAGCCGCACCCCCTCGCACCAAACAATTGCCGTCCGCCGCAGGCCAGTTGAGGGTTACCGGCGGTAAGAAGACGAGGTTTACGGGTGATTGGCGCGTACGTATCGTCGTAAATGAGGATCTAAACGGCGCGCTCCGTGAGTAGCCTCACAGGCCCAACTTTCGTCACCCACACGGCCGTTCGACGCTGCGTGAGCGATTCGCCGGGAATCTCACCCTCGGCGACCGGTAACGGAATACATCCCCCCGCAAAGCGTGACTCCCACCACAGATCATCCGTTGTCACTATGCGCCGGGACAGGTCCGGCGTTCCGGCCGGATTCGTGACCGCACCACCGCACTTCAAGGAGACTCCCGTGCCGCCCATGCTCGACGTGAGTGACGAGGTACGAGCCGAGATCGGCGACGAGGAGACCCAGCGGCTCCTCAACGGCGCCAACGCTCCTGGCACGTACGACTGCACGTCCTGTCGCACCCCCGGGGACACCGGGCAGGAGCGGACCAGCACCGTGCTCTTCGTGGGCGACGAGACGGCGGTCCTCGCCTTCGCGCACGCCGCCTGCATCCCCTCGCAGGTCGTCCCGGTCACCGAGGAGCAGTTGCAGGGCGCCGTCCGCAGCATCGGCGGCCCCGAGACGGCGGCGGGGCCCTCGATCGGCGGCCAGGCCGACGCGCCGCCCGTGGAGACCGCGCCCCGGCAGGCGGTGCTCGGCATCACCTGCGGTCTGATCATCGTCGAGGAGACGCTGCGCCCGGCGCTCGTGATCGAGCCCACCGGGCCGGTCGCACGGGTCGGCGCCACCGGCGCGGGCGACGACTTCCTGCCGCTGCTGATCGAGCAGGGCTTCATGCCGCAGCTCGACCTGGAGGTGCCGCCGTCGCCGCTGTCGGGCTGGTCGGTGCTGCTGGCCACCGGGCGGCTGCACGCCGTGCTCCAGCCCGGCGCGGGCGGCACCCCCGGCACCGCGTGGTGGCAGGCGCACCAGCCGCTCCAGGTCAGCGACGGCTGGCGGAACGCCGTCAACCGGACCAACGAGGTGTACGTCTACGCCGCCCCGGCCGGTTCCATCGGCCGTCAGCCGCGCGAGGACCTGATGCGGGACGCCCTGGCCAGGGCGTGCTCGCGGGGCCTGCTGGTGGCCGCGACGATGCCGCTGTCGGGGACCTGAGCCACCCGTCTCACCGGAAACGAGGGGCGTGTACGGGACACCGTGCGCGCCCCTTCCGCGCGCCCACTGCCGCCCGGGTCAAAGATCTGCAATTCAACCGACTGGCCCGCATCCCGGACAACACCGGCTCGTTGGCACATACGTGCACACCTTTGACACCTCCTCCCGGGCCCCTTTCCAGCGCTACATCCCGTCCATGCGCAGCGCGCTGGACGCGACCGGGGGCGGTGCCACAGAAACACCCATCTACGACGCGCTCTACTCGGAGTACCAGCGGCTCTTCCGCACGCTGCCCGGCGACCGGACCGGCGAGGAGGCGTTGCAGTTCAACGGCTTCACCACCTGGCACGCGGAGCAGCCGGCGTACGCCCCCGGCAGGCACCGCGGCAACGGCCCGGCGGCGCTGCCGCCGGGCCGTCCCGACAATCGGATGCCCGGGCTCTGACCCCGGGAGCCCCCGGCTCGCGGGGGCCCGTGCGCGCCGCTACTTCTTGCGCCCGCGCTTCTCGCGGACCCGCACCGACACCTGGATCGGCGTACCGGCGAAGCCGAACTCCTCGCGCAGCCGACGCTCGATGAAGCGCCGGTAGCCCGCCTCCAGGAAGCCCGAGGCGAACAGCACGAACCGCGGCGGCTTGATGCCCGCCTGCGTCCCGAACAGGATGCGGGGCTGCTTTCCGCCGCGGATCGGGTGCGGGTGCGCGGCGACCAGCTCGCCCAGGAACGCGTTGAGGCGGCCGGTCGGCACCCGGGTCTCCCAGCCCGCGATGGCCGTCTCGATCGCCGGGACCAGCCGCTCCATGTGCCGCCCGGTGCGCGCCGAGACGTTGACCCGCGGCGCCCACTGCACCTGCACGAGGTCCTTCTCGATCTCGCGCTCCAGGTAGTAGCGCCGCTCCTCGTCCAGCAGGTCCCACTTGTTGTACGCGATCACGACCGCGCGGCCCGCCTCGACGGCCATGGTGATGATCCGGGTGTCCTGCTCGGCCAGCGTCTCACTGGCGTCCACCAGGATGACCGCGACCTCGGCCTTCTCCAGCGCCGCCGCCGTACGCAGCGACGCGTAGTAGTCCGCGCCCTCGGTGAGGTGGACGCGGCGGCGGATGCCCGCGGTGTCGATGAACTTCCAGGTGACACCGCCGAGCTGGATCAGCTCGTCCACCGGGTCGCGGGTGGTGCCCGCGACCTCGTTGACGACCACCCGGTCCTCGTTGGCCACCTTGTTCAGCAGGGACGACTTGCCGACATTCGGGCGGCCGATGAGCGCGATCCGGCGCGGGCCGCCGACGACGTCGCCGAAGGTCAGCGCGGGCGCCTCGGGCAGCACCTCGATGATGGCGTCGAGCAGATCGCCGGTGCCCCGGCCGTGCAGCGAGGAGACCGGGTAGGGCTCGCCGAGGCCGAGGTTCCACAGCGCGGCCGCGTCGGCCTCGCCGGACGGTCCGTCGACCTTGTTGGCGGCCAGCACGACCGGCTTGCCCGCGCGGCGCAGCAGCCGTACGACCGCCGCGTCGGTGTCGGTGGCGCCGACGGTGGAGTCCACGACGAAGACCACCGCGTCGGACGCCTCGATGGCGAACTCGGCCTGCGCCGCCACGGAGGCGTCGATGCCGAGGACGTCCTGCTCCCAGCCGCCGGTGTCCACGATCTTGAAGCGGCGGCCGTTCCAGTTCGCCTCGTACGTGACGCGGTCGCGGGTGACGCCCGGCTTGTCCTCCACGACCGCCTCGCGGCGGCCGATGATCCGGTTGACCAGCGTCGACTTGCCGACGTTGGGACGGCCGACCACGGCGAGCACCGGCAGCGGGCCGTGCCCGGCCTCGGCCAGGTCGTCGGCCACCTCTTCGAGGTCGAAGCCCTCCTCGGCGGCAAGCTCCATGAACTCGGCGTATTCGGCGTCGCCGAGCGCGCCGGTCCCGCCGTGCTCGGTCTGCTCGTCTGCGTGGTCCATGAGGTATCTCCGTCGATCAACTGTGGCGGCTGCGGTAACCAGTGTGGTGCAGCCGGTGCGGTTCGGCCTGCGCGTTTTCCGTCTGCGCGGTCAGCGGCCGGTGGCTTGCTTGGCGTGCGCCAGGTGGGCGGTGAGCCGCTCCTGGATGCGCAGCGTGGCGGCGTCCATCGCGCTGCGGGTGCGGCGCCCGCTGCCGTCGCCCGCCTCGAAGGGCTCCCCGAAGACGACGTCGATCCGCGAGCGCAGCGGCGGCAGCGCCGGGACCGCCCGGCCCTTGGCGGTGCTGCCGAGGACGGCGACCGGCACGACGGGCGCGCCGGAGCGCACCGCGAAGTACGCCAGACCCGAGCGCAGCTCGGCGAAGTCGCCGTCGCCCCGGGTGCCCTCGGGGAAGATGCCGAGCATCCCGCCGCGCTCCAGGACGCCGAGCGCGGAGGTTATCGCCGTACGGTCGGCGGTCTCGCGGTCGACCTTGAGCTGCCCGATGGAGCGCAGGAACGGGTCGAGCGGCCCGACGAAGGCTTCCTTCTTCACCAGGAAGTGCAGCGGGCGCGGCGAGATGCCGATCAGCATCGGGCCGTCGATGTTGTGCGAGTGGTTGCCCGCCAGGATGACCGGGCCGTGCGCCGGTACCCGCCAGGCGCCGAGCACCCGGGGCCGCCACAGGCCGTTCATCAAGACGATGCCGATCCGGCGTCCGACGGCCGCTCCGCGCGGTCCCGGCGCCGTGCCCTGCTCTGCGGTCACCTGGGCGCCCGCTTCTCCTCGACCAGAGTGACGATGCACTCGATGACCTGGTCGAGGGTGAGGTCGGTGGTGTCGACCTCGACCGCGTCGGCGGCCTTGGCCAGCGGGGAGGTCTTGCGGCCCGAGTCGGCCGCGTCCCGCTTGATGAGCGCGGCCCGGGTGTCCGCGACGCTCAGCGCGCCGTTCAGCTCGCCGCTGCGGCGGGCGGCGCGGGCCTCGGCGGACGCGGTGAGGAAGATCTTGACGGTGGCGTCAGGGAAGACGGTCGTGCCGATGTCCCGGCCCTCGACCACGATGCCGCCGGGGGACGCGGTGGCGGCGGCGCGCTGCAACTCGACCATCCTGGCCCGTACCTCGGGGACCGCGCTGACGGCGCTGACCGCGGCGGTGACCTCCTGGGTGCGGATCGGGCCCGAGGCGTCCACGCCGTCCACGGTGATGCCGGGGGCCGCCGGGTCGTGGCCCGCGACGATGGCGGGCTTGCCCGCGCAGTCGGCGACGGCCACCGGGTCGTTGACGTCGATGCCGTTGCTCAGCATCCACCAGGTGATCGCGCGGTACTGCGCCCCGGTGTCGAGGTAGCTCAGCCCCAGCTTCGCCGCGACCGCCCTGGACGTGCTGGACTTGCCGGTACCGGAAGGGCCGTCGATGGCGACGATCACCGGATTTTCCACAGCGGGTGGCCTTCCTCGTGCGCGGAGCGGGGGGCGGGCGGGCCGGCCGAGGGGCCGGATGCCATTCCCCCAAGGTTACCGGCCGCCCGCGCGCCGGAACGCCACGGGTTTTCCCTGCCGGGACGGGCACGGGGCCGGGGTGCCGGGCCGGGTGCCCGTCACGCTCGCGCCCGGGTGTGCCGGGTGAGCCATGTGCGCCCTGTGCGCTCTGTGCGCCCTGTGCCCGCGTACGGTCCTGCGGCTGACCCGTCCGGCACGCGTCCGATCCGTACCGCCGGAGCCCGGCCGCGCCCTGACCGTGCCACCGCCCGGCCCGCGCCGTACGTCTACTGCCGGATCGACCAGCCGCGTTCGCGCAGTGCCACGGTCAGGGCGGGCGCGGTGCGCGGCTCGACCATGAGGTGCACCAGACCGGCCTGCTGTCCGGTGGAGTGTTCGATGCGGACGTCCTCGATGTTGACGCCCGCCGCGCCCGCGTCGGCGAAGAGGCGGGCCAGCTCGCCCGGCTGGTCGCCGATGAGGACGGCCACGATCTCGTACGCCTTGGGCGCCGTGCCGTGCTTGCCGGGGACCTTGGCGCGGCCCGCGTTGCCGCGCCGCAGGATGTCCTCGATGCCCGCCGCGCCGCCGCGCCGCTTGTCCTCGTCGGCGGACTGGAGGGCGCGCAGCGCCGCGACCGTCTCGGTCAGGTCGACGGCGACGTCGGCGAGGACGTCGGCGACCGGTCCGGGGTTGGCGGCCAGGATGTCCATCCACATGCCGGGCTCGGAGCCCGCGATCCGCGTGACGTCGAGGATGCCCTGGCCGCACAGGCGTACGGCGGTGTCCTCGGCGTGCTCCAGGCGGGCCGCGACCATGCTGGAGACGAGCTGCGGGGTGTGCGAGACCAGGGCGACGGCCCGGTCGTGGGCGTCGGCGTCCATGACGACGGGGACGGCGCGGCACAGCGCGACCAGTTCGAGGGCGAGGTTGAGCACCTCGGTGTCGGTGGCCGGGGTCGGGGTGAGCACCCAGGGGCGGCCCTCGAAGAGGTCGGCGGTCGCGGCCAGCGGCCCGGAGCGCTCGCGGCCCGCCATGGGGTGGGTGCCGATGTAGTGGGTGAGGTCGCAGCCCAGCGCCTCCAGGTCGCGGCGCGGGCCGCCCTTGACGCTGGCGATGTCGAGGTAGCCGCGGCCGAGGCCGCGGGTCAGCGCGTCGGCGAGGGTGGCCGCGACGTGGGCGGGCGGCACGGCGACGATCACGAGGTCGACCGGGCCCTCGGGCTCCCCCGTGGTGCCCGCGCCGAGCGAGGCCGCGGTGCGCGCGGTGCCCGGGTCGTGGTCGGTGAGGTGGACGTCCACACCGCGCGCGGTGAGCGCGAGGGCGGCGGAGGTGCCCATCAGGCCGCTGCCGACGACCAGGGCGGTCCTCACTGGGCGACGCTCCCGGAGGCGTCCCGCTCGGGTCGGCCGCTCCCGCGGACCGTTCGTACCGCCACGTCACTGCTCCCTCGGCTGCTCACGTACCTGCCGACCAGGGTAGTCACCGGGGGCGGGGCGCGAGACGGACGCCCGCACTGCGAGACGCGCGCCGCGGGCGTACGGGCTGCACGGGCGTACGGGCTGCACGGGCGTACGGGCGTACGGGCGGCGCGGGCGTACGGGCGGCGCGGGCGTACGGGCAAGGCCCCCGGGGCGGCCGGGTACGCGAGCCGGACCGCCACGGGGGCGGGGACATTACTTGCCGAGGCCGCCGAGCTTGCCGAGCTGCCTGCTGATGACGTCCTGGAGGGACTCCCCCTGCGGGACCTCGCCCTCGGGCGTCAGCTTGTCCACCGCCTCGGGGAGGCTGCCCGCGAGGTGGTCGGCGGCCTCCTGCGGGGAGACGCCCGCGTCCTGCGCTGCCTTCTGGAGGGCGTCGTCGGGAAGCGCCTGGGCGATCTGGTCGCCGGTGACGGGCTTGTTGTCGCCCTGGCCCACCCACGACCTGGCCTGCTCGCCGAGGCCGGACTTGTTGAGCATGCCCAGCAGCCCTTCGAGGGGGTTGCCCGAGGCGCCGTTGGCCGCGGCGGCGCCGGTGCCACCGGCCGCGCCCTTGCCGCCGAGCTGGCCCAGCAGCGAACCGAGGAGGCCGCCCGCGCCGCCGGAGGAGGAGCCGCCCTTCGCGCCGCTGAGCAGAGTGCCGAGAAGGCTTCCGAGGTCGTTTCCCGCCATGGTCTCGTCCCTTTCAGGAGTCGGGCCGTCGGCGCGCGTCACGTCGCCCGGCACCGAACACGGACAATGTCCCGCAAACCCGTCTCCGCCGCCACTTGCCACCGCCTCACCTGCCCGGACCAGGTAGAACTTCCCCATGCTCTTCCACTTGGTGCCGCTGGACGACTGGCTGCACGCGCCCGAGCGCCCGTACGCCCCCGCCTCCCTGGACGAGGAGGGTTTTGTGCACTGCTCGCCCGACGAGGCCGTGACCCTCGCGGTGGCCGACGCCTTCTACCGGGAGGTGGCGGGGCCGCTGATGGTGCTGCTGATCGAGGAGGCCGCGCTGCGCGCCGAGGTCCGCTGGGAGGCGGCCGATCCGGCGCCGCCGCCCGGCGTTCCGGAGGGCACGGCCTTCCCGCACGTCTACGGCCCCATCGACCGGCCCGCGGTGACCGGCATGCTGGAGGTCGTACGGGATTCGTACGGCCGTCCGCTCGGGCTGACGGCCTGGTCGTAGTCCCGCTACGGCCCTCGGGATCTCCCCCGCCGCAGCGGTACCGTGGGCCCCGCCCTCACCGTCCGCAACGTGATCACCGCACGAAGCAGTGGAAACTCCGGCGCTTGGTCGGACTTCATGGCGATAATCGCCCTCATGCGCGATCCGCTGGGGCACGACCTTGTCCGGGACCACACGGTCTATGCCTGCGTCATGGGCTCGCGCGCCTTCGGTCTGGCCACCGACGGCAGTGACACCGACCGGCGCGGTGTGTACGTGGCGCCCACCGAATTGTTCTGGCGTTTCGACAAGCCGCCGACGCATGTCACAGGACCGCGGCACGAACAGTTCTCCTGGGAGCTGGAGCGATTCTGCTCGCTCGCGCTGCGCGCCAACCCCAATCTGCTCGAATGCCTGCACTCACCGCTGGTGGAGTACGCCGACCCGACCGGGCTCGAACTCCTCGACCTGCGCGACGCGTTCCTCTCCCGCCGCGCCGACGCCACCTTCCGCGGCTACGCCGCCCAGCAGCTCGGCCGCCTCGAAGCGGACATCCGCACCCACGGCCAGCCGCGCTGGAAGCACGCCATGCACCTGCTGCGGCTCCTGATGTCCTGCCGCGACCTGCTGCGCACCGGCCGCCTCACCATCGACGTGGGCGACCAGCGCGAGCGCCTGCTGTCCGTCAAGCGCGGCGAACTGAGCTGGGACGAGGTCCGCGCCTGGATGCGCACGCTCCACGAAGAGACCGACACCGCCGCCGCCCGCTCCCCCCTCCCCCCCGACCCCGACCGCCCCCGCATAGAAGCCTTCCTCACCCGCGTCCGCCGCACCTCAGCCACGTTCCCACTCCCCCCCAAGCCCGCGTAGCTCACCCGCGCGAAGGCGCCCGTCCATCTGGACGGACGCCCGCGCGGGTCCGCACTTCCAGGCCCGGCGGTCCGGCGGGGCCGGGGGCGTCCAGCGGTGGGGTTAGAGCTCGACCTCGTGCATCAGCATGCCGACCTCGGTGTTGGTCAGGCGGCGGAGCCAGCCGGACTTCTGGTCGCCGAGGGGGATGGGGCCGAAGCTGGTGCGGACCAGTTTGTCGACGGGGAAGCCCGCTTCGGAGAGCATGCGGCGGACGATGTGCTTGCGGCCCTCGTGCAGGGTGACCTCGACGAGGTAGTTCTTGCCGGTGTTCTGGACCACGCGGAAGTGGTCCGCGCGGGCCCAGCCGTCCTCCAGCTCGATACCGCTCTTGAGCTGCTTGCCGAGGTCGCGCGGGAGCGGCCCCTGGATCGCGGCGAGATAGGTCTTCTGCACGCCGTAGCGCGGGTGGGTCAGCCGGTGGGCCAGCTCGCCGTGGTTGGTGAGCAGGATCAGGCCCTCGGTCTCGGTGTCGAGCCGACCGACGTGGAAGAGCCGGGTCTCGCGGTTGGTGACGTAGTCGCCGAGGCACTGGCGGCCGTCGGGGTCCTCCATGGTGGAGACGACACCGGCCGGCTTGTTGAGCGCGAAGAAGAGATACGACTGGGTGGCGACGGTCAGCCCGTCGACCTTCACCTCGTCGTGGTCCACGTCGACCCGCAGGCCCTGCTCGGTGACGATCCGCCCGTTGACCTCGACGCGGTGCTGTTCGATCAGCTCCTCGCACGCCCGGCGCGAACCCATTCCGGCCCGCGCGAGCACCTTCTGCAGGCGCTCGCCCTCCTGCTCGGCGCCGGGGAAGGTCTTGGGCGTCTTGATCTGCGGCTTGCTGTGCCGCTCCCGGTTGCGCTCCTCGATCTGCGCGTCCAGCTCGCGCGGCCGGGCCGGCACCGGCTTGCGGCCGCGGTTGCCGGTCGGCTTGTTGCTGCCGGGCTTGGTACGCGGCATGCCGCCGGGCTTGTTCGCACCCGACTGGCCGGTGCTGCCCACGTCGTAGCGGCGCTCCTCGGGACGCGGCGTGCCCTTGGGCCGCTGGCTCTGGCCCTCACCGCGGCGCGCGTCCCCCGAGCGCCCGTCGCCCGAGCGGCCGTCGCCGCGCCGGTCGGCACCGCCACGCCGGTCGGCGTCACGGGGCCTGTCGCCTCCGCCGCCCCGCGGGTTCCGGTTGCCGCCGCTGTTCCTGTCGCTGCTTCGCATCAAGTGTCCGTTGTCGAGGTGTCGTCCGGCGCGTCCGGATCGAACGACGGAAGCCCCTCCTGGGACTCCGCCTCGATCGCTTCCGCCTCCGGCAGGAACGGTGCTAGCTCGGGCAGCTCGTCGAGGCTGCGCAGGCCCATACGTTCCAGGAAGTAGTTCGTCGTCCTGTACAGGATCGCACCTGTCTCGGGTTCCGTCCCACCTTCCTCGACCAGCCCCCGCTGGAGGAGGGTGCGCATGACGCCGTCGCAGTTGACTCCGCGGACCGCCGAGACGCGCGAACGGCTGACCGGCTGCCGGTACGCGACCACCGCCAGCGTCTCCAGCGCGGCCTGCGTGAGCCGGGCGTGCTGGCCGTCGAGGACGAACTTCTCCACGGCGGGCGCGAAGGCGGGCCGGGTGTAGAAGCGCCAGCCACCGGCGACCAGCCGCAGGTCGAAGCCGCGTCCCTCGCGGGTGTAGTCGTCGGACAGCTCGCGCAGCGCCCTGCCGACGGCCCGCCGCGGCCGTTCCAGGACCTTGGCCAGGTGCTCCTCGGTGGCCGGTTCGTCGACGACCATCAGCACCGCCTCCAGGGCGGGCTTCAGCTCCAGCTCGGCGGTCGCGGCGGCGAGCAGGCCCGCGGGCGCCGCCGTATCGCCTGCCGCGCCGGCCGCGGCAAAGGCCCCGGTGATATCCGACACGTCCGTCATTCCTCGGCCTCTCCCTGCTCGTGCTGCGGATCACGCACCGGCACTGACTCCGGAACCGGCACCGGTTCCGGCTTGCGCGCCGGAGCCGCCGCCTCCTGGTCGAACTCGTCGGTCACCAGCGGCGCCGCCGTGTCTTGTTCCCCGCCCGTCCAGCGGACCTGGAGCAGCCCCAGGGCCTCCTCCTGGTCCAACGCGACCGCCTTCTCCCGGTACAGCTCAAGGAGCGCGAGGAAGCGCGCCACGACCGTCAGCGTGTCCGGCGCGTCCTCGGTCAACTGCCCGAAACTGGCCACGCCGAGCTCCCGCAGCAGCGCGATCACCCGCTCGCCCTGCTCCCGGACGCTCACCAGCGGGGCGTGGATGTGGTCGACGTACACCTGCGGCTTGGGCTTGGGCAGCATCGCCTTCACCGCGAGCCGCGCGAAGCGCTCGGGGCCGATGCTGAGGACGACCTCGGGCAGCAACTCCGCGTGCTGCGGTTCGAGGCCGACGGTACGGGGGTAGCGCAGCGCCTCGTTGTCCAGCCGCTCGGCGAAGATCGCCGCGATCCGCTTGTACGCCCGGTACTGGAGCAGCCGGGCGAAGAGCAGGTCCCGTGCTTCCAGCAGCGCGAGGTCCGCCTCGTCCTCGACCTCGGCGGACGGCAGCAGCCGGGCCGCCTTCAGGTCCAGCAGGGTGGCCGCGACCACCAGGAACTCGGTGGTCTGGTCGAGGTCCCAGTCCGGGCCCATGGCGTGGATGTACGTCATGAACTCGTTGGTGACCTTCGACAGCGCCACCTCCGTGACGTCCATCTTGTGCTTGGAGATCAGCCCGAGCAGCAGGTCGAACGGCCCCTCGAAATTCGCCAGCCGTACGGTGAAACGGTCCCCTCCGGCCGGAGCCGGAGCCGGCTCGGCCTCAACGGCCTCCACGGCTTCGACCGCCGCCGCGGGCCCGGTCTCTTCCACCGCCTCTTCCACGGCCTGTTCCGCCACCGCGACAGGCGGCTCCGCTGTCACGGCAGGCGTCGGTTCCGCCTCGGCGGCGGCGCCGAGCCCGAGGCTGCGGCGGGGAGTGGCGGGTGAGGTCGGCATCGGGGTCCAGGGTACGAAGTGGTCTGTGCAGGCTACTCGCCGCAGCAGGCCATGCCCCGTTCCCCGACCGCGCGCCGTCGGGGCGTCAGCGGCCCCGCAGACGGCGTACGAGGATGCTCGCGTCGCCGCGCGACTCCAGATCGGCCAGCACCACGGCGACGGCCTCGCGGACGATCCGGCCGCGGTCGATGGCGAGCCCGTGCTCACCGCGCAGCACCAGCCGGGCGTGTTCCAGATCCATCAGCTCCTCGGCGGAGACATAGACGGTGATCTTCTCGTCGTGCCGCTCGCGCCCGCTGGGACGGCGGTTCTGCCGGGCGGCCTTGCGCCGCGCCTGCTGGGGCTGCGGCTGGGCGGTGATCGGGGGCTGGACCGGTGCGGCCTGCGGCTGCGGCGCGGGCGCGGTCATGGTGCCGGAGGAGGCGGCGGGCGACGGCATACCGGCCCGTTCGGCGGTCAGCGGGCGGCGTGAGGTCGGGATGTCCCGGCCGCCGTGTTCCGCGCTGTCCTCGCCCTGTCCCGCGGTGCCGGAGGGTCGTGTCCCTTCGTCGCCGTCCGCGGGATCGGCCGCGTCGTTCCCGGCGGCCGGGTCGGCCACCGGTACGGACCGCAGCCGGCCGTCCGCCTGCGTACCGTTCTGTCCTTCGCCCGGACCACCGGAGCCGCCGGAGCTCCCGGAACCACCGGAGCCGCCGGGGCCGGGGCCGCCGGGGTGCTGCCGTGGCTGCGGGGCCTGGAGCGCCGCTCCTCCGGTCGTCCGGAACAGCTCGTCGGCGCCCGGCAGACTCACTCGGCGTGGCACCGGGCGAGCACCTCCCTGGCGAGCTGGCGATAGGCGGCCGCGCCGACGGAGTTGGACGCGTAGGTGGTGATCGGCTCGCCCGCCACGGTCGTCTCGGGGAACCGCACGGTGCGGCCGATGACGGTGTGGAAGACGTGCTCGTCGAACGCCTCGACGACCCGGGCCAGCACCTCGCGGCTGTGCACGGTGCGCGAGTCGTACATGGTGGCGAGGATGCCGTCGAGCTCCAGCTCGGGGTTGAGCCGCTCGCGGACCTTCTCGATGGTCTCGGTGAGCAGCGCGACCCCGCGCAGTGCGAAGAACTCGCACTCCAGCGGAACGATCACCGAGTGCGCCGCGGTGAGCGCGTTGACCGTCAGCAGGCCGAGCGAGGGCTGGCAGTCGATGACGATGTAGTCGTAGTCGGCCATCAGCGGCTTGAGGGCGCGCTGGAGCGACGACTCGCGGGCGACCTCGCTGACGAGCTGCACTTCCGCTGCCGACAGGTCGATATTGCTGGGGAGCAGGTCCATGCCGGGCACCGCGGTCTTCAGCAGGCACTCGTCGGCCGCCAGTCCGCGTTCCATCAGCAGGTTGTAGACCGTGATGTCGAGTTCCATCGGGTTGACCCCGAGGCCGACCGAGAGCGCGCCCTGCGGGTCGAAGTCGACAAGAAGCACCCGGCGGCCGTATTCGGCCAGCGCCGCGCCCAGGTTGATGGTCGAGGTGGTCTTGCCGACCCCGCCCTTCTGGTTGCACATCGCGACGATCTTCGCGGGGCCGTGGTTGGTGAGCGGATTGGGGATCGGGAAGTACGGCAGGGGCCGGCCGGTGGGGCCGACGCGTTCGCGGCGCTGCCGGGCCGCGTCCGGGGCGAGGGTGGCCGCGTACTCCGGATCCGGTTCGTACTCGGCATCCGGGTCGTAGAACTGACCGTCCTGCAGGTCGTTGTCGTTGAAAGGCGCCATGGCGTAAGCAGGTTGCGTCTCTGTGTTCGTCTCGGGCCGGCGGGACTCGAAGGTGCGGACCGCGACGGAACCGACGGTCATTCCTGGTTGACCACCCCCGGGAGCAAATGTCGACTCATTCACAAGTCGTCTTACCTCCTTGGTGACCAGGAAACTTCTAGACAGGTCAGCGTGACTACAGCCGACGATTCGCGACTCTATGGCGTGTCGGTGGTCCACAGCAACACAATCCGCCGGACACGGCACGATGTGTCGGCAACCGAACACCCCGCTGTCAAGGGCGTAAGCACATGAACGGCCGGGCCTCGACACACAAGACCCGGCCGGTGGTGCGGTGTTGGCGCGATGTTGACGCGCCTGGTCACAGTGGCCGCCGGTCAGCCCAGCAGCGCGTGCAGGTCGGTGGAGTCGAGGCCGTGCGCCTCGGCCACCGGACCGTAAACAACTTGTCCCTCATGCGTGTTGAGACCGAGAGCGAGAGCCGCGTCACGTCGCAGCGCTTCGCGCCAGCCGCGGTTGGCCAGTTCGACGATGTACGGCAGCGTCGCGTTGGTCAGCGCGTACGTCGAGGTGTTGGGAACCGCGCCGGGCATGTTCGCGACGCAGTAGAACACCGACTGGTGTACGGGGAACGTCGGTTCGGCGTGCGTGGTGGGGCGGGAGTCCTCGAAGCAGCCGCCCTGGTCGATCGCGATGTCGACAAGGACAGATCCCGGCTTCATGCGCGAGACCAGCTCGTTGGTGACCAGCTTCGGCGCCTTCGCGCCCGGAATGAGCACCGCGCCGATCACGAGGTCGGCGTCGAGCACGGCCTTCTCCAGCGCGTAGGCGTTGGAGGCGATGGTCTGCACGCGGTTGCCGAACACCTTGTCGGCCTCGCGCAGTTTGTTGACGTCCTTGTCCAGCAGCGTGACGTGGAAGCCGAGTCCGAGCGCGATGGTGGTGGCGTGCCAGCCGGAGACACCGGCGCCGATGACGACGGCCTTGCCGGACTGGACACCGGGGACGCCGCCGGGCAGGACGCCGCGACCGCCGGCCGAGCGCATCAGGTGGTAGGCGCCGACCTGCGGGGCGAGCCGGCCGGCCACCTCGGACATCGGGGCGAGCAGCGGGAGCTGGCGGTTCGCGGTCTCCACCGTCTCGTACGCGATGGCGGTGGTGCCCGACTCCAGCAGCGCGTCCGTGCACGCGCGGGAGGCGGCGAGGTGCAGGTAGGTGAAGAGCGTCTGGTCCTTGCGGAGCCGGTGGTACTCCTCGGCGATCGGCTCCTTCACCTTGAGCAGCAGATCGGCCGTGGCCCACACCTCGTCGGCGGTGGCGAGGATGCCCGCACCGGCCGAGACGTACTCCTCGTCGGGGATGGACGAGCCGTCGCCGGCGCCCTGCTCCACGAAGACCTGGTGTCCATTGCGGACGAGTTCGTGCACGCCTGCCGGGGTGATGGCCACGCGGAACTCGTTGTTCTTGACCTCGCGGGGGATGCCCACCTTCACGTCGATCACGGTCCTTGCGCTCAGGGAAGAATGACCGCTTTGGGGCGGCAGAAAGCCAGTCTAGTGAAGGAAGACTCTCTGTCCAGCCTTACAAAGTGACCACTTTGGCCGAGACCATTGGCAGTTTCGTAGGTATACAGCGCGGCGATCGTCAGTTCGGCGCCGACTCGCCCTCGCTGAGCAGGCGGTTCGCGGCGGCGCGCTGGACCGTGGCACCGCTGGGATCGCCCAGCCGGTCGAGCGTGTCGGCGAGCCGCAGCAGGATCGCGCCCTCCAGCCGCCGCTCCCCCGCCTTGCGCGCCCAGTACAGCGCGTCGCGGCAGGTCCGCAGCGCGTCCTCCGGGTAGCCCGCGTACTCCTGCACCCGCGCGGCCTCGGTCAGCGCGCGGGCCTGCGCGCCCAGGTCGGCCAGCCGCCGGTACGCCCCGGCGGCGGCGCGCCATTCGCGCAGCGCGGGCCCGTACCGGCCGTCATAGGTGAACAGCGCGCCGATCCGGCCGTGCAGCCGGGCCTCGTGGAAGGTCTCGCCGCGTTCCTGGCGCAGCGCGAGCGCCCTGCCGTACCAGTCGGCGGCCCGCTGCGGGTCGTGCCGCTCCTGGTACGTACCGCCGAGGGCTTCCAGCACCCGGCCCTCGGCCTCCGCGTCGTCGCACTTGCGGGCCGCGCCCAGTGCGGCGCGGTACCGGTCGAGCGCCCGGTCGGAACGGCCCGCCGCCGCGTCCAGGTCGCCGAGATTGATCAGCGCCGCCGCCTTCTCCCGGTCCAGGCCGCGCCGCTCGGCGACGTCCAGGACCAGGCCGTGCAGTTCGTACTGCTCGGCCGCCATCGCGTTCCCGCCGGGGAAGGCGGCGAGCGCCTGCACCTGGGCGGCGATCAGCCGTCGGGCCAGGGTGTCCAGATCGCCGTCCGCGACGGCGACCCGCGCGGAGGCCAGCAGCGCGGGCAGCCGGGACCGCAGCCACTCGGCGGCCGTCGCGGGCGAGTCGAAGCTGAGGCTGCGCGGGCCGTCGTCCGGCAGCCGCATCCGCACGAGCGCCGAGCCGCACGACAGCAGCAGCCGTACGGTCCGCTCCAGCATCCTGGCCCGGGCCAGCCGGACCTCCTCCGGGCGGTCGCGGGATTCGAGCAGCCCGCGCAGCAGCGGCCCGAAGCAGCCGGGCAGGCGGTACTGCGGCGGCAGCTCGTCGCCCGTCACCGGACCCGGCGCCAGCAGTGCGCCGCCGACGAAGTCGTCGAGCGTGCTCTGCGCGGCGGCCACGGAACAGCCCGCGAGCGCCGAGGCGACCTGCGCGTCGACCATGCCCGCAGGTGCCAGCGACAGGAGTCGCAGCATCCGCGCGGCGGTCTGCGGCACGTCCTCGTAGACCAGCCGGAAGGACCGGACGAGTTCGCCCTGCGCGGTGGCGCGCGAGGGCGCCGTCCCGTCCGCTTCGGCCGAGGGCGCGGCGGGCGCGTCGGCCGAGACCGTACGCAGCCGGGTCGCGGCGTCCGCCACGGAGAGCGTCGGCCGGGCCGCGAGCCAGGCGGCGACCAGCCGCAGCGCGGTGGGGTGCCCGCCGATCTCCTGCACCAGGGCCTCGGCGGCGCGCGGGTCGCAGGTCACCCGGGTGGAGCCGATGCTGTGCGCGAGCAGTTCCACGGCGGCGGGCGTGTCGAGCCCGCCCAGCGTGCACGGCCGCACGTCCGGCACTCCGGGCAGCGGGCCGTCCGAGGTGACGACGACAAGACTGCCGGGCGCGTCGGGAATCAGCCCGTCGAGCTGATCGGCGCGCAGGACGTCGTCCAGGACGAGGAGCGTCTTGCGCGAGGTGGCGGCGGGGCCGCCGGACGGGGCGGCCGGGGCGGGAGCGGCGGGTGTTACGGGGGCGGCCGATCCGCCGGCTCCCGGAGTACGGGCGAGGGCTCGGCGGAGGGCGCGGACGGCCTGCTCGGCGGGTACGGGCTCCCCTTCCGGGGAGGTCATGCGCAGGAAGACCTGGCCGTCCGGGTAGTCCTCGGCCAGGTCTTCGGCCAGGCGCAGCGCGAGCGCGGTCCGACCGACGCCGGGGCGTCCGGCGACGAGCAGCACGCGCGCCCGCCCCTTCCCCTGCTTCCCGAGGCCCGGCCGTCCGATCTCCCCGCGCAGCTCCGCCAACTCCCTTTCCCGGCCCACGAATTGACCGTCGCCCCGGGCTCCCGCCCATACGGCGGCACCGACCCGCACCGTGACCTCGCCGGTCCGGCTCACCGGGCGGGCCGCGCCCGCGCCGACATCCGAAGGCGCGGCGGGCGCGGTCCCGGCCCTGGGGTCGGTCTTGGGGTCGGCCTTGCGATGAGGCGTGGGATCAGGCTTGGGGTCCGCCTCGACGTCGGCCCCGGTGTCCGCCCCGGACCCGTTCTCGGTTCCCGGCGCGACGGCGGCGGCGCGCTCGGCCTTCGCCGGACGCGCGGCCGGAGTGTCCGGTGCCGACTCGGACTCGGACTCGGGTTCCGGCTCGGCGTCCGGTCCGGCGGCGGTGCGTTCGGCTTTGGGGCCGGTCGCGGACGACGGCTCGGCGTCCTTCGCGGGCGACTGCTCCGGCCCGGACTCAACGTCGGTGACGGGCGGGGCCTCGGGGGCCGGGCCCTTGCGCGTCGGGGAGCCGGCGGAAGCCGACCGTCGGCGGCGGGCGCGCGCCTTGGCGGGTGCGGCGGCCGTGTCCGGTTCAGGTGCCGCCGGGGCGTCCGCTCCCGCAGGGGTCCCGTTGGGGTTCAGCGCCTGATCCGTCACGGCCTACGCTCCCGGCTCAGTGGGGTCGTCCGCGCGGGGCGCGGATGCGCGGGTACGCGGCTACGGCGACGAGCCTAGTTCACGCGGTCGGGCCGGTCCGGGGCTCCGACGCGGCCGACCGCGTAAATGATCACTCCATCGGATCATCGAGACCGATGAGGGAGCTGTGAAGAGGCTGGGGAGCGGACGGTCAGGGCGTGAAGGGCCGCGCGGGCCACGGCGACTCGGCGGGCCGCAGCGCGTCCAGACCGGCGCCGTTCATCGCGGCCTGGAGCGCGAAGACGCCCACGACCAGGCAATTGTTGTGCAGGTCGCCCGCGAGGATCCCGCTGACGAGGTCGGCGAGGGGGACGCGGGCCAGCTCCATGTCGGCCTCCTCCTCGGCGACCGCGAAGCGCTCGCCGTCCGCCTCGGAGACACCGCGCGCGAGGAAGATCCGTACCGCCTCGTCCGTACCGCCGGGGCTGGTGTAGACGTCGGTGAGGACCCGCCAGTCCTCGGCCTTGACGTGCGCCTCCTCGTACAGCTCGCGCTGGGCCGCGTGCAGCGGATTCTCGCCGGGGATGTCGAGCAGTCCGGCCGGGATCTCCCAGAGCTTCTGCCGTACGGGGTGCCGGTACTGGCGCAGTACGAGGACGCGGTCGGCGTCGTCGAGGGCGAGGACGGCCACCGAGCCGGGGTGGACCTGGTAGTCGCGGACGGCGGTGGTGCCGTCGGGCATGACCACCTCGTCCGTGCGTACCGACGTCTTCTTGCCGGTGAACGGCGTGGAGGTCACGGTGACCCGCCACTCCTCCTGAGTGTCCTTCAGCATGCTGCGCCTTCCGAGTCCGTGACCGTACCGAGTGACCGGGAGCGGGCGCCGGGCCCGCTCCCGTAACGCCGCCTTCAGCCCTGCCGCTCCTGCGGGTCCTGCTGCTGGCGCGCGACCGCCGCCTTGACCAGCCCGGCGAACAGCGGGTGGGGCCGGGTGGGGCGGGACTTCAGTTCGGGGTGCGCCTGGGTGGCGACCAGGTACGGGTGCACCTCGCGCGGGTACTCGACGTACTCGACGAGCTTGTTGTCGGGCGAGGTGCCCGAGAAGACGATGCCGGTCGCCTTCTCCAGCTCGGCGCGGTAGGCGTTGTTCACCTCGTAGCGGTGGCGGTGCCGCTCCTCGACGTACGGCTGGTCGCCGTAGACCTCGCGGACGATGGAGCCCTCGGCGAGCTTCGCCGGGTAGGTGCCCAGGCGCATCGTGCCGCCGAGGTCGCCCTTGCCGTCCACGATGTCGAGCTGCTCGGCCATGGTCGAGATGACCGGGTGTCCGGTGCCGGGGTCGAACTCGGTGGAGTTGGCGTCGGCGATCCCGGCGAGGTTGCGCGCGGCCTCGATGACCACGCACTGCAGGCCGAGGCAGAGTCCGAGCAGTGGGACGCGGTTCTCACGGGCGAAGGTGATCGCGGTGACCTTGCCCTCGACGCCTCGGTCGCCGAAGCCGCCGGGCACGCAGATCGCGTCCACGTCGCCGAGCTGCGCCGCCGCGCCCGCCGGGGTCCGGCAGTCGTCGGAGGTGACCCACTTGACGTGCACCTTCGCGTTGTTGGCGAATCCGCCGGCGCGCAGTGCCTCGGTCACCGACAGATAGGCGTCGGGCAGGTCGATGTACTTGCCGACCAGCGCGACCTTCACCTCGTGGGCGGGCTCGTGCACCCGCTTGAGCAGGTCGTCCCACTGGGCCCAGTCCACATCGCGGAAGGGCAGGTCCAGCCGCCGGACGACGTACGCGTCCAGGCCCTCGGTGTGCAGCACCTTGGGGATGTCGTAGATGGAGGGCGCGTCGATCGCGGCGACCACCGCGTCCTCGTCGACGTCGCACATCAGCGAGATCTTCCGCTTGATGGCGTCCGGCACATGGCGGTCCGCGCGCAGCACGATCGCGTCGGGCTGGATGCCGATGTTGCGCAGCGCGGCCACCGAGTGCTGGGTCGGCTTGGTCTTCAGCTCGCCGGAGGGGCCGATGTACGGCAGCAGCGAGATGTGCACCACGAAGACGTTGTCCCGGCCGACCTCGTGCCTGACCTGGCGGACCGACTCCAGGAACGGCAGCGACTCGATGTCGCCGACCGTGCCGCCGACCTCGGTGATGACGACGTCCACGTCGTCGGTGGCCATCCGGCGGATACGGGACTTGATCTCGTTGGTGATGTGCGGGATCACCTGCACGGTGTCACCGAGGTACTCGCCGCGCCGCTCCTTGGCGATCACCGTGGAGTAGATCTGGCCGGTGGTGACGTTGGCGGAACCCGCCAGATTGACGTCGAGGAAGCGCTCGTAGTGACCGATGTCGAGGTCGGTCTCGGCGCCGTCGTCCGTGACGAAGACCTCGCCGTGCTGGAAGGGGTTCATGGTGCCCGGATCCACGTTGAGATAAGGATCGAGCTTCTGCATGGTGACCCGCAGGCCCCGTGCCTTGAGCAGCGCCCCGAGGCTGGAGGCCGTCAGGCCCTTGCCGAGAGAGGAGGCCACACCACCGGTGACGAAGATGTGCTTCGTCGTGGATTTCGGCGCATTCTTCAGAAAAGCTGCCAAGAGGGGGCTCCCGTGGTCGCGAGGTGAGGGTCGGGACGGCGTTCGTGCTTGGGAGCGCCGTCGCGGCGGTTCAGTGGTTCATCCCACCGGCCCACGGGCTACCAGGGTATCAGCGACCCCGGCCGCCGAATGATGCGCCACGGCGGCCGGCGGTCACGACCGATGACTTTCGCCACTCCGGGCCGCCACCGCCCGGCCGCCGGACGGCCTCCGGACGGCCATCGGGCGGTCGCCCGGCGGTCTTGGTGAGGTCTTCGTGAGGTCTTCGGGCAGCTTTCGTGCGCTCTTCTGGCCGTCGAAGCGCCGTCGAAGGGCCGTAGTAAGGCCGTAGTAAGGCGTTGTAGCGCAGCCGCGGGGCCGTCGCGGAGCCGCCGCGGGGCCGGTACACCCGACCGGCGGAGCGAAGATCGCGGAGACATGCGCACGCCCTCCTCGGACGACGTATCCTGCACGGACGCATTGCTACGAGCCGACCGGCACGGCACTATCCCCGCCCAGTTCCCGGATCATGAGCTCGTCCAAAATCCCCAGACCGCAAGACCGTCCCCAGCGGGGGCGGCGCCTGTCGTTCGACTGGAGTTGCACGTGGCCGGGCTCATCGAGGACTACGCCCTCATCGGTGATATGCAGACCGCCGCACTGGTCTGCCGGGACGGCACGGTCGACTGGCTGTGCCTCCCCCGGTTCGACTCGCCCGCCGTCTTCGCCGGACTGCTCGGTACCGAGCAGCACGGCTTCTGGCGGCTCGGCCCCGCGCACGGCAAGGACGACCAGCCGCCGGCCGCGACGCGCCGCAGGTACCGGGGCGACTCGCTGGTGCTGGAGTCCGAGTGGGACACCGAGCGCGGCACGGTCCGTGTGATCGACTTCATGCCGCCGCGTGACGGCGCACCGCAGGTCATCCGGATCGTGGAGGGCGTGCACGGCCGCGTCCCGATGCGCTCCGCCCTGCGGATGCGTTTCTCCTACGGGCAGATCACGCCGTGGGTGCACAAGGTCGGCGACCGTACGGTCGCGGTGGCCGGGCCCGACTCCGTGTGGCTGGACACCGATGTCGACACCTACGGCCAGGATCTGACGACGTACTCCGAGTTCACCGTCGCTCCCGGCGACCGCATCGCGTTCACCATCAGTTGGGAGCCGTCGCACAAGCCGCAGCCCTCGCTGCCGGAGCCCGAGGCGTCGCTGACCGCCACCGAGGACTTCTGGCGCGAGTGGGTCGAGCAGTGTACGTACACCGGCCCGTACCGGGACGCGGTGGTGCGCTCGCTGATCACGCTCAAGGCGCTGACGTACGGGCCGACCGGCGCGATCGTCGCCGCGCCGACCACCTCGCTGCCCGAGGACATCGGCGGGGTCCGCAACTGGGACTACCGCTTCACCTGGCTTCGCGACGCCGCGATCACCCTGTCCTCGCTGCTGCGCACCGGCTACCGCGACGAGGCCCGCGCCTGGCGCGAGTGGCTGCTGCGCGCGGTGGCGGGCGACCCCGAGAACCTCCAGATCATGTACGGCATCGCGGGCGAGCGCGAGCTGGGCGAGAACGAGCTGCACTGGCTGCCCGGTTACGAGGGCTCCTCCCCCGTGCGGATCGGCAACGGCGCGGCCCACCAGCTCCAGCTCGACGTGTACGGCGAGGTCACCGAGGCCCTGCACCTGGGCCACATGACGGGCCTGGCCCGCAACGACTACGCGAGCGTCCTCCAGCTCAAGCTGATCCGCTACCTGGAGAAGCACTGGAACGAGCCGGACGAGGGCATCTGGGAAGTCCGGGGCCCGCGCCGCCACTTCGTGCACTCCAAGGTGATGGCCTGGGTCGCGGTCGACCGCACCGTCAAGCTCATCGAGTCCGGCGAGGTCGACGGCCCGCTGGAGCGGCTCAAGGAGCTGCGCGAGGACATCCACTACGACGTGTGCGAGAAGGGCTTCGACCGGGAGCGCAACACCTTCACGCAGTCCTACGGCTCCAAGGAGCTGGACGCCTCGCTGCTGCTCATCCCGCAGATGGGCTTCCTGCCGCCGGACGACAAGCGGGTCATCGGCACCATCGAGGCGATCCAGCGGGAGCTGTCGACCGAGGACGGCTTCGTCCTGCGCTACCCCGTCTCCAGCGGCGCCGACGGCGAGGAGAATCTGGACGGCCTGCCCGGCGACGAAGGGGCGTTCCTCGCCTGCTCGTTCTGGCTCGCCGACGACCTCGCGATGATCGGCCGGGTCGAGGAGGCGCGCAAGCTCTTCGAGAAGCTGCTGGCGCTCCGCAACGACCTGGGTCTGCTCGCCGAGGAGTGGGACCCGCGCCGCAAGCGCCAGGTCGGCAACTTCCCGCAGGCGTTCAGCCATGTGCCGCTGATCGACACGGCGCTGCGGCTCACCGCCACCGGCGCGTTCCGCGCGTAGCGGGTCCCGGACCCCGGTCCGTCAGACCTGCGTCAGCTCGTCGTAGACGCTGAGCACCTGGGCCACCGTGTCGTCCTCGGTGGGCCAGGTGGCGGCCTGGGCGCGGCCCGCCACGGACAGGGCGGTACGGCGGCCGGGGTCGGCGAGCAGGGTGACGACGACGCGGGCGAGGGCCGCCGCGTCGCCGTAGGGGACGAGGACGGCCGCGTCGCCGACGAGTTCGGGGGTGCCGCCGACGGCGGTGGCAATCAGCGGGACGCCCGCGTGCAGGGCTTCCTGGGCGATCAGCGGGCGGGCCTCCCAGCGGCTGGGCAGCACGACGAGGTCGGCGGCGGCGAGCAGTTCCGGCACGTCGTCGCGGCGGCCGAGCAGGACCACCGGGAGCTGTTCCGCCTCGATCCGCTTCTCCAGGGCCGCGCGCCTACTGCCCTCGCCCGCGACGGCGACCAGCGGCGGCGGTTCGAGACCCGTCCAGTGGGCGGCGGCGTCCAGCAGCAGGTCGTAGCCCTTGTGGGCTTCGAGGCGGCCGACGGCCAGCAGCAGCGGGCGGTCGATCGCGCCGAATTCGGCGCGGGTCTTGTGGGTGTGCCGCTCGCCGTCGCCGGGCAGGCGCGGCGGCGGGGCGACCGGGCGCGGTACGGCGGCCGGTGCCAGCCTGACGTCCTTGGCGCCGAGGTGGCGGGCCCGGTCGACGAGTTCGGCGCAGACGCCGAGGACGACGGTGGCGCCGCGTACCGCCCGGCGCTCCAGCCAGCGCAGCAGCGCGGCGCGGCCCGCGCCGTCGTGTTCCGCGGGGGCGCCGCCGTGCCAGGTGAGGACCAGTGGGGTGCTGCGGCCGCCGAGCGCGATCGCGGCCAGCAGTCCGGCGCGCAGGCCGTGCGCGTGGACGATTCCGGCGCCGGAGAAGACGGCGCGCAGGGCGGCGACGGCGGGCGCGTCGGTGGCGGCGGCGGCCCTGCGGCCGATGTCGAGGGGTACGAAGCGGGCGCCGGTGCCGGAGAAGGCGTAGTCGGCCTCGGCGGCGGGGGGCCCGCAGACGGTGACCGCGACACCCCGCGCCACGAGCCCGCCCGCCAGCGAGCTGACGTGCGCTCCCGACGTCGTGCCCATGACGTGCACGGCGTGGAGCTGCCCCTGGAAGGGGGTGGACATGCTGCTCACGCGGGGCACTGCTCCTGACTCGGCACGGGACGGCGGGTGTTGGCGGGTACGGGCAACCCCTCCAGGATGCCAGGCCGCACCCGCGGGTCACCGGTCACGGTCGCGCTCAGGCCCGCTCACCCGCCCTTGGGATCACCCATACGGGTGTGCCACGCGGCCCCAGGAGTCAACGTGCCGCACTCCGGGCGCGTTCCACAACCGCTCGTGGGAGGAGATCCGGTCGCCCGCGGCGGTCATCGCGATGAGCGCCGCCGCGTGCAGCAGCAGCCCGGTCCTGCCGTTGGCGACGACGATCGCCGCGCCCAGCGCCGCGCCGAGCGCGTGGGCGCCGCCGTCGCCGAGCATCGTCCGCTCGCTGAGGTCGTCGCCGAGTACGGCCGCCGCGGCGCCCACGGGGGCCGCGGCCAGCACTCCCGCGGGGCCGCGGCGCAGCAGGCCGGGCACGCCGACGGCGATGACCGCCTTCGCGGCGCGGCCGGGCGAGATGTCCACCAGGTTCACCGCGTGCGCGCTGCCCGCGATGACGACGCCCGCGAGCAGTTGGTCGAAGGGCCGCACCTTGAGCAGGGTGCCCGCGGCGAGCCCGGCCGCGCCGATGCCGAGGAGTTTCACGGCGCCCGAGGTGAACCGGCCCTCGCGCAGTGCCTTCAGATGCGCGCCGAAGCCGCGTTCGTCGGGCGAGCCGGCCTGGTCGTCGTAGGCCCCGCAGGCGCCCGCGGCCAGTGCGGCGCCGACGGCCGCGATCCGGGAGCGTACGGTCAGGCCGCGCGCGGTGCCCAGGGCGGTCGCGGCCCCGGCCGCGGCGGCCAGGCCGCCGTACAGCTCCACACCGCGCCCCGCGTAGTTGCTGCGCTGCCACATCCGGGCCTCGACCGGGGGCCGCCTGCGCAGCTCCGCGTAGGCCGCGCGGGTCGCACCGGCCGCCGCCATGCCGACGGACAGCCGTCCCGACCGCCCCTTCCAGCCACGCCTGCTCATCCCGCTGCCTCCACGTCGTCGCCGTCGTCCGCTCGCGGCCAACCGCCGCGCCCGGCTGCGCAATTACCCGGCCCGCACAGCCTTCCCCGCCACGCCCCCGGAAAGCCGTCTCCGCGCGCTCCCGCCGCGCGCGGCACATTATCCGACCGCGCCGATGTCCTCCGGACCCGGACCACCAAGGGCCCTCAGACCCGCCCGACCGACGCGCCGCGTCCGGCCCCGCCCCTGTCCCGGACCGCCAAGGGCCCTCCGCGGCCGAGGTGCCGTACCGCCCTCGCCGCACCCCGGCGCACCCGGCCTCCTTCGACAGGCCGCCACCCGACCGACCCTCACCCTCCCGCCGCCCGCCGCCCGCCGCCGCAACGACTGACGGCCACGCGCCCCCCGCCCGCCCGGGCGGTGCACCCGCACGTCGCCATCCGGACCTGCGGTCCCAGGCCCGCTCCTCGGGCAGCTCCGACCGGAACGGCCGGGCCTCAGCGCCACGGCTGACGCCCCCGGCGGCACCGGCCTGCCTCCGGACGGCCACGCGACCTCACGCCAGGACCGGCGGCGCAGCCGGACCTCGGCGTCCGGGCCCGCTCCTCGGACCGCCGCGAGACCCCGTCCACGTCCGAGCGGAGCGGTCGGGGCTCAGCGACACGGCTGGCGCTCCCGCCCCGGCCTGCGCCGGACCGCCGCGAGACCTTGGGCACGTTCGACCGGGGCGGTCAGGGGCTCGGCGACGCGGCTGGCGGCAGCGGGCCGGGGTGTCGGGGGGTCAGCGGGCCGCCTTGGCCGCGGCGAGGAGTTCCTCGGCGTGGGCGCGGCCCAGTTCGGAGTCCTCGAGACCGGCGAGCATGCGGGAGAGCTCCTTCACCCGGGCCTCGCCCTCCAGGATGGTGACGCCGCTGCGGGTGACGGACCCGTCGTTGGTCTTCTCGACCAGGAGCTGCCGGTCGGCGAAGGCCGCGACCTGCGGGAGGTGGGTGACGACCACGACCTGCGCGGTACGGGCCAGGCGCGCCAGGCGGCGGCCGACCTCGACGGCCGCCTTGCCGCCGACTCCGGCGTCCACCTCGTCGAAGAGGTACGTCGGCACCGGGTCGGACCCGGCGAAGACCACCTCGACGGCGAGCATGACGCGCGACAGCTCACCGCCCGAGGCGCCCTTGGCGATCGGCCGGGCCGGGGAGCCGGGGTGCGGGGCCAGTTGCAGCTCCACCTCGTCGGCGCCGGTCGGGCCGAAGGCCACGGCCCGGCCGCCCACCTCGATCCCGGCGTCGGGCTCGGCCGTCTCGGTCTGCCGGATCGCGACGCCGACACGGGCGTGCGGCATCGCCAGCTCGGCGAGTTCCGCGGTGACGGCGGCTGCGAAACGGTCCGCCGCCTCGCCCCGCGCGTCGGTCAGGTCCTGGGCGAGCGCGCCCAGCTCCGCGCGGAGCGCGTCCCGCTCCGCGGTGAGTCCTTCGATCCGCTCGTCGTCGCCCTCGAGTTCGCCGAGCCGCGCGGCGCTCTCCTCGGCCCAGGCCAGCACGCCGTCGATGTCGACGCCGTACTTGCGCGTCAGATGCGCCAGTACGGACCTGCGCTCCTCGACGGCCGCGAGCCGCAGCGGGTCGGCGTCCAGATTGTCGGCGTATCCCGCAAGCTCGCCCGAGACGTCACCGAGCAGGATGCCGATCTCTCCGAGCCGGGCCGCCAGGCCCGCCAGCTCCGGGTCGTGCGCGCTGACCGCGTCCACCGCGCGCTGCGCCCCCGCGACGAGGGTGCCCGCGTCCACGCCCTCCGGGTCCTCCGGGTTCCCCGCGAGCGCCGCGTGCGCGATGGCCGCCGCGCTCGCCAGCGCCTCGGCGTGGCCGAGGCGGGCCGCCTCGGCGGCCAGTTCGGTGTCCTCGCCCGCGACCGGCTCGGCCGCCGCCACTTCCTCGATGCCGAACCGCAGCAGGTCCGCTTCCTGCGCGCGCTCCCTGGCCCGCGTTGTCAGCTCGTCCAGCTCCGCGGCGACCTCCCGCAGCCTGCGGTAGGCCGACCCGTACTTCGCCAGCGGCGCCGCGACGGCGTCGCCCGCGTACCGGTCCAGGGCCTCGCGCTGCCGCGCCGGGCGCAGCAGGCCCTGCTGGTCGGTCTGGCCGTGCACGGCCACCAGGTCGTCCGCCAGCTCGCCGAGCAGCCCGACCGGGACGGTACGGCCGCCCACGAACGCCCGTGAGCGGCCTTCCGCCGAGACGGTACGGCTGATCAGCAGCGCGCCGTCGTCCAGCTCCGCGCCCGCTTCCTCCGCCCGTACGGAGGCCCGGTTGCCGGGGGCCATCGTTATCCGGCCCTCGACGGACGCCGCCTTCGCGCCGATGCGTACCAGCGCAGGATCGGCCCGGCCGCCCAGGAGCAGGCCGAGGCTGGTCACGACCATGGTCTTGCCCGCACCGGTCTCGCCGGTCACCGCGGTGAAGCCGGGTGAGAGTTCCACCACGGCGTCCTCGATGACCCCGAGCGACCGGATTCGCATTTCCTCCAACACGGGTACGACCATACGAGGTTTGCGCCCCGCCGCGCGACGGTCCCCTGCGGGGGGCGGTGCGCATCTCCGGGGCTCGGCCCCGAACGGGTCACCCTTGTGGAGTGGGCAACCGTCTTCCGAGGCGCGGTCCCGGGCCCTTCTTCGCCGGGGCGGCACACCGGCCTTTTCAGGGGCGGCTGGGGCTGCGCGGCCCGCCGAAGCGCTCCCGCGGGGCACCACCGGCCCCAGCGGGGCAGACCGGCTGTTCTCGGGCCGACGGCCCGGTGGGGGCTGGTCGCGCGGTTCCCCGCGCCCCTAAGAACCAGGCCCTGCGCAAGGGCAGCGTCCTGTCCTCACGCCCGCGACGGGCACCCGCCTGCGCGTATCGAACGGTCCGCCGTCAGGCGGGTTATTGGGGGGCGCCGCGCCATCCGGCGACGGGGAGGGCGAATTTGGCGACGAGACGGTCCGTGAAGGAGGCGTGGTGGAGCCGGGCCAGCCGCACGGGCACGGCGCCCCGGCGGACTTCGACGCGGGCACCGGCGAGAAGCTCGACGGTGCGGCGGCCGTCGCACCACAGGACGCCGTGCGGCGTCTTGGGCTGGACCTCGACGGCGAGGACGGAGCGGGGCGAGGTCACCAGGGGCTTGGCGAAGAGGGCGTGGGCGCTGATGGGCACCATCAGGAGCGCTTCGACCTCGGGCCAGACGACGGGCCCGCCGGCCGAGAACGCGTAGGCGGTGGAGCCGGTGGGGGTGGCGCAGACGACGCCGTCGCCGCCGAAGCGGGAGACCGGGCGGCCGTCGACCTCGGTGACGACCTCCAGGAGGCGTTCGCGGGACGCCTTCTCGACCGAGGCCTCGTTGAGCGCCCAGTCGGTGTGCACGATGTGCCCGTCGTTGCGGACCAGGACGTCGAGGGTCATCCGCTCCTCGACCTCGTACTCGCGGGTGACGACGCGGTCGACGACCTTGTCGAGGTCGTCCCGCTCGGCCTCGGCGAGGAAGCCGACCCGGCCGAGGTTCACGCCGAGCAGCGGCACCCCGGAGGCGCGGGCGAATTCGGCGCCGCGCAGCAGTGTGCCGTCACCGCCGAGTACGACGATCAGCTCGCAGCCCTCGACGGACTCGGGCCCCGGCTCCGTGACGTGCTCGACCTCGGCGGGCAGCGGCAGGTCCGCGGCCTCCTCGGCGAGCAGCCGTACGCCGATCCCGCACCTCAGCAGCCCCTTGACCACGCGTTCCGCACTGCGGATGGCGGCCGGGCGGCCGGTGTGGGCGAGCAGGAAGACGGTACGGGCGCCGCCCGGTCCGCACTGCGCGTCGCGTCCGGCTTCGGATCCGGTTCCGGATTCGGTCTTGGTGGTCAACGGGGCCCCTCCGCCACAGCACGGTCGACATCGGCCGGGTCCAGAGGAGGCGCACCGGCCCGCAGCCACAGAAAATATTCCACATTCCCGGACGGTCCGGGCAGCGGACTGGCCGTGACGCCCAGCACCCCGAGCCCCAGCTCCGCCCCCTGAGCGGCGACCTTGCGTACGCTCTCGGCCCGCAGCTGGGTGCTGCGGACGACGCCACCGCTGCCCAGTCGTTCCCTACCCACCTCGAACTGCGGCTTCACCATCAGTACGAGATCGGCGTCGGGCGCGGCGCACCGTACGAGCGCGGGCAGCACCAGACCGAGCGGAATGAACGACAGGTCGCCGACGATCAGGTCGACGGGGGTGCCGTCGATGTGGTCGAGCGTCAACTCGCGGACGTTCGTACGGTCCTTGACGGTGACGCGGTCGTCGCTCTGCAACGACCAGGCCAGCTGGCCGTAGCCGACGTCGACCGCGACGACCTCGGCGGCGCCCGCCCGCAGCAGCACATCGGTGAAGCCGCCGGTGGACGCGCCCGCGTCGAGCGCCCTGCGGCCCTCGACGGTCAGCCCGCGCGGCTGGAACGCGGCGAGCGCGCCGGCCAGCTTGTGGCCGCCGCGCGACACGTAGTCGGGTTCGTCGGCGTCCCGCGCCACCACCACGGCGGCGCTGGTCTCCACCTGCGTGGCCGCCTTCGTGGCGGTCGCGCCGCCGACGGTCACCCGCCCGGCGGCGATCAACTGGCTTGCGTGCTCCCGCGAGCGCGCGAGACTCCGGCGCACCAGCTCGGCGTCGAGTCGGCGTCGTGCCACCACGTACGGTTCAGCTCCTGTTCTCGTCCAGCGCGGCGAGTGCGTCCCGCAATCCGCGGTGCGCGTCCTCGTACACCTCTATGTGTCCCGCGGTCGGCAGTTCGTCGGCGTCCGACAGCCGGGCAACCGCCGCGTCCACGTCGGCATTCCCCGTCTCCCGCAGCACCACGCCGAGCGGTACGGGACCGGCCGCCTCCGGCAGGGCGTGAACGGCTCCGTACGCCGGTCCGACCGCGTCGGCGTCCTGCGCCGGTACGGCGTCCGGCGCCTCGTCGCCGTCCGGTGCCGGTGCGGCACCGGACGGCCCGAAATCGAGGTCACTCACCGCCGTTACCCGCCTCAGGCCCCGGTGCGGACTTCTTCGCGGGCGTGGCCTTCTTCGCGGCGGGCGCCTTCTTGGCCGCGGCCTTCTTCGTCGTGGCCGTCCTGGCCGTCGCCGACTTCTTCACCGCGGCGGTCTTCTTGACGGCGGACGCCTTCTTCGCCGCGGGGGCCTTCCTGGCTGCCGTCTTCTTGGCCACCGTCTTCTCGGGTGTCGCCTTCTTCGCCGTCGCCTTCTTCGCCGGGGCGGTGCCTTCCGGCTGTTCCGGCGTCGCGGGGGCCGCGGGCGCCGGAGGGGCCGCCTGGGCCGGGGTGGGCCTGGCCGGAGTGGTCTTGCGGGTGGCGGACTTCTTCGCGGGCGCGGTCTTCTTGGCCGCGGCCTTCTTGGCGGACGCGGTCTTCGTGGCGGCCGGGCCCGTACCCGCGGTGGCGGTCTTCCGGGTCGGGGCGGCCTTCTTCGCCGCCGGAGAGGCCGGGGAAGCCGGAGCGGCCGGAGAAG
This sequence comes from Streptomyces sp. NPDC024632, assembly GCF_055559175.1. Classification (NCBI taxonomy): domain Bacteria; kingdom Bacillati; phylum Actinomycetota; class Actinomycetes; order Kitasatosporales; family Streptomycetaceae; genus Streptomyces; species Streptomyces sp. NPDC024632. The sequence continues at coordinate 204,255 of NZ_JBVHLD010000016.1, forward strand.
GAGTCGTCGCCGACTTCCTGGCCGCCGTCTTCCGCGCCGAAGGCGCCTTCTTCGCCGCCGCCTTGCGGACCGCGGTCGACGCCGTGCCCTTGGGAGCGGTCGCCGCGGCCGGGGCCGCCTTCTTCGCGGGCGCGGCGGCGGGCGCCGCGTCCGGCTCGACCTTGACGTGCTGGACCGGCGGGGCGGCGCCGCGCCGGGGAGCCGCCTCCGAGGGCCGGGCCTGCCCGGCACCGCTGTCGGCCGTGTCCTCGTCGGTGGACTCCAGGTTCCCGATGCGCCGTTCGAGCGTTTCGAGGACGACGCCGACCTTCGTCACTTCGTCGGCGAGGCGGCCGACCCGGCTCATCGTCTTGTCGACTTCGTCACGGATGAGTCCGAGCAGCAGGTCACGGTTGGCCCGGCCCGAGGCCATCAGCTCGTCGGCGAGGGTCTGGACTTCGGCCGGAATGGCGGAGCCGATCCTGCGCTGGACGGCGTCGACGTCTATTCCCGTCTGGTCGAGCAGCTCCCTCGCCGCGTCGATGGTGCGCCGCCGGGTGGCCTCGGTCAGGCCGCCCGCGATCTGTAGACAGGTACGCAGCGCGTCCCGCATCGCTCACACTCCTCGCCTCGCCGTTGACGTATCCGGTCACGACGCTACCGCGTATCGCGACCGCGGCCCGAGCACGGTGCCCCGCGGTGCTGCGGTAGCGTCGTCCGGACGTGCGCGCGGACCGCGCACGATCCGGCACGATCCAGAAGGACACCGCACCGATGGCGACGATCGAGGAGTGCCGCAGCGCGCTCGACCGACTGGCGGCGAACCTCGCCGACGCCGAGGGCGGCGTGCGCTCAGCCGCCGCCATGGACCGCTCCCTGAGCTGCCGGATCACCGATCTGGACGTGACCTTCGTGGGGCGGCTGTCCGGCGGCCGGATCAAGGATGTGACGACCGTGCCGGGCACGCCCGCCGACAAGGCGCAGATCAGGCTGACCATGTCGGGCGACGACCTGGTCGCCCTGGTCGGCGGCGAGTTGAACTTCGCCAAGGCGTGGGGCAGCGGCCGGGTCAAGCTCCAGGCCGGCCTGCGGGACGTCCTGCGTCTGCGGTCTCTGCTGTAAGCGGGCCGGGCGCGGAATCACCGGATCCGGATACGGAACCGGCTGCCGACGCGGAGTCACGCGCGGCACCTGACCCGGAATCCGACACCGTGCCCAGCCCCGAGCCTGGCACGGCATCAGACCCGGCCCCCGGCACGGAACCAGGCCCGGAACCGGGCACGGAATCGACGGGGTCGGAGCCCGTACCGGACTTGACGCCGGGAGCCGGTTCCGAGTCCTGGCCCGGCTCGGCGTCGGTGAGGGTCGCGCCGGCCGCCACCGCACCGGCCCGCCGCGCGGCGGGCACCACCAGCGGCGTACCGCTCTCCGGGTCCTCGATGATCCGGCAGCGCACCCCGAAGACCCGCTCCACCAGCTCCGCGGTGATGATCTCGGCGGGCGGCCCCTGCGCCTCGATCCGGCCGTCGCGCATGGCGATCAAATGAGTGGCGTAGCGCGCGGCCTGGTTGAGGTCGTGCAGGACGGCGACGAGCGTACGGCCGCGCTGTTCGTGGAGTTCCGCGCAGAGGTCGAGCACGTCGAGCTGGTGCTGGATGTCGAGGAAGGTGGTCGGCTCGTCGAGCAGCAGCAGCGGGGTCTGCTGGGCGAGGGCCATGGCGATCCAGACGCGTTGCCGCTGTCCGCCGGACAGTTCGTCGACATAGCGATCGGCCAGGGCGGTGACGCCGGTCGCCGCCATCGATTCGTCGACGATTCGCTCGTCCTCGGGCGACCACTGCCGCAGCAGCCCCTGGTGCGGGTACCGGCCGCGCGACACCAGCCCCGACACGGTGATCCCGTCGGGCGCCACCGAGCTCTGCGGGAGCAGCCCCAGCGTCCTGGCGACCGCCTTCGCGGGCAGCGTGCCGATGGCCTGGCCGTCCAGCAGGACCTGGCCCGCGGCCGGCTTCAGCAGCCGCGACAGCGCGCGCAGCAATGTCGACTTGCCGCAGGCGTTCGGTCCGACGATGACGGTGAAGGACTGGTCGGGTATGGCGACCGACAGCTCCTTCGCGATGACCCGCTGGTCGTACGCGAGAGTGACGGACTCGGCGGCGAGGCGGGTCATGCGGGACGCTCCGTGTTCTGCCGAAGGGGTTTGGCGGGTGGTGTCTGCCGGTGGCCGCGGCTGCTTCCGTCGGCCGCCGCGGCGCGGTCTCAGCCGCGCTGTGAGCGCCGTACGCTCGGGGCCGGCCGCGCCCTGCATACGCTCCGGGTCCGACGTGCCCTGCGTACGCTCCGGGTCCGACGTGCCCTGCGTACGCTCCGGGCCGACCGCGCTCCGCGCGTTCTCCGTACGCTCCTCGCGTTCCGTACGCGTCCTCATATCCGTCCGGCCCTCCGCTCCGCGATCAGCAGCCACAGCAGATAGCCGCCGCCGAGCACGCCGGTGGCGACACCGACCGGCACCTGGCCTGAGCCGAAGGCGCGTTGGGCGGCCAGGTCGGCGGCGACGAGCAGCGTGGCGCCCAACAGCGCGGACGACAGCAGCGAGACACCCGGCGAACGGGTCAGGCGCCGGGCCAGTTGGGGCGCGGTCAGCGCGATGAAGGCGATGGGGCCCGCCGCCGCGGTGGCGGACGCGGTGAGCAGGACGGCGCCGAGTACGACGATCAGCCGGGTGCGTTCCACGCGGACGCCCAGCGCCGCCGCCGCGTCGTCGCCCATCTCGCTGATCCGCAGCGCGCGTCCCTGGGACAGCAACAGGGGCATGAGGACGCCGCAGGCGACGAGCAGCGGCCAGACCTGGTTCCAGTCGCGGCCGTCGAGGGAGCCGGTGATCCAGACGATCGCGCGGGCGGCGTCCACGAAGTCGGCCTTGACCAGCAGATAGCTGTTGACGGCCGACAGCACGGCCGAGGCGCCGATGCCGATCAGCACCAGCCGGTAGCCGTGCACCCCGCGCTTCCAGGCCAGCACGTAGACGGCGATGCCGGTGAGCAGTCCGCCCGCGACCGCGCCGATGGAGACCTGGTAGGCGCTGCCCTTGAGCAGCACGATGACGATCAGCGCGCCCGCGGCGGAGCCCTGGCCGAAGCCGATGACGTCGGGGCTGCCGAGCGGGTTGCGGGAGACGGTCTGGAAGGCGGCGCCCGCCATGCCGAGCGCGGCGCCGACGAGCAGCGCCACGATCACCCGCGGCAGCCGCAGGTCGCGGACGATGAACTCCTGGGCGGCGGTGCCGTGTCCGGTCAGGGTGCGGACGACGTCGAGCGGGGCGATGGCGTAGTCGCCCGTGCCGATCAGGACGACGGAGACGGCGAGGGCCGCGAGCAGCAGGACGCAGGAGACGACGGCCGCGCGCCGGTCGAACCGGACGGACAGTCCGCCGCGGGTGCGCAGTACGGGTTCTCTCACAGTTCGGCCATCCTTCGGCGGCGTACGAGGGCGATGAAGACCGGTCCGCCGAGGACCGCGGTGACGATGCCGACCTGGAGTTCGGCCGGGCGGGTGATGAGCCGTCCGACCACGTCAGCGCCGAGCAGCAGCACCGGTGACAGCACGGCCGCGTAGGGCAGGATCCAGCGCATGTCGGGTCCGGTGATGCCGCGTACGACGTGCGGCACCATCAGGCCGATGAAGACGATCGGCCCGCAGGCGGCGGTGGCCGCGCCGCACAGCAGCGTGATGGAGATCATCACCAGCACGCGGGTGCGGGTCAGTTTGGCCCCGAGGCCGCGGGCGGTGTCGTCGCCGAGCGCGACGGCGTTGAGCGGCCGGCCGCTGATGAACGCGAGTACGGCGCCGGCCAGGAGGAACGGGGTCACGTAGCGGACGGTCGCCATGTCGGCGGCGGCGAGCGAGCCGACCTGCCAGAAGCGCATCCGGTCCAGGGCCGCGTTGTCGCTGAGTTCGACGGCGGTCGTCCAGCCCTGGAGCACGGCGGTGACCGCGGTGCCCGCGAGGGCGAGGCGGACCGGGGTCGCGGACCGGCTGCCGCCGATGACGTAGACCAGCGCCGAGACCACGGCCGCGCCGCCGAGGGCGAACCACACGTAACCGCTCATGCTGGTCACGCCGAAGAAGCTCATCGCGGAGACGACGGCCGCCGCGGCGCCCGCGTTGACGCCGAGCAGTCCGGGGTCGGCGAGCGGGTTGCGGGTGAGGGCCTGCATGGCCGCGCCCGCGACACCGAGCGCGGCGCCGACGAGGAGTCCGAGGACCGTACGCGGCAGCCGCAGTTTGCGGATCACCACGTCGTTGTCGGTGCCCGCGTAGTGGAACAGCCCGTGCCAGACCTGGTCGACGGGTATGTCCTTGGCGCCGATGGCGATGCTCGCGAGGGCCACGACGACCAGCAGGCCGACGGCGGCGAGCAGTCCGGCGGCGCGTTTCGCGTTCGCCCGCGCGACGCTGCCGCGGCGTTCGACGGCCGGTGGGCCGGCGACCTGCTGTCCGGTGACCGGAGCGGGTGGGGAGTGACGATCGACCAACACGGTGATTAGGTTAGCCTAACCTGGCCACCTCAACTCCGAGCAGAGCGGCTGTCTTGATGAATCCCCCTCGTTTCTCACCCATGTCCGGAATGTCGCGGCGCGGCGTGCTCGCCGTGGGCGGCTCCGTCGGTATCGGCGCCCTGCTCGCGGCTTGCGGCGGCTCCTCCGACAAGGACTCCAAGGACTCGGGCGCCGACTCCGGCGGCACGGCGGACTCCGGCGCCAAGACCCCCGCGGGCCCCTGGTCCTTCACCGACGACCGCAAGACCACGGTGAAGCTCGACAAGACCCCCGCCAAACTGGTCGCCTACGTCGGCGCCGCCGCCGCGCTGCACGACTACGGCGTCGAGTGCGTCGGCGTCTTCGGCCCGACCACGGTCAAGGGCGGCGGCGCCGATGCCCAGGCGGGCGACCTCGACGTCAGCAAGCTCACCGTGGTCGGCAACACCTGGGGCGAGTTCAACATCGAGAAGTACGCGGCTCTCTCCCCCCAACTGCTGATCAGCCACATGTACGAGGCGCCGACCCTCTGGTACGTGCCGGACGAGAGCGCCAAGAAGATCCTCGGCATCGCGCCCAGCGTCGGCATCAGCCTCAAGGGCGTCCCGATCACCACCCCGCTCCAGCGGTACGCCGAACTCGCCGCGTCCCTGGGCGCGGACATGAACTCGACCACCAACGCCGCCGCCAAGGCCCGCTTCGAGAAGGCGTCCGCCGATCTGCGCGCCGCCGCCAAGGCGTCCGGCGGCATCAAGGTGATGGCCGCCTCCGGCAGCGCCGACTCCTTCTACGTCTCCACCCCGCCCTCCGCGTCCGACCTCAGCTACTACAAGAGCCTCGGTGTCGACTTCATCGTCCCCGACAAGGTCGAAGGCGGCTTCTTCGAGACGCTGAGCTGGGAGAACGCCGACAAGTACAAGCCCGACATCATCATGCTCGACAACCGCACCGCGACCCTCCAGCCCAAGGACCTGGCGGCCAAGCCCACCTGGGCGCAACTGGCCGCCGTCAAGGCCGGACAGGTCATCGGCTGGCCGAGCGAGCCGATCTTCTCGTACGACAAGTGCGCCGCCCAGATCGAGGCGCTGACCAAGGCCATCGCCGGTGCGAAGAAGGTGAGCTGACGCCGTGTCCACCGCGCCCTACCTCTTCTTCCACCCCCGCGTCCTGCGCACCGAGCGGCTGTCGCCCACTCTGGTACGGATCGTGCTCGGCGGCGACGACCTGGCCGGCGTCGTGAGCGGCGGCCGGGACCAGCGCTTCAAGCTCTTCCTGCCGCAGCGGGGCCAGACCCGCCCGGTGCTGCCGGAACCGCTCGGCGCCGACTGGTACGCCGACTGGCGCGCCCTCGACCCCGACGTCCGCGGCATCATGCGGACGTACACGATCCGCGCGGTCCGCCGCGACCCGCTGGAATTCGACATCGACTTCGCCCTGCACGGCGACCTCGGCCCCGCCTCCCGCTGGGCCCAACAGGCCAAGCCCGGCGACCCGGTGAGCATCCTCGCCCCGGCAGGCGAGGACAACGGCGGCGTCGACTTCCAGCCGCCCGCCGGTACCGACTGGGTGCTGCTGACCGCCGACGAGACCGCGCTGCCCGCCGTGGCGAGCATCCTGGAGTGGCTGCCCGCGGGCATGCCCGTCAAGGTCTGGATCGAGGTCGCCCACCCCGACGACCGCATCCCGCTGACCACCGACGCCGACGCCGACATCACCTGGCTGGTACGGGAACACCCCGGCGCCGACCGCACCGCCGCGCTGCTGGCCGCCGTCCGCGACGCCGGGGACCTGCCCTCCGGCACCCCCTACGCCTGGATCGCGGGCGAGGCCGCCTCGGCACGCGCGCTCCGCCGCCACCTGGTCAACGACCGCGGCATCGACCGCAAGGCGATCAAATTCACCGGCTACTGGCGGCACGGCGTCACCGAGGACGACCTGCTGGCGGCGGCCGTCGCGCAAGCCGAAGCCGAGGCCGGAGCCGAGGCCGAGGCGGGCGCGAAGAGCGAGGCCACGGCGGACGCGGACGCCTGACCCGGCCGCGCGCCACGGGGCGCGCACCGCATGGCGCACCGCGTCAGGCGGGCGGGTGCGGCGCGGTCAGACGCGCCCGCGCGGGTCAGCCGGGCTCAAGTGCCGGGCCGGGCCCGCATCATGGAGCCCGCCTCAGAGCCCTGACCGGGCTCAGAGCGCCGGCCCGCCTCAGAGCCCCGGCCCGCCGCAAAGTCCCAGCCGGGCTCAAAGGCCCAGCCGCGCAAGTGCCTTGTCCGCGTCCAGGCCGCATGTGCCGTCGCCCGCCGACGTCCAGGCCGCGGCGCACAGCGCGCGCAGTCCGTCGAGCGCGTCGCCGTCACCGTCGAGCACGAGCGCGTCCGAGGCGGCGGAGGCGGTCCAACCCCCGCAGCGGAAGCCGCCGTCGGCCGCCGTGACCTCCGGCTGCGCGGCCAGCAGCCCGCGCAGGTCGGCGGCGACATACGTGGGACGGTGGCGCGGCTCGGCGGCGAGCAGGTGGGCCGCGTCCGTCACCCCGGTCAGTACGAGCAGCGAATCCACCTCGCCTGCGTACGCGCCCTCGATGTCCGTGTCGAGCCGGTCCCCCACCACCAGGGGCCGCTTCGCCCCCGTCCTGATCACCGTCTCGCGGTGCATCGGCGGCAGCGGCTTCCCCGCGACCTGCGGCTCACCGCCGGTCGCGATCCGTACGACCTCCACCGCCGCGCCGTTCCCCGGCGCGATCCCGCGCGCGCTCGGAATCGTCAGATCCGTGTTGGACGCGAACCACGGCACGCCCCGGTTCACCGCGTACGCCATCTCCCCGAGCTGCGACCACCGCAGGTCGGGCCCGTACCCCTGCACGGCCGCCACCGGCTCGTCGTCCGCCGACTCCACCGGCCGCAGCCCGCGCTCGCGCAGCGCCGCGAACAGCCCCTCGCCGCCCACCGCGAGCACCTTCGCCCCCTCCGGCACCTGATCGGCGATCAGCCGCGCCACCGCCTGCGCCGAGGTGATCACCTCGGCGGCCTCCGCGGGCACCCCGAGGTCCGTGAGGTGCTCCGCGACGGCCTGCGGCGTACGCGAGGCGTTGTTCGTCACGTAGGCGAGACGCATCCCGTGCCCGCTCGCCGCGGCCAGCGACTCGACCGCGTGCGCGATGGCGTCACCGCCCGCGTACACGACCCCGTCGAGGTCGAGGAGCGCCGTGTCGTACGCCGTGTCCAGCGGTCCTTCGGTGCCGTTCGGACTGGTCCGGTGGGTCATGACGGGCTCGCTCCTCGGGGTGTCGTCGATGACCCCGATCATCCCTCATGGCCGCCCCGGACATAGCATGCGCTGATGACCAACTCCGGACTCAACGGCGAGCACGGCCTGCGTCTGAAGCCCTTCCGCGGGCTCCGCTACGTACGACAGCGCGTCGGCAGCCTGGCCGCGGTGACCTCACCGCCGTACGACGTCGTCGTACGCCCCGACGGCCAGCGGCGGTTGGAGACGGCCGACCCGCACAACGTCGTCCGGCTCATCCTCCCCGAGGCCGAGACACCGGCCGCCCGGCACGGCAAGGCCGCCAGGACCCTCACCGCCTGGCTCGACGAGGGCGTCCTCGCCGCCGACCCGCTGCCCGCCCTCTACGTCTACGAACAGCGCGACGGCGACCACCTCCAGCGCGGGGTGATCGGCGCACTGCGGCTCACACCGCCGGAGGACGGCGTCGTCCTGCCGCACGAGGACGTCATGCCCGGCCCGGTCGCCGACCGCGCGGCCCTGATGCGCGCGACCGGCGCCAATCTGGAGCCGCTGCTGCTGTCCTACCGCCAGGGCGACGCGACGGCCGCCGTCATCGACCGCACCGCCGCCGACGCCGAGCCGCTGCTGGCCACGGTCACCGAGGACGGGGTACGGCACCGGCTGTGGGCGCTCACCGACCCCGCCGACCACGCGGCTGTCGAGGCCGATCTCGCGTCCCACCAGGCCCTGATCGCCGACGGCCACCACCGCTGGGCGACCTACCGGCTGCTCCAGTCGGCCCACCGCCCCGGCACCCCCTGGGACTACGGCCTCGTCCTGCTGGTCGACACCGCCCGCTACCCGCTGCGGGTACGTGCCATCCACCGCGTCCTGCCGCGGCTGCCGCTGGCCGACGCACTGGAGGCCGCCCGCACCACCTTCCGCGTACGGCCGCTGCCCGGTCCTTCGCTGGACGGCGCGCTCGACGCGCTGGCGCAGGCCGCGGACGACGGCAACGCCTTCCTGCTCGCGGGCGACGGCGGCTTCCACCTGCTGGACCGGCCCGACCCGGCGGCCATCGAGCGCGGCGTACCGACCGACCGCCCCGCGCGATGGCGCCGCCTGGACGCCGCCGTCCTGCACAGCCTGCTGCTCGACGATGTCTGGAAGGTCCCCGACTCCCCCGAGGACATCCGCTACATCCACGACACGGCCGCCGCCGTCGGCCTCGCGGAACGGCTGCACGGCACGGCCGTCCTCATGCACCCGGTGCACGAGGACGTCGTCCGCGACCTCGCCCGCCAGGGCGTGACCATGCCTCGCAAGTCCACGTCCTTCGGCCCGAAACCGGCGAGCGGACTAGTGATGCGCAGCGTAGAACTCGACTGATCCGGCGCCTCGTCCGGGTCGGGGCGGAGCCGGGTCGGAGGTGGGGCGGAGTCGAGGCGCGGCCGGGTCGTAGCCGGGCATACGAAAGGGCGGCACCCGCGGTGTGCGGATGCCGCCCTTTCACGTGGGACGCGTGCGGGTGTCAGTCCTCGTCGTCGCTCTTCGGCTCGCCGTGTGCGGCGGGCTCGCGGAACGGCGAGTCGAGGAAGGAGGACGGGGCGGCGCCGTCGGCCGCCTCGGCCTTCTGCTCGGCCTTCTCGGCGTCGTCGGAGCCCTCTGCGTCGTGGGCGCCTTCGTCGTCGTCCTCGTCGTCCGAGTCGTCCTCGTCCTGCGCGGACTCGTCGGTACCGCCGACGGGCTCCTCGGAGGTCTCGGAGGTCTCGTCGTCGTCCTCGTCGGAGACGTCGTCGTCCGAAACGTCGTCGTCCGAAACGTCGTCGTCCGTGTCGTCGGCGTCGTGCTCGTCGTCCGCCGCCTCGTCCGCCGTGTCCGGCCGCTGGGGCTCGGACTCGGACTCGGCCGCGTCGTCCTCGTCGATGGCGTCGACGAATTCCACGCCGTCGAGCTGGGCGAGGCGGTCGGAGGCGTCGGTGGTGCCGTTGTGGTCGGCTTCGAGCGCCTTCGCGAACCAGTCGCGGCCCTCGCGCTCACGGCCGACGCGCAGCAGCGCGTCCGCGTAGGCGTACCGCAGGCGGGCGGTCCACGGGTGCACGGCGTTGGACGCCAGCTCGGAGCTCTGGAGGGTGACCACCGCGGCCTCGTCCTGGCCCATGTCCTGCCGGGCCCCGGCCGCGACCAGGCGCATCTCGACCTGGCCGGCCTTGTCCAGCTTGTGCACCTCGGGGGCGCCCGCCATCTCCAGCGCGCGCTCCGGACGGCCGAGACCGCGCTCGCAGTCCGCCATCACCGGCCACAGGTCGACGGTGCCGGTCATCCGCCGGGTCGCCCGGAATTCGGCCAGCGCCTCGGCGTACCGCTCACTGGCGTACGACGCGAAGCCCGCCGCTTCCCTGACGGCCGCGACGCGGGACGCGAGACGCAGCGCGACGCGCGAGTACGCGTACGCCTGCTCGGGCTCCTCGTCCAGCAGCCGGGCCACCATGACGAGGTTGCGCGCCACGTCCTCCGCGAGCGTCTTCGGCAGACTCATCAGCTCCTGGCGCACGCTCGGGTCGATCTCGTGGCCGGTGACCTCGTCAGGGATCGGCAGCCTGCGGACGGGCTCCCGCTCCTCACGGCGGTCGTCCCTGCCCCGGTTCTCGAACCGGCCGCGGCCTTCGACCACGGGGCGACGCCCCTGGCCGCCACGGTCCCGGTCGTCGTCCCGGCGCGGGCCACGCGGACGGTCGTCACGGCGGTCATCGCGACGGTCGTCGCGGGGCCGGTCGAAACGGGGACGGTCGTCGTCGCGGCGCGGACCGCGCGGGCGGTCGTCACGCGGGCCGTCGAAACGGGGCCGGTCGTCGCGGGGCCTGTCGTCCCTGCGGAACCCGCCACCGCCGCCACCGGGGCGGTCGTCACGCGGGCGGTCGTAGCGCGGCCGGTCCTCACGGGGACGGAAGCCGCCGCCGGACCGGTCGTCGCGCCGGTCGTCACGGGGCCTGTCGAAGCGGGGGCGGTCGTCACGGGGCCTGTCGTCACGGGGACGGTCCTCGCGCGGGCGGTCAAAACGAGGCCGGTCGTCACGCGGGCGGAAGCCACCGCCGCCACCGCCGGAGCGGTCGTCGCGGGGGCGGTCCTGACGGGGGCGGTCGTCCCTGGGACGGTCGTCGCGGGGGCGGTAGCCGCCGCGGTCGTCCTCACGGCGCGGGCCACGGGGACGGTCGTCACGCCGGTCGTCACGCGGACGGTCGTCACGACGGAAACCACCGCCACCGCCGGGACGGTCCTCACGCGGACGGTCAAAACGAGGCCGGTCGTCACGCGGGCGGAAGCCACCGCCGCCACCGCCGGAGCGGTCGTCGCGGGGGCGGTCCTGGCGCGGACGGTCGTCGCGGGGGCGGTCGTCACGGGGACGGTAGCCGCCGCCGGCCGGAGGACGGCCACCACTGTCGCGGCGGTCGTCGCGCGGGCGGTAGCCGCCACGGTCGTCTTCGCGGCGCGGGCCCCGCGGACGGTCGTCACGTCGATCGTCGCGACGGAAGCCGCCGGTGGGACGGTCACCGTCCCGCCGCGGACCGCTGCTGCGGTAACCCCCGCGGTCGCCGCCGCCGTTCGGGCGCGAGTCCCGGCGTTCGGGACGCTCGGGCCGGTCTTCAGGCGAGTTGGGCATCGACGTGACTCCTGTCGGATCGTACTGCTGTAGTGCGAGTCTCTCGCCATGACGGAGAGGACGCGCACCGAAGAACAACGAAAAAAGACCCCCGGTCCCAGCGCTTAGGCCAGGACCGAGGGTCCATAAAGATTGTTCGGCGGTGTCCTACTCTCCCACAGGGTCCCCCCTGCAGTACCATCGGCGCTGAAAGGCTTAGCTTCCGGGTTCGGAATGTAACCGGGCG
>NZ_JBVHLD010000017.1:0-154827 GCF_055559175.1 Streptomyces sp. NPDC024632
CACGTGCCCGCACCCACATACCCCGCCTCACGCAGGATCGCCTTCGACGCACTGTAGAGCTGGTCGACCTGCGCCTGCGACAAGTACGGGGCAGGGGCCTCCTCCACCAGCTTCTGATGACGCCGCTGCAACGAGCAGTCACGCGTGGAGACCACCACCACATTGCCGTGCGTGTCGGCCAGGCACTGCGTCTCCACATGCCGCGGACGGTCCAGGTAGCGCTCCACGAAGCACTCCCCGCGGCCGAACGCCGCGACCGCCTCACGCACCGCGGAGTCGTACAGCTCCGGCACCTCCTCCAGCGTCCGGGCCACCTTCAGACCCCGCCCGCCACCGCCGAACGCCGCCTTGATCGCGATCGGCAGCCCGTGCTCCTCAGCGAACGCCACGACCTCATCCGACCCCGACACCGGATCAGCGGTCCCCGCGACCAGCGGCGCACCCGCACGCTGCGCGATATGCCGCGCCGCGACCTTGTCACCCAGATCCCGGATCGCCTGCGGCGGCGGACCGATCCACGTCAGACCCGCGTCCAGGACCGCCTGCGCGAACTCCGCGTTCTCCGACAGGAATCCGTACCCCGGATGCACCGCGTCCGCACCCGACTCCGCCGCGGCGGCCAGCACCCTGGCGACATCCAGATAACTGGTCGCCGGAGTGTCACCGCCCAGCGCGTACGCCTCATCCGCCACCCGGACATGCACCGCGTCCCGGTCCGGATCGGCGTACACCGCCACACTCGCGATCCCCGCATCCCGGCAGGCACGGGCAACGCGGACAGCAATTTCACCGCGGTTCGCGATGAGCACCTTGCGCACGATGGCTCCCTCCTTGAAACAAGCCGAGTTTAGGTACTGGCCACACTTGGTGCCGAGGCACCCCTGCACGTGAGCTTCCCCACACGGAGGGTGATCCATGGGCCTGAAGAACCCGTGAACGCCTGCTCAGTCCACGGTACGGCCCCGCTCGGGCCGATGTCCCGCACTCATCGGTGTGGGGGAGATCTCCCTGTAAGTCTGCGAAGAGACCTGACGTTCTTTTGTGGAAACCCTACGAATAGCGAGCGGAATCTTTGCCGTCGGTGTTTCCCGACCGGCCGCCGGTGTCCCCGAACGAGTGGGGTGACGTTCCGGATCGCGCGCGCCGGACTCCCCGTACGGGTGGAACGACCGGCGTGGCCAGACCCCTTGCCGCCGGTTGTACCGGTGAGTAGCCTGCGACAGGCGGGGGTACCAGCGGTAACCGGGCCCCGGACGACGGCCGAAGGGGACAGTGTGCGCAGAGGTATAGCCGTCGGCACCGCCGTGGTCCTTGTTCTCGAAGCCCTCACCATCGCCTTCGTGAACTGGATACTCGGCCTCGCCGTACGCCATCAGTCCATGTCGCTCGCCGGTCTCGACTCCGACGCCATGGCCATCGGATCGTGGGTGGGCGGCGCGCTGTTCGGCCTCTTCCTCATCCTGTGCGCGGTGCTCGTCGTGCGGATAGTGCGCCGCGACGAGATGACCGGCCGGGTCGCCAGGATCGTGCTCATCGTCTGCGCGGTGGTGCACGGCGTGGTCGGCGCGCTGGTCGTCGGCCTGATCGGCTGGTACGCGTTCGTGCTGATGATGGTGATACTGGGCGGCCTCGTCGCCACGCTGCTGATGTACGCGCCCGAGGACCGGCCGCGGGAGGCCGCCGAGAGCGGGACCGCGAACGGCAACGGCGGCGAACTCCCGCCGCCCGCCACGGCCTGAGCGCCCCCGGAACCGACCCCGGACCCGGAACCGGCCCCGGAACTGGCCCAGGACCGACCCCGGACCCAGGAACCGGCCCCGCCTCCCGCGCTCGCTGACGGCGGCTCAGACCCACAGGTCGGTGATCCGTACCCCCAGCTCGGCCAGCAGCCGCCGCAGCAGCGGCAGGGACAGGCCGATCACGTTGCCCGCGTCGCCTTCGATGCCCTCCACGAAGGGCGCGGAGCGGCCGTCGAGGGTGAACGCGCCCGCCACGTACAGGGGTTCACCGCTCGCTACATACGCGGCGACCTCGTCGTCGTCCGGCGTCCCGAACCGTACGGTCGTGGACGCGGTCTCGGCGACCTGCTTGCCGCTGGCGGTGTCGATCACGCAGTGCCCGGTCCGCAGCACCCCGCTGCGCCCGCGCATCGCCTGCCAGCGCGCCACCGCCTCGGCCGCGTCCGCGGGCTTGCCCAGCGCCTGGCCGTCGAGTTCGAGTACGGAGTCGCAGCCGATCACCAGCTCGCCGCCGTCGAGCGCGCCGCTCCCGGCCACCGCGTTGGCCTTCGCCTCGGCCAGTACGCGGGCCAGTTCGGCGGGCGTGGCGGCCGTGATCGCGTCCTCGTCGACACCGCTGACGATCACGCGCGGGTCGAGGCCCGCCTGTTTCAGCAGCCCGAGCCGGGCGGGCGAGGCGGACGCGAGGACAAGGGTTCTGGAGCTGCTCATCGGCCCATCGTAGGCACCGACACCCGTACGGGGGACGCCGGTTCAGGACGCGGGTTCACGGCCGCGTCCGGGGCGGCTGGCGGCGCCGGCGCGGGTGCCGCTCTCCGGGCCGGTCCAGGCCGGTGCGGGCCGTTCTCCGGGCCGGTCCTGGCCGGGACGCGCGGGTTCACGACCTCCAGGTCGCCACCAGCATGACCACGGCGGCTGCCAGCGCGATCACCAGCATCGCGCGGCGCAGCATCGCCTGCGCCTTGCGCATCTCCTCCGGCGGTTCGTCCCGCGGGTCCGACCACAACATGTCTCCAGGGTTGCGCCCCGGCGAACCGGAGCGCCTGAGTACGGATACTCAGGATCACCCTGTTACTGGTGTGACATCCGCCGCCGACCCGACATTCCGCTCACGCGGGCCAGGCCGACGCCCGCCACGCGCCGGGCCCCGGCGCCGGTACGCCGCGCGGCACATTGCGCGCCGGGTCGGCCCAGCCGTCCAGCGGGGCCGGGCCGTCGGCGCTCTTCCCGGCCGCCGCGGCCCGCGCCTGGACGAGGGCGACGACGGCCGCCAGTTCCTCGGGGGTCGGGCTGCCCCGCTCCACCTTGATCACCATGAGCGCTCTCCTCCTCGGCTCGCGGGTCCCTGCCCGGCGGGTCCCGTGGGTCCTCGCCCCGGGCCCCGCGCGGTCCGTCTACAGCGGGATGTTGCCGTGCTTCTTCGGCGGCAGGCTCTCCCGCTTGTTGCGCAGCGTCCGCAGCGCCTTCACGAGCTGCGCGCGGGTCTGGGAGGGCGCGATGACCGCGTCCACGTAGCCGCGCTCCGCGGCGATGTACGGATTCAGCAGCGTGTCCTCGTAGTCCGCGATGAGCCGCGCCCGCAGCTCCTCCGCCTCCTGCGGGGTGGCCGCCTCGGCCAGCGTGCGGCGGTGCAGGATGTTGACGGCGCCCTGCGCGCCCATCACCGCGATCTGTGCCGTGGGCCAGGCCAGGTTCAGGTCAGCGCCCAGGTGCTTGGAGCCCATCACGTCGTACGCGCCGCCGTACGCCTTTCGAGTGATGATCGTGATCAGCGGAACCGTGGCCTCGGCGTACGCGTAGATCAATTTGGCACCGCGGCGGATGATGCCGTCCCACTCCTGACTGGTGCCGGGGAGAAAACCGGGAACGTCGACGAAAGTGACCACGGGGATGTTGAAGCTGTCGCAGGTCCGCACGAAACGCGCCGCCTTCTCGGAGGCGTTGATGTCGAGACAGCCCGCGAATTGGAGCGGCTGGTTGGCGACCACACCGACAGGACGGCCTTCGATACGGCCGAGACCGGTGAGGATGTTCGGCGCGAACAGCGCCTGGGTCTCCAGGAATTCGCCGTCGTCCAGGACGTGCTCGATCACCTTGTGCATGTCGTACGGCTGATTCGCCGAGTCCGGGATCAGCGTGTCCAGTTCGAGGTCCTCGTCCGTGACCGCCAGATCCGCCTCGGCGGCGAAGGACGGCGCCTCCTGGAGGTTGTTGCTCGGCAGGTACGACAGCAGCGCCTTGACGTACTCGAAGGCGTCCTTCTCGTCACCGGCCAGGTGATGCGCGTTCCCCGACGTCGAGTTGTGGGTACGGGCGCCGCCCAGCTCCTCCATGCCGACGTCCTCGCCGGTCACCGTCTTGATCACGTCGGGACCCGTGATGAACATGTGCGAGGTCTGGTCGACCATCACCACGAAGTCGGTGATCGCGGGGGAGTACACCGCGCCGCCCGCGCACGGGCCCATGATCAGGCTGATCTGCGGGATCACCCCGGAGGCGTGGGTGTTGCGGCGGAAGATCTCGCCGTACATGCCGAGCGAGGTGACGCCCTCCTGGATGCGGGCGCCGCCGGAGTCGTTGATGCCGATCACCGGGCAGCCGGTCTTCAGCGCGAAGTCCATCACCTTGACGATCTTCTCGCCGTAGACCTCGCCGAGCGCGCCGCCGAAGACCGTGAAGTCCTGCGAGAACACCGCGACCGGGCGGCCCTCGACCGTGCCGTAGCCGGTGACGACACCGTCGCCGTACGGCCGGTTGCTCTCCAGGCCGAAGTTGGTCGAGCGGTGCCGAGCCAGCTCGTCCAGCTCGGTGAACGACCCCTCGTCCAGGAGCAGTTCGATCCGCTCGCGGGCCGTGCCCTTCCCCTTGGCGTGCTGCTTGTCCACCGCGCGCCCGGAGCCCGCGTGCGTCGCCTCCTCGATACGGCGGCGCAGGTCCGCGAGCTTGCCCGCGGTGGTGTGGATGTCGTGTTCCTGCTCGGACATGGAGGCGGCTCTCCTGCTCTCGGCGGGACTTGCTGACTGGCCGGTAACGCTGTTCCGTAGCGTAGTGGCGACTCTGGGGTACGAGCAGTGCGGCGTTGGACACACTCCGGTACCCGCCTCATAGGGTGAGGACATGACGCCCAGCCGCTGGTCCGACCTGGAACGACCGCCGCTCAACGCCGCCGCGCTGCGGCGCGCCGTGGTCACCCCCGACGCGCTGTGGACCGCGCTGGACGTGGTGGACGCCACCGGCTCCACCAACAGCGACCTGGCCGCCCGGGCCGCGCGGGGCGCCCCCGAGGGGGCGGTCCTCGTGGCCGAGGAGCAGACCGCGGGCCGCGGACGGCTGGACCGCCGCTGGTCGGCGCCGCCGCGCTCCGGGCTCTTCTTCTCGGTACTGCTCCGACCGGGTGGCGCCATGGCCGCCCGTACCGCGCCCGACGGCACGCCGCTCCCGGCGCACGCCCCGGTGCCGGTGCACCGCTGGGGCTGGCTGCCGCTGCTCGCCGGGGTCGCCACCGCCACCGCCCTGTCGCGGGCCGCGGGCGTCGACACGGCACTCAAGTGGCCCAACGACCTGCTGGTCACCGTGGACGGCGAGGAACGCAAGGCGGGCGGCATCCTCGCCGAGCGCGCGGGCGACGACGGCGTCGTCATCGGCATCGGCCTCAATGTGTCGCTGCGCGCCGCCGAGCTGCCCGTCCCCACCGCCGCGTCCCTCGCCCTGGCCGGGGCCAAGGGCACCGACCGTGACCCGCTGCTGCGGGCGGTCCTGCGCTCGCTGGCCGACTGGTACGGCGCCTGGCGCGCGGAGGACGGCGACCCCGCCGCGTCCCGGCTCCAGCAGACCTACGCGGCGGGCTGCGCCACCCTGGGCCGGGAGGTCCGCGCGGAGCTGCCGGGCGACAAGGAACTGGCCGGTACCGCGGTCGGGATCGACGGCGACGGCCGCCTGGTGATCGCCACCCCGGACGGCGCCGAGCAGCCGGTCGCCGCGGGCGACGTCGTCCACCTCAGGCCCGCGCGCTGACGCGGCGGGACACCGCCGCGGAGACCGGCTCGCGCGCCGTTCCGTCGCGCGTCACGGGTGTCTCACCGGCGCCCTGGTGAGAGTGAGCCACGGCACACCTGCCGTATCGTTGAGGGGCTGCGTCGTCTCGATGATCGGAAGGGCTGTGCGCAGGGATTCCTCAAGGGCTGGGCGGTGAGCGTGGAGAACGCGGGCACCCCGCCAGACGAGCCGCACGACTCGGATCCGGGTGCCGCCCCGGAGCCGGACGGCGTCGATCCCGCCGACCCTCCGATCGCACCGGACGCCGCGGACGTACCCGACCCCGTGGACGCGCCGGATCCGGCCGATTCCGTCGACGGCACGGACGCGTCAGACCCGGCCGACCCGGCCGACCCGGCCGACCCGGCCGACCCGGCCGACCCGGCCGACCCGGCCGATCCAGTGGATCCGGTCGATCTTGAGGAGCCGGGAGAGCCGGGCGAGTCGGGGGAGCACCCGCTGGCGCTGCGCCTGGAACAGCTCATCCTCGGCGCGCCCCGCCGCTACACCCCCTTCCAGGCCGCCCGCACCGCGGGCGTCTCCATGGACCTGGCCTCCCGCTTCTGGCGGGCCATGGGCTTCGCCGACATCGGCCAGGCGCGCGCGCTCACCGAGGCGGACGTCCTCGCCCTGCGGCGGCTGGCCGGCCTGGTCGAGGCGGGGCTGCTCAGCGAGTCGATGGCCATCCAGGTCGCCCGCTCCACCGGCCAGACCACGGCCCGGCTCGCCGACTGGCAGACCGACTCCTTCCTCGAAGGTCTCACCGAGCCGCCCGAGCCGGGGATGACCCGCGCGGAAGTCGCGTATCCGCTGGTCGAACTCCTCCTGCCGGAACTGGAGGAGTTCCTCATCTACGTCTGGCGCCGCCAGGTCGCCGCCGCCACCAGCCGGGTCGTGCAGTCCGACGACGAGGAGGCCGTCGACCGGCGGCTGGCCGTCGGCTTCGCCGACCTCGTCGGCTTCACCCGGCTCACCCGGCGCCTGGAGGAGGAGGAACTGGGCGAGCTGGTCGAGGCGTTCGAGACCACGGCCGCCGACCAGGTCGCCGCGTACGGCGGACGGCTGATCAAGACCCTCGGCGACGAAGTCCTCTTCGTCGCCGACGACCCCGGCACCGCCGCCGAGATCGGCATACGCCTCATCGAGACCATGACCGGCGACGACAGCATGCCCGCCCTGCGCGTCGGCATGGCCTTCGGCACCGTCACCACCCGCATGGGCGACGTCTTCGGCACCACCGTGAACCTCGCCTCCCGGCTCACCTCGATAGCGCCGCGCGACGCCGTCCTCGTCGACGGCGACTTCGCCGAGGCGCTGGGCGAGGCCGGTGACGCGCCGCTGTCCGAGGCGGACGTGGACGCCACCGAGGCGGAGAAGTACCGCTTCGCCCTCCAGCCGATGTGGCGCCGCCCCGTGCGCGGCCTCGGCGTCGTCGAGCCCTGGCTGCTCTCCCGCCGGGACTGAGGTCCGCTCCGCCCGACCGCGCCACGGGCGCGCGCTCCGGCCTGCCCGCGCGCCGCGTCCCTGACGCCGTGTCCCGCTTCCGCCGGATCACCCGACACCCCTTCGCCTCTTTTGGCGTGCCCTCTTGCCCGCCCTGTTGGTTCCTTAGTACGGTAGGGAACCACCAGAGCAACGGAGGCAGGATGTCACTCCTGGAAGAGGGCGGGCCGATCTTCGCCCAGATCGCGGCCGAGCTGGCGAATCAGATCGCCGACGGGACGGTGGGCGAGGGCGAGCGCGTCGCGTCGAGCAACGAGCTCGCGGTCTTCTACCGGGTCAACCCGGCCACCGCGGCGCGCGCGCTCACCGTCCTGTCGGACGAGGATCTGGTGGAGAAGCGGCGCGGCGTCGGCATGTTCGTCGCCCAGGGCGCGCGGGACAGGCTGGTGCGGGGCAGGCGGCGGCGCTTCGCCGAACGGTACGTACGGCCGCTGGCGGTCGAGGCGGCGCGCCTCGGGATCGGGCAGGACGAACTGCTCGGCCTGCTGCGCGACGAGCTGGCCTCGGTCGCGGTGACGTCGCAGGCGGCGGGCGCCACCGCGCCGCACTCCGCGCCGCACTCCGCGCCGTCCGTCGGAACACCGGCCGCCACGACCGCTGGCGCGACCGCCCCGTCTGGTACCACGGCCGCCACCACGACCACGGCGGCGACGGTCGGGGGCGACGTATGAGCCCGGTCGTCTCGCTGACCGGCGTCGGACGCGCCTTCCGCGACCACCAGGCGCTCACCGACGTCAGCTTCGAGCTGGACACGCCGTGCATCGCCGGACTGGTGGGCCGCAACGGCGCGGGGAAGACGACGCTGCTGCGCATCCTGGCGGGCCAGGAGATCGCCACCTCCGGGACCGTGCACGCCTTCGGCGCCCGGCCGTTGGAGAACGACGCGGTGCTGCGCCGGATGATCCTCGTCCGCGAGGACCAGACGTACCCCGACCTGAAGGTGCGGCACGCCGTCGCGGCGGCCTCGCTGCTCTACCCGAACTGGGACAAGGAGCTGGCGGGCACGCTGCTGGACGCGTACGAGCTGCCGCCGACCCGGCCGATCAAGAAGCTCTCGCGCGGCATGCGGACCGCCCTCGGCATCATCATCGGGCTGGCCGCCCGCGCCGAACTCACGCTGTTCGACGAGCCGTACGCGGGCCTCGACGCGGTCGCCCGCTCGCTCTTCTACGACCAGCTCCTCGCCGACTACGCCGCCCACCCCCGGTGCGTCGTGCTCTCGACCCACCTCATCGACGAGGCCGCCGAACTCCTCGACCGCGTCCTGGTCCTGGACCGCGGCCGGCTGGTCCTCGACGCGCCGACCGAGGAACTGCGCGGCACCGCCACGACCGTCACCGGCCCGGCCACCGCCGTGGACCGCTTCATCGCCGCCCGTGCGACGCTGAGCCGCCGCACGATGGGCGCGCAGACCAGGGCGGTGATGGTAGGCCGCCTGGACGACCGCGACCGCGAGCTGGCCGCACACCTGCGCCTGCGCCTGGAGGAGTGCACCCTCCAGCAGCTCGCTGTCCACGCGGCCGAGCGCCACGGCGCGCCCGACGCCGGACCCCACGACCCGTCCGGCCTCACGACTGCGAGGGCATCCTGATGCGTCCCACCCCGGTGCTCTCCGTCGTCCGATATCTGCTGCTGGACCGCTTCACCTACCTCGTCCTGCCCTGGGAGTGGGCCGCCTTCGGCTTCGTTCTGGACGTGGTGATCCTGCGGCTCACCCCGGCGGCCCACGCCGACCACCGCTGGGTCGGCGGCCTGGCCGCGGCCTTCCTCGTGATGTTCGCCGTGGGCCTCCAGACCGTCGCCCGCGCGCTGCCGTTCGCCCTCACCCTCGGTGTCAGCAGACGCACCTACCTGCGCGGTGTCACCGCCCTGGCCGGGGCCCTCGCCGTGACCTTCGGGCTGGTCGTCGCGGTCGGCCAGGTCCTCGAACGCGCGACCGGCGGCTGGGGCATGCGCATGGCCTACTTCCGCGTCCCGTTCCTGCTGGACGGCGCCTGGTACGTCTCGTGGCTCACCGCCGCCGTCGCCTTCTTCCTGCTGTTCGTCTACGGGATGTGGTACGGCCTGGTCTTCCGCCGCGCCGGGTTGCCCGGCACCACGGCCTTCGGCGGGGCGCAGCTCGGGGTGCTGGCCCTGGTCGCGCTGATCGCCACATGGGCGCACGGCTGGAAGGGCATAGGCCACTTCTTCGCCGGGCTCACCGCCCTGGGGGTCACCGGGGTCCTCGCGGCCGTCGTCGCCGTGCTGCTGGCCGGGGGATTCGCGACCGTCCACCGTATGACCGTATGAATCCGACGTGAGGCGAGCGCCGTCCGGAGCTGTGCGACCGTGCCGTCCCCCGCGGGGAGGGGGATGGCAGGATGGGGGTTCACGGTCGTTAACCGGAGGGCGGGCGAATGGAAGCGCAGGGGACGGCGGAACGACGGTTCGGGGAGTGGGTGGCGGTCCGTCGGCACGGCGACCGCGTCGCGGAACTGGTGCTCGACCGGCCGAAGGCGATGAACGCCGTCTCCACGCGGATGGCCGTCGCGATCGGCGACGCCTGCGCGGCGCTGGCGGCCGACCCCGGCGTCAGCGTCACGGTCCTGACGTCCACCCACGACAAGGCGTTCTGCGTCGGCGCCGACCTCAAGGAGCGCAACGCGTTCACCGATGCCGACCTCGTACGCCAGCGCCCGCACACCAGGGCCGCGTACACCGGCGTCCTGGAACTGCCGATGCCCGCCGTCGCGGCGGTGCACGGCTACGCGCTCGGCGGCGGCTTCGAGCTGGCGCTCGCCTGTGACGTGATCGTGGCCGACGAGACGGCCGTCGTCGGCCTGCCCGAGGTCTCGGTCGGCGTCATCCCGGGCGGCGGCGGTACCCAACTGCTGCCCCGCAGGGTCGGCGCCGCCCGCGCGGCGGAACTGGTCTTCACCGCCCGCCGCGTACCGGCCGCCGAGGCGCTCGCCCTCGGCCTGGTGGACCAACTCGCGGCCGGGAACGACGCCCGCGCCGAGGCGCTGGCGCTGGCCGACCGGATCGCCGCGAATTCGCCGGTCGGCCTGCGCTCGGCCAAGCGCGCGCTGCGCCTGGGCCAGGGCCTCGACCTGCGCGCCGGGCTGGAGATCGAGGACGCCGCCTGGCGCGCCACCGCCTTCTCCGCCGACCGCGCGGAAGGCGTGGCCGCCTTCAACGACAAGCGGCCCCCGCGGTGGCCCGGCGCGTGATCGCCGCGCGCGGCCACTGTGCGTAGTCGCCGACGGGCGGGCGCAGCGCCGAACGGGCTCCGTTCGGCGCAGCCAGCGCTCCAAACCGGACAAACCTCCCTAGCCTGGACAGATGGTGGACGGGACGGCCGATCTCCGGCTTCGAGCGGTCGTCGAGCTGGCACAGGCACTGGCGACCGAACAGACGCCGCTGGCCGCGGTACGGGCCGGGGCGCGGCGGGCGCGGCTCGCGATGGACGCGTCCTTCGCGGCGATCTCGACGTGGGAGCGGGAGACCGGGCGGCTGCGGGTCCTGGTCAACGACGGGGAGCTGGCGCCCGGCGAGGAGCCGGAGCCGGACGACGAGTCGTACTCGGTGCACGACTTCCCGGAGATCGTGGAGTTCCTGCACGGTGAGTGGGCGCGCGGCGGCGAGCCGCACGCCTGGGTCGAGACCGCCGAAGGAACCGGCGCGTCGCCCGGCGGCAGCAGTTGGGGCCGGGCCGCGGCGCTGCGGCGGCGCGGACGCGGCTCCTGCGTGGTCGCGCCGATCGTGCTGCACGGCAGGGCGTGGGGCGAGCTGTACGTGGCCAGGCGCGCCGGGGTGTCCGGCTTCGACCGCGGGGACGCCGACTTCGCGACGGTGCTGGCCGCCGTCATCGCCTCCGGGATCGCCCAGACCGAACGGCTCGCCGAGGTGCAGCGGCTGGCCTTCACCGACCCGCTGACCGGGCTCGGCAACCGCCGGGCCGTGGACGTACGTCTCGATGAGGCGCTGGAACGGCACCGGGCGGACGGGGCCGTGGTCAGCCTGGTGGTGTGCGACCTCAACGGTCTGAAGAAGGTCAACGACCGGCTCGGGCACGCCGTCGGCGACCGGCTGCTGGAACGATTCGGCTCGCTGCTCTCGCTGTGCGGCGCCATGCTTCCCGGCAGCCTGGCCGCCCGCCTCGGTGGTGACGAATTCTGCGTCGTGGCCGTCGGGCAGGAGCCGGACGAGGTGGTCGCGGCGGCCGACGAGCTGTGCGGGCGGGCCGCGCAGCTCGAAGTCGGCGAGGGCGTGGCCTGCGGCGTGGCGTCCACCGGCGATCCGATCGGGCCCGTGCGCTCGGCGCGGCGGCTGTTCCGGCTGGCCGACGCGGCGCAGTACCAGGCCAAGGCGCTGCGCGCGGCGCACCCCGTCGTCGCGGGGCGCGCCGGGCCCGAGGACCCCGTCGTGCGGCTCGCCGACTCGCCGCCGGCCCGCGAGGGCGAGCGCCGCCGCATCCGCGGCAACCGTCCTTAGGGCGTGTCCGCGACGTCCCGTCCGGCCGGGACCCGCGGGGGCGGAGCCGGAGAGCGCTGGTCGCAGAGGGGAGTGACAGGGCGGCTTTCAGTGCTTAGGGTGCGTGAATATGAATATGCATAACGTGGTCATCGGTGCGCACGGCGCCCCCGCCGACGACGTACTCGCCGTCGCGCGCGACGGCGCGCGGGTGGAGCTGGCGCCGGAAGCGCTGGCGGGGATCGCCAGGGCGCGTGAGGTGATCGAGTCGCTGGCGGCGAAGCCCGAGCCGGTCTACGGGGTGTCGACGGGCTTCGGGGCCCTGGCGGTACGGCACATCAGTCCGGAGCTGCGGGCCCAGTTGCAGCGCAGCCTCGTACGGTCGCACGCGGCGGGGATGGGTCCGGCGGTGGAGCGCGAGGTGGTCCGCGGGCTGATGTTCCTGCGGCTGAAGACGCTGGCGTCCGGCCGTACCGGGGTGCGCCCGGTGGTCGCGGAGACGATGGCGGCGCTGCTGAACGCCGGGATCACGCCCGTCGTCCACGAATACGGCTCGCTCGGCTGCTCGGGCGACCTCGCCCCGCTGGCGCACTGCGCGCAGGTGCTGATGGGCGAGGGCGAGGCGGAGGGCCCGGACGGTACGGTGCGCCCCGCCGCGGAACTCCTCGCGGAGCACGGCATCGAGCCGGTCGTCCTGCGGGAGAAGGAGGGCCTGGCCCTCATCAACGGCACCGACGGCATGCTCGGCATGCTGGTGATGGCCTGCGCCGACCTGGCCCGGCTCTTCACCGCGGCCGACATCACGGCCGCGCTGACCCTGGAGGCCCTGCTCGGCACCGAGAAGGTCCTCGCCCCCGAGCTGCACGCGATCCGCCCGCACCCCGGCCAGGCGGCCAGCGCCGAGAACATGCGCCGGGTGCTGGAGGGTTCCGGGCTCACCGGCCACCACCAGGACGACGCGCCGCGCGTGCAGGACGCGTACTCCATCCGCTGCGCCCCGCAGGTCGCGGGCGCGGGCCGCGACACCCTCGCGCACGCCCGCCTGGTCGCCGAGCGCGAACTGGCCGCCGCCGTCGACAATCCGGTGGTCCTTGAAGACGGCCGGGTCGAGTCCAACGGCAACTTCCACGGCGCGCCGGTCGCGTACGTCCTGGACTTCCTCGCCATCGCCGCCGCCGACCTCGGCTCCATCGCGGAGCGCCGCACCGACCGGCTGCTGGACAAGAACCGCTCGCACGGCCTGCCGCCGTTCCTGGCCGACGACCCCGGCCTCGACTCCGGTCTGATGATCGCCCAGTACACGCAGGCCGCGCTGGTCAGCGACATGAAGCGGCTCGCGGTGCCCGCGTCGGTGGACTCGATCCCGTCCTCCGCGATGCAGGAGGACCACGTCTCCATGGGCTGGTCGGCGGCGCGCAAGCTCCGTACGGCCGTCGACAACCTCACCCGGATCATCGCCGTCGAGATGTACGCGGCCACCCGCGCGCTGGAGATCAGGACCACGACGGGCGAGCAGCGCCCGGCGCCCGCTTCGGCCGCGGTCCTGGCGGCGGTACGCGCGGCGGGCGTGCTGGGCGCGGGCCCCGACCGCTTCCTGTCACCGGACCTGGAGGCGGCCTACCGCTTCGTACGGGCCGGAGAGCTGGCGCGCGCGGCGGAGTCGGTCACCGGCCCGCTCGCGTGAATCCGTGAGCGGAACGGCGACCGTGTGAGCGACGCCGTCAGAAGCTCTGGCGGGTGCGGCGGCCGGCGTTGACGATCAGCCCCGCGCCCGCCACCAGGAACGCGGCACCGCCGATGAGATACGGCTTGGTGTCGATGCTGCCGGTGTCGGCGAGGCCGATCTGCTCCGCGGCGGAGCGCGTGGCGGCCGTACTGGCCGTACTGGCCGTGCTTGTCGTACGGGTGTGGGCCGCGGTCTTCGTGTGCGCGGAGGTCGCGGCGTCGTCGGGACTCGCGCTCGCGGACGGGACGAAGAATAGCGCCGCGAGCGCGGCGGCGGCTGCTGCGGCGACATAGGGACGGGGCGAGGTCAACGGATCCCCCAGCTGGTGCGGCGAATTGACCGTAGGGGCAGATGGTAGTGACTTGGTGTGGCTCGTGGGAAGCCGCGGCGAAGGCGCTTACGCTCCGTGGCATGAGCGCTACTGAGATTCCCCGCGGCGAGAGCGGTCCGCGGTACGTACGGCTCCAGGTGGAACTCGTCCTGGAGGTCTCCGGGCCCGACGAGCTGCGCGGCGCGGCCCTGGACCACATCGGCGCCGACGAGTTCATGCCGCCGCAGGAACGGCTGCACGCACGCGACGCCGTCGGCAAGGACGAGTCGGAGGCGCTGGCGTACCTGGTCGACCCGGCCGACCTGCTCTCGGCCGTGCCGGGCGTCGACCTCGTCCAGGCGTCGTGGTCGTGCGCGCACACCGAGTACGACCCGGACTCCGACGAGTGGGACCTCGACGAGGAGGACGCGGACGGGGACGCCGAGGACTAGGGCCTGTCCGGGGGTCCGGCGGCGCCGGAAGCGGAGCCGGACGCTCCGCGCCGACCGGCCCGGAGGCGGCGCCGGGACAACCCCTCCCACCTGCGCGAACGCGCCGCCTCCCGTCGCGTGCGGCCGGAACCGGCCCGCGTGCGTTACCCCACAATTCCGGCACTCGGGGCACGGTTACCGGTGTCGGCCTGTTTTCATGGCATGTGGACGAAGCTCGTCATTCACCCGCGAGCGACCCCAGCCCATTGGAGACACGCGTGACGCCGCCCGACAACGCACATGCCCCCGCCAAGCGCTCGCCCTTCACCCGCCGCCGCGCACTCGCGGCCGCCGCGGTGCTGATCGGCGGTGCCGTCACGCTGACGGCGTGCGGCGGCGGAGGCGGCGGCGGTGACAAGGCCGCGGGCGGCGACAAACCGACCAGCTCCGCCAGCTCGTCCCCGTCTGCCGGGCAGTCCCCGTCGGCCGCCGCCCAGTCCAAGGAGGACGCCGCGGCGGCGAAGCAGGCGTCCGACGCGAAGATCACCATCACGCCCAAGGACGGCAGCACCGGCGCGAGCATCCACAACGACGCCAAGGTCACGGTGGCGGGCGGCACCCTCACCTCGGTCACCATGACGTCCAAGGCCACCGGCAACAAGATCGCGGGCACCATATCCGCCGACCGCACGAGCTGGACCCCGGACGTCGCGCTGGCCCGCGGCACGCAGTACGCGATATCGGCCGCCGCCACCGACTCCCAGGGCCGTACGGCCGCGGCGAACGGCACCTTCTCGACCGTCTCCGCCTCCAGCAGCTTCATCGGCTACTTCACGCCGGAGGACGGCTCCACCGTCGGCGTCGGCATGCCGGTCTCGATCAACTTCGACAAGGCGATCACCAACCGCGCCGCCGTCGAGGCCGCGGTCTCGGTGACCTCCAGCAGCGGCCAGCGGGTCGAGGGCCACTGGTTCAGCTCCACCCGGCTCGACTTCCGCCCCCAGCAGTACTGGCAGGCGGGCTCGCACGTCTCCCTCAAGCTCAAGCTCGACGGCGTCAAGGGCGGCGCGGGCATCTACGGCGTCCAGGACAAGACGGTGAACTTCACCGTCGGCCGCTCCCAGGTCTCCACGGTCGACGCCGCGACCCACCAGATGACCGTCGTCCGCGACGGCAAGGTCCTCAAGACCATCCCGATCTCGGCGGGCGCACCGGACCACAGCACGTACAACGGCCAGATGGTCATCTCCGAGAAGTACCAGACCACGCGGATGAACGGCGCGACGGTCGGCTTCACCGAGGACGACGGCAAGGGCGAGTACGACATCCCCGACGTCCCGCACGCCATGCGGCTCAGCAACTCCGGGACCTTCATCCACGGCAACTACTGGGGCAGCAAGTCGATCTTCGGCGCCACCAACACCAGCCACGGCTGCGTGGGCCTGAGCGACACCAAGGGCGGCAAGGACCCCAACACCCCGGCCGCCTGGTTCTACAACAACTCCATGGTCGGTGACGTCGTCATCGTCAAGGACTCCGCCGACAAGACGATCCAGCCGGACAACGGGCTCAACGGCTGGAACCTGTCCTGGGCGGCGTGGACGGCTCCGCAGGCGTAAGGCTTTCACGCCTCCTGCTGGAGGGCCCAGCTCGCCGGGTCCTCCAGCACCGTGCGGACGGAGCTGTACGCCGCGCCCCGCAGCACCCCGTCGCGGCCCAGCCTGGACGTCACCACGTCCTCAGGGCGCCACTGCCGGTCGGTGACGCGGGCCGCCAGCTCCCGCCGGACGCCCGGCAGCAGCCACGGCGCCAGTTCGGCCAGCGGGCCGCCGACCACCACCGCCTGCGGGTCCAGCAGGTTCACCGCGCCGCTCAGCGCGATGCCGAGCGCCGCGCCCGCCTCCTCCAGCGCCTTCAGCGCCGCCGGGTCGCCGTCGGCCGCCGCCGCCCGCAGTGCCGGGCCGCCGCCCGCGCCCACCCCCGCCGCCCGCAGCAGCGCCTCCTCGCCCGCGTACGTCTCCAGGCAGCCGTGCGCGCCGCACGAGCACAAGGGGCCGTCCGGGTGCACCGGTACGTGGCCCAGCTCGCCCGCGAAGCCGCGGGCGCCGCGGAACAGGCGGCCCTCCACGACGAGGGCGGCGCCGATGCCGATCTCCGCGGAGACGTGCACGAAGTCCGCGAGCCTCTCGTGGCCGCCGAGCCACAATTCGGCGAGCGCGCCGAGATTCGCCTCGTTCTCCACGACCGTGCCCTCGCCGAGGGGGGCCGCGACGGCCACGTCCTCCCAGCCCAGGTTCGGGGCGCGCAGGACCGTGCCGCGGTCCTTTCCGACCAGGCCGGGGACCGCCACTGTCGTGGCGACCGGGCGCAGGCCGCTCCCGGCCGCCTCCCTGGTCACCTTCGCCGTCAACTCGGCCAGTTCCGCCAGTACTTCGGCGGCCGGGCGGCCGCGGTTCGCCGCCTTCGCCTCGGCGTGGCAGCGGACGGTGCCGCGCAGGTCCACCACGCAGGCGGCCAGGTGGTCGACGCCGACCTCGGCGCCGAGGCCGGCGGGGCCGCGCTCGCTCAGGGCCAGGGCGGTGCCGGGGCGGCCGACGGTGCCGGGGCGCTGCGCGCCGCGCTCTTCCACCAGGCCGGCCGCCAGCAGTTCGTCCACCAGCGTCGAGACGGTCGCCCTCGTCAGGCCCACCTCTGCCGCGACGGCGGCGCGCGTGACGTTCTCGCCTGCGGCGAGGGCACGCATGACCAGTGCCATGTTGCGGCGCCTCAGGCCCGCTTGCGCGCCCATTCCCTTACCCACGCCGTCCTCCATCCCATCCCCCCAAGTATGTGCGGCTGCGCCGCGGCGGTGTTCTCTGCCCGCCCGCCCACCCGTGCGGGTGTTTTCTTCGTCTGCGGGTGCCGCTTGTGCCTGGTCGGTGCCGGTCCGGGGCACCTCCTCGAAATGCGGCTACCTGGTCCCGCGTATCCGGTGCCCTTCTTGTCACCGCATTTCTGCGGGGGCACCCCGGCCCGTCCCCTCCCGGTACGTCGGCGTCCGGCGGTCCGGTGGGGGTTGCCGGGGAGGGGGTTCTTTCGGCGGGCCGCCTTGCGCCGGTGCCCCCTCCCGGCCGCTCCGGAAAGACCGGGCCCTTCCCCAGGCGCCCGACGAAGCCCCTGCCACCCCCCACTCCCCAGCACCCGCAGCCCCCGCCCACCCGACTGGACGTCGGGTGGCGCAGGGGCCGGGCTCCCCCCACCCCCTTGCGCCCACCCCGCCGGAGGGTTGGGCGTCGCAGGGCCCGCACCCCCTCCCACCCCCTCCCCCCCCCTCAGCCACAGCGGACAGGCGGACGCCGACGGGCGAGGAGGGGACGGTGCGGGGTGCCCCCGCAGGGGGACGAACGGGCAAGGGCTGGACGTCATGGAAGTGGCCGCAGGTTCGTCGCCCGAGGAGGTGCCCCGGGCCGGGACCGACCAGGCACAAGCGGCACCCGCAGACGAAGAAAGCACTCGCACGGGTGGGCGGGTGGGAAAGAAACGGGCGCCGCCCCCAGAAAGGCGGCGGGGTCAGCGGCCGGCCGCCAGCGGGAGCGCGGAGGAGAGGCGGGCGAGCGCAGCGTCATCGCGGGGAAGGGGCGGGTGGAGAGCCCCGGCCGCGGTACCCCAGCGGAGCGCGACGGCGGAGGGAGACTCCTTGGTGAGGAGAGCCGCGGCCTGCGCGGCGGCGCCCAGCGCGACCAGCTCCGCGGCACGCGGCACCTGAACGGCCCGCCCCGAAAGGCGGCGGACGGTGTCGAGCCAGGCCGCGCCCCGGGCGCCGCCGCCGATGAGGAGAAGGGGCTGGTCGGAGGGGGCGGAGTCCACGGCGAGCACCTGGTCGAGGGCGGAGAGAAGCGCGTAGACGGCCCCGTCGTAGGCGGCCTGGAGCACCTGTCCGGCGGACGTGTCGTGGCGCAGGCCGGTCAGCAGCCCCGAGGCGTACGGCAGGTTGGGCGTGCGCTCACCGTCGAGGAAGGGGAGGAAGGCGACGGAGCCGCCGGTCTCCACCTCCTCCCGGTCGAGCCGCAGGAGCGCGGCCACCTTGTCGACGGCCAGCGTGCAGTTGAGGGTGCAGGCCAGCGGCAGCCAGCCCCCGTCGGCGGCGGCGAACCCCGCGACGGTCCCGGACGCGTCGGTCGGCCGCCGCCGCGAAACGGCGTAGACCGTACCGGAGGTACCGAGGCTGAGGACGGCGCGTCCGGGTTCGAGGCCGAGGCCCAGCGCGGCGGCGGCGTTGTCGCCGGTGCCGGAGGCGACAAGGGTGCCGGGCCGCAGGGGCAGACCGGCGGAGACGGTGCCCGCCTCCTCGCCGGGCCCGAGGACGGTCGGGAGCAGCGCGGGGTCGAGCCCGATCTCGGCGAGCAGCCCGTCGTCGTAGGTCTCGGTGCCCGACGCCCACCAGCCGGTGCCGGAAACGTCGCCGCGGTCGGTGACGGCGGCGCCGCCGAGCCGCTCGGTGAGGAAGTCGTGGGGGAGGCGTACGGCCGCGGCGGCCGCCGCGACCTCGGGCTCGTGCTCGGTGAGCCATGCCCACTTGGCGGCGGTGAAGCTGGCCGCGGGGACGGAGCCGAAGCGCTCGGCCCACCACTGCGCGCCGTGCCGTTCGACGAGCGCGGCGGCCTGCGGCGCGGACCGTACGTCGTTCCAGAGCAGCGCGGGCCGCAGCGGGCGTCCGGCGGCGTCGAGGACGACCAGCCCGTGCTGCTGCCCGCCGACCGATATCGCCTCGGCGCGCGCCGCGTACTCCCCGGTCTGCCCGATCGCGTCGCGCAGCGCCGTCCACCACACCTCGGGGTCGGTCTCGCGTCCGGCCCCCGAGCTGACCGTGTGCGGCGCCTGCCCGGCGGCCAGGACGGCGCCGCTGTCCACGTCGACGGCCAGCACTTTCGTGGACTGCGTGGAGCTGTCCACCCCGAGTACGACCCGTCCCGTCCCTGCTTTCGACCCCATGCGATTCCCGATCCCTTCGCGAGCGCCACTTCCCATCGCTGGTCTCGCATACTAATTTGTTTAACAGTCTGACGAATAGGAGCCAGTCGCAATGACTTCCGAGAGTCTTACCCCGGCCCCCGAGCACAAGTTCACCTTCGGCCTGTGGACCGTCGGCTGGCAGGGCCGCGACCCGTTCGGCGACGCCACCCGCGCCCCGCTGGACCCGGTCGAGTCCGTCAACCGGCTCTCCGAGCTGGGCGCGTACGGCGTCACCTTCCACGACGACGACCTGATCCCGTTCGGCTCGACGGACGCGGAGCGCGACGCGCTGGTCAAGCGGTTCCGGCAGGCGCTGGACACCACCGGGATGACCACCCCGATGCTGACCACGAACCTCTTCACGCACCCCGTCTTCAAGGACGGCGCCTTCACCGCCAACGACCGCGACGTCCGCCGCTTCGCCCTCCGCAAGACCCTCCGCAACATCGACCTCGCCGCCGAGCTGGGCGCGGAGACGTATGTGGCGTGGGGCGGCCGGGAGGGCGCGGAGTCCGGCGGCGCCAAGGACGTACGGCTGGCGCTCGACCGGATGAAGGAGGCGTTCGACCTGCTCGGCGAGTACGTCACCGAGCAGGGCTACAACCTGCGGTTCGCGGTCGAGCCGAAGCCGAACGAGCCGCGCGGCGACATCCTGCTGCCGACCGTCGGCCACGCGCTGGCCTTCATCAACTCGCTGGAGCGCCCCGACATCGTCGGCGTCAACCCCGAGGTCGGCCACGAGCAGATGGCCGGGCTCAACTTCCCGCACGGCATCGCCCAGGCGCTGTGGCACGGCAAGCTCTTCCACATCGACCTCAACGGCCAGACCGGCATCAAGTACGACCAGGACCTCCGCTTCGGCGCGGGCGACCTGCGCTCCGCCTTCTGGCTGGTCGACCTGCTGGAGACCGCCGGATACCAGGGGCCGCGGCACTTCGACTTCAAGCCGCCGCGTACCGAGGACTACGACGGGGTGTGGGCGTCGGCCGCGGGCTGCATGCGCAACTACCTGATCCTCAAGGAGCGCGCCGCCGCCTTCCGCGCCGACCCCGAGGTGCAGGCCGCGCTGCGGGCCTCGCGCCTGGACGAGCTGGCCCTGCCGACGCTCGGCGCGGAGGACACGCTGGGCGGACGGCTGGCCGGACTGCTCGCCGACCGCGGCGCGTACGAGGACTTCGACGTCACGGCGGCGGCCGAGCGGGGCATGGCCTTCGAAGCGCTCGACCAGCTCGCCATGGACCACCTGCTGGGTGTCCGCTGACCGGGGGCAGGCGGCCCGGCCCGCGGTGACTCCCGCGGGGTGCGGGTCGCACCCCGCGTCAGACTTCCCGAGCGAACTGTCACGGGCCTGTGCAGGGCCCGTGGGAGAGCTGTTCAAGGAACTCCTCACCCGGGCTTTATCCCCGGCTCATCGCGGCACCCTGTTTCTCAGCACTCCCTCACACCCGCCTCACCGGAACGTCACCGCTGATTCCTAGCGTTCGCGGCAGCGGGAGCGGAGTGGACGCACCCCCTCCTCGCGTCCACTCCACTCCCGGCTCCACCCACTGCCACCCACGAGGAATCGGATGTTCTTCACGTATCTCCGGCGCGAGCTGCGCCGCCGACGCAAGGCGGCACTCGTCGTCGCCCTGGGCCTCGCGCTCGGCATCGGGCTGGTCATCACCGTCAACTCCGTCTCGTCCGGCATGGGCCAGGCGCAGGACAAGGTCCTCCAGTCGCTGTACGGCCTCGGTACGGACATGACCGTCACCAAGGCCGCGCCCGCCGCCACCGCGAGCGGCGGTACGACCCGCCCCAAGTTCGACTTCGACGCGAACAGCGACGGAAAGACGCAGAGCAGCGACCGCGTCATGGTCCAGGGCTTCCAGACGCTGGCGTCCTCGGTCGTCGGCAAGGTGAGCGGCCAGCAGCACGTCGCGGGCGCGGTCGGCGGCCTCAGCCTCCAAGTGCTCAAGATCGACGGCTCGTTCACACAAGGACAGTTCCAGCAGAAGCAGGGCACCTCCGGCGGCAGCGGCGGCGGGCGCGGCGGCGGCAACACCCCGCCGCAGGGCGAAGTCCGGGGCGGCGGCGCGCAGTTCGACGCCAACAGCTACACGCTGTACGGCGTCGATGTCTCCAACCTCGCGCTCGGCCCGCTGACTTCGTCGAAGATCACCTCGGGCGCCACCTTCACCGCCGCCCAGGCGGACGCCGAGGTCGCCGTGGCCGACTCCGCGTACGCCAAGGAGAACAAGCTCTCGGTCGGCTCGACGGTCACCGTCAAGGACACGAAGTACAAGGTCATCGGCATCGCGACCGCCGACAGCGGCCAGGCGGCGGCCAACCTCTACCTGCCGCTGAAGCAGGCGCAGACGCTCTCGGACTCCGCGGACAAGATCACCACGGTGTACGTCAAGGCGTCCGGCTCGCAGCAGATCGACAGCGTCAAGTCGGCCATCCAGAAGAACATTTCGGGGACCACGGTCACCACCTCGGCCGATCTGGCCTCCACCGTCTCCGGCTCGCTGTCGACGGCGTCCTCGCTCGCCACCAACGTCGGCAAGTGGCTGTCGATCGCCGTCCTCGTCGCGGCCTTCCTGGTCGCGGGGCTGCTCACCTCCTCCGCCGTCAGCAGGCGGGTACGGGAATTCGGCACGCTCAAGGCGCTCGGCTGGAAGAGCGGCCGGGTCACCCGGCAGGTGATGGGCGAAGCGCTGGTCAACGGGCTGCTCGGCGGTGTCCTCGGCATCGCGCTCGGCCTGGCGGGGGCGTACGCGGTCACCGCGATCAGCCCGACGCTCAGCGCTCAACTCGGCTCCAACGGTGGCGGTGGCGGTGCGGGCGGCGGCGGTGGCGGCGGCTTCGGCGGCCCGGCCCGTTCCGCCGCCAAGACCGTCGACATCGCGCTGAGCGCCCCGGTCAGCGTCCACACCATCGCCCTCGCCGTCGGCCTGGCCGTCGCGGGCGGCCTGATCGCGGGCGCCTTCGGCGGCTGGCGCGCCTCCCGGCTGCGCCCCGCCGACGCCCTGCGCCGCGTCGAATAGCCCCTCGTCCAAAAGGAATTGACCATGTATCAGTTGACCGGCGTGACCAAGCGCTACCGGCGCGGCAAGGCCACCGTGGACGCCCTCAAGGGCATCGACCTGGCCATCGCCGACGGCGACCAGCTCGTCATCCAGGGCCCCACCGGCGGCGGCAAGTCCACGCTCCTCCAGATGCTCGGCGGCCTCGACCGCCCGACGTCGGGCGCCGTGGAGCTGGACGGCGTCGACCTCGCCAAGCTCGGCGAGGCCAAGCTCACCAAGGTGCGGTCGGAGAACATCGGCTTCATCTTCCAGAGCTTCAACCTCATCCCGACCCTCACCGCGCAGGAGAACGTCGAGACCGCCCTCGTACCCATGGGGGTCAAGGGCGCGGGCCGCCGCGAACGCGCCGCGCGGGCACTGGAGTCGGTGGGCCTCGGCGAACGGCTGACCCACCTGCCGTCCGAGCTCTCCGGCGGCCAGCAACAGCGCGTCGCCATCGCCCGCGCCCTGGTCAAGGAGCCCAAGGTGCTGCTCGCCGACGAGCCCACCGGCAACCTCGACGAGGGCACCCGCGACGACATCATGGGCCTGCTCGAAGGGCTCTGGCGCGACCGCGGCCTCACCTTCATCCTCGTCACCCACGACTCGGGCATCGCCAAGCGGGCGCCGCGGCTGGCGACGATCAGGAAGGGGACGCTGACGCTGCGCGAGCGCACAGCCGCCTGAGCGGGGAGCGCGGCGGGCCCCCCGCCTCCCCTCCGCCGGTCGATCCGTCCGGCGGCGGAGAGGCGGCGCCGCGTTGTCGGTGCCCGGTGCCACGCTGGACCGCGGACGGGCCGCACGCCCGAGAGCCGGGCCGCCGCGCCCGGCCCGCCCGGCCCGCCGCGACCAGGGGAGACCGATGTCAGAGCCGACCGCACCACTGCGCACGACCTTCACCGCCGTCGTCCTCGACGCGCCCGACGCGACGGCGCTCGCCGACTTCTACCGGCGGCTGCTCGGCTGGGAGGTCACCGCGCGGGAGCCCGACTGGGTCAAGCTCAACCCGCCCGGCGGCGGCACGGGCCTGTCCTTCCAGACCGAGCCCCTCTACACCCCGCCGACCTGGCCCTCCGCCCCCGCCGCGCAGCAGATGATGCTGCATCTCGACTTCGAGGTCACCGACCTCCCGGCGGGCACCGCCACCGCCCTGGCCTGCGGCGCCACCCTCGCCGCGTACCAGCCGGAGGACGACACGCGGATCTTCCTCGACCCGGCCGGGCACCCCTTCTGCCTCTGGGTGCGCACCGACGTCTGAGCCCCGCCGGGACCGGGGGTGCGGAGCCTCAGGACCCGGGCCGGGCCCGCTCCCGCCGACCCGCGCGGGAATCTCTTCGAGAAGATCCCGGATTCGCGCGTGAGGTCTCCGGATCAGGGGTGTCTTAAGAATGTCAGGGCCCATGAGGCCGCCACATGCACCGTAGGGTCGGCGTATTCGTACGATCCACCGTCGTGCGATCCGCGTCAGTGGATCCGCGCGACCCGGCCGGTGTACTTGCGAACACCAGGAGACCCGGTATGACCACGACGAAGGCCGAAGCGCCGGTTTCGCCCCAGCGCACCAGCACGGACCGCGACGACGACGGCAGCAAGGGGCAGGGCCTGGAGAAGCGGGCCGACGGCGCCTTCCGCGTGCCCGCCGAGCGCGGCCGTACGTCCATCGCCAATTCCGTCGTGGAGAAGATCGCGGGCATGGCGGCACGCGAGGTGCTCGGCGTCCACGACTTCGGCGGCAGCCTCGCCCGCAGCATGGGCGCCATCCGCGACCGCGTCCCCGGTGGCCGCCCCAACGTGACCCGCGGCGTCAAGGTCGAGGTCGGCGAGCGGCAGACGGCCGTGGACCTGGAGCTGGTGGTCGAGTACGGCGTCGCCATCACCGATGTGTCCGCCGACGTACGGGAGAACGTGATCTCCGCCGTCGAGCGCATGACCGGCCTCGAGGTCGTCGAAGTCAACGTCTCGATCGTCGACGTGCACCTGCCCGACGAGGACGACGACACCCCCGCCGAGGGACGAGTGCAGTAGCCGTTCTCCGGGGGCGCCGGGGCTGTCCCACCCCGGCGCCCCCGCACGCCGCTGCCGCTCGCACGAACCCGGTGCCGTACGGCACACCCCCGTGGACCGCGATCACCTGTTGGACGGACGACGTTGACCTGCTTGTACGTGCCTCTGCTCGCCGCCGAGGACCCGGCGCGGTGCCGTGTCCGGTGAGGCGTCCGACGGGGCGCCGTCGCATGTGCCCCCGCCCGAGCCGGAGCCGCCGGCGTCCGGGCGGGAGGAAGACCTGCTGGTCGCCCGCGCGAGCGAGGGCGACGACGAGGCGTTCGAGATCCTGGTACGGCGGCACAGCGGCGAACTGCTGCGCCTGGCACGCCGGTTGCTCGGCAACGACGCCGAGGCGGAGGACGCGGTGCAGGACGCGTATGTCAGCGCGTGGCGGCGGCTGCCGGAGTTCCGCAGGAACGCGGCCTTCGGCACGTGGATGTACCGCATCGTGACCAACCGCTGCCTCAACGTCCTCAGGGGCCGCCGCCCCACCCAGCCGCTGGACTCGATCGTCGAACCCGCCGCGCCCGAGTACCAGTCCTCGCCCGTCCGCGCCGCGGAGTCCGCCGCGTCGGCCGAGGCGCTGCACCGCGCGCTGGCCGGGCTCACCCCCGAGCAGCGCGCGTGCTGGGTGCTGCGCGAATTCCACGGCCTGTCGTACGACGAGATCGCCGCCGCCGTGGGGATCGGCGAACCGGCCGTCCGGGGACGGATCTTCCGCGCCCGCCGCTATCTGACGGAGGCGATGGACACATGGCGCTAGACGACGAACTCCTGCCCTGCGACGCCTCGTTGGCCGATCTGTGGGAGGGCGGCGAGCCCGCCCCCGGCCACGAGGACTGCCCGCACTGCCGGGACTCGCTCGCCGAACTGGCCCAGCTCGACCAGGCCGTGCACCAGGCGCTGGCGGTACGCGACCTGCCCGCGCCCGATCTGGCCGCCCGCGTGATGGACCTGGTGCGGACCGAACTGCGGCCCGGCCGCCTCGTACCGCTCGGCGACCCCGCGGCCGACGACTGGATCACCGAGACCGCCGCCGCCCGGCTCTTCCGGCAGGCCGCGGACGCGGTTCCCGGTGTCGTGGCCGGGAGCTGCCGGATCACCGCGGCCCGCGAGCCCGCGCGCTACGTACTGCCCGGCCTGCCGCTGCCGCGCGTGCCGCTGCGGGTCCGCCTGGAAGTGGCCGTCGTCCTCAGCCGTACCGTCCCCGAGGCCGCCGCGGCGGTCCGCGAACGCGTCATGAACGCGGCGCACGCGGTGATCGGCCTGGACGTCGCCGCGGTGGATGTGTCGGTGGTGGACGTCCTGGACGACGGGGCGGCGGCCGACCGCCCGCTCAACGACGCGACCTCTGGGGAGGGCTGACCCGATGAACCCGCTGACCCGCACACCGGAAGAGCGCGAGACCGCGACCGCGGCGGGCGCCGCCGCGGTCGACGTCCCCGGCGTCGCCTACCTCAGCCCGCGCCTGACCGACCGCCTGCGCTCCCGTACCGCCCCCGGTGTCACCGTGCGGTGGCGGACCGACCCCGCGCAGTGCGCGGTCACGGTCTCGCTGGCCGTACGCACCGGCTACCAGGCGGCCCGGGTCGCCCAGCACGTGCGGGAGGCGGTCGTCGAGGCGGTCTACACGACGTATCCGCAGACGCTGACCACGCCGGTCACGGTGTCGGTGACGGTCACCGCGATCGTCTGAGACCGCCCGTTTTCACCGGGTACGTCCCCGCGCGTGATGTCCGTCCGCCCACGGTGTCCAAGGGTGCAGACCCTTCGAGATTCGAGAGAGGACACAGACCGCCATGGACGCCACGGCTCCCTTCACCTGTCCGACCGCGCTGGACGACGACGGGATACTCACCCTCCGGCCGTGCGGGGACATCGACCTCGAAGCGCGCCCGGCCCTGACCCAGGCCCAACTGGCGCTGCGCCCCGGCCTGCGGGGGGTCCACCTCGACTTCGACGCCGTCCCCTTCATGGACACGACGGCGCTGCGCTTCCTGAGCAGCCTGCACGCCCGCTGCACCGCCTTCGCGCTCCCGCTCCACATCACGGGTCTGCGCCCCCAGCACCGCCGCATGCTCTCCCTGTCCGACTACCGCCTCCCCACCTCCCCGACCTCCCCCACCACAACCGCCTGACCCTCCGGCGGCGCCCCGAAGCGGGCCACGCAGTGCCAGACGCGCTTGAGCGACTGCGGGTCGTGGCGGCCGGTGCGGGCGGCCTCGCCGATGACGCGCGGGTCGAGGAATCCGCCCTCCGCGATCTCGGCGCCCAGCGCGACGAATTCCGGCCCCCGGTAGTCCGGGTGGCGGCGCAACTCCGTGACGGCGAGGCGGAAACCGGCGTGCCACTCCAGCGGGCACGGCAGCAGGCGCGCGGCGTCCTCCACGGCGGTGCCGCGGTGGCTCGGGTCGAGCACCAGCGCCTCCACGTCCTCGGCGAGCACCACGGGACCGTGCACCTGCGCCTCCACATAGCCGTCGAGCGCGTCCCCCCGCCCGGCCGCGGTGTCCGCGCGGGCCAGCTCCACCAGGGCCGACACCGTCCCTTCGACCCCGAAGTCGGACGGTTCCCGGGCGCTGTCCGGATAGCAGAAGGTCGCCCGTGCCAGCGTCCCGGCGCGCAGCCGGAAGTGCGCGGACCCGAAGCGCGGGGCCGCGCCGACCCGCTCGCGCCGGAAGTTCAACGCCCCGTACACCGGCCGTGCCCGCCCGTCCGCCCGGTCGTACGCGCCCCCGAAGATCCGGCTCTCCCACCGCCACCGGTCTCCGCCCGGATACGCGGTCAGGCCCCCGTTGCTCGTACCGGTCACGAACTGCGACCGGTACACGCCCTCCCGTCCCAGCGCCTCCAGCATCCCCCCGCGGTCCGGATGGAAATTCACGCTCACCCGCACCCCGGCGGCAACCGGCGTCCCGGCCCGCGCCAGGCCGGTCACGTGGCGCAACGCCTCATCCGCCGCGAGCGGCGGTTCCCCGGTCACGTCATTCACCCCTTGCCCCCTGCCTCCTGTGCGGGCCGAGCCGTCGGCCGTCAGCGCGGGGCCGGGGCCGGGGCCAGGCCGTCGGCGACGAGGCCGGCGAGGACGGCTTCGCCGAGGGTCTGGACGGCGGACTGGGGGCGGACCATGACGGTGATCTCCTTGATCAGCCCGGCCGGGTCGAACTGGAGCATGTCGATGCCGTGGATCTCCTTGCCGTTGACGGTGGCGCGGAAGAGCAGGATCGCGGACGGGGTGTCGGTGCCGTCACCGGTGGTCCGGGCGGAGCCGTCGAACCGGCCGATGTAGCGGAAGTCCTCGAAGGTGCGCACCAGGACGTGGAAGAGGCCGACGACGAGCGGCTTGCCCTCGAACGGGGTGAACTTCACCGGGCTGTAGAGCCGGATGTCGTCGGTGAACAGGCGGCTGAGGGCCTCGACGTCGCCCGACTCGACGGCGGCGCGGAAGGCGGAGGGGTCTGCGGTCACGGCGTCCGTCGCGGTCACGGCGGCTGCTCCTTCGGTTCTGGAGGGCTGCCCTGGGCGGCCCCCCTACTCGTGCATCTGATTAGTCACTTTCTTGAGTATCATGTCGAGCGTACAACGGACCGGGCGGACGGGAGGAGGCCGAGCGATGGCTTTGCGCCACGCGGTCCTCGCGGCGCTGCTGGACGAGGAGCTGAGCGGCTACCAGCTGGCCAAGGCGTTCAACGTCGGCGTGGCCAACTTCTGGCACGCGCTGCCCCAGCAGCTCTACGCGGAACTGACCAGGCTGGAGAGCGACGGCCTGGTCACCGGCCGGGAGGTCGTCCAGGACACGCGGCCGAACAAGCGCCTCTTCCAGGTGACCGACGCCGGCCTCGCCGAACTGGAACGCTTCGCGGCGGCGCCCGCGAAACCGTCCTTCATCCGTGATGAACTCCTTGTGAAGGTTCAGACCGCCGACCGCCTCGGCACCGAGGCCGTCATCGCCCAGCTCATGGAGCGCGCCGCCTTCGCGGCGGCGAAGGCCGAGCTGTTCACGACCCTGCTCGGCAAGCTCCGCGGTGACCGGGACGAGGAGGACTTCCTGCGCCACGGCACCCGCATCGGCCCGTATCTGACGTGCCTGCGCGGCCTCGCCTTCGAGCGGGGAAACGCCGAGTGGTGCGAGCGCAGCGCGGCCGTGCTGCGCGCGAGGCTGTCGGCGCGGGCCTGACGGCGGCACTACGCTCGGGGCCATGAGCGACAAGCACATCGGGCACCAGGACATCGGCCACCAGCACTTCGAGACCCTCGCGATCCACGCCGGCCAGGCCGCGGACGCGCAGACCGGGGCCGTGGTGACGCCGATTTACCAGGTGTCGACGTACAAGCAGGACGGTGTCGGCGGCCTGCGCGGCGGCTACGAGTACAGCCGGTCGGCCAACCCGACCAGGACCGCCCTCGAAGAGAACCTGGCGGCGCTGGAGGGCGGCAGCCGCGGCCTCGCCTTCGCCTCGGGGCTCGCGGCCGAGGACTGCCTGCTGCGTACGATGCTCGCGCCGGGCGACCACGTGGTGATCCCGAACGACGCGTACGGCGGCACCTTCCGGCTCTTCGCGAAGGTCGTGGAGCGCTGGGGCGTGCGCTGGTCGGTGGCCGACACCTCCGACGTCCAGGCGGTACGGGACGCGCTCCGGCCGGAGACCAAGCTGATCTGGGTCGAGACGCCCTCGAACCCGCTGCTCGGCATCACCGACATCGCGGCGGTCGCCGGGGTCGCCCGGCAGGCCGGGGTGCGGCTGGTGGTCGACAACACCTTCGCGAGTCCTTACCTCCAGCAGCCGTTGGCGCTCGGCGCGGACGTCGTCGTGCACTCCACGACCAAGTACATGGGCGGGCACTCCGACGTGGTCGGCGGCGCGCTGGTCACCTCGGACGCGGGCCTGGGCGAGGAGTTGGCGTACCACCAGAACGCGATGGGCGCGGTCGCCGGGCCGTTCGACGCGTGGCTGGTGATGCGCGGCGTCAAGACGCTCGCGGTACGGATGGACCGGCACAGCGCCAACGCGACGCGGGTGGCCGGCATGCTGGCCGCGCACCCGAAGGTGGCGCAGGTGTACTACCCCGGTCTGCCGGAGCACGCGGGGCACGAGGTGGCCGCCAAGCAGATGAAGGCGTTCGGCGGCATGGTGTCCTTCCGCGTCGTGGGCGGCGAGGACGCGGCGGTCGCCGTCTGCGACCGCGCGGAGCTCTTCACGCTCGGCGAATCCCTCGGCGGCGTCGAGTCGTTGATCGAGCACCCGGGCCGTATGACGCACGCCTCGGTGGCCGGTTCCGCGCTGGAGGTGCCCGCCGATCTGGTACGCCTGTCGGTCGGCATCGAGGCCGCGGACGACCTGCTGGCCGACCTGGCGCAGGCCCTCGGCTGAGGTTGTGACACGGTCGTGAGAGCGTGAGCTCCCGGGCCCGTACGGTCGCGCGCGCCGCGTACCGTACGGGCCCGGCGCCTTTCCCACGAAAGGCGTCAGCCCGTCGCCGACCACCAACTGCCGTCCGTCGGCGTCGTAGGGGCCGAGTGGTCGGGCCACGCCACCGCGGCCAGGACCAGACCGGCCACGACGGCCGCGAACAGCACCAGCCACAGGGCGAGTCGGACGACCCGGCGGCGGCGTACGATCCGGCGTCCGCGGGCGGCGGCGCGGGCGGTGAGATCGAGCGGGACCACCGGGTGCGGGGTGTCCAGCAGGCGGCGCACCTCGTCGTCGCGGCGGTTGGGCAGGCGGCTCACGGCGCCACCGCGCTGGACTCGGCCAACTCCGCTGCCTCGGAAGCCGGTTCGGTCTCCCCGGGGGCTCTGCGGGCCCGCGCCGCGGCGGCGGCCACGGCCCTGGCCGCCGCGTCGGCGGCCGGATCGTCCTCTTCGGGCCTGCTGCGCAGCGTGGCCGTCCCGCGGGCGCAGATGGCGCGCACCCGCTCGACGGGCAGGCCGAGTTGGGCCGCGGTCTGCTCCTCCGCGACGCCCTCGAAGTGCCGCATCACGACGATCAGCCGCTCCTGGCCGCTGAGCCGGTCCAGGGTGCCGCCGCGGGGCCGCCGCCACCACGGGCGGTAGGCGAACCGCCGTACCAGCTCGCTCCTGGCCCGTTCGTACGGGTCCTCCGCGCGCATCGTGAGCCAGTTGGCGTAGACGTGCGCGAGCGTCGCGGTCAGGAGGCGGTCGGCGGCCTCAGGGTCGCCCGCCAGCAGTGTGGCGGCGTGCAGCAGACGGCCCGCCGCGCCCGCGGTGAACGCCGCGAATTCGGCGTCCCGTCGGTTTTCCGCTGCCGCCCGGCGCTTCCCCACGCGGCCATGGGACGGCAACCGGGTGTTCCGGGTCAAGCCCCTTGCGTGTCTCCCCGCGACCCCGTCGCGCCGCCGGTCCCCTCGGTCCCACCGGCCTCGTCGGACTCCGGCTCCTCGCGCTGTCCCGCCCCGGTGTGCCAGTCGGCGAGCGAGGTGTTGAAGCGGGCCAGCAGCTCGGTGAAGATCTCCCGCTCCCGCGGGGTCCACTCGTCGGTGACCTCGGCCATCAGCCGGCGGCGGGAGTCGCGTACCGCGTCGAGCCGGGACCGGCCGCGCGGCGACAGGGCGAGGACGACCGCGCGGCCGTCCTCCGGGTGCGAGGTGCGCTTGACCAGGCCGGTGTCGACGAGCGGGGCGACCTGACGGGTGACCGTGGAGGAGTCGATGCCCATGGCCTCGGCGAGCGCCTTGACGCCCATCGGGCCTTCG
Organism: Streptomyces sp. NPDC024632; assembly: GCF_055559175.1. Lineage (NCBI taxonomy): Bacteria > Bacillati > Actinomycetota > Actinomycetes > Kitasatosporales > Streptomycetaceae > Streptomyces > Streptomyces sp. NPDC024632. The sequence continues at coordinate 30,999 of NZ_JBVHLD010000017.1, forward strand.
CGGTCGAGCCGGTTGAGCAGCAGGTAGGCGGCGCGGTCCATGGAGTTGCGGGCCTTGCCGACTCCGCCGAGCCGCGTCTGTTCCGCGCGACGGGCGAAAAGTGCGACCTGGTGCTGGAGGCGCTCAAGGAGTTCGGTCGAGGTCTCCGTGGGGTTGGACATGACCTTGAAGCTCGCGTTCTGTCGGTCCTGTGAAGGGGAACGGGAAGGCGGAAGTTGTGGAGAAGAGTACGCGGCGCGGAAGGCCCCGTGACCCTTCACCGGCAATACGCCGCCCGCCGCGGCCCCGGCCCTGACACGTATTCCGGCCGCCGGTGACACCCTTGGCCCCCGGCGGTGGCGGTCCGCCGGAGCTGGGAGACTGGGCCCATGGACAGTTCGGTGCCCGCAGCGTCCCCTTCGATCACCCTCGATGACGTGCGAGGAGCGCACAAAATGCTCTCCGGGGTGGCCCGTATCACCGCGATGGAAGGCAGCCGCCATCTGTCGTCGCTGGTCGGAGCACCTGTGCACCTCAAATGCGAGAATCTTCAACGCACAGGTTCGTTCAAAATTCGCGGCGCGTACGTCCGCATCGCGGGCCTCGGCCCGGAGGAGCGCGCGGCCGGGGTGGTGGCGGCCAGTGCCGGGAACCACGCCCAGGGCGTGGCCCTCGCGGCCTCCCTGCTCGGTGTCCGCTCGACCGTCTTCATGCCCGTCGGCGCCCCGCTGCCCAAGGTGGCCGCGACCCGTGACTACGGCGCCGAGGTACGGCTGCACGGCGCGGTCGTCGACGAGACGCTGCGGGCGGCCATCGCGTACGCCGAGCAGACCGGGGCGGTCTTCATCCACCCCTTCGACCACCCGGACATCATCGCCGGGCAGGGCACGGTGGGCCTGGAGATCCTTGAGCAGTGTCCCGAGGTCGGCACCATCGTGGTCGGCATCGGCGGCGGCGGTCTCGCCGCCGGTCTCGCGGTCGCCGTCAAGGCGCTGCGGCCCGATGTGAAGATCGTCGGCGTGCAGGCCGCGGGCGCCGCCGCGTATCCGCCCTCGCTCGCCGTCGGCCGCCCGGTGGCGCTCGGCACGGTCGCCACGATGGCCGACGGAATCATGGTCGGCCGTCCGGGCGACATACCGTTCGCCCTGGTCAGGGACCTGGTGGACGAGGTCGTGACGGTGACGGAGGACCAGCTCTCCTCCGCGCTGCTGCTCTGCCTGGAACGCGCGAAGCTGGTCGTGGAACCGGCCGGGGCCAGTCCGGTCGCGGCGCTGCTGGCCGCGCCCGAGGCGCTGCGGGGGCCCGTCGTCGCGGTGCTCTCCGGCGGCAATGTCGACCCGCTGCTGATGCAGCGCATCCTGCGGCACGGCATGTCGGCCGCCGGCCGTTACCTGTCCCTGCGGCTGCGTCTCACCGACCGGCCCGGCGCGCTCGCCACGCTCCTGGGGGTGTTGTCAGTGGTCGACGCTAACGTCCTCGATGTCAGCCATGTGCGCACCGACCCGCGGCTCGGCCTCACCGAGGCCGAGGTCGAGGTGCACCTGGAAACCAAGGGACCTGAGCACTGTGTCGCCGTGGGCGAGGCACTGGAGAACGCGGGTTACACCGTCATCCGGTGACCGCCCCGGCGGGCGGAGTTCGCCGTCGTACGACCCGCCGCCGCGGGGGAATGGCCCGCCGAGCCCCGCGGCGGCGCGCCGTGTACCAGGTTCCGTGGCGGACGCGAAATTGGCTTGACGCGATATATCGCGTCTGTCATTCTCGCGTTCCATCGCGGTTCGCCGCGCGGTCCGCCGCGCGCTGAGCGATGAGTTTCGGCCGTTCGGGCGGTCGAAGTCATGAAGCCGCACACCGCACCAGTCGTGAGAGCTGCACACCGCACCAACGGACGGAGTGACAAAATGCCGGGCGCCATCTATGCAGAGGGTCTTGTGAAGACCTTCGGCGATGTCAAGGCACTGGGGGGAGTGGACCTCGACGTGCCGGAGGGCACGGTCCTCGGGCTGCTCGGGCCGAACGGCGCGGGAAAGACCACCGCCGTCCGGGTCCTGACCACACTCCTGCAACCCGACAGCGGCAGAGCCGTCGTCGCGGGCATCGACGTACTGAAGCACCCCAACGAGGTCCGCAGGCACATCGGCCTGTCGGGTCAGTTCGCCGCGGTCGACGAGTATCTGACCGGCCGGGAGAACATCCAAATGGTCGGCCAGCTCTACCAGATGAGCGCCAAGGCGGCCCGCGCGCGGGCCGACGAACTGCTGGAGCGCTTCAATCTGGCGGACGCCGCGAACCGGCCCTCCAAGACCTACTCCGGCGGTATGCGCCGCCGCCTGGACCTCGCCGCCGCGCTCGTCGTGAGCCCGCCGGTGATGTTCATGGACGAGCCGACCACCGGACTCGACCCGCGCAACCGCCAGCAGCTCTGGGAGGTCATCCAGGAACTGGTCGCGGGCGGCACCACCTTGCTGCTCACCACCCAGTATCTGGAAGAGGCCGACCACCTCGCGCACGACATCTGCGTGATCGACCACGGCAAGGTCATCGCGCGCGGCACCTCCGACCAGCTCAAGGCGCAGACCGGCGGCGAACGCGTCGAGGTCGTCGTGCACGAGCGGGACCGCATCTCCGACGCCGCCCGCGCGCTCGCCGGATTCGGCAAGGGCGACGCGAAGATCGAGGAACACCAGCGGAAGATCACCGTCCCGGTGACCGGCGGCGCCAAGCTGCTCGCCGAGGTGATCCGCGACCTGGACGCGCAGGGCATCGAGATCGACGACATCGGCCTGCGCCGACCCACCCTGGACGACGTGTTCATCTCCCTGACCGGCCACGCGGCCGAGCAGGACAACGCCGCCGACGAGGAGACCGACGACGCGGGCGCCCGCAAGGCCGACGCGTCCCGCAAGGAGGCAGTCAAGTGAGCGCCACGACCGACATCGTGACCACCGCCGCGCCCAAGGGCGCGGGCGGCGTCGTCCAGTCCGTCAGGGACTCGCTGGTCGTCGCCAAGCGCAATCTCATCCGGATGCTGCGCATCCCCGAGATGATCATCTTCGGGCTGATCCAGCCGATCATGTTCGTGGTGCTGTTCAGCTACGTCTTCGGCGGCTCGGTCGCCGTCGGCGGCTCCCTCAGCGCCTCCGACTACCGCAACTTCCTGATGGCGGGCATCTTCGCCCAGACGGTCACCTTCGCCACCGCCGGCGCGGGCGCGGGCATCGCCGACGACATGAACAAGGGCCTCATCGACCGCTTCCGGTCGCTGCCCATGGCGCGCGGCGCGGTGCTCACCGGCCGCACCCTCGCCGACCTCGTCCAGACGACGCTCACCGTCGTCGTCCTCGCGGTGGTCGGCGTGCTCGTCGGCTGGCGCATCCACAACGGCGTGCCGAAGATGATCGGCGCGTTCCTGCTGCTGCTCCTGCTGGGCTACGCCTTCTCCTGGATCGGCGCGCTGATCGGCCTGTCGGTCCGCACCCCGGAGGCGGCCACCTCGGGCGGCCTGATCTGGCTCTTCCCGGTGACGTTCGTGTCGAACGCCTTCGTGGACTCGTCCAACATGCCGGGCTGGCTCCAGGCGGTCGCCGACTGGAACCCGTTCAGCGCCACCGTGCAGGCGTGCCGCGTGCTCTTCGGCAACCCGGGCGTCTCGCAGTCCGGCGCCTGGCCGATGCAGCACCCGGTGTGGGCGTCGCTGATCTGGTCCGTGCTCATCATCGTGGTCTTCCGTACGCTCGCGGTCCGCAAGTACCGCTCGGCGACCGCTTAACAGCCGGTCACCGCGGAGAGCCGGACGACCGCCTCACGCTTGACGATCGCGTCACGCCCGACGCCTTCGCGGAAAAGCCGCGTCACACATGTGCCGCCCGTGCCACGGGGACGGGCGGCACACCGCTGTCCGCTCAGCCCTGGTACGGCTTCACGTCGAGGACCTTCACCGACGCGCTCTTGCCGTTGGGCAGTTCGTACGTGGCGTCCTCGCCCGGCTTCTTGCCCGCCACACCGCGGCCGAGCGGCGACTGCGGCGAGTACGTGTCCAGGTCGCTGGAGACGCCCTCGCGGGAGCCGAGCAGGAAGGTCATGGTGTCGTCGGGGTCGCCGTCGAAGGCGATGGTCACCACCATGCCGGGCGCCACCACACCGTCGTCCGCCGGGGCCTCGCCGACCTTCGCGGACTCCAGGATCTGGTTGAGCTGGCGGATGCGCAGCTCCAGCTTGCCCTGGTCCTCACGCGCCGCGTGATAGCCGGCGTTCTCCTTGAGATCGCCTTCCTGGCGGGCTTCCTCGATCTTGGCGACGATCTCGGCGCGCGCCGGACCAGACAGATGCTCCAGCTCGGCCTTGAGCTGGTCATACGCCGCCTGGGTCAGCCAGGTGACGTTCTCGCTGGTCTGGGTCACAGGTGCTCCTCGTCGGTACTGGTCATGCCGTGTGCCTGTCCCGCGGACTCCCCGCGGGGCGGTGTGTGCCGTCGCACCCGTGGGGCCGACGGCTCGTCCCCACGGCCGGTGCCGGGGTGCGCCCCGATGAACAAGTCCATTGCCACCGGTCGCCGGGACGAAACCACGAGCCTAACAATTACTCGTCGGTCAAGGGGACGGGAAACGAACGCGGGTGCCGGGGTCCGGGGTCAGCCGCGCGGGGCGGTCTGGCAGCTGACCAGCTCACCGGTCTCACCGCGCGAGGTCGTCCGCACTGTGACGACGGTGTCGACCTGCCGGGCGTGCTGCGCGAGGCGGACGTCCTTGCGGCCCACCTCGTTGTGGTCGACGTCCACCGAGCGCAGGGTGCAGACGGCGACGGTCCCCGGGTCCTTGTGGACCTCCAGGTGGATCTCCACGGCCTGGTCCGACACGGCCTTGAAGGCGATGACCTGACCGCTGACCTTGGTGCCGGTGAGGGCGTGCCAGCCGTACCAGCCGACGCCGACGACCATCAGCGCGCCCAGCACGACGGCGGCGATCCGCAGCTTGCGGTCCGCCCGCGCGTCGGCGCCCGGACCGTACCTGCCGTCGGGCAGGGCGGGACGGGCGCCCGGCTCACCGGGCCGCACGGCGGTCATAGGCTTTTCCTCCCGAGCGCGGGAACGGCGGAATTAATCGTCCCCTCACTCGGTCACTATAGGAGGCGCCCTCTCGGCCGACGGAGGGGGCTTAGAAGACGGGGGCTCGGCGCCGCTCGGACCCCGAAGACCTGAGGACCCAGCCTTGACTGAGCAGCTTCGACTGATGGCCGTTCACGCCCACCCCGACGACGAGTCGAGCAAGGGCGCGGCCACCATGGCCAAGTACGTGTCCGAGGGGGTGGACGTACTGGTGGCGACCTGCACCGGAGGCGAGCGTGGCTCGGTGCTCAACCCCAAACTCCAGGGCGACCCCTACATCGAGGAGAACATCCACGAGGTACGTGCCAAGGAGATGGACGAGGCGCGCCAGATCCTGGGCGTCCGCCAGTCCTGGCTCGGCTACGTCGACTCGGGACTGCCCGAGGGCGACCCGCTGCCGCCGCTGCCCGAGGGCTGCTTCGCCCTCCAGGACGTGGACGTGGCGGCGGGCACCCTGGTGAAGCTGATCCGCGAGTTCCGGCCGCACGTCATCACCACGTACGACGAGAACGGCGGCTATCCGCACCCGGACCACATCATGACCCACAAGATCTCGGCGGTGGCCTTCGACGCCGCGGGCGACCCCGAGCGCTACCCCGAGGCCGGGGAGCCGTGGACGCCGCTGAAGCTCTACTACAACCAGGGCTTCAACAAGGAGCGCACCCTCGCGCTGCACGAGGCGCTGCTCGCGCGCGGCATGGAGTCCCCGTACGGGGAGTGGCTCAAGCGCTGGGAGGAGTTCGACCGCCCGGAGCGGCAGCTCACCACCCACGTGCCCTGCGCGGACTTCTTCGAGATCCGTGACAAGGCGCTGCTCGCGCACGCCACGCAGATCGACCCGGACGGCGGCTGGTTCCGTATCCCGATGGACCTCCAGCGGGAGGTCTGGCCGACCGAGGACTACGAGCTGGCGCAGTCCCGCGTGGACACCTCGATCCCTGAGGACGACCTCTTTGCGGGGATCGAGAGGGCCTAGGCGACAATGGGCGGGTGAACGCCTCCCACGGATTCAATACGCTGGTCCCGCTCGCCTCGAACGCCGCCGGTGAGCTGAACCAGGACAAGGTGACGCCGGGGCTCCTCGGTTTCGTGATCTTCGCCGCCATCGCCATCGGGCTGTGGCTGCTGATGAAGAACATGGGCAAGCAGATGAAGAAGATCGATTTCACCGAGGAGCCCGCGGCTCGCCCGCCGCATGAGGCCCCCGCGGCCTCTCCCTCCGCTTCTCCCGCCGCCTCCGCCTCCGCCTCCTCCGCCCCGGAGCCGCCACGCCCCTGACGGGGGCGGCCCTTGCGCGGGGCGTGCTTTTCAGGGGCGCGGGGAACCGCGCGGCCAGCCGCCACCGGCCGGTGGTCCGGAGACCACCGATCTGCCCCGCCGGGGCGGGCGGTGACCTGCGGGAGCGTCGTGGCCGGCCGCGCGGTTCCCCGCGCCCCGACGGGGCACGTCGTGTGCAAGGGGTCAGACGGGGACGGCCATGACCATGCGGGCGGAGCGGCCGGGGGTCATGCCGAGGCGCCAGGTGTCCCAGGGTCCGCCGGGGGCGACGGTGCCGCGCTCCAGGAGGAGGGCGTACGCCTCGACGTACTCCTCGAGGTCCGGGTCCCGCCCCGGATAGGCGTCGGCGAGGAGCCCTGCGAGGGCTGAGCGGGCCAGGGGCAGGCCGTCCTCGGAGAGCAGCGGCTGGACGGTGGCGCGCAGGAAGACGGCCCAGTCGTGGCCGCGGCGGTCGCCGAGCCCCCGGAAGAGCTCGACGGCCTCGTCGAGGAGGGCGAGGGCCTCGGGCAGCCGCCCGTTCCCGGCGTCGATGACGGACAGCTCGACGCACGACCACGCCTCGCCGTGCTCGACGCCGATCCGGCGGAAGTCCTGGCGGGCGTCCTGGAGGAGCTGCCGGGCGAAGCCGCTGTTGCGCAGATTGCCGGTACGGGCCGCCCGCTGGTCGCGGGTGACCCGCGCGGAGTGGTGCCGGGCGCAGGCCAGCCCGTAGACGTCCCGCATGCGGGAGAACATCGTGCGGGCGCGTTCCAGGGTGCGCAGCGCCGAGTCGGTGTCGCCGGACTCCTCCAGCGCGTGCCCGAGGTAGTACAGCGTCCACGCCTCGCCGCGCGCGTCCTCGCAGGCGCGGTGCCGCTGCACCGCCTCGTCCAGGTCCTGGGCGGCCTGCCGGGCCTCGCCGCGCAGCAGCAGGGCCCGGGCGAGCTGCGTCGCGGTCCACGCGCCGCCGCGCGGGTCGCGGGCCAGCGCGTACGACTGCCCGGCGGCGCGCAGTTCGGCCTCGCCGAGGTCGAGCCGCCCGAGCCGCAGGTACACCTGGCCGAGCTGGAGGTGCGCCCACGCCTCGCCCTGCACGCTCTCGTTCTCGCGGTGCAGCGCCAGCGACTCGCGCAGCAGCTCCAGCGCCGTGCCGACCTGGCCCATGTCGCGCAGCACGGCGGCCAGCGCGTGCAGCGTCCAGGCCCGGTCCTCGTCCAGCTCGGGGGCGGACTGGATCTCCAGCGCCTCGCGCAGCCTGCGCTCGGCCTCCTTGAGGTTGCCCTGGTGGTGCAGGGTGATGCCGAGGCTGTCCAGCGCGCGGGCCGCGCCCGACGGGTGCCGCGCCTCGAAGTACAGGTCGACCACCGACGTCAGCGTCGACCGCGCCTTGTCCAGCTCGCCGAGCTGCCGGGCCGCGATGCCGGTACGCCACTGCACCGACCGCACCAGCACCGAGCGGTCCTCGTCGGGGCCCGACTTCTGCTGCCCGGCGGCCTGTTGGGCCTGCGCCATCTCGCTGATCTCGCCGAGCCGGTAGAGGTCGCCACGCAGCAGGCAGTAGTCGCACAGCGCGCCGAGCAGCGCCTGTACGGCGGCCCGGTCGACGCCCTCGGTGTCGCGCAGCGCGGCGGTGATGAAGCTGGACTCCTCGTCCAGCCAGCGCAGCGCCAGCTCCAGTGAGGCGAAGCCGTGCTGGCCGAAGCGCCCGGCGCGGGTGGAGGTCTTGCCCTCGACCAGCCGGATGACGGTGTTCGCGAGGTCCGCGTACGAGCGGATCAGCCGCTCGTGGGCGGCGCCGCGCTCCACCGGGTCCTCCTCGTCCAGCAGCCGTTCGCCCGCGAAGGCGCGGACGAGGTCGTGCGGGCGGTAGCGGCTGCCGCGGACGTTCTCGATCAGCCCCGCGGCGGCGAGTTCGTCGAGCCTGCGGGCGGCCTCGCGTTCGTCGGTGGCCATCAGGGCCGCCGCGGCGGCGGCGCCGAAGCTGGCGCGCCCGGCCAGCGCGAGGCGGCGCAGCAGGCGGCGGTTGGGCTCCGGCTGGTCGTGGTAGCGCAGTGCGAGGACGCGGTCGACCGGGTCGCGCGGGCCGAACACCTCCAGGTCTGCGGCGAGTTCGGTCGCGCCGTGGTGGTCGGGGAGCGCGGCTCCGGCGATCCGCAGGGCTATCGGCAGACCCGCGCACAGGTCGCGCAGCCGCTCGGCCTCCTCCCGCAGCGGGGCGGCGCCGCCGCCCGCCGCGGCCAGTTCGCCCAGCAGTTCCAAGGTGTCGTCCGCGTCGAGCGCGCCGACGTCCAGGCTGTGCACGAAGGCGCCGGGCAGCGCCAGTTCCTCCGGGTCGAACGGCGCGCGGCTGGTGACCAGCACCAGGCTCTCGGACCGCTCGGGGACCAGCGTCCTGATCTGCGCCGCGTCGGTGGCGTCGTCCAGCACGATCACCACGGGCACGTCCCTGAGGTGCTGCTGGTACTGCTCGCTGAGCCGTCGCAGGTGCTGTTCCTGATTCTGCCGCTCGCGGAAGAGGAGCTGGTCGCGGGGCGCGCCGAGCCGGTTGAGCAGGTGCAGCAGCGCCTCCCTGGTGGGCAGCGGCGTCCTGCCGTCGCTCGCGCCGCGCAGGTCCACCACGCACGCGCCGCGGAACTGGTCCTTCAACTGCCGTGCGGTACGCACCGCCAGCGTCGTACGGCCGCTGCCCGCCGGTCCGTGCAGGACGACCACGGTGGGTCGTACCGCCGTGGACACCCGGGCCTGGTGCACCCACTGGGCGATCCGCGCGACATGGGCGCGGCGCCCGGCGAACGGGCCTTCCGCGTCCGGGAGATGGCCGAACGACTGCTCCAGTACGGCGCGTGTGCGGGCCGCCGCGCTGCGGTCGTTGCCCGAACGGCGCGGCGGGGAGGGCTGGTTGGGCACCTTGGCGGACTGCTTGCGGGGCGGCGCGGGGACGACCGCGCGCTGCGCCTCGATGAACGGCCGTACGCCGCGGCGGTCGAGCGCGGCCAGCCACAGCAGCCGCAGTTGTTCCGGACCGCCCGGTAAGCCCTGGCCGGCGCCCGCGCGCCGCGCCTTTCCCTGCTTGCCCGCTCCGGTCAGCGTCACCGCTCCCGCCGCGCCGACCGCGAGGCCGGTCACCAGCGCGGGTCCCGCCGCGAGGCCGTAGCCGAGGTCGACTCCGAAGGCCACCGCGGCCGTTACGCCCGCGACCAGGCCCTGCACCGCGGCGGTGGCGCGCCCCGAGCGCTCCTGCGGTCCGGCCGCCTGACCGGCCTCCAGCGCCCTGACGTACGCCCCGTACTCCTCGTCCGCCGCGGCCGCGATCTCCTCCAGCCGCTCCAACCCCCGCGCCAGCAGCGCCTTCCCGTCCACGCCCTGCCCCTGCTGGGCCACCGCCCGCTCCAGCAGGCGCACCACCTCGGCCCGGTGCGGGGCGCGCAGCGCGGCCCGTGACTCCGGCACATGTCCTCCCGCGTACGGCTTCGACAACTTCGACGTGCGGACAACCCATGAGTGGGTTTGGTGCCCACCCAGCGCCCGCGTCAAGCCCCCGCGGCCCTGTGGATCCCACAGCGCCGTCCCCGCGCGCCCCTCCTGGGCGCGGAGCCGCCGTCGCCGCCGCGCGCACGCGCGCGGTTCAGGCCCGCGCGGGGGAGGCGGGTTCCGGTGGTGCGGCGCCGGTGAACAGGCCGATCAGGCCGTAGGGCGCCTTGTCGCCGAGGCAGAGGTCGAGCTTCTCGTGCGCCTCGGCGTCGGCGGCCGGCTCTCCCGCGCGCCGTGGCAGTCCGCGATGCCGCGCGTCTTCGACGGCGTCGGCGCTACGGCTTGTGAACCGCCCGGCTCACGGGGAGTGGTTCCAGACCAGCAGCAGATAGCCGCCGAAGTACCCGGACACCAGCGTCAGCGTCGTCACGACCGTGACGGCCGTACCGGTCCTGGCCTTGGCCAGCGCGATGGCGGGCGGGATGAGCAGCGGGAAGGCCGCGACGAGGAAGCGCGCCTTGGAGTGGTAGTAGCCGGAGCCGCCGATCGAGGTGGCCAGCAGCAGGAAGCTGAAGAGCAGCAGCGGCCAGGGCTGCCGGTCGAGCACGCCGAGGACGAAGAGCGCCACGGCCAGCAGCAGGACGACGGTCACCGCGTACAGGTCGAGCGCCGACGGCGTGCTGAGGATGTGCCGGGCGCTGTCGACGGTGAACCGGCCGCCGTCCCACGACGATCCCCAGCCGTCCTTCTGGATGTGGAACCAGCCGTCCAGCCGGTGCACCCGCAGGCCCACCCACACCAGATAGCCGATCCAGCCGGCGGGCGCGATCAGCAGCGCCGCCCACGCGCGCCAGGCGCGCGGCGCGCGGACGATCGCGAACAGCGCGGCCAGGCAGACCACCGGCACCAGCGCGGAGGCGGTCGGCCGGGTCAGCCCGGCGAGCAGGCACAGGAAGGCACTGGTCAGCCAGTGTTCGCAGAGCAGCGCGTACAGCGTCCAGGCGGCCAGCGCCGTGAACAGGCTCTCGGTGTACGCCATCGACTCGACGACGGCGTGCGGGATGACGCCCCACAGCACGGCGAGCACCACCCCGGCGCGCTGGCCGTACAGCTTCGCGCCGACCGCGTAGATGCCCCAGGCGGCGGCCAGCGCGAAGAGCCAGCCGAGGACGACGCCGGTGGTCGCGGGCCCGGTGGGGGACAGCGCGGCGGTACCGCGCACCAGTTGGGGGTAGAGCGGGAAGAACGCGAGGTTGCTCTGCGCCGGGGTGCCGTGGTCGTAGCCGTGCTCGATGATGCCCAGGAACCACAGCGAGTCCCATTTGCGGCCCAGCAGCCCCAGCAGGCTCTTGTGTTCCGACCGCGCCCACATCCAGAGCATCGCGGTCGCCGCGAGCCGCACCAGCAGATAGCCGAGGACCGCGGGCGCCGCCGCGCGGGCCGCGCGCCGCAGCGCGTCTCCCCGGCCAGTGGGCTCCGCCGCGGGCGCCGGCCGGGTGTGGTCGAGCAGCGCCACGACGCTCCCTCTTTGGCGTGAAAAACGGTGCATACGGGTGAGGTGCAGAATTGCGGCAGTCTATCCGGTCGGTGTACGGCGGTTGTCCCGCACCTGTCCGGCAGCTGTCCGACCCCTCGCCGAAGCCCGCCCCGCCACGCGCCCCGCCGACTTCCAGGCCATGTCGCCGCCTGTTCCGTACCCAGCAGGCCCGGTAGCGGTCGCGGCCACCGCCGGGTGCGGATCGGTGCGGATCGAGGCGGGCGGTGGGGGCTACCGGCGGGTGACCGAGCGGATCCAGGCGAGCTGCTGACCGACGTCCCCGGCCTCGGCGACCTTCTCCCGGTCGGAGCCGTCGAAGACGCCGAGGAGGGTTTCCGCGCCGTGCGGGGCGACGCTCATCACCGGTCCGCCGGAGTCCCCGCCCGCGGGGATCCCGGACACCTTCACCATGCAGAAGTCCGAGCCGCCCGGCGCGGTGGCGCCGTCGCACCGCGGGTCGTCCGGCCGGACGACCCGCAGCCGCGACTGCTTGAGCACCGGCGACTGGCAGGAGTTCTCGTCCCCGGCGCACGTCGCGCCCCACCCGTACACCCGCACCGTCCGGCCGGGGCGGACGGGCGCGGTGGACAGGCGCGCGGTGCGGACGTTCATGGCCGGCACCTCGACCAGCATCATGTCGGCGACGGCGCTTCCCACGCGCCCGCCGGGCACCGGGCGGACCGTCGTGCCCTTGCGGACGTCGAGGCCGCCCACCCGGAACGTGATCCGCTTGTCCGCGACCGGCCGCGCCTGCTCGAAGAAGCAGTGCGACGCGGTCAGAATCCACCGGCGCGTCACGGCCGTCCCGGTGCACACCGGCTTCCCGTCGACGAACATCCGCACCGCCCACGGCCCGTACGTGCTCTTCGACCCGCCGATCACCGCGGAGGCCGGTGCCGACGCCGTCACGATCCCCGTCACGGCCACCAGTACGGCCGTCAGCAGCACCCGAATCCGCCCCGCCATCCGCGACCACCCCTCACGCTCACCCGGCACCGCTCCCGTCGGCTCCCGTCGGCGCTCCTGGCGCCATTGGCACCACTTCCGCCACTTCCGGAACATCCGCCCATGAGCGTACGCGCCGACCCCCGGCTTTCCGGACCGGACGCGCACCGGGCGTCACGTCGGTCAGCCGCCACCCGGCGCATCCGGCCCGGAGTTCGTCGGCGGTGACACCGGAGACGGGGGGATCACCCAGTCGGGGCGCCAGGTCCCGGCGGCGTCGTGGGCGGTCGCCGCGGCGGCGAGGTGGGCGCGCAGAACGGCCAGCGCCGGGTGGGGGTTGTCGCGGTGCCACAGGAGGGCGTGCGGGTAGACGGGGGTGGGGTCGGTCACCGGGATACGGCGCAGGCCGTGGCCCGCTGGCCAGATGAGACGGGTGGGCTCGCCCATGAAGGTGGCCAGCGCCGGGGTCTCGGCGAGGGTGTCGAGGAGCGCGTCGGAACCGAAGTTGGGGCCGGTCGCCTCGATGGTGAGGCCGAACTCGTCGACGAGGTCGTCGTAGTAGGCGCCCCACTCGGAGCCGGGGACGATGCCGGGCATCCAGATCCGGTGCCCCACGAGCCGCTCGACGGTCACCGACCGGGCGCGCGCCAGCGCGTGGGCCGGGCCGGTGAGGAGCTGGAGCGGCTCGTCGAGCACCCGTACGGACGCGACGTCCTCGGGAAGCGGCAGGCCGGGCGCGGCGACGGCGCGGAAGGTCGCGTCGATCGCACCGGACCTGACGGCGCCGACGGCCGTGCCGAATTCCAGCAGCATCACCACGTCGAGGTCGATCTCGGGGTGCGCGCGGTGGAAGCCGCGCATCAGGCCCGCCTGCGCGCCGCGCGAGGCCATCACGTCGACGCGCAGCGGACGGCGGACGGGGCGTACGGACGCGACCGCGCGTTCGGCGACGCGCAGCAGTTCGCGCGCGTGGGGCAGGAACGCCTGGCCGTCGATGGTGAGTTCGGCGCCGCGCGGGGCGCGGGCGAACAGCCGCATGCCCAGGGCGCGTTCCAGCGCGGCGACCCGCTTGGAGACCGCCTGCTGGGTGATCGACAGGTCGGCGGCGGCCTTCTGGAACTGGCCCGCGTCCGCGACGGCGACGAAGGTGCGTACGGCTTCGAGGTCCACGTCGATTCACCTTAGTGAACAACGAATGGTTGTGGATCGCGGGCGGTGCGGTTGTTTGACCTGCGGTTGTGCCGCTCGCTTAGCTCTCACCGGTCCACGTCGGCCCGTCGAAGGGGGAGCGCCGCGCATGAGGGGCAGGAGAGCGCTGGGGCGGCCGTTCGGCTGGCTTTGGGCGGCGTACGCGGTGAGCGCCTACGGGTCGGGGCTGGGCTTCGGCGCGCTGCCGCTGATCGCGGTGCTGGCCCTGCACGCGGGCCCCGCCGAGGTGTCCGCGCTGTCCGCCGTGGGGCCCGCGGTGGGAGCGCTGATCGCGCTGCCGCTCGCGCCGTGGGTGGAGTTCCGGCGCAAGCGCCCGGTCATGGTCGCGATGGACCTGACCCGGTTCGCGGTCATGGCGACGGTCCCGGCCGCCTACGCCCTCGGCCGGCTCAGCTTCGTCCACCTGCTCGTGGTCTCCGCCGTGTCCGCCGCGGCCAAGATCGCCTTCAACGCCTCCAGCGGCGCCTACCTCAAGGCGCTCGTCCGGCCGGACGACCTGCTCGTGGCCAACGCCCGCTTCGAGTCCACGAACTGGAGCTCCATCGCGGTCGGGCCGCCGCTCGGCGGAGCGGCCATCGGCCTGTTCGGGCCGGTCGTCACCGTCGTGGCCGACGCGCTCAGCTACTTGTGCTCCGCGCTGTGCGTCACCGCGATCCGCGGCCGGGAGGACGCGCCGCGGCCCACCGGCACACCGACGACCCGGGCGGGCGCGCTGCTCGACGGCTGGCGGCACCTCCTGGGCCACCCCGGCCTGCGGGCGCTCTACCTCAACCAGCTGCTCGTCGGCGGTCTGATCATGGCCACAGAACCGCTGCTCGCCGTGCTCCTGCTGCGCCAACTCGGCTTCCCGCCCTGGCAGTACGGCCTCGCCTTCGCCGCGCCCTGCGTCGGCGGGCTCATCGGCTCGCGGCTGGCCCGCCGGGTGGTGGCCCGCCACGGGCAGCAGTGGGTCTTCCGGACCGTCGGCACCCTGCGCGCCGTCTGGCTGATCGGGCTGGCCTTCGTCCGGCCCGGCGTCGTCGGCCTGCTCACCGTGATCGCCGTCGAGCTGGCGATCATCGTCAACATGAGCCTGTACACACCGGTGCTCGCCACCTACCGGCTCGAACACACCCCCCGGCACCTCGTCGCCCGGACCCTGTCGGCCTGGTCGATCGGCCAGCAGACGGCCATCGCCGTCCTCACCGCGCTCGCCGGGCTGCTCGCCGACGTCACCGGCCCGCGCACCGCCCTCACGGTCGTGGGCCTGCTCATCCTGACCACCCCGCTCCTGCTGCCCCGCCGCGACCTCACCCCGAGCCCCGAGCCGGCCCTGGCCCCCGGCCGGCCGTGACCGACCGGGCCCGGGCGGGGGTATCGGCGGATCGCGGCACCGCCGCTGCGCCGTTGCGGACCGGAACTGACCGCAATCGCGCCTAGCGTCGCTGTCGACAACCGATGTCAGCGAAAGGACCGCGATGCCCGAGAAGACCAATGCCGCGCCCGAGGGCTACACCACGGTGGCGCCCTGGGTGGTCACCGACGACACGGGGGCGTTCCTCGACTTCGTGGCCGCGGCGTTCGGGGGTGAGGAACTCGGGCGGGTGGCGACGGAGGACGGCCTGATCGGACACGGCGAGATCCGTATCGGCGACACCGTGGTGCTGGCCTTCGACCGGCACGCGGACTGGCCCGTCGTGCCGAGCCTGCTGCGGGTGTTCGTCGCCGACGCCGACGAGGCGTTCGCGCGGGCCGTCGCGGCCGGCGGCCGTATCGTCACGGAGCTGGCCGACGACGCCTTCGGACAGCGCGGCGGCCGGATCAAGGACCCCTTCGGCAACATCTGGTGGGTGGTCAGCCGCGTGGAGGACGTCTCCGCGGACGACATGTGGAAGCGGCTGGAGGACCCCGTGTACGCCGAGGCCATGCGCGTGGCCCAGGAGACCCTCGACGCCGAGCTGAGCGGCCGGGCCGGCCGCAGCAGCGCCCCCGTCAGGACCTGGCCCCGCGGCCAGGACGCGTAAGGCGTAGGCCAATCAGCGTCAATCAGCCGTCGTCAGCGCGTCGGCGGTGAACCTCCGGCGCCAGGCGAGCGCGACGTGGACGAGGCCGATCAGGACGGGGACCTCGATCAGCGGGCCGACGACCCCGGCCAGCGCCTGGCCGGAGGTGACCCCGAAGGTGGCGACGGCGACCGCGATGGCCAGCTCGAAGTTGTTGCCCGCCGCGGTGAACGCGAGGGTCGCGGTGCGGTCGTAGGCCAGACCGACACCCTTGCCGAGGAGGAAGGCGCCGAAGAACATGACCGCGAAGTAGACCAGCAGCGGAGCCGCGATCCGTACGACGTCCAGCGGGCGCGAGGTGATCGTCCCGCCCTGGAGGGCGAAGAGGACGACGATCGTGAACAGCAGCCCGTACAGCGCCCACGGGCCGATCCTCGGCAGGAACGCGCTCTCGTACCGCTCGCGCCCCACGCGCCGCTCGCCGACGCGGCGCGTGAGGAACCCCGCGAGCAGGGGCACGCCGAGGAAGACGACGACGTTCAGCGCGATGTGCCAGGCGGAGACGTCCAGGCCCTGGCCGTCGCCGAGGCCGAGCAGACGCGGCAGCAGGTCGAGGTAGAACCAGCCCAGCAGCGCGAACGCGAGCACCTGGAACACCGAGTTGAGCGCGACCAGGACGGCGGCGGCCTCGCGGTCGCCGCACGCGAGGTCGTTCCAGATGATGACCATGGCGATGCAGCGGGCGAGTCCCACGATGATCAGACCGGTGCGGTACTGGGGCAGATCCGGCAGGAAGAGCCAGGCCAGCGCGAACATGATGGCGGGGCCGACGACCCAGTTGAGGAGCAGGGAGGACGCCATCAGCTTCCGGTCGCCGGTGACGCGGTCGAGCCGGTCGTAGCGGACCTTGGCCAGCACCGGGTACATCATCACGAGCAGGCCGAGCGCGATCGGCAGCGAGATCCCGCCGATCTCGGTCTTCGCGAGCGCGTCGTTCAGCCCCGGGACGGCGCGGCCCAGCCCCAGACCGGCCCCCATCGCGGCCAGGATCCAGACCGCGAGGTAGCGGTCCAGGGCGGAGAGCTTCCCGACGACCGAGTCGCGCGGGGCCGGACCGCCGCCCGGTGGGCGGGCGGCGGCGGGCTGCGCGGAGGGCGCGGGTCGGGGCTGCGCGGAGGTCACGGGCACGCCCGCTTGTTCTCGGCGGCGGTACGCGCGGACTCCGCGAGTGCGGCGAACCGCTCGGACAGTCCGGCCAGCACCTCGGGGCGCAGCTTGTAGTAGACGAACCGGCCGCAGGGCTCGGTGTCCACCACGCCCGCCTCGCGCAGGACCTTCATGTGGTTGGAGAGATTGGTCTGCCTGGCTCCGGTCTCCTCGACCAGGTGCGTGGTGCACAGGGTCTCGCGAGCGAGCAGGGTCACGATCCGGAGCCTGAGCGGGTCGGCCAGCACCCGCATCAGATCAGTGTCGACTGATGTCAGCATGGACTGATACTGTCACACATCAGTCGCTGCTGATACCAGCGCGGGCTGAATCGTTCGTTCGCCTCGCCACGTCGCCGCAGCGAACCCGTCCCGTCAAGCCGTCGCACCAAGCCCGCCTCATCACGCCGGTCTCATCACGCCGGTCCCACCACGCCCGTCCCATCACGCCGTTCAACCGAGGAAGGAACAGGGAAGTCCCATGTCCGACAAGCCTTCCGTCCTGTTCGTCTGCGTCCACAACGCCGGCCGCTCGCAGATGGCCGCCGCGTGGCTCACCCACCTGGCCGGAGGCCGCGTCGAGGTCCGCTCCGCCGGGTCCGACCCGGGCGCCGCCGTCAACCCGGCCGCCGTCCGGGCCATGGCCGAGGTCGGCATCGACATCTCCGCCGAGGCCCCGAAGATCCTCACCGTGGACGCGGTACGCGAGTCCGACGTGTGCGTCACGATGGGCTGCGGCGACACCTGCCCGGTCTTCCCCGGCAAGCGCTACCTCGACTGGAAGCTCGACGACCCGGCCGGCCAGGGCGTCGAAGCCGTGCGCCCGATCCGCGACGAGATCAAGTCCCTGGTCGAGACCCTCCTCCAGGAGATCGCCCCGCCCCCGGCCCCTTGACCGCCCCGCCCCCCGCCGGACCCCGTCCCCACCGGTCCCGCTCCCGCTCCCGCCCGGTGCGTCGAGATGCCCGAACGACAGCCTCCCGCCGCCGCGCGCGATCGTCTCGCGGGCCTTGCTTTGTGAGAGGCTAGGCCGCGTGAACCGGTTGGCTGACGCGACCTCGCCCTATCTTCTCCAGCACGCCGCGAATCCCGTGGACTGGTGGCCGTGGGGGGCGGAGGCGTTCGCGGAGGCGCGCAAGCGCGGTGTGCCGGTGCTGCTGAGCGTGGGGTACAGCGCGTGCCACTGGTGCCATGTGATGGCGCACGAGTCCTTCGAGGACGAGGTGACGGCCGCGTATCTCAATGAGCACTTCGTGTCGGTGAAGGTGGACCGCGAGGAGCGGCCGGACGTCGACGCCGTGTACATGGAGGCCGTGCAGGCGGCCACCGGTCAGGGCGGCTGGCCGATGACGGTGTTTCTGACGCCGGAGGGCGAGCCGTTCTACTTCGGTACGTACTTCCCGCCGGCCGCGCGGCAGGGGATGCCCGGGTTCCGGGACGTGCTGGAGGGCGTCGTCGCGGCGTGGCGGGACCGGCGCGAGGAGGTCGCGGATGTCGCGACGCGGATCGTCCGGGACCTGGCCGAGCGGGCCGACGCGTACGGCGCGGCCGTCCATCCGGGTGAAGGCGAACTGTCGGCGGCGCTGCTCGGGCTGACCCGTGAATACGACGCGCGGCGCGGCGGGTTCGGCGGGGCGCCGAAGTTCCCGCCGTCCATGGCGCTGGAGTTCCTGCTGCGGCACCACGCGCGGACCGGCGCCGAGGGCGCGTTGCAGATGGCCCGCGACACCTGCGAGGCGATGGCGCGCGGCGGGATCTACGACCAACTCGGCGGCGGCTTCGCCCGGTACGCGGTCGACCGCACCTGGACCGTCCCGCACTTCGAGAAAATGCTTTACGACAACGCGCTGCTCACCCGCGTGTACGCGCACCTGTGGCGGGCCACCGGCTCCGACTTCGCGCGCCGCGTCGCGCTGGAGACCGCGGACTTCATGATCGCCGAACTGGCCACGGACGAGGGCGGGTTCGCGTCCGCGCTGGACGCCGACAGCGACGACGGCACCGGCAAGCACGCCGAGGGCGCCTACTACGCGTGGACGCCCGCGCAGCTCACCGAGGTACTGGGCGCGGCCGACGGGGAGTTCGCGGCGGGCTACTTCGGCGTCACCGAGGAGGGCACCTTCGAGGAGGGCGCCTCCGTACTCCAACTCCCGCAGGGCAACGGCGTGGTGGACGCCGACCGGGTCGCCTCCGTACGCGAACGGCTGCTCACCGCCCGCGCGTCGCGCCCCCGTCCGGGGCGTGACGACAAGGTGGTCGCCGCCTGGAACGGCCTGGCCATCGCCGCGCTCGCCGAGACCGGCGCCTACTTCGACAGGCCCGACCTCGTACAGGCCGCGGTCGACGCCGCCGACCTGCTCGTACGCGTCCACATGGACGAGCGCGGACGGCTCTCGCGCACCTCGCGCGACGGCGTCGCCGGGGCCAACGACGGTGTGCTGGAGGACTACGGCGACGTCGCCGAGGGCTTCCTGGCGCTCGCGTCGGTGACCGGCGAGGGCGTCTGGCTGGACTTCGCCGGGCTGCTGCTCGACTCCGTCATCGTCCACTTCACCGCGGACGACGGCGGGCTGTACGACACCGCCGACGACGCCGAGACCCTGATCCGCCGCCCGCAGGACCCCACCGACAACGCGACGCCGTCCGGCTGGACGGCCGCCGCCGGTGCGCTGCTCACCTACGCCGCCCACACCGGCTCCGACGCCCACCGCACCGCCGCGGAAAGGGCGTTGGGTGTCGTCGGCGCGCTCGCCTCCCGCGCGCCGCGGTTCGTCGGCTGGGGTCTGGCCGTCGCCGAGGCCGCGCTCGACGGGCCGCGCGAGGTCGCCGTCGTCGGCGCGGTCGGCGATCCCCTGACCGACGAACTCCACCTCACCGCGCTGCTCGGCGCCGCGCCCGGCGCCGTGGTCGCGGTCGGCGAGGAGGGCAGTACGGAATTCCCGCTGCTGCACGCCCGGCCGACGCGCGCCGGGCAGGCCGCCGCGTACGTCTGCCGCAACTTCGTCTGCGACGCGCCGACGTCCGACGCCCGCACCCTCCGCTCGCAGCTCCGCTCCGACGTGTGGACCGGACCCCGCCCGAGCTAGCCGGCCCCCCTGCGGGGGTGCGCGCTCAGCCACGACGCTCCCGCGGGTCACCGGCCGTCCCGGCGGGGCGGATCGGTGGTGGCCGGGTCACCGGGGTGGGGGCTGGGGGCTTGGTGCCGGGGGAGGCGCGCGGGGTCAGAACTCCAGGCCACCGCGCAGCAGGCCGAGGGCTCGGTCGAGGAGGGGGAGGAGGTCTTCGGTGCGGCCCTGTTCGACCCAGTACATCGTCGTCTCGTGAATAACGCTGAAGACGGCGGCGGTGAAGACGCGTACCTCGAGGTCGTCGGCCGAGCGGCCGGACCGCTCGGCGATGATGCCGCCGAGCAGCCGACCGGTCTCCGACATGGTTTCGTGCGAGCGGGAGCGGATGGCGGGGACGTCGCGGACCAGTTCCTCGCGCTGAACCATCTCGGCCTGGCCCTCGGGGTCCTGGAGCAGCAGGCTGAGCGATTCGTGCATGACCATTTCCAGCGCCGTCAGCGGTGACTCCTCGGCGGGCCGGGACCGCAGCATCTCGGCCATGCCCGCGTCGTACTCGTCCGTGAGGACGATGTCCTCCTTGGTGGGGAAGTACCGGAAGACGGTGCTCGGCGAGACGTCCGCCTCGGCCGCGATCTGGTCGACGGGGGTGGCGTCGTACCCCTGCTCGGCGAAGAGCCGGTAGGCGGCGGCGCGGATGGCCTGGCGGGTCTGGGCCTTCTTGCGTTCGCGCAGACCGGTCTTCGCCGGGATGATGCCGCTGGAGCGAGGGGACATGGCCTCATTGTCCGGCATCCGTGGTGCGTTCTGCCACGGGCAGCGATGCCCCGGCGCGGGTGTCGGAGCCGGTCACGATGCCGGGCGCGGTGTCGCTCCCGGACCCGGACCCGGACCCGTCTCCAGACCCCTTCGCGCCCCGGTCGGCCGCGCCCCCGTCCGTCGCTTTCCCGGTGCGCGGATTCGGCAGGAAGGCCGCCACCAGCGCGGCGGCCACCAGGGACGCGACACCGCAGACGGTGAGGACGACGCTCATGCCGTGCAGGTACGCGGCGTCGGCTGCGGTGGCCAGCGCGCGGTCGCCCAGGGAGGCGGCGACGGCGTGGGCGCCGACGACGGAGTCCTTGGCGGTGTGCGCGGCGGCCGAGGACAGGCCGCCGGTGTCCAGCCGTCCGGTGTACCCGGCGGCGAGGACGCTGCCGAGGATGGCGACGCCGATCGCGCCGCCGGTCTGCCGCAGCGTCTGGAGCAGTCCCGAGCCGCTGCCCGCGCGCTCGCGGGGGAGCGCGCCGAGCGCGCTGTCCATGGCGGGCACGATGGCGAGGCCGAAGCCGAGCCCGGCGATCGACAGCCACAGGGCGGTGACGCCGTAACCGTCACCGACGCGCGTGGTGCTGCCGAGGAAGGCCGCGCCCGCCAGGACGGCGAGTCCGCCGACGATCACCGGCCGCGGGCCGAACCGCTTGACCAGCGGGGAGCCCGCGCGGGCGGCGAACATCAGCCCGCCCATCATCGGCAGCAGCCGCAGACCGGTGCCGAACGCGTCGTAGCCCAGGGAGGTCTGGAGGTAGGACGGCAGGACGAAGAGCAGCCCGGTGAGGATGAAGGTGACCAGGGTGGCGGCGACCGCGTTCCACACGAAGCCGCGCTGCCGCAGCAGGGTCAGGTCGAGCATCGGCCTGCTCACCCCGCGCTCGCGCAGCACCAGCCCGGCGATCAGCGCGACCCCGCCGAAGAGCATCAGCAGCACCAGCGGGTCGCCCCAGCCCCGGTCGGGCGCCTCGATGATGCCGAAGACCAGGGCGCCGAGGCCCCCGGCGGCGAACACCGTGCTGGGGACGTCCACCTGGGGCGCGGCGGGGTCGCGGGTCTCGGGCAGCAGCGTCATGCAGGCGACGACGCTCAGGCCGACCAGCGGGATGTTGATCAGGAAGACCGAGCCCCACCAGAAGTGTTCGAGCAGCGTGCCGCCGATGATCGGGCCGAGCGGCATGCCGAGCGCCATCGCGGTGGACACGATCGCGACCGCCCGCGACCGCTCCTGCCCGCTGAACATCGACGGCAGCACCGACAGCGCCAGCGGCATGATGAAGGCCCCGCCGACGCCCATCACCGTACGGGCGGCGATCACCGGTCCCGGGCTGTGCGCCAGCACGCCGAGCATCGATCCGGCCAGGAACACGATGAGGCCCGTGACCAGCATCCGGCGCCGTCCGAACCGGTCGCCCAGCAGGCCCGCCGGGAGCATCGCGGCGGCGAAGACGACGGTGTACGAGTCCACGATCCACTGCATGTCGCCGGTGTCGGCGCCGATCTGGGCGGACATCGTCGGCAGCGCCACGTTGAGGATCGTCGTGTCGAAGCTGAGGACGAGGACGCTGGCGATGATCGCGAGCAGCGCCAGCCAGCGCCGCGGGTCCGCCTGCGGCGGGGCTTGCGCGTCCGCCGGGGGCGGGGCCGGGGAGGAAGAGGTTGCCATGACGGCTCCTGAAGGTCTGTGTCAAATGAAAGTGACTCCTAAAAAAGAGTAGCTGTCAGATCGCCGCATGGGAACCCGTGCGGGTGGGCGCGTCCGCGGATGGGTGTCGGCGTACGCGTACGCACCGGCGTACGCGCCCTCACTCACCCGCGGACGCGCGCCGACGTGCGGGCGTACGAAAAAACCCGCCCCCGTGGGGACGGGCGCGGGTGGGTGAAGGGGCGGGCGGCTGCGGCCCGGCGGATTTACGCGTGCTGGTAGGCGACCAGCGAGATGCCGACGTAGTGGACGATGAAGGCGACCAGCGTGAAGGAGTGGAAGACCTCGTGGAAGCCGAACCAACGCGGTGACGGATTCGGCCGCTTGAAGCCGTAGACGACGGCGCCGCCGCTGTAGAGCAGGCCGCCGACGATGACGCAGACCATGACGGCCACGCCGCCGGTCCGCAGGAAGTCCGGCAGGAAGAAGACCGCGACCCAGCCGAGCGCGATGTAGCACGGGGTGTAGAGCCAGCGCGGGGCGCCGACCCAGAAGACGCGGAAGGCGATTCCGGCGAGCGCGCCCGCCCAGACGACCCACAGCAGCGCCTTCGAGGTGTCGCCGGGCAGCAGCAGGATCGCCAGCGGCGTGTAGGTGCCCGCGATGATCAGGAAGATGTTCGCATGGTCAAGTCGTCGCAAAATCGCTTCGCCCCGAGGGCCCCAGTGGCCCCGGTGGTAGAGCGCGCTCACGCCGAACAGCGCGCACGCGGTCACGGTGAAGACGCCGCAGGCGATCCGTCCCCTGGTGCTCTGGGCGAAGGCGGTGAGCACGACTCCCGAGACGAGCACGGCGGGGAACATCCCCGCGTGCAACCACCCTCTGAGCTTGGGTTTCACGGGGATCGGCAAGTCGACGCCGTCGACGATGGGGGACACCTCTGAAGTGTCGTTGCCAAGGGCCATGCCGTCAATCCTACCTACGGTCGCGTAAGTTACCTGTTAGTAGATTCAAAGGTGGCGCGGGACACTCCCGGAGTGGTGATGCTCACTCGCGGCGCCCTGGACAGAATCATTTGACGGGGCCCACACTCATATGAGTGCGGTCGGTACCGGATGAGCACTCCACGAACGCGTCCGGGCCGCAGCCCCCAAGGGGCCGAGAACCAAACCCTCAATTTGTGACGCCGGTTCTGTGCGGACCCGGCGGGACGGAGCGATCGTGGCGCGCGGTATTGCGGCTCCCACCAACCATCAGGAACTGACCCGCTGGGTCGGCGAGATCGCCGAACTCACCCAGCCCGACGAGATCGTGTGGTGCGACGGCTCGGAGGCGGAGTACCACCGCCTGGCCGGAGAACTCGTCGCCAAGGGCACCTTCACCAAGCTCGACCCGACCCTGCGCCCCAACTCGTACTACGCGGCCTCCGACCCCTCGGACGTGGCGCGGGTCGAGGACCGGACCTTCATCTGCTCGGAGAACGAGGCGGACGCGGGCCCGACCAACCACTGGAAGGCCCCCGCCGAGATGCGGGAGATCTTCACCGGCGACAAGGGCGTCTTCCGCGGCTCGATGAAGGGCCGCACGATGTACGTCGTGCCCTTCTGCATGGGCCCGGTCGGCTCACCGCTGTCCGCCATCGGCGTGGAGATCACCGACTCCGCGTACGTCGCCGTCTCCATGCGCACCATGACCCGGATGGGTCAGGCCGTGCTGGACGAACTGGGCACCGACGGCTTCTTCGTCAAGGCCGTGCACACCCTGGGCGCCCCGCTCGAAGAGGGCCAGGCCGACGTGCCGTGGCCGTGCAACACCACCAAGTACATCTCGCACTTCCCCGAGAGCCGCGAGATCTGGTCCTACGGCTCCGGCTACGGCGGCAACGCCCTGCTCGGCAAGAAGTGCTACGCGCTGCGCATCGCCTCCGTCATGGCCCGCGACGAGGGCTGGCTCGCCGAGCACATGCTGATCCTCAAGCTCACCCCGCCCAAGGGGGGACCCGAGGCCGTCAAGTACGTCGCCGCCGCGTTCCCCTCGGCCTGCGGCAAGACCAACCTCGCGATGCTGGAGCCCACCGTCCCCGGCTGGACCGTCGAGACCATCGGCGACGACATCGCCTGGATGCGCTTCGGTGAGGACGGCCGCCTGTACGCCATCAACCCCGAGGCCGGTTTCTTCGGCGTGGCGCCCGGCACCGGAGAGCACACCAACTCCAACGCGATGAAGACGATGTACGGCAACTCCGTCTTCACCAATGTCGCCCTCACCGACGACGGCGACGTGTGGTGGGAGGGCATGACCGAGGAGCCGCCCGCGCACCTCACGGACTGGAAGGGCCAGGACTGGACGCCGCAGTCCGGCACGCCCGCCGCCCACCCCAACGCCCGCTTCACCGTCCCCGCCGCGCAGTGCCCGATCATCGCGCCCGAGTGGGAGGACCCGCGCGGCGTCCCGATCTCCGCGATCCTCTTCGGCGGACGCCGCGCCTCGGCCGTACCGCTGGTCACCGAGTCCTTCGACTGGCAGCACGGCGTCTTCCTCGGCGCCAACGTCGCCAGCGAGAAGACCGCCGCCGCCGAGGGCAAGGTCGGCGAACTGCGCCGCGACCCCTTCGCGATGCTGCCGTTCTGCGGCTACAACATGGGCGACTACTTCGGCCACTGGGTCTCGCTCGGCAAGACGCACGACGCCGCCAAGCTGCCGAAGATCTACTACGTCAACTGGTTCCGCAAGGACGCCGCCGGGCGCTTCGTCTGGCCGGGCTTCGGCGAGAACAGCCGGGTCCTGAAGTGGATCGTCGAACGCCTCAACGGCGAGGCCAAGGGCGTCGAGACCCCCATCGGCATCCTGCCGGCCCCCGGCGACCTCGACACCGAGGGGCTCGACATCTCCCAGGACGACCTCGACCTGCTGCTGTCCGTCGACCGCGAGGTCTGGAAAGAGGAAGCCGCCCTCATCCCCGCCCACCTCGAAACCTTCGGCACCCACACCCCGCGCGAGCTGTGGGACGAGTACGAGTCCCTGGTGGCGCGCCTGGGCTGACGTGGGGGGCGCGGATCGCCCGCGCCCCTTCGCGGTGACCTCCCGCGACCTTTCGCGGTGACCTCCCGCGCCCCTTCGCCGTACCTCTTACGGCACCTGGCTGTAGCCGCCCAGGAAGTCGCCGATGCGGGTGACCGCGTCCGTCAGGTCCTCCTTGGCGGGGAGGGTGACGAGGCGGAAGTGGTCGGGGTCGGGCCAGTTGAAGCCGGTGCCCTGGACGACGAGGATGCGCTCGGCCCGCAGGAGGTCGAGGACCATCTGCTGGTCGTCCTTGATCTTGTGCACCTTGGGGTCGAGGCGCGGGAAGGCGTAGAGGGCCCCCTTGGGCTTCACGCAGGTGACGCCGGGGATGGCGGTCAGGGCCGCGTACGCCGCGTCGCGCTGCTCGGTCAGCCGGCCGCCGGGCAGGACGAGGTCCTTGATGGACTGGCGCCCGCCGAGGGCGGTGGCGATGGCGTGCTGCGCGGGCACATTCGCGCACAGCCGCATGTTCGCCAGGATCGTCAGACCCTCGATGTAGCTGGTCGCGTGGTCCTTGGGGCCGCAGACCGCGAGCCAGCCGCTGCGGAAGCCCGCCACCCGGTACGCCTTCGACAGACCGTTGAAGGTCAGGGTCATCAGGTCGGGGGCGATGGCGGCGAAGGGGGTGTGCGTCGCGTCGTCGTACAGGATCTTGTCGTAGATCTCGTCGGCGCAGACGATCAGCCGGTGCCTGCGGGCGATCTCGGCGATGCCGCGCAGCATCTCGTCGTCGTACACGGCGCCGGTCGGGTTGTTCGGGTTGATGATCACGATCGCCTTGGTGCGGTCAGTGATCTTCCGCTCGATGTCGGCGAGGTCCGGCTGCCATTCCGCCTGCTCGTCGCAGCGGTAGTGCACGGCCGTGCCGCCGGACAGCGAGACCGACGCCGTCCACAGCGGGTAGTCCGGCGCGGGCACCAGCACCTCGTCACCGTCGTCGAGCAGCGCCTGCATCGACATCTGGATCAGCTCCGACACCCCGTTGCCGAGGTAGACGTCCTCGACGTCCAGATCGATGCCCTTGGTCTGGTAGTGCTGCATCACCGCGCGGCGCGCCGGGAGGATGCCCTTGGAGTTCACATACCCGTGCGCCGTCCCCAGCGACCTGAGCATGTCCTCCAGGATCTCCGGCGGGCACTCGAACCCGAACGGCGCCGGATTCCCGGTGTTCAGCTCCAGGATGCGGTGACCCGCCGCCTGAAGCCGCATGGCCTCTTCGAGGACCGGGCCCCGGATGTCGTAGCAGACGTTGGCGAGCTTCGTGGACTGGATCACCTGCATGCCGGTCACCTTACGGCCACGTCACGCGGACCGCTCGGTGTTTTCCGCCACGTACCGGCGGACCCGGGGGCGCGGCTGCCAGACTTGGACGGTGTCCTCCCCAGCGGCCGGACCGCCGCCCATGTCGCCGTACGCCACGCCATACGCGACGCCGTACGCATTCCCGTACGGGTCCTCGTACCCGCCGGTGACCCCGCCCGCGTTCGCTCTGCTCAACGACGAACCCGTGGCCGACGAGACGCGCGATCTGCTCGGCGCCAACCGGGCGGCGGCGCAGCTCACCGGACTGCTGGTGGCCTCGCGCGACGCGACGCCCTTCACCCTCGCGGTGGACGCCGGATGGGGGATGGGCAAGAGCAGCCTGATGCGGCTGGTCGACGTACGGCTCCAGCGGTTCCCCGACGTGCACACCGTCTGGTACAACGCCTGGACCTCGACCGGCGGCGACGCCCTCGAAGGGCTCATCAAATCGGTGCTCAACCAGGTCGACCCCAGCATCCTGCGGCGCGCCCTGCGCCGGATCAGGGCGGGCGGCGCCCTGATGGGCCTGTTACGGGCGCTGACCGTCGTCGCCGCCGGGCCGCTCGGCGTGGCGGGCATGGTCGACGAGCTGTGGAAGCGCCTGTCGGTCGACGCGGGCGCCCGCAACGGCATGCGGGACGCGCTGCGCGACATGGTCGGCGAGTGGACCGCGACGCGCGGCTCCGCGCCCGGCGGCAAACTCCTCGTCATCTTCATCGACGACCTCGACCGCTGTTCGGAGCAGACCTTCCTCGCCGTCTGCGAGGCCGTGAAGGTCTACCTCGACGTGCCGGGCCTCGCCTTCGTCATCGGCTGCGACCGCGCCGCGATCGGCCCCGGCGGGCTGCTGCCGGACCTCTCGCCCGCCGGGGCCGCCTTCGTGGAGAAGATCTTCCAGACCAGCTACCGCATCCCCGCCCCCAGCGGCCGGGAGATCCAGGCGTACGTCCGCTCCTGCGCCGAACTGGCAGGTATCGACCACCTGTTGGACCCGCACCTGGTCGAACTCCTCGCCTACCGCGCCGCCCGCAACCCGCGCCGGGTCAAACGCCTGCTCAACGGCCTGCTGTTGGAGGCGAGCCTCAACCCGGTCTGGGCGGGCATCCGCCCCGAGGCCGTCATCCGCACCCTGCTGCTCCAGTACCTCTATCCCGACTTCCACCGCATGATGACGGCGCCCGCCGGGCCCGGGGACGACGCCGACGTGGTGCGCGAATTCCGCACCTACCGCCGGGTCCGCACCCGCCTGTGGTCCCCGGCGCCGCTCGCCGACCCCGACCGGCCGATGGTCGCCGACTTCCTGCGCGCCCACTCCCTGCCGCCGCTGCACGGGCACGAGGACCACGGCACGGTCCTCGCCGACCTCGAAGCCCAGCTCCCGGTCGGCTTCCCCGACCTGGCGGGCGACCCCGCCTTCGTCTCCCTGGTCGAGGATCTGGTGGCGCTGCCCGAGTCCGAACTGGTGCTGCGACGGCTGCGGCAGGGCACCGAGGACGGCGAGACGGCGCCGTATCCGCCGCTGGCCGGTCCGTGGGAGAGCGCGCCGCAGCCCGCGGCCGGGCCGGAACCGGCCGGGGACCCGGTGGCGTCACCGGGGCCGAGCGGATCGTCGGTCGACTACGGCGATACGGGGGTCGGCACGCCGCCGTACCCGGGGCCCGTGCAGGGGTACGTGCCGGGGTACGTGCCGGGGTACGGCTACGGCTACCCGCGCGGTGACGGGTCGCCGTACGAGCCGGATCCGCTGGAGCGGCCGCAGTCGGTGAGCCCCGCGCTCGACGACCCGGAACTGGCCGGGTACGGCGCCGACGCACCGGCCTGGCACGCGCCGCAACAGGGTTCCGGCTACCCGGCCGGGACGCCGGAGCGTACGTTCGCGCTCGCGGTGGCGGCGGGCTTCGCGCGGGGCAGAGGCCGTGCCATCGCCCAGTTGCTGACGGTGAGCTCCGCCGTGCTCCCCGCCGACACGGAAGCCGAGCTCGTCCAGATCTTCGCCGAACACCGCCCCGCCCTGCTGCTCTGCCACGCGGGCTTCGCGGACGAGCCCGCCAAGGGCTTCGCGCTGGTACGCGGTGTGAGGTCACGCGGCTACGCGGGTCCGGTGATCTTCTACTCCGGGCGGATCACGCCCAACGACCGGGCCGCCGCCGGGGCGTTGGAGGCGGTCATCACCGACGACCTGACCGCCGTACCGGCGATCGCCGAGACCCTCACCTCAGGGACTCTCGCCCCAGGGGCCCTCACCCCCGGGCCGTTCGCCGACCAGCCGTTCCTCGCGCCTCGGTCCGCCGCACCGAGCGTCCCGCCAGCACGTCCGTCCGACGGGCGTCCTCGATGACGAACCGGCCGTCGATCAGGACGTACGGGATACCGGTGGGCAGGGTGCGGGGGCGGTCGTACGTGGAACCGGCCGCGACGGTGGCCGGGTCGAACAGGACCAGGTCGGCGCGGTAGCCCTCGCGGACCAGGCCGCGATCGGGCAGCCGCAGCCGGGCGGCGGGCCTGCCGGTCAGATGGGCCACGCACTCCTCAAGGGGCAGCACCCCCAACTCCCTGACGTAGCGGCCCAGATACTCGGGGAAGGTGCCGTACGCGCGCGGGTGCGGCTTGTCGCCGCGCAGGATGCCGTCGGAGCCGCCGGTGTGGACGCGGTGCCGCATGATGGCCCGGACGTTCTCCTCGTGGCCGACGTGCTGGAGGATCGTGGTGGCGAGCCGGTCCTCCAGCAGGAGCCGCCGGGCGGTCGCGAAGTCCGCGATCCTGCGCCCGACATGGGCGGCCAGCGAGCGCTCGCGCACCCCGGCGACCTCGATCACCGACCAGTCGACGGGGACGCCGTGGCTGCCGTCTGCGCCGTCCACCTCCATCACCCGGCGGATGCGCGCCGCCGTCGCGTCGTCGCGCAGCCGGGCCAGCGTCGCGTCGGGGCCGCCCTCGGTGGCCCAACTGGGCAGCATCGCCACGAGGGTTGTGGAGCCGGGGAGGTAGGGGTAGCTGTCCAGCGAGATGTCCGCGCCTGCGGCCAGGGCCGCGTCCAGCAGCGCCAGCAGTTCGGGGGCGCGGCCCTCGTTCTCCGGGAAGTTCATCGTGGCGTGCGCCAAGTGCAGCGCGCAGCCCGCCTGTTCGGTGAGCGCCACCATCTCCTCGTACGCCCGCAGCGCGCCCGCCCCGTACGACCTGTGGTGCGGGCAGTAGTAGCCGTCGTACGCCGCCACCACCCGGCACAGCTCGGTCAGTTCCGCGTCGGACGCGTACATCCCCGGTGTGTACGTCAGCCCCGACGACAGGCCCACCGCGCCCTGGGCCAGGCCGTCGGCGACCAACTCCTTCATCCGTGCCAGCTCCGCCGCCGTGGCCGGGCGGTCCTCCCAGCCCAGCGCCAGCATCCGGACCGTGCCCTGCGGCACCAGATACGCGGCGTTGACCGCGATGCCCCGGTCCAGCCGGTCCAGGTACTCGCCGACGCTCCGCCAGTCGAACTCCACGTCCGAGCCGTCGCCGTTCCACCCCGCGATCTGGGCCCGCACCTGCGCCAACGTCCGGTCGTCGACCGGCGCGTACGACAGGCCGTCCTGGCCGAGGACTTCCAGCGTCACACCCTGTGCCGCCTTCGCCTCGTGCGACGGGTCCCGCAGCAGCGCCAGGTCGCTGTGCGCGTGCATGTCGATGAACCCCGGCGCCAGCGCCAGACCCTCCGCGTCCACCACCCGTCTCGCCGTGAGCCGCCGCCCCCCGTCCTTCCGCCGGATCTCCCCGACCCGGCCCCCCGCGAGCCCCACGTCCGCCACATACGACGCCGCCCCCGTTCCGTCGATGACGCGAGCGTCGCGGAACACGAGATCCATGGCGGGGCCTTTCATGTCGTCACGGTTGCCACTCATCACCGCCGGGCCTGGTCCTCAATCGCCGGACGGGCTGGTCGGCTGGCGGGGGTTGCGTCGTCGGTCGCGGGTCGGGCTGTGTGTTGCTTCGCGCTGGTCGGCTGGCGGCGGGCTTCGTCCTCGGTCGCCGGACGGGCTGGTCCGGCGCTTCTGGCGCGCCCGCCCAACCGGCCGCCCGTGCCCAGGGTTTGGACCCGGCGGTCGTCCCGTCCGGACCCGAGCCGCCTTCCCGCCCATCCCGGCGGCCTCCACCGAGCCCGTCCGGTGGGGGGCGAAGCCTGCGCCCGCGCCGCGCCACCCGCGCCAGACGGTCCGGGCCGTCCGGGCCCAGCTTCCGGCGCGGGCCGCGGCACACCCCTTTCAGCCCGTCCGGCGATTGAGGACATGGGGGGCGGGTGGGTTAGAAGAAGGTGCGGATGTAGGCGGGGACGGTGGCGTCGGGGGCGGTGACCGGGATGAGGGGCCACTTGTCGAAGGTGGTGCAGGGGTGGGAGAGGCCGAGGGCGACCCAGTCGCCGACGGCGAGGGGGTCGGCAGCGGGGACGGCCAGCCAGGTGTGCTGGTCGGACAGGGCGGTGACGGTGAGCCCGTCCGGCGCCGGACGCGGACCGGCGTCGGCGCCGCGAACCGTCTGGACGGACGGCAGCCCGAGATCGTACGGCGCGTCGCGCTTCCCGGCGTTGAGGAACGCCTGGGTGGGCGAGGGCCGGGAGACGACCTGGGCCCAGAGCCGGAAGGCCGGTTCGAGGGCGCCCTCGTCCGGGACCCGGTTGAACGGCGTGCGCCGCCGGTAGTGGTCGTCGTCGTGCGTGACGTACGCCCCGGAGCGCAGCAGCTTCAGGACCGGCCGGGACATCGCGGGCACGTCCGCGAAGACCTCCGCGACGAGGTCGAACCAGGCGGAGCCCCCGGCGCTGACCACGATCTGCTCGGCGTCCCCGAAGAGCCCGTCGGCGTCGAGGGCGCCTGCGAGCGCGACCAGCCGCCGCAGCCAGGCACGTACCCGCTCGGGGTCGGCGTCCGGCACCTCGCCCTCGTACCCGGCGACGCCGGTCAGCCGCAGCGTGCCGGTCGCGGCGACGGCCGCCGCGACGGCCGCGCACTCGTCCTCGGTCCTGACACCGGTCCTGGCGCCCTCGCCGCCCGCGAGCTCGACCACGACGTCCAGCCGCCGCCGCGTCCCGGCGTCCCGCAGCGCCGCGTCCATCAGCTCGACACCGCGCACGGAGTCGACGTACGTGACGACGGTGAGGTCGGGGTCGGCGTCGAGCTGACCGCCGATCCAGCGCAGCGCCACCGGGTCGACGACCTCGTTGGCGATGAAGATCCGCGGCACCCCGAACGCCCGGCACACGCGCGCCTGGTGGGGTACGGCGACGGTGATCCCCCAGGCGCCGCGCGCGAGTTGGTCGGCGAAGAGCTGCGGGGCCATGGACGTCTTGCCGTGCGGGGCGAAGGACAGGCCGTGTTGGGCGGTGTAGCGCTCCAGCAGGTCGAGGTTGTGCGCGAGGGCGGCCTGGGACAGGACGAGGACGGGCGTGGTGAAGCCGCCGTCGAAGAGGCCGCGGCGCTGGTCGGCCAGCTCGCCGACGGTCAGCCCCTCGGCGTCCGGCGGCAGCCCCTTGAAGCGGTGGTCGACGCGCTCCTCGCGCAGCCCGGCCGCCAGCGCCGCCACCCGCTCGGCACCGGCACCGGCTCCCGTGCCGACCCCGGCCCCGGCCCCGGCCCCGCCCCCGTGTCCGCCCACGTCCGCCGTCATCGAACCTCCCGAGTTGCAACATATGCAACGGCCGTTGCATACAGTGATGCAAGCTGTCTAACATCCCCGCGAGTGCCTGGTCAACGGTGCTCCTGCCCACCAGGCCACCGCCGCTCCCGCCGCGGCCCGCAGAAGTGAGTGACCGCCGTGACCGTACCGACGAGCCCGAGCGCCGCCCCCGGCGCCGCCGACTTCGACGTCGTCTGCCTCGGCGAGTCCATGGTCACCTTCGTCCCCTCCCGCCCCGGCCGCCTCGCCGACGTGCCCGCCTTCCACCGCGCGATCGGCGGCGCCGAGTCCAATGTGGCCTGCACCCTGGCCCGCACCGGCCACCGCGCCCGCTGGATCAGCCGCGTCGGCGCCGACGGCTTCGGCGACCACCTCGTGGAGACCATCGCCGCGGCCGGGGTCGACGTCAGCGCCGTACAGCGCGACCCGCACCGCCCCACCGGCGTGTACTTCCGTACGGCGGGCGAGCGCGCCGTCGGTACGGACGTTCCCGCCGACCGGGCCGAGGTCGTCTACTACCGGGCCGGTTCCGCCGCCTCCGCGCTCGCCCCCGACCTCGTCGCCCGCGCCGACGCGTGGAGCGGCCGGGTGCTGCACCTCACCGGCATCACCGCCGCGCTCTCCGCGACCTGCGCGGAGCTGATGCGCGGCCTCACCCGCCGCGCGCCGGGACGCCCGCTGGTCTCCTTCGACGTCAACCACCGCCCGGCGCTGTGGCGCGACGCCGACCCCCGCCGCACGCTCGACCTCGCCCGCGGCTGCGACCTCGTCTTCGTCGGCGAGGACGAGGCGCAGGCCGCATGGGGGCTGCCGGACGCGGCCGCGGTACGGGCCGCGCTGCCCGAGCCGCGGACGCTGGTGGTCAAGCAGGGCGAGGCGGGCGCGACCGTCTTCGACGGCGACGAACGCCGTCACGTCCCCGCCCTCGCGGTCGACGTCGTCGCGCACGTCGGCGCGGGCGACGCCTTCGCCGCCGGGTACCTGTCGGCGGCCCTGCGCGGCCTGCCCGTACGCGACCGCGTCAGGCACGGCCATGTGCTGGCCGCCGCCGCGTTGACCGAGCCGGGCGACCTCGGCACGCCGCCCGGCCGCGCCCGCGCCGACGCGCTGGTCACCCTGGACGACGCGGCATGGGGGAGACTGCGGCTGGGCGCCGGGTGGACGGCGTCCGGAGATCGTGCGCCCACGACGACGGAGGAGGGACCGCGGTGAGCCAGACGGTCGACCGCGCGCTGAGCATCCTGCCGCTGCTGGCCGAGGGCCCGGCGGGGCTCGAACAGGTCGCCACCCGGCTCGATGTCCACAAGTCCACCGCGCTGCGGCTGCTGCGGACCCTGCACGAACACGGCCTGGTCTACCGGCAGCAGGACCAGCGCTACCGGCTCGGCGCCCGCCTGTTCGCCCTCGCCCAGCAGGCCATCGAGACCCTCGACATCCGCGGCATCGCCCACCCCCACCTCGCCGCGCTCAACGAACGCACCGGCCACACCGTGCACCTCGCGGTGTACGAGCAGGGCGAGGTCGTCTACATCGACAAGGTCGAGAGCCGCTATCCGGTACGGATGTACTCCCGGATCGGCCGCCCGGTCGCCATCACGGTCGCGGCCGTCGCCAAACTGCTCCTGGCCGACCTGCCCGAGCCCGAACGGCGCTCGGTGGCCGAGCAGTTGGAGTACCCCCGCTACACCGCGAAGTCCACGCCCGACGCCGCCGCGTTCCTCGCCGAACTGGCCCGCGTCCGCGAACAGGGCTGGGCCACCGACCTCGGCGGCCACGAGGAGTCCATCAACTGCGTCGGCGCGCCCCTGCGCGGTCCCGACGGCCGCGTCTGCGCCGCCATGTCGCTCTCGGCCCCCAACGTCGTCGTCCCCGCCGACGAACTGCTGCGCCTGCGCCCGCTGTTGCTGCGGACGGCCGAGGCCGTCAGCCGCGACCTGTCGGGAAGCGCGCCCGCGCCCGCATCTGTACCCGTACCCGCATCCGTATCCGCGTCTGTACCCGCACCAGATTCAGTGAAGGACAACTCCGCATGAGCAACGGCCAGAAGACCGCGATCGTCCCGGCCACCCACACGGCGCCGCCCGCCAAGTTCTCGCACGGCGTCCGCAAGGGGAATCTCCTCCAGGTGGCCGGCCAGGTCGGCTTCCTCCCGGCCGTCGAGGGCCAGCCCCCGACGCCCGCGGGCCCCGGCCTGCGCGAGCAGACCCTCCAGACCCTCGCCAACGTCCAGGCCGTCCTCGAAGCGGGCGGTGCCACCTGGGAAGACGTCATCATGATCCGCGTCTACCTCACGGACACGGACCACTTCGCCGAACTCAACGCCATTTACAACGAGTTCTTCGCCTCCCTCGTCGAGCCCCCCGCCGCCCGCACCACCATCTACGTCGGCCTCCCCGCCGGCCTGCTGATCGAAATCGACGCCCTGGCCGTCCTGGGGTGACGACTCCTCCCGCGCGGGAGGAGAGCTTTCGGGGCGCGGGGAACGCGTCGGGGGCGCCCCCTGTCCCGCGGGTGCGGGACAGGGGGCGCCCCTTTGGAGCGGACTCCGTGTTACGGCATGCCGTGCACGTGGGCCCCGACGCTGTTGGACCAGGCGTTGCCCGCCGAGGCGTCCCAGTTGGTGGACCAGGTCATGGCCCCGCGGATGGTGGGCCAGGTGGTGGACGGGTGGAAGGTCCCGCACCCGGTGCCCTTGGCGAGGCAGTCGAGCGCGTTGTTGACGACGGTCGGGCTGACGTAACCGGAGCCCGCGGCGCTGGTGGACGCCGGGGTGCCGATGCCGACCTGGGACGGGGAGAGCCCGGCCTGGATGGCGGTGCAGGCCAGGGTCGTGATGAAGTCCACCGTGCCCTGGCTGTAGACGCCGCCGTCGCAGCCGTTCATCGAACCGCTGTTGTAGTACTGGGTGTTGACGACGGTCAGGATGTCCTTGATCTTCAGCGCCGTGGCCAGGTAGTCACTGCCCGCCGAGAGCATGTCGATGGTCTGCGGCGCCATCGTGATGATGAGCGACGAGCCCGCCTTGGCGCTCAGCGCGCGCAGCGCCTGCGGCATGTAGGTGGTGTCGATGCCGTTCTCGAGGTCGATGTCGACGCCGTTGAAGCCGTACGTCTGCATCAGCGTGTAGACGCTGTTGGCGAAGTTGGTGGCCGAGGCGGAGTCACGGACCGAGATGGTGCCGTTCTGACCGCCGACGGAGATGATCACCTTCTTGCCCGCGGCCTGCTTGGCGGCGATGTCCGCCTTGAACTGCGCGGTGCTGTAGTTCAGCGCCGGGTCGAGGGTGAACGAGACCGCGCCGGGCGTGGTCGTCGCGTCCGCGAAGGCGACGGCGATGATGTCGTACTGGCTCTGCACCTGCGCGATGGTCTGCACGGTGGCGCCGTTGTTGAAGTTCTGCCAGTAGCCGGTGACCGCGTGCTTGGGGATGCTGCTGGTGGGCGGGCTGGTCGGCGGCGTGGTGGGAGGCGTCGTGGGCGGGGTGGTGGGAGGTGTCGTGGGGGGAGTGGTCGGCGGCGTCGTGGGAGGCGTCGTCGGCGGGGTGGTCGGCGGGGTCGTGCCCGTACCGCCGGGGCCCGACAGCGAGATGTCGTCCGCGAAGTACGCGGGCTGCGCGTACCAGCCGTGGGTGTAGATCGTCACGGACTTGGTGTTCGCGCCGGTGGTGAAGCTGACGCTGAGCTGCTGGTACGAGGAGGCCGACGGCGTCCAGGTGGACGGGTCGGTGCCGCCGGTGCCGGTCGCGCCCAGGTAGACGTACGAGCCCTGCACCCAACCGCTGAGCGTGTACTGGGAGTTGGGCTGCACGCTGACGACCTGGGAACACTGGCCGGTGTCGCTGCTGGTCGGGGTGGCCTTGAGGGCGGCGGAGCCGGAGTGCACCGGGCTGGAGACGGTGCTGCCGCTGCCCGCGGTGCAGGTCCAGCCGGAAAGGCCGCTCTCGAAGCCGGGGTTGGCGGCGAGGTTGGTGGTCGCGGCGCTGGCGCTGCCCATGTCGACGAGCGCGACACCGGTGCCGATCACCGCGGCGGCGCTCAGCCCCGCGATACCTCGGCGGAAGAACGTCGAGCGGACGAGCTTTGATCTGTGCTGGGCATGGCTCGCTTGATTCGCGTGCGATGCACGTTCCACGACTGCCTCCTGGGGGCAAGGAGTTGGGGGGTAGTGGGAGTGCGGTGGCGCATGACATGACGTACGGACGTGAACGGGTGACCTGAAGTGCCGACGTGCGGAGCAATGTGAAGCGCATGCAGAAAACAGATGACAGGGAGAAAGTTGGTCCAGACCAATTCGGTTGTCAAGACCTCCGCCGGACACCTGTCGTTCACCACTTCCGATCCGCAACTTTCCGCACCCAAGCCGCTACACATCGATAAGCTGACGACCGCGAATCGCCAGGTACCGGCCACCACCGGGCGCAGGAGGGGAGGTTCCGCATGCCGAGCGTCATCACCGTCACCTCTGACGATCTCTCGCTCTCGCTGGAAGAGCAGTTGACGCGCACCACGACCGCGCTCGACACGTACGGGCACCTCATCGCCCTGGCACCGGCCGAACCGGCCGACCCCGCCAGGCGCCGGATGCACACCGTGCGGTCCGCCCTCGAAGCCGACCGGATAGCGATCGTCCCCAGCCCGCTGCCCCCGCTGGCCATCGCCCTGCTCGCCGAGCAACTGCGCCAGCTCTCCGGCACCGACCTCGGCCCCGGCGTCCTCGCGGGCGCCGCCCGGCTGCTCACGTACTACCTGCACTCCGGCGCGCTGCTCGGCTCCGTCGCCAAGCTCGACCGCGTCCCGGTCGGCGTCGGCGCCCACGTCAAGTCCCTCGTGCCGGGACGGCACTTCGCCGTCGTCGCGCACCCCGAGCCGTACCTGGCCGAGGCCGAACCGGGCACCGTACCGCCGGGACCCGGCTACCAGACACAGCTCGCCGTCGCGGGCAAGGGCGTCGACCCCGCCTGGGTCACCGGACCGCTCGCCAGCGGCTGGCGCGCCCAGCACCTGCGCGAAGTGCCGCTGCCGACCGACTCCCCACGCTGGTGGGGCACGTCCCGACTGGTCGAATTCACCGCCTACATCGCCGATGTGGGCATGCTCTACCAACTCGTCACCTCGGTACGGCGCGACACCTGCACCTGGTGCGGGCTCGAAGTCATCGGTGACCAGTGCTTGTTCTGCGCCACACGGCTGGGGGATCGTACGGCTCCGGCGAAGCACGCCGCCGCCCGGCCGGGGCGCGAGGTCGAGACACCGCGCCGCCCCCAACTCGAACCCCACAAGCGATAGGTCCGCCCGCACATGAACTCACGTCAGCGTCGTGGTGTCGTCCTCCTCGTGATCTCCGTGATCTGCGCGGTGGCCGCCTTCGCGGGAGTGCTCGCCGTCGTCAGCGACGCGCGGTCACAGGTCGGACCGAAGGTCACCGCGTACGAACTCAGCGCCGACGTACCGGCGTACCAGGCGCTGACCGCGTCCCAGGTGCACCGGATCCGGATACCGAAGCGCTGGCTGCCGGACACCGCCGTACGCGATCTCGGCCAGCTCCAGGGCAAGATCGCCGCCGTGCCGCTGCGCAAGGGCTCGCTGCTCCAGTCCGACATGGTCGCCGCCCGGCCCGAACTCCAGGCCGGACAGATGGAGATCGCCATCATGATCGACGCCGAGACCGGCGTGGCGGGCAAGATCACCCCCGGCGCCCGGGTCAACATCTTCGCCACCTTCCAGGGCCGCAAGGACACCGATCCCGACGTCTCGAAGATCATCGTGTCCGGCGCGCAGGTCATCGACGTCGGCGAGATCAAGGCCTTCGACAAGAGCGAGAACGCCCAGCGGCTGTCCACCGAAGGCGTGCCGATCACCTTCGCGCTCAACGCCGGGGACGCCCAACGCGTCGCCTACGCCGAGTCGTTCGCGGAACACGTACGCCTCGCGCTGGTCGCCCCAGGTGACAGCTCCGCACCCTCGCAGACCGACCGCACGTACACCCTGAGCGGCGACGGCGGCACCGGAGGCAAGCCGTGACCGTACGCATCCTCGCCGGAACCGCCGACCCCGACGCCGCGCGCGCCCTGCTCGGCCTGCTCGGCCAACTGCCCGGCGCGGAACCGGCACCCGCGCTCGGCGACTCCACGGCGCTGCTCGAAACCCTCACGCGCGCCGCCGAGGCCGGGATCGACGAACTGCCCGAGGTCGTCATCGTGCAGGAGGGCATCGGACCGATGCCCGCGCTCGACCTCATCCGCGACGTCGCCCTGCGCTTCCCCGCCATCGGCGTCGTCCTGCTCACCGCCGACCCCAGCCCCGCCGTGCTCGCCGCCGCCATGGACTCCGGCGCCCGAGGCGTCGTCGGATTCCCGCTCTCCTACGACGAGTTGGGCGCCCGCGTCGAAGCCGCCGCCACCTGGTCGGCCGGCGTCCGCAGACACCTCGGCCCGCAGCGCGCCCTGCCCGCCGTCGCCGGCGGCACCCTCATCGCCGTCGCCGGGGCCAAGGGCGGCGTCGGCACCACCGTCACCGCCGTCCAACTCGCCCTCGCCGCCCACGCGTCGGGCCGCTCCACCGCCCTGGTCGACCTCGACCTCCAGGGCGGCGACATCGCGTCCTACCTCGACGTCCAGTTCCGCCGCTCCATCGCCGACCTCGCCGACATCGCGGACGTCTCCTCCCGGGTCCTGCACGACGCCATGTACGTCCACGAGTCCGGCCCCGCCCTGCTGCTCGCCCCCGCCGACGGCGAACGCGGCGAGGACGTCACCGACCGCTCGGCCCGCCTCGTCCTCGCCGCGCTCCGGCAGCGCTACGAAGTCGTCGTCGTGGACTGCGGCACCCAGATGACCAGCGCCAACGCTGTCGCCGTCGAGGTCGCCGACGCCGCCGTCCTCGTGCTCACGCCCGACGTCATCGCCGTGCGCGCAGCCAAGCGCATGGTCCGCATGTGGGACCGGCTCCAGATCCGCAAGCCCCAGGACACCACCGCCGTCGTCAACCGCCACACCCGCGGCACCGAGATCCAGCCGTCGCTGATCGGCCGCATCACCGGCACCCGCATGGCGACCTCCGTCATCCCCGCCGGATTCCGCGAACTCCAGGCCGTCATCGACGCCGGCCGCCTCCAGGACCTCGACGCCCGCTCCACCGTCAAGGCCGGAATCTGGGCACTGGCA
Organism: Streptomyces sp. NPDC024632; assembly: GCF_055559175.1. Taxonomy (NCBI): domain Bacteria; kingdom Bacillati; phylum Actinomycetota; class Actinomycetes; order Kitasatosporales; family Streptomycetaceae; genus Streptomyces; species Streptomyces sp. NPDC024632. The sequence continues at coordinate 70,384 of NZ_JBVHLD010000017.1, forward strand.
GGGGAGTTGGGCCTGGTCAGCGGCGCGACGCTGCCCGCCGCACGCGGGAAGAAGCAGCGCCGCGAGCGGTCCGAACGCGGCGACCGGGGCCAGGTCACCCTCGAAACCCTCGGCATGACGCCGATCATCCTCATCACCCTGCTGCTCATCTGGCAGGCGGTGCTGGCCGGTTACACCTTCACGCTCGCGGGCAACGCCGCCGATCAGGCGGCCCGGGCCGCGGCGGTGGGTTCCGACGCCTCCGCTGCCGCGAGCAGCGACCTTCCCAGCGCGTGGGGGCCAGGCGACACCTCGGTCAGCCGCGCGGACGGCACCGTCTCGGCGACCGTCACCCTCAAAATGCCCCTCCTCATCCCCGGCATCGGCGACTTCGTCCCCATCTCGGGCCACGCGAAGACGCTGGACGAAACGGCCAAGCGATGAAGCGCTCCCGCCGCCGGGCTCCCGCAGCCCGTACCTCCGCCGTGCGCGCGGTTCCCCGCGCCCCTTCGGGGCCCTCCCGGCGCGGGTTCGGGGGCTGCGTCCCCGAGAGGCACCGCGGGTCCGCCCGGGACCGGGGAGTGGCGTCGCTCGAATACCTCGGAATGCTCCCGTTCCTGCTCCTGATCGCCCTCGCGGGCATCCAACTCGGCCTCGTCGCGTACTGCGGCGAACAGGCCGGCACAGCGGCCCGTACGGCGGCCAGGACCGCCGCGCAGGCGGGCCCGAACGGGGGAGAGGCGGCCGGCCAGCAGGCCGGCCAGGCGGCGGTGAGCGACTGGCTGACCGCGACGATCCGGTTCACGACGTCCGACACGACGACCGTGACCGCGCAGGCCACGGTGAAGGTCCCGTCCGTCCTGCCGGGCGTCAGCTTCTTCGACCCCGTGAAGCGCTCCGCCACCATGCCGAAGGAGGACACGACACGATGAGCCTCCGTGCCCGCCTCGCCGTCGAAGAGGCGACCCCGCAGACGCAGGAAGGCCACATGGTGGCCGTCTACCGCGCGAAACTGCTCCAGGAGATCGACCTCGCGGAGATGTCGGCGCTCGCGCCGGGCGAGCGCAGGGCCCGGCTGGAACGGGTGCTCGGCCACATCATCAGCCGCGAGGGCCCGGTGCTGTCCACGGCGGAACGCGCCGCGCTGATCCGCCGCGTGGTGGACGAGGCGCTCGGCCTCGGCATCCTGGAACCGCTGCTCGAAGACCCCACCGTCACCGAGATCATGGTCAACGGCCCCGACAAGATCTACGTCGAGCGCGGCGGCCGGGTCGAGGCCGTCGCCGCCCGCTTCTCGTCGGCGGAACAGCTCCTCCAGACCATCGAGCGGATCGTCTCCACCGTCAACCGCCGTGTGGACGAGTCGAATCCGATGGTCGACGCCCGGCTGCCGTCGGGCGAGCGTGTCAACGTCATCATCCCGCCGCTGTCGCTGACCGGACCCACGCTCACCATCCGCCGCTTCCCGCGCGCGTACACGCTCCAGGAGCTGATCGCCCTCGGGACGCTGGACGAGCACATGCTGTTGCTGCTCTCGTCGTTCGTGCGCGCGAAGTGCAACATCATCGTCAGCGGCGGCACGGGCTCGGGCAAGACCACGCTGCTCAACGCGCTGTCCGGGCTGATCCCCGACGGCGAGCGGATCATCACGGTCGAGGACGCGGCCGAACTCCAGCTCCAGCAGGAGCATGTGATCCGGCTGGAGTCGCGCCCGCCCAACGTCGAGGGCGAGGGCCGGATCACGATTCGCGACCTCGTACGCAACTCGCTGCGGATGCGCCCCGACCGGATCATCGTCGGTGAGGTCCGCGGCGGCGAGACCCTCGACATGCTCCAGGCGATGTCCACAGGACACGACGGCTCACTGGCCACCGTGCACGCCAACTCCGCCGAGGACGCGGTGCTCAGGCTCCAGACGCTCGCGTCGATGAGCGAGGTCAAGATCCCCTTCGAGGCGCTGCGCGACCAGATCAACAGCGCCGTGGACGTCCTCGTCCAGCTCAACCGCCACATCGACGGCACTCGCAGGATCGGCGAGATCGCCGTCCTGTCCTCCCGCGGCCGTGACGTCTTCCGCCTCACCTCCGCGACCCGCTTCCGCGCGGAACCGCTCGGCGTCGACCGCATCGTCCGCGGCTGGTACGAACACCGGCCCGTCCCGCGCGAGATCGCCGAGCGGCTCTACCTGTCCGGCGAACACGTACCCGCCGCCTTCGGCATCGGCGCGAGCGAACTCGAACTCGACAGCAGGGAGGCGAAGTGACCGCCGTTCCGGAAGAGTTGACGGCGGTCGCGGCCCCGCCCGGCAGCGGTCTTCCACACCTGGCAGCGAGCCCCGGATTCGCCTCGGGACCGTACCCGCTGCTCGTCCTCGGCGTCAGCGTGCTCGCCCTCGCACTGGCCGTGTGGGGCGGCCACGCCTGGCGCGGCGGCAGGGCCGACCGGGCCGCGCTCGTCGACCGGCTCGCCGGCGACTTCGGCGGCGGCCCCCGCGAATCGGCCTTCGCCGGACTCGACCGCCGCGTACGCCGCTACGCCTGGGGCCAGCGCCTCGCGGCCCGACTGGCCGCCACGGGAACGAACTTGACGCCAGGTCAGTTCACCGCGGCCGCGATCGGCGTCGTCCTCGTCGCGTGGGTGCTCGCCGCGGCGGTCCTCGCCCCCTTCTTCGGGCCGATCGCCGCACTCATCGCGGGCTGGTCCGCGTACAGCTTCCTGGAGTGGCGCCGCCGCGTCCGTACCGAGCGCTTCATCGCCCAACTCCCCGAGCTCGCACGCGTCCTGGCCAACGCCACCCAGGCCGGGCTCGCCCTGCGCACCGCCGTCTCCATGGCGGCGGAGGAGCTGGACGCGCCCGCGGGCGAGGAGCTGAAGCAGGTCGCGGACGCGATGGCGGTGGGCCACTCCATCGAGGACGCACTGGCCGAGCTGCAACAGCGGCTGCCCAGCCGCGAGTTGGTCGTGCTGGTCTCCACGCTGGTGCTCTCCAGCCGCGCGGGCGGCTCCGTCGTCGAGTCGCTGCGCAACCTCACGGTCACCCTGGAGGAGCGCAAGGAGACCCGGCGCGAGATCCGCACCCAGATGTCCCAGGTCACCGTCACCGCCTACGCGGTCCCGGTCATCGGCATCGGCTCCCTGCTGCTCCTCAACCAGATCATGCCGGGCTCGCTCAGCGCCATGACCGGCTCCACCGTCGGCCGGATCTGCGTCCTGGTCGCGCTGGGCCTGTACGTGGTCGGCTTCGCGCTGATCCGCCGGATGTCGAGGATCGACGTATGACCGCGACCGTGCACACCTCACGCGGCAACCGGCCGGTGACCGGAGGGAATTCCCGATGCTCCTGATCGGCCTCGTCCTGGCGGCGGTCGTCGCCGCGGGCGTCGTCGGCGTCGTCCACGCCGTCGCACTCCTGCGCGCCGACGTGAAGCTCCCCGACGACCTGGCCCTCGCCCTGGAAGTCGGCAGGACCCGGACGACCCGTACCGGCAACGCCATCGACCGGATCGGCATCCGCTGGGCGCCGATGGTGATGCGGATGATGGGCCCGGCCCGGATCGCCAAAATGCGCGCCCGGATCGACCACGCGGGCCACCCGCACGGCCTCACCGTCGAGCGCTACGCCGCCCGCCGCGCCGTCTACGGCGGCCTCGGCGGCTTCGCGGCCCTGCTGCTGCTCGTCCAAGGGCACTGGATCCTGGCCCTGTTGCTCGCCGCGTACGCCTGGTGGTGGGCCGACCTCGGCATCTGGCTGGCCGTCCGCCGCCGCCGCGACGACATCGAACGCACCCTCCCCGACTTCCTCGACGTCCTCGCCGTCGTCGTCAGCGCGGGCCTCGGCTTCCGCCAGGCCCTGGAACGCGTCAACGCCGTGTACCAGGGCCCCTGGTCGGACGAGATCCGGGTCGCCCTGCGTCAGATGGACGTCGGCGTCAGCCGCCGCGACGCCTTCGACCAGCTCCGCAGGCGCAACCGCAGCGACCAGGTCGGCCAGTTCGTCACCGCCCTCCAGCAGGGCGAGGAACTGGGCGCCCCGATCGCCCGCACCCTCCTCCAGATCGCCAACGACATGCGCCGCACCGAGGCCCAGAACGCCCGCCGCCGCGCCGCCCGCATGGTCCCGCGCGCCACCGGCGTCATCACCACCATCCTCGTCCCGGCGACCATGATCCTGCTGATCACCGGCACGATCATGGGCTCCCACATCCAGTTCGGCGACACCTTCGGCAGCGGCGGATGACGGGGCGGGTGGTGGTTCGTACGTCGGGCCGGGTGCCGGTTCGTACGGCGGGGCGGGTGATGGGGCGGGTGTCGGCGCGGACGACCGGGCGGATGACGGGCGTGGCCGCCGGACGCGGCGGGCGCGTGACCGGTGACGATGAGCGGAGATGGCAGCCGATGACCGGAGATGAGCGGTTGATGACCTGGCGATTACCGTGATCCGCTGGCCACACAGTGTGATCAACCGGCATGCTGTAAGCGCCAATTGGCGCAGAACGGGCTGCGGATGTCCGAGGTTCGGGTGTACCTTTGCATTCGCAACCATATTTGCACCTGCAATCAGAACCGATCCGCTGCGGACGGCAACACGACCAGCGAGAGGCGGTGCGCCGTGGACACCTACCCCGACAGGTGGAACGCGGCCGTCGCACGCATCCGTCAGGTGACGAAGAATGGGGCGAACGATGATGAACAGGTGGGTAGTCCGGCGCTACACGGACACCGAGATCTGGCTGCGCGACCGCACGGACAGACTCGCGGCCCGGATCGCCGACCGGTCGGCGGACGGGTCGGCCGACAGGGGTCAGACGTCGTTCGAGTATCTCGGGATCGCGGTGGTGATCGCGGTGATCATCGGAGTGCTGGCGGGGACGACGGACATCGGAAACGCCGTCAAGAACGGGATCACCGGCATGATCGACAAGATCGTCAGCGGCAACGGCAAGTAGGCGTCCTCGGTGACGACCGTGGTCAGACGCTGGGGATCTACATCGTCGCCATGGCCGCGCTGTTCTTCCTCGGCTTCGCGTTCTTCGCGGTGGGTCAGGCCGCTGTCGTCCGCAACTCCGCACAGACAGCGGCGGATTCGGCGGCTCTCGCCGCCGCCCGTGCGGATCGCGACGCGGCTCACGACGCCTTCCTGAGCGCACTGCGGTCCGGTGACCTGGTCCAACTCGGTCTGCTTCTGCAGAATTTGGGTCAGCACGACGCGGAGGCGTGTGCCGCCGCTTCTGCCTACGCCGGAGAGAACAACGCCGCCGTGGACGCCCCGGACGGCTGCGGCCGGGCATCGGGGCTCCAGGGATACACCGTCTCGGTCACGACGTTGGGCACGGTCGGCACCTCCGTGATCGACGGCACCGAGACCAAGCACGCCAAGGCCACCGCCACCGCGGTGGTCGAACCGCGCTGCGGACTTGGCGACAAGGACGGCAACGCGATCGGATTCATCTGCAACGGCGACCATGTGACGGTCGATCCGACGGCGGGCGGCTTCGTGCTGGACCTGTCGACCTTCTACACCGTCCACTTGAGCAAGTGACGGCGGCCGAGCGATGAGGGAACGGGGAACGATGCGATACGGGCGCAGGGCGACGATTGCGGTGGCGTTCGCCGCTGGTGCCGCCATCACGCTGGCCGGATGCGGTGGCGGAGGCGGCGGTGGCGACAAGGGCGGTGACAAGCCGTCCACGTCGGCCGGCGCGCCGAAGACAAGCGGCAGCAGCGGAGGCGGCGATGACACGCCTTCCGCGACTCCCACCGAGGTTCTGGCCCAGATCAAGGGCGAGAAGGACATGGTGGTGACCATCAACTCGGCGACCCGGGACTCCGGTGGATTCGTGACCGTGGAGGGTGTCGTCACCAACAACGGCACTTCCGGGTTCACCGCCAACCTGTGGGTGGGGTCGGAGACCGCGCTGTCCCACTCCGGCGCTTCCGTGGCCGGCGCCGTCCTTGTCGACGAGGCGGGCAAGAAGCGGTACTACGTGCTGCGGGACACCGACGGCCGCTGCCTGTGCACGATGGGTCTCGTCAGCATCCAGCCCAAGGAATCCCGCCCCTTCTTCGCCCAGTTCCCCGCCCCGCCGGAGGCCACCACCCAAGTGTCGTTCGAGCTGCCGACAATGCCGCCCGCGAAGATCACGATCTCGGAGGGGTGAGGACGATGAAACGCAACGCGTCGCCGCCCGGGGCGGCATCCCGCGCCGGAGGGCAGCGGGCCGCCCTGTCCGCGGGTGTGGTGATCGTGCTGGTGCTGGCCGCCGGGACGGTGGCCGGGGGGACCGCGGCCGTGGCCGACACGAATCCGCCGCCCACGGCCGGTGACAGCACGCCGACGGCCCCCGTGCGGATCGACCCGACGTCGCCAGGACTCAGGCTGCCGGAGGGCTCGACGCTGGCGCCGGCGAAGGTGCTGGACATCGTGTCCGTGACGGACGAGTCGTCGACGAAGGCGAGCCAGCCGGAGCAGCGGCAGGAGACGTCGAACTCGACGGTCACCTACGCGCTCCAGTCGGAGGTGCTGTTCAAGAAGGACAGCGCCGTGCTGTCGCCCACGGCGACCTCGCGGATCCAGGCCATCGCGGACGACATCACCGCACGCCATGTGACGTCACCCATCCGGGTGTTCGGGTTCACGGACAATCTCGGCAGCTCCGAGCACGGCATGGTGCTCTCGAAGCAACGCGCCGACGCCGTTTACCAAGTCCTGGCAACGGAAATGGGCAGCGCCGGTGACCCGTCCCACACGTTTCAGGTCCGTGGGTACGGCGAGGACTACCCGATTGCCGACAATTCGTCCGAAACCGGACGCAGTCAGAACCGCCGTGTCGAGATCACTTTCACGCCACCTGCCGCGTAACGTGCTGAGCGGTCGCTCTGACGCGGTACGGTGTAACTCCCCCCCTCGGGCCGGTTCGCTCTCCCCCCCTGCGAACCGGCCCGTTTTTCTTTTCCCGCGCCCGCGCCCGCGCCCGCACCGCACCTGGCACCGCACGCGCTTTCGCGCCTGTCCCGCGCCCGGCGCCGCACCGCCCCGCACGCGCGCGGCCCCCTCAAGCCCCCCGCAGGGTCCCCCCGAACGCCCCCTCAGCCCGTCTCCACCCCCGCCGCCCGCAGCGGCCGGTAGGCCAGCCCCAGGCCGCGGTAGAGCCGCAGCGCCGGGGCGTTGGAGTCGTCGACGATCAGGGCGGCGGTGCCGTGAACGGCCAGCGCCTCCGCGACGACGAGCGCGCAGACCTCGCGGGCCAGCCCCCGGCCGCGCGCCGCCGCGGCGGTCGCGACCCCCGCCACGTACCCGACCGTCGGCGCGCACCAGGTGAGCGCGGCGACCGCGGCCAGGCGCCCGTCCACGCGGGCCCCGGCCCACCGGTCCCGCGCGCCGGGGCGGCCGGGGTAGGCGTACGAGGCGGGGAAGGCGGTGTCCAGCAGGGCGCCCACCTCCGGGGCGGCGCTGTCCGGAAGCCACCGCGCGGAACCGCCGCCCGAGGGGACGGGCCCGACCGGCGACCCCGTACGGTCCATCCAGCCGAAACCGGCCACCGGCCGCAGCGAGGGCACCGCGCGCACGACCGTGTCGATCAACTCCCGGTCGCCGAGCGGCCGATAGCTCGGGCCGACCTCGCGCAGCACCTCGCGTACGAGCGGGACGGCGTCATCCGCGGGGCCGGTGACCGCGAGCCGGTCGAGCAGCGACAGGTTCGGCGCCGCCACCGCGACCGCCGCGCCGCGGACGAAGGCCCGGCCCGCGCTCAGGTCCTGCGCCGCCCAGCGGCACAGCGAGTCGTCGGTGGGCAGGTCGCGGAGGCGGCCGATCTCGTGGGTGGAACGGGCGGAAGAGGTCGCGGGCATTCCGCATGCCTATCAAGGAGATGCGGGCCGCCGCATCGTAGATTGCCCGCATGCGGAACAAAACGGCGAAAAGCCGCCGGTATTCGCTCACCGGCACCGCCCTGACCTGCCTGGTCCTGGCCACCCTCTCCGCCTGCTCGGTCGGCGCCGGAGCCCCGGACGGCTGGCGCTATCTGCGGGCCGACCCGCTGGCGGTCGCGGTCCCCAAGACCTGGCAGGACGTGCGCGGCGGGGCGGTGCTGCGCGGCCCTGACGGCCGTACGGACGCCGAGGTCGCCGTCAGCGCCAATCCGGGCGCCGGCGGTCCCCCCGACAAGGCGACGGCCACCGCCCTCGCCACCGCCCGCAAGGAGTCGCTGGACTTCGACGGCCAGCCCGGCCAGGTCCTCAGTTACGTCCAGGCCGCCCCCGACGGCCGCCCCGCCGCCCGCGTCGAGGTCCGCCTGCACGACTACGAGGGCCACCCGGTCACCGTCCGCGCCTGGACGGCCGACGGCGCGGCCGACCCGATGCTGCTGCGCCGGATCATCAACAGCATCGAATTCGCCACCGACCCGAACCGCTAGGGCCTGTCCGGCCCGCCTCCCACGTCCGCCTCCAGCCGCACCCCCTTGCGCACCCCCCACCGCGCCAGCGCGCCCGCCTCCGCCTCCAGGACGTGCCGGGCCAGCAGCCGGGGGCGGCCGACGCGGCCGGGCGGCATCGTACGGACGGCCAGGACGCGCAGCCGGCGGTCCAGATAGGCGACGTCGATCGGAAACCGCATCCGTACGGTGTGCACGCTGGAGGCCGGGGTCAGCAGCAGGGCGCCCTCGATCCCGTCCAGGCCGAGCAGCCCGCGGGTCCGCGCCCGGTACGACGCGGCGACCCGCAGCGGCACCTCGGCGTCGGGCGTACGCAGCGTGCCGTCACCGTCTCGCCAACGTCGGCGCATGGCCACTCCCCGGGGTGCTCGATCAGGCGGCAGGTGACGCGGTACGGGCCCCGTTACGGGTCCGCGGCGGCCGTGTACGGTCGGCCCGGTGCATGTCTATCCGATCGTGGCCGCCGCCGTGTGGGGAATCGTCAGCGGCCTGCTGCTGCCGCGCGCCGCCTACCGGTTGGCCGTCCCCTCAGGTGAGCCGTGGGCGGCGCACTGCCCCGAGGGTCACCCGCTGCCCGAGGGCATACGCGGCTGGCTCGGACCGGCGCGCTGCCCGCGCTGCGCCGAGCGCGGCTCCTACGGCTCCTACGGCTCCTACGGGCCCGCCGTCGTCCTCGCCCTCGTGTGCGCGCTCGCCTGCGCCGGACTGGCCGTCAGGGTGGGCGCCCACCCCGAACTCGTCGTCTGGCTCCTGCTGGTGCCGCTCGGCCTCGTCCTCGGCCGCGTCGACCTCAAGGTCTTCCGGCTCCCGGACGTCCTCACCTTCCCCGCCTTCTTCGGCACCGCCGCGCTGCTCGGTCTCGCCGCCCTGCTCCCCGATCACCGGGGCTCCTGGCCGCGCGCCCTGTTCGGCGCCCTCGCCGTCGGCTTCGTCTACCTGCTCCTCTTCCTCGTCAACCCCGCCGGCATGGGCTTCGGCGACGTCAAACTCGCCCCCACCCTCGGCCTCGCCCTCGGCTGGTACGGCTGGCCCACCGTCTTCACCGGCACGTTTCTCGGCTTCGCCCTCGGCGCCGTCATCGGCCTCGCCCTTATCGCCACTCGGCGCGCCACCCGCAAGACCCCACTGCCGTTCGGGCCCTTCATGCTCCTCGGCACCCTCACCGCCCTCCTGCTCACCCCCTGAGCCCCCCTCAGGCCCCGCCCTCCGCAAGACGATGCCCCCCAGGGGCGCGGGGAACTGCGCGCTCGCCCTGCGCAAGGCCAGGCTTTTCAGGGGCGCGGGGAACTGCGCGCTCAGCCCCCAACGGCCCGGTGGTCGGGAGACCACCGAACTGCCCCTCCGGGCCCGGTGGTGACCCGCAGCCATCGCCGTGGCCGGCCGCGCAGTTCCCCGCGCCCCTGAAAACGCGGCGTACCGCCCGGCGCAGCCGCGGGCCCGGGGCCCGAGCCCCGACAGAAAGGGGGGTGCCCCCCTCCGCCCGGTGAGGGGCGAAAGGGGGCACCCCCTTTAAACGGAAGCGAGCCGCAGGCTAGGCCTCGCTGCTGACCGACCAGAGGTTGACCCCCTCCGGCTCCACCGCGTGCGCGTCGATGGAGGAGAGCTCCTCGGCGGTGAGGGGGGCGGCGCCGACGGCGGCGACGTTGGCCTCGAGCTGGGCGACGGAGGAGGCGCCGATGAGGGCGGAGGTGACACGGGGGTCGCGCAGGACCCAGGACAGGGCGAGCTGGGCGAGGGACTGGCCGCGCGCGGCGGCGATGTCGTTGAGGGCGCGCAGCCGGCCGATGGTCTCGTCGTTGACGAGGCCGGGGTTGAGGGACTTGCCCTGGGCGGCCCGCGACCCCTCGGGGATGCCGCCGAGGTAACGGTCGGTCAGCAGCCCCTGGGCGAGCGGCACGAAGCCGATGCAGCCCATGCCCTCCTCCTCCAGGACGTCCAGCAGACCCTCGTCCTCGATCCACCGGTTGATCATGGAGTACGAGGGCTGGTGGATCAGCGCGGGCACCCCCAGCTCGCGCAGGATGCGCGCGGCCTCCCGCGTACGGTCGGGACCGTACGAGGAGATGCCGACGTAGAGCGCCTTGCCCTGCTGGACGGCGGTCGCCAGCGCGCCCATCGTCTCTTCGAGGGGCGTGTCGGGGTCGAAGCGGTGGGAGTAGAAGATGTCGACGTAGTCGAGGCCCATGCGGGACAGGGACTGGTCGAGGGAGGACAGCAGGTACTTGCGCGAGCCCCATTCCCCGTACGGTCCCGGCCACATGTCGTAGCCCGCCTTGGTGGAGATGACCAGTTCGTCGCGGTAGGGCCGGAAGTCCTGGGCGAAGAGGGTGCCGAAGTTGGCCTCGGCGGCGCCGTACGGCGGGCCGTAGTTGTTGGCGAGGTCGAAGTGCGTGACGCCGAGGTCGAACGCGCGGCGCAGGATGGCGCGCTGGGAGTCCAGGGTGCGGTCGTCGCCGAAGTTGTGCCACAGACCCAGGGAGACGGCGGGGAGCTTGAGGCCGCTGCGGCCGGTCCTGCGGTACTCCATCGAGTCGTAGCGCTCGTCGGAGGCGCGGTAAAGGGAACGAATATTCACGGTCTCTGCTTATCACGCGGGGGTGTCGGCCCCGCCTCCCCGGTTCGTCCGCGAGCCCTTGTGCGCAGTAGTGTGGCCGCCGGGCGACAGGCCCAGGAGGGGCTGGTGTGCGATGAATCTGCGCGACCTGGTGTACGGGCTGTACTCCCGCAGGGTGGAACGCCGGCTGGACGTGGCGCAGGGCCCCAAGCACATCGGCGTGATCCTGGACGGCAACCGGCGCTGGGCCAAGGCGTCCGGCGGCAGCCCCGAGCAGGGGCACAGGGCCGGGGCCGACAAGATCTCCGAAATGCTCGGCTGGTGCGAGGAGACCGGTGTCGAGGTGGTCACGCTGTGGCTGCTGTCCACCGACAATCTGGACCGCCCCGCCGACCAGTTGGTGCCGCTGCTGGGCATCATCGAGGACGCGGTGCGTGAACTGGCCGCGACCGGCCGCTGGCGCGTGCACCACGTGGGCACCATGGACCTGCTGCCCGCGCACACCCAGTCGGTGCTCAAGGAGGCCGAGCAGGAGACGCACGCGCTCGGCGGCCTGCTGGTGAACGTGGCGGTGGGCTACGGCGGCCGGCAGGAGATCGCCGACGCCGTACGGTCGCTGCTGCACGAGCACGCGGGGCGCGGCACCACCATTGAGGACCTGGCCGAGATCCTGGACGTTGAGCACATCTCGGAGCACCTCTACACGCGCGGCCAGCCCGACCCGGATCTGGTGATCCGCACCTCGGGGGAGCAGCGGCTGTCCGGCTTCATGCTCTGGCAGAGCGCCCACTCGGAGTACTACTTCTGCGAGGTCTTCTGGCCCGCCTTCCGCAAGGTGGACTTCCTGCGGGCGCTGCGCGACTACGCGGCCAGGCACCGGCGCTACGGCACCTGACGACTTCCCTACCGGCGCGCCGGTACGTAAGACCCCGTGGAGCCCCTGCCGCGCGGGGCGCGGTGTGGGCCGTACGGGGGGCGTGGGGGCGGCCTGAATCCGGTGCCGCGAGGGCTCGACGACGGCGTGCGGAGGCCGGTTTCTCCCGCGTAATGGCCGGTGAGCGGTCGGTGACCGGGCGATGACCGTCGGATGACTGTCATATGCATTCGCATGGGCGACGGTTTTCCAGGGCATATCACTGGGAGACCGGCATCCGGCCCATGGTTGCCGGTACCGCAGTTCGACCTCTCCCGAGGGGGTTCGTCCACACGTGGTGACCAGCAAGAATCGCCGTGACAACGACCGGCGCACGTACGTACTCGACACCAGCGTGCTGCTCGCAGACCCCAATGCCATCGCCCGCTTCGACGAGCACGAGGTTGTGCTGCCGGTCGTCGTGGTGACGGAGTTGGAAGCCAAGCGCCACCACCCGGAACTCGGCTACTTCGCCCGCCAGGCGTTGCGGCTGCTGGATGAGTTCCGGATCCGCTACGGCCGTCTGGACGCACCGATTCCGATCGGTGACGTCGGTGGCACGCTGCGTGTCGAGCTCAACCACTCGGATCCCGGGGTGCTCCCCGCCGGATTCCGGCTCGGTGACAACGACTCGCGCATTCTGGCGGTCGCCCGCAATCTGCAGGCCGAGGGGTACGACGTCACCGTCGTCTCCAAGGATCTGCCGCTGCGGGTGAAGGCGTCCTCCGTCGGCCTGCTGGCCGAGGAGTACCGGGCCGAGCTGGCGATCACCTCGGGCTGGACGGGAATGGAGGAACTGCTGGTCGGGGCGGACGAGGTGGACACCCTCTTCGCGGAGGAGTCCATCGCGCTGCCCGAAGCGGCCGAGCTGCCGGTGCACACCGGCCTGGTGCTCCAGTCAGAGCGCGGCAAGGCGCTGGGCCGGGTCACCGAGGACGGCCGGGTGCGGCTGGTGCGCGGCGACCGCGAGGCGTTCGGCATCCACGGCCGCAGCGCGGAACAGCGGATCGCGCTCGATCTGCTGCTCGACCCCGACGTCGGCATCGTGTCGATGGGCGGGCGCGCGGGTACCGGCAAGTCCGCGCTGGCCCTGTGCGCGGGCCTCGAAGCCGTCCTGGAGCGCCGTCAGCACCGCAAGGTGATGGTCTTCCGGCCGCTGTACGCGGTCGGCGGCCAGGAGCTGGGCTACCTGCCCGGCAGCGAGGCGGAGAAGATGAGCCCCTGGGCTCAGGCCGTCTTCGACACGCTGTCGGCCGTGACGTCCAAGGAGGTCATCGAGGAGGTCGTGGCGCGCGGCATGCTGGAAGTGCTGCCGCTGACCCACATCAGGGGCCGTTCGCTGCACGACGCCTTCGTGATCGTCGACGAGGCCCAGTCGCTGGAGCGGAACGTCCTGCTGACCGTCCTGTCGCGGATCGGCGCCGGATCGCGGGTGGTCCTCACCCACGACGTGGCGCAGCGCGACAACCTCCGGGTGGGCCGTTACGACGGTGTCGTGGCGGTGGTGGAGAAGCTGAAGGGCCATCCGCTGTTCGCCCATATCACCCTCAACCGCTCCGAGCGGTCGCCGATCGCCGCTCTCGTCACCGAGATGCTGGAGGACGGCGGGGCCTGACCGGGGCACGGCCCCCGAATGGCGGGGGGCCTGAAGTGTCCGGATTTACTGAGTGATAGCGTGAGTTGAGGCTGCTGCGCCCGGCGTGAAGGGCGCAGCAGCCTAGCGTTTTACGGGGTCCGCCGCTCGGATTTACCCTCCTCCGCAGCGTGTGAGCTTTGCCACTCAACCGGAAATTGCCGCGCGGCGTCCGCGTACGGCAGGGTGTGAGGCTGTCAGGCCCCGCTTATGGCACTCCTACACCCTCAGGGGCGTGGGAAGAGCAGCTCCACACAAATCCACATCGACCGCCATGAGCCGCCCGAGCACCACGCGGAACTCCTCCGGGAGTTCGCACCGGGCCAGTGCCCCCGTGACCGACCGGCCCGTATTGGCGGACCGGCAGGAAGGGGACCGTGCCAGGGGCACGATTTCGTCCGTGAGGTCACCCATCGGGCGATGCTGGAAGGAAACCGTGTGAGCCGGATCTCGGTCCGGGGACTCGCGGTGGCTTCGGCCACTGCGGTCACCACTGTGGGCGCCGTCGTAGGCGTCGCGTCGGGCGCCGACCAGGGCTCTTCCGAGCCTGTCGAAGCAGCCGGCACGACGACCCTCCTTGCGGACATTCCCGCTGGGCAGCAGATTCAGCAGGCTTCGCTGACCGAGCAGGTGCAGGCGCAGTCGGACGCCGCCGATGCCACGGCCCGGCAGTCCGCTGAGCAGACCGCCCGCGTCCAGGCGGCCAAGGACGCCGCCGCCAAGAAGAAGGCGGCGGACGAGGCGGCTGCCAAGGAGAAGCAGCGCAAGCTCGAAGAGGCCGCCAGCCGGGGCGGTGGCGACTCACGTGCCACGTTCCCCGTCACGGCCTCGTACACGGTGGCGCAGGTCAAGGCGATGGCGCAGACCATCGTCGGCGGCGACCAGTTCGCGTGCTTCTCCAACATCGTCTCCCGCGAGAGCGGCTGGAACTACACGGCGACCAACCCCTCCTCCGGGGCGTACGGCCTGGTTCAGTCCAACCCCGGTTCGAAGATGGCCTCGGTCGCCTCGGACTGGCGGACCAATCCGGCCACGCAGATAAAGTGGGGCCTCAACTACATGAACAGCCGGTACGGCAGCCCCTGCGGCGCCTGGTCGTTCTGGCAGAGTCACAACTACTACTGAGCCGACGGCGCCCAGCCGTCAGGCGGCAGTGCGCGGTATCTCTCCGCAAGCCCCCGAGCCCTCAGGGCCGGGGGCTTGTGCGTGTCCCGGAACGGGGTAGGCGCGGGGAGGATGTGGGAGGCAACCCTCCTCGCGAATAACATCGTCATTCTCAGCAGTTCCACAGATGGTCGACGGGGTCAGGGGAGAGCAATGCCGGACAAGCGCCACTGGAGCGCCGTACTGGCCTCCGGGCTGGCCAATATCGCCGGACGGATCGACGAACGCCAGGCGGCGGTGAACGCGAGCCGCGGCGTCGGCGCCGCGATCGAGGACCCGCGCCGCGACTCCTCGGACGCCGCTCCCGCCACCGACCCCTCCGCCGGTACGGACCGGGAGGCCGACACGCCCGACGCGGCCTCCGAACCGGGCGGCGGGAAGCGTACGGCGAAGGCCGCCGGTGCGGGAGGCGGGGCCGTCGCGCCCCCGCCTGTCGTCGTCGTGCCCGCGCCGCGCGCGCCGCAGCCCGATCCGGTGTCGGCCGTGCCGTGGAGCATGCGCGTCGGCGCCGAGGTCGGCTGGCGGCTGCTGGTGCTCGCGGGCACCGTCTGGGTGCTCATGCGGGTGATCGGCGCCGTACAGCTCGTGGTGCTGGCCTTCACCGCCGGCCTGCTGATCACCGCGCTGCTCCAGCCGTTCGTCGCCCGCCTCAAGCGGCGCGGTGTGCCGCGCGGGGTGGCGACGGCCATGGTCTTCGTCGGCGGCTTCGTCATCATGGGCCTGGTCGGCTGGTTCGTGGTCTGGCAGGTGATGGACAACATCAGCAATCTGTCGACCAGCCTCCAGGACGGCGTCAACGAGGTGAAGAAGTGGCTGCTCAACAGCCCCTTCCACGTCACCGACGACCAGATCAACCAGGTCGCCAAGAACCTCCAGGAAGCGATCGGCTCCAACACCAAGGCGCTGACCGACGCCGGGCTCCAGGGCGTCACCGTCATCGTCGAACTGCTCACCGGCATACTGCTGGCGATGTTCAGCACGCTGTTCCTGCTCTACGACGGGCCGAACATCTGGAACTGGTTCCTCAAGCTGTTCCCCGACGCGGCCAGGGACGGGCTGGCCGGCGCCGGTCCGCGCGCCTGGCGCACCCTCACCCTGTACGTGCGCGGCACGGTGATAGTCGCCCTCATCGACGCCATCTTCATCGGCGTCGGCATCTTCTTCCTCGGCGTGCCGATGGCCGTGCCGCTGGCCGTGGTCATCTTCCTGTCGTCCTTCGTGCCGCTGGTCGGCGCCGTCGCCTCCGGCTTCATCGCGGTCGTCGTGGCCCTGGTCACCCAGGGGCCGTTCACCGCGCTGATGGTGCTGGTTGTCGTGCTCGCCGTCCAGCAGATCGAGGGGCACATCCTCCAGCCCTTCATCCTCGGCCGCGCCGTCCGCGTCCACCCGCTGGCCGTCGTCCTGTCCGTCGCCGCCGGTTCGATGATCGCGGGCATCGGCGGCGCCGTCGTCGCCGTGCCGCTGGTCGCGGTCGGCAACACGGTGGTCGGCTACCTCAGGGCCCACACCAAGGAGCGGGCGGCGGCCGCAGCCGGTCCGCACGGCGCGACGGCCTACGAGATCGCCCCGGTCACCACCCGTCAGCCCCCGGCGGACCCGGAGGCCCCGGCCTCGGGCGGCCCGACACCGGACGGCCCCGGCCCCGAGGGCTCCGGTCCCGAGGGCCCCGGCCCTGAGGGCCCCGGTCCTGAGGGTTCCGGTCCCGAGGGTTCCGGTCCTGAGGGCCCCGGCCCGAGCGGTCCCGGCCCGGACGACCGGGACCCCTCCCACGAGGACGACCACACTCACGAGGGCGCCCCCGCCTAACCCGCGCCCCCCGCGCCCCCGCCTCCGACCGCCCCCGCGTCCCCCCCTCCGGACGCGGGGGCGGTCGCGTCGTTCGCCCTTCGCCCTTCGGCCTATTCGGTCCGCAGACCGTCCGGCCGCATCAGCCGCCACAGCGGCGGCAGGCTGAGGAGGGTGACGGCCAGGACGACGGACGCGCCGATCGCCGACATCTGGGCGACGATCGCCCAGTCGACGTGGAACGTACGGCCGACCATCGCCAGGAGCGCGGCGCCGAGCCCGAGCCCGCCGACACAGGCGAGGACCAGGCCGAGCGCCATCGGAATGGCCGTCTGCCACAGCACCGACCAGGCCAGGGCGGTGCGCCGGGTGCCGAAGGCGACCAGGACGGCGAGCAGCTTCTTGCGGTCGCGGAGCTGCTCCAGCATCGTGACCAGCAGGCTGGCGCCGATCAGCGCCATGGTGATGGCCGCGCCCACGAACAGGCCGCGCCGCAACTGGCCGTACTGCGTCTGCGTGGTGCTGTCGCTCACGGCCGAGACGGTGACCGTCGGGCCGAGCGCGGCCCCGGTGTTGCGCAGGTACTCCACCGCGTCCCGCTTGCCCGCGTCGAGGTTGACCATGACGACGGCCGTGGGATCGGCCAGCTTCGACTGGTCGACGGCCTCGGGGGTCAGCAGGACGCCCCAGTTGGTCTGACCGCGCGGGTCGGTCCGCGCCGTGACCGAACGGGCGTCGGACGGGACCGTCCACAGCCGCGGAGCGCCGGTGTACGGCAGGGCGCCGGTGTTGAGGTCGAGGCGCTTGCCGGGCTTGGCGTACTTGGCCAGGTCCGCGTTGGACGACGCGCCCCACTGCTCGTTGTTGGGCACGATGTAGACGCTGCCCGCCCCGCAGGAGCCGACGTCGGCCATCTGCCGCAGCGTGTCGCAGTCGGCGACCAGCAGCGGGATGTAGGCGGTCTCGGCGTCGGGGCCGAGCTTGCTGGCGTCCGGCTGCGTGGCCCGCGTGTCGATGAAGCCGTACGCCCGCGCCACGCCGGGCGTCGCCCGGACCTTCGCGGTGTAGTCGACCGCCTGCCGCGCGTCGGCGGTCGGCGCGCTGACGGTGGCCTGGATACGGGACGTGTCGGCGCCCGTGGAGTGCACGAAGGTGTCGTTGACGCCCGCGAAGAGCATCTGGAGCGCGATGGCCCCGGCGACCGCGACCGTGACGCCGCTGACCATCCGCGCCGATCCGTTGCTGTTCAACTGGAGCCTGCGGGTGGCCAGTTGCCAGGCGACCGGCCCGCCGCGCAGCCGTCCGACGACGGCCTCCACGACCCAGGGCAGCACCGTGGTGACACCGAACAGCAGCAGCACCGCGCCCGCCGCGGTCTGGTACTCGTTGACATGCGCGTCGCTGCCGTTGACCGAACCGAACAGCGGGACCAGCAGGCCGATGCCGACCAGCGGGACCAGCAGCCGCCACCACAGGGTGCGGCGCCGCCCGAGCCCCTGGCGGACCACGCCGAGCGGTTCGATCGCCGTGCCGCGCAGGCTGACCAGGGTCACGGCGACGGCCGCCACCGGGACCGCCAGCACGATCAGCGTGGTGAGCGCCGCGTTCGGCGTCATGTCGGCGGGGAAGGCGCTGATGTCGTGGATCGTGAAGTGCGAGGCCAGCTGCCGACCGGTGAAGAAGAACACCGCGCCCAGCACCAGCCCGAACAGCGACCCCAACAGGGCTTCCCCTGCGGCGATTCTGCGGGTCATCCGGATGTCCGCGCCGACCAGCCGCATCGCCGCCAGCCGCCGGTCCCGCCGCTCGCCGCCCAGCCGTACCGCCGCGCCGACGAAGACCGCGACTGGCAGCAGCAGCACCACCAGCATGACGACCAGCAGCAGCGTCAGCACCGGGCTCATCGCCTCGGACGGGGCGTGGTAGCCATACGAGGTGACCCGCGTGGCGTTGCCGTGCCCGTAGTTCTCGTCACGGGCGGTGAGCTGATCGCTGCCCGCGTAGTACAGCAGCTCGCTCGGGCCCATCAGCCCGGCTTCCCCGACGGTGCCGGTGATCTTGTACGGGATACGCTCGCGCAGCAGCGGCGTGGAGTTCAGCAGCTTGCGCAGCGCGGGGGAGACCACCATCTCCCCGGCGCCCGGCAGATGGGCGACGCCGGGCGGCGAGGGCGCCTTGGCCCCCTCGGCCTGGAGCAGCGAGCCGCCGATCTGCGAGTCCCGGTAGACGGTCCTGACGTCGGCCACCAAGAGCGAGCGGTCGGACGGCTTGGCGATGAACGTGGCGGAGGAGGTGTCGCGGGCCACCCGCTTCTGCTCCCGCGTGTCCAGCATGGCCGGTACGGCGGCGGCGAGCAGCAGCAGCGCCACGCCGAGCCCGACGCCGACGGCGGTCAGCACCGTACGGGTCCAGCCCTCGCGTCCGCCGCCCGCCGCGAAACGCGCGCCGAGCGCGAGGTCGCGCGCCCAGGTCCGCACGCCGGCCGGCTGGTCCGGTGCCCCGGTGCCGTGAGGTTCGCGGCTGTTCATGACACCCGCTCCATGTCGCGCGACTTCCCGTCCCGCACGACGATCTCCCGGTCGGAGTAGGCGGCCACCCGCGCTTCGTGGGTGACCAGGACGACGGCGGCGCGGGTGTCGTGCGCGGCGTCGGTCAGCAGCCGCATCACCCGCTCGCCGTTGAGCGAGTCCAGCGCGCCGGTCGGCTCGTCGGCGAAGACGACTCGCGGGCCGCCGACCAGCGCGCGCGCCACCGCGACGCGCTGGCCCTGGCCGCCGGAGACCTCGCCGGGCCGCTTGTCGGCGATGTCGGCGACCTCCAGGCGCTCCAGCCACTGCGCCGCCTGCTGCTCGGCCGGCCTGCGCTTGGCGCCGCCGAGCCGCATCGGCATCGCCACGTTCTCCAGGCAGGTCAGCTCGGGTACGAGCTGGCCGAACTGGAAGACGAAGCCGAAGTCGGCGCGGCGCAGCGCGCTGCGCTCACCGTCCGACATGGCCGACAGGTCGCGTCCCCGGTAGCGCACCTGGCCGGAGTCGGCCTTCACGATGCCGGCCAGGCAGTGCAGCAGGGTCGACTTGCCCGACCCCGAGGGGCCCATGACCGCGACGACCTCGCCGGGCCTGATGCTGAAGTCGGCGCCGTCCAGCGCCGGGGTCGGGCCGTACGCCTTGCGCAGTCCCGCGGCCACCAGCAGCGGCTCGGGTCGGGGCTCGGTCGACGCGTTCATTTGGCCACCTCCGCGGCGAGCTGGTCGAGACGGGCGGCGGTCAGCTCCAGCCACCGCAGATCCGCCTCCAGATGGAACAGGGCGTGGTCGCAGATGAGCTGGTCCGCCAGGTCGCCCGCCGACTTGCGCCGGGTGAGGTCGCGCATCAGCCGCAGGTGCTCGGCGCGCTGGGTGTCGAGCAGGTCGGCGGCCGGGCGGCCGGTCAGCAGCGCCAGCACGACCTTCGTGTACAGCGTGGTCTGGAGGTACGGCTCCGGCTTCTCCGGCTGCGTCAGCCACGTCTCGACGTCCGTGATCCCCGCTTCGGTGATCGCGTACCGCTTGCGCTCGGGGCCGCCGCCCGGCTCTATGCCGTCCACCTCGACCAGGCCGTTCTTCAGCAGCCTGGCCATCGTCGAGTAGACCTGCCCATAGGCCAGCGGGCGGTCGTGTCCGAACCGTTCGTCGAATGCGCGCTTGAGGTCGTAGCCGTGGCGCGGGCCGGACTCCAGGAGTCCGAGCAGGGTGTGCCCAATTGACATGCGGAGCACTGTACACCACGGGTATACACACCATGTATACGCATCGGAGCGCTGCCTTCCGCCGCCGTGCGGTGGTGTCGGGAGGGGGCCGGTGGCGGGCGGGGCCTACGTACCGGCCGACGGCTTCGGGGGCCGGCCGCGGCGGGGGAGGGGGCGGGTCGCGCTGGGCAGGCGGCCCGCCTCGGCGAGGGCGCGGCGCAGCAGGAACTCGATCTGCGCGTTGGTGCTGCGCAGCTCCGCCGCCGCCCAGGACGCGAGGGCGTCGTGAACGGCGGGGTCGAGCCGCAGCAGCACCTGCTTGCGTACGGGGCGGGCGGCGGTCTCCCCGCCGCCCGCCCCGTCGGGCCCGTCGTCGGGCGCGGAGGAGGTCACTGGTAGAGGGTGCCCGTGTTCAGGACCGGCTGCGCGGCGCGGTCACCGCAGAGCACGACCAGCAGATTGCTGACCATGGACGCCTTGCGCTCCTCGTCCAGTTCGACGATCCCCTGCTCGGCGATCCGGGACAGCGCCGACTCGACCATGCCGACCGCGCCGTCCACGATCGTCTGCCGGGCGGCCACGATGGCCCCGGCCTGCTGCCGCTGAAGCATCGCGGAGGCGATCTCGGGCGCGTAGGCGAGGTGCGTGAAGCGGGATTCGATGATCTTCACACCGGCCGACTCGACGCGGGCGGCGATCTCGGCGGACAGCCGCTCGGTGATGTCCTCGGAGTTGCCGCGCAGCGAGATCGACTGGCCGTCGTGGGCGTCGTACGGGTAGTTGGTCGCGATGTGCCGGACGGCGGTGTCGGTCTGGATGCTCACGAACTGGACGTAGTTGTCGACCTCGAACGTCGCCTGCGCGGTGTCCCTGACCTGCCAGACCACGACCGCGGCCAGTTCGATCGGGTTGCCGTACGCGTCGTTGACCTTCAGCGTCGAGGTCTCGTGGTTGCGCAGCCGGGTGGAGATCTTGCGGCGGCTGGTGAAAGGGTTCACCCAGCGCAGGCCGTCCTGCCGGATGGTGCCCTGGTAGCGCCCGAAGAGCTGGCACACCCGCGCCGAGCCCGGCGCGACCTGGGTGAGGCCGAACAGGGTGATGAACGCGCAGAGGACGACCACCGCGCCCGCGACGATCAGGGTGGTCGCGAGGGCGCCGGGGTGGTCCTTGGCGTGCACCGCGCCCGCGACGATCAGCGCCACTCCACCGGCCACCACCACCAGTGCGAGCAGCAGAAAGGGCAGACCGGGCATGCCCACCGCCCGTCGCTCCTGCACCCGCGGCGCGGGCATGTCCGGTGCGTCGACGGCGAGCTGTGGTTTCTGGTCCGACATGGCGGGTCCCCGTTCCTCCGAAAGTGTCTATCAAAGAGATATCACATTTTCGGGAAACCCAAACCTTGGCAAAGCCTCGAACCCGCACCGGACCCGCACCGGACCCGCCCCCGGACACGATGCAGCCCCGGGGCACGGGACATGATCACGTGCCTCGGGGCTGCGCTTCGGTGGGCGTCAGCCGGTCTTGACCTCACCGGCGATCCGGTCGCCCAGCGACTGGTCGACATTGCGCCAGTACGTCAGCGCCCGCTCCAGCACCGGCGCGCTCACCCCGTCGCTGAGGTGGCCCGCCACGTTCGACACCAGCCGGGCGCGCGCCGCGTCGTCCAGCACCTCGCGCACCATCGTGCCCGCCTGCCCGAAGTCGTCGTCCTCCGCGTGCAGCGCGTACGCCTCGCGCACCATCTCGCCCGCCGCCCGCCACCCGGTGACCTCCCCGTACGCCTGCGGCGAAGCGGCCGGTCCGCCGTACGAGTTGGGCGCGTACGGCGCCCCCGCGTTCGACGGCTCGTACCGCATCGGGCCGTCCTTGGCATAGGAGTTGACCGGCGAGTGCGGGCGGTTCGGCGGGAGCTGGGCGTAGTTGGGGCCGATCCGGTACCGGTGGGTGTCCGGGTACGAGAACAGGCGGCCGAGCAGCATCTTGTCCGGGGACGGGCCGATGCCCGGCACCATGTTCGAGGGCTCGAACGCCGCCTGCTCGATGTGGACGAAGTAGTCCTCGGGGTTGTGGTCCAGCGTCATCCGGCCGACCTCGATCAGCGGGTAGTCGCCGTGCGGCCACACCTTCGTCAGGTCGAACGGGTTGAAGCGGTAGTCCGCCGCGTCCTCGAACGGCATGACCTGCACATACAGCGTCCACGACGGGTGGTCGCCGCGGTCGATGGCCTCCCACAGGTCCTGCCGGTGGTAGTCGGCGTTCTGGCCCGCGAGGGTGTCGGCGTCCGCCTGGGTGAGGAAGTCGATGCCCTGGTCGGTCTTGAAGTGGTACTTCACCCAGAACTTCGTGCCGCCGCCGTTGACCCACATGTACGTGTGCGAGCCGTAGCCGTTCATGTGCCGGTACGACTTGGGGATGCCGCGGTCGCCCATCAGCCACGTCACCTGGTGCGCGGACTCCGGCGAGAGCGTCCAGAAGTCCCACTGCATGTCGTTGTCGCGCAGCCCGTTGTCCGGGCGGCGCTTCTGCGACCTGATGAAGTCCTGGAACTTGATCGTGTCGCGCACGAAGAACACCGGGGTGTTGTTGCCGACCAGGTCGTAATTGCCGTGCTCGGTGTAGAACTTCAGCGCGAAGCCGCGCGGGTCCCGCCACGTGTCCGGGCTGCCCTGCTCACCCGCGACCGTCGAGAACCGCGCCAGCATCTGCGTGCGCTTGCCCGGCTGGAACAGGTCGGCGCGGGTGAACTGGCTGACGTCGTTGGTCACTTCGAACCGGCCGTACGCCCCGCTGCCCTTGGCGTGCACCACCCGCTCGGGGACCCGCTCCCGGTTGAACTGGGCCATCTTCTCGATCAGGTAGTGATCCTGCAGCAGGATCGGCCCGTCGGCCCCCACGGTCAGCGAGTGCTCGTCGCTCTCGACCGGGATACCGGCGTTGTTGGTGGTGTACGGGGTGCTCATCGAGAGTGTCCTCACGCTCGGGAGTCGTATGACCTCGCTGCTCCCCACCTTCCCACCGAATATGCCTGTCGGCACGCTGAGCCACCTTGCGGTGACCCTCGGTCACGCGGGTGGCCGAGTCACCGGGGTGCGTTCGCGCGAGGGGCTGCGCCCCTGCGGCACCGCTGCGCGGTGGGGTTCGCCGGTAGCCAGCGAGCCGAAGGCGGCGCCGGTGTCGAAAGCGACGATGAGCAGGGAGCGAGGAACGAGCGACCGTCGAAGAGGAGCGTCGACACCGGATCTAAGCCGCCGGAGGCGAGAGGGCGGCAAAAAAAGGGGATCGCGGTGAGCATGGGAAAGACGGCTCCCACGCACGGTTCGCCGTGACGCTGAGCTGACGCAAGACGGTTCCCACGCACGGTCCGCCGTGACGCTGAGCCGACGCAAGACGGCTCCCACCCACGGTCCGCCGCCACGCTGAGCCGACGCAAGAGGGTGCCGCGGGCGTTCACCCCCCCACGGCAACCCCACCCAAGACGGCACCCCCACCCCCGTACCCCCGTACGGCCCTAGATCGGGAGCTCGAACCACACCACCTTGCCCGCGCCCAAGCGGGTGGCGCCCCAGCGTTGGGCCATGCGGTTGACGAGGTAGAGGCCGCGGCCACCTTCCTCCTCCGGGGCGGCGTGGCGCATGCGCGGCAGAAGAGGCGCGTCGTCGCCGACTTCGCAGCGCAGGACGTCGGTGCGCAGGAGGCGCAGGGTGATGGGGCGCTCGGCGTAGCGCACGGCGTTGGTGACGATCTCGCTGACCAGGAGTTCGGCGGCGTCGGACTGGTCCTCGAGGTCCCAGCGGCGCAGGGCCTGGCGGATCAGGCGGCGGGCGCGGCCGGGCGTCTGGGGGTGCGGCTCCAGGAACCAGTAGGCGACGTCGCTGGGCGAGATGCCGTCGAAGCGCGCGGCGAGCAGGGCGATGTCGTCGTCGCGGTCGCCGGGGCCGAGGATCTCCAGCACCTCGTCGCACAGCGGCTCCAGCGGCGGCGGCGAGACCACGCTGGCGGCGTCGTGCAGCCGTTCGCGCAGCAGCTCGATGCCGCCCCACACGTCACGGCTGCGGGACTCGACCAGGCCGTCGGTGTAGAGCAGCAGGGTCGCCCCGGCGGGGGCGGGCAGCTCCACGGCCTCGAAGGGCACCCCGCCGACGCCGATGGGCGCGCCGGGCGGCACGCGCAGCACCTCGGCGAGACCGTCGGCGTGCAGCAGCACCGGCGGCGGGTGGCCCGCGTTGGCGACCACCAGCCGGTGGGCGATCGGGTCGTAGACGGCGTAGACGCAGGTCGCCATGCGGTCCTGGCCGAGCCGCTGGGCCTGTTCGTCCAGGTGGTAGAGGACTTCCTGGGGCGCCAGGTCGAGCCCGGCCAGGGTCTGGACGGTGGTACGGAGCTGGCCCATGATCGCCGCGGAGGTCATGGAGTGGCCCATGACGTCGCCGACGACGAGCGCCACCCGGCTGCCGGGCAGCGGGATCGCGTCGTACCAGTCGCCGCCGACACGCGCGGACTCGGCCGCCGGAAGGTATCTGCTGGCGAGCTGGACGCCGGTCGGCTGCGGCAGCGAGTCCGGCAGCATCTCGCGCTGGAGGGCGTCCGCGATGTACGCCTCGCGGCCGTACAGCACGGCCTTGTCGACGCCGAGCGCGGTGTGCGTGGCGAGCTGGGCGGCCACCAGCAGGTCGTCCGCCTCGAAGGGCGTACGGTCCGCGCGCCGCAGCAGCACCGCGGCGCCGATCACCCGGCGACGGCCGCGCAGCGGTGCCAGCAGGGCGCGGCGCCCGGTCGGCATGCCCGGCAGCGGCGCATCGCTGTGGTCGGGGCGGCCGAGGAGTTCGGCGAGCGCGTCGGCGGCGCGCGGGGAGTCGGCGAAGACCGGCCGTACGCCGCGCAGCACTTCCGCCAGCGGCCCGTCGAGCAGCACCGCGATGGACTCGGCGGCGCCGCCGTACGACGACTCCAGGGCGGGCAGCAGCGGCGCCGCGCCGACCGGGGCGGTCGCGGTCGCCAGCGGGTCCGCGGGCTCCTCCAGGCCGCCGTCTGCGCGCCGCAGCCGCAGCCGCAGCGGCCCGGACGGCCGCTCGTCGCCGACCGGCAGCGGGTCGCGCAGATAGACCAGGATCGCGTCGGCGAAGGCGGGCACCGCCGAGCGGCACAGGCCGAGCAGGATCTCGTCGAGGTCGAGCCCGCGGGCGATCCGCCGGGTCGCGGCGCCCACGTATCGCAGCCGGTCGGCCTCGGGACCGGTCTGCACGGGCATCGGGATGCGCATCCCCACAGAATCCTCGTCGCCGGGGTGTCCCGCCGCTTCCAGCGGTGTGCCGCGCGGCGGAGTGCTGACGAACGACGCCAGCGACTCGCCCTCCGGCGGCGCCGTCCAGCCGGAGCCGTGCGTCGGGATGGGCGGCAGCGGCGGCAGGTGCGGCTCCACGGCGCGCGAGGGTCCGCGCGGGGTCTCGGGGGCGGATCCGCCGGGTATGGCCGAGGGCCGGTCCGCGCCGGGGCGGTCGGTGGCGGGGCGCTCGGCGCCGGGGCGCTCGGCCGGCCTGCCCTCCGGCTCGTTCTCGTCGTGCGGGCGGGCCCCACCGGGGCGCGGGGGTGTGGCGGAGGCCGCCGAGGCCAGGCCGCGCGCCGACTCGAAGTCGCGGGCGGCGCGGGGCAGCTCGTGGTGGCCCGTGGCCGAGCCGAGGCCCGCAGCGGTACTCGGCCCCGAAGGCGTCTCGGGTACGGCGAAGCCGCCACGCGGGTCCGGTGGGGTCGCGGCGTGGTTCCTGGGCGTACGGGGCGGGTCCGTGGTCACGCGAGTCGTTCCATCCGTCTGTGCGCCACGCGCTGGCCGCGGCGGGTCGGGCCTGGTCAGGCGCGTCGGCAGGAGAGGAAGATCTGCTCCTCCGGCGGCACGTCGGTGCTCGCCGGTGCGTAGGCGTACGAATCCTCCTTGATCACCTCGAAGCCCGCGTCCACCACGACATGGCGCAGTTCATCCCTTAGATAACCGGATACCCGGATGGTGTGACCGAGGAACGGAATCGGCACATTGTCCAGATCGGCTTCCACCATCGACACGGCGAGCAGGCCGCCGGGCTCCAACAGGCCGTGGAGCGCCCGCAAGGTGCCGGGGATCTCGTCCTTGGGCAGCATGAGCAGGGAGAAGAACGCGGCGACCGCCGCGAAACTTCCCGGCGCCAGCGGCCCGCCCTCGGTGAGGTCGGCGAAGTCGGCCTGGACGAAGTCGGCCGCGGGCGCGTTCACCCGTGCCTGCGCGAGCATTCCGGCCGACAGGTCCACGCCCGTCACCCGCAGCCCCGCGTCGGTGAACTGGCGCGCGGTCGGCAGTCCCGTACCGCAGCCGAGGTCCAGCACACGGGCACCGGCGGGCAGGGTCTCGACGAGCCATTCACCGGCCCTGACCTGCCCGTCCTTGTGCGGGAACGCTTCGTCGTACCGGTCGCCGATCGCGTCGAACGCCTCGGCCTGGCCGGTACGGTCCCTGCCCTGATCCTCGTGATCGTCGGCAGGGGGGATCCCCATGTGCTCGTAGCCGCCGGTTCCCACCGTTCCGGGCCTCCCTGACTGCTGCTGGATGGCTGCTGCTGAATGGCTGTACGAATGGCTGTGTTCGCGTCGCTGTGACGTAGCGTCAAACTCTAGGCCGCGATCGGCAATTGCGCAGTGTTCCGGAGCACGATCCTACGGTTGGGGGTCAGGGACGCAACAAGGGGCTCGGAGGTTCACTCCCGCCCCCCACGGCTTACGCCCGCTTACGCCCCCTACCGTACGCACCGCGGCCCTACCCCCGGCCCGGCCCGCCGCTTCTACGACGGCGGCCGGTCCCAGTCCGGCGGCAGCGCGGGCACCGGCCACGCCGGGTCGGGCCGCCAGTCCTCCCAGCCGTCACGGAACGGCGGACCCCAGGCCCTGACCACCCCCGCCGCGCGCTCACCGGCCCGCCGCACACGCGCCGCCAGCTCCGCCGGCATCAGCCCGTCCGCCTGCGCCTGCGCGAACTCGTCCTCGTCCAGCCAGCGCCAGGAGCGGTCCGGGTGGACCGAGATGTCGAGGAAGTGATCCTCCGAGTCCACCCCTCCCGACCAGCGCCGACGAGGTTCCTCAAGGTTCACATACCAGCATTTGAACCGCCACCCGGGCTCCCAGAACAGCCACACCGACCACGGCTCGCCCGGCCGCGCCAGCTTCAGCACCCCGGCGCCCCACCACGGCTCGACCCGCGCCACCCGCGGCTTCACGTACCGGCTCGCCAGCGGCTCCCGGTGCACCGGGGTCCCGTCCGCCAGCACCGGCTTCACGCACGCCGTACCGGGCGCCATCCACACCGCGAGCAGCTCCGCGTCGTCGCGCACCACGGTCACCGGACGGCAGATGTGCACCGCGTCCGTGCCGTTCCCCCGGTAACGCCACAGCACCTGCGCGCCGGGCGTCCAGAAGTGGCGCTCCCCGGCGCGGGTCGAGAGATCGGCTTCGGCTGTCATGAACAGAGTTTACGGAAGCACTGTTACGGATGCGTCATACGCAGAACGTCCAGCGCCTCGTCGAGCTGCGTTTCGGACAGCAGACCGCGTTCGACGTAACCGGACTCGATCACCACCTCGCGGATCGTCTTCCGCTGCGCCAGCGCCTTCTTCGCGACCTTCGCGGCCTCCTCGTACCCGATGTAACGGTTCAGCGGAGTGACGACCGAAGGCGAGGACTCGGCGTACTCGCGGGCCCGCTCGACATTCGCCGTGATCCCGTCCACCGTGCGGTCCGCCAGCAGCCGCGTGACGTTGGCGAGCAGCCGGACCGACTCCAGGACGTTGCGGGCGATCACCGGCAGCATCACGTTCAGCTCGAAGTTGCCCGCCGCGCCCGCCACCGAGATGGCCGTGTCATTGCCCGTCACCTGCGCCGCCACCATTAGCACCGCCTCCGGGACGACCGGATTGACCTTGCCCGGCATGATCGACGAGCCGGGCTGAAGGTCGGGCAGCGCGATCTCGGACAGCCCGGTACGCGGCCCCGAGGACATCCAGCGCAGGTCGTTGGCGATCTTGGTGAGGCCGACCGCGATCGTCCGCAGCTGCCCCGAGGTCTCCACGATGCCGTCCCTGGCGCCCTGCGCCTCGAAGTGATCGCGGGCCTCGGTCAGCGGCAGCCCGGTCGCGCGCGCCACCTCCGCGATCACCGCGGCCGGGAAGCCCGCCGGGGTGTTGATGCCGGTGCCCACCGCCGTGCCGCCCAGCGGCAGCTCCGCCAGCCGCGGCAGCGAGGACCGCAGCCGCTCGATCCCGTACCGCACCTGCGCCGCGTAGCCGCCGAACTCCTGGCCCAGCGTGACCGGCGTGGCGTCCATCAGGTGCGTGCGGCCCGCCTTCACGACGGTCGCGAACTCCGCCGCCTTCGCCTCCAGGGACTCCGCCAGACGGGTGAGCGCCGGAATCAGGTCGCCGGTCACCGCCGCCGTCGCCGCGATGTGGATGGAGGACGGGAAGACGTCGTTGGACGACTGCGAGGCGTTGACGTGGTCGTTCGGGTGGACGTCGCGGCCCAGGCGCTCGGTGGCCAGGGTGGCGATCACCTCGTTGGCGTTCATGTTGGACGAGGTGCCGGAACCGGTCTGGAAGACGTCCACCGGGAAGTGCTCGTCCCAGCGGCCCTCGGCGACCTCGGCCGCGGCCTCCTGGATCGCCTCGGCGGTGTCCTTGTCCAGGACGCCCAGCTCCGCGTTGACCTTCGCGGCGGCGGCCTTGATCCGGGCCAGCGCCGCGATGTGCGCCCGCTCGATCCGCTGCCCCGAGATCGGGAAGTTCTCCACCGCGCGCTGCGTCTGCGCCCGCCACTTCGCCTCGGCGGGCACCCGTACCTCGCCCATCGAGTCGTGCTCGATCCGGTATTCGCTCATGCCTATAACAGTGCCCGGGAACACCTGGGTGTTCCCGGGCACTGTCTCCCCGTGGTGAGATCGGCCGAATCCGCGCGCAGCCGCGCGAGCCCGCGTGGAGCCGGGCGAGGCCGCGTGAGATCCGCGCGGAGCCTCAGGCGGGCATGGCCAGCCGGCCGTTCCCCCCGTCCTGCGCCTCCTGCGCGTCGAGCGCCGCCCGCGCGGCCGACCTGCGGTCCGCGAGCAGCCGGTCCAGCGCCAGGGCGCCCGGCCCCGAGAAGACGATCAGCAGCAGCGTCCAGCAGAAGAAGACCGCCGCCTCACCGCCGTTCTCGATCGGCAGCAGCCCCCGGTGCTGATGGACGTCGAAGTACGCGAACGCCATCGACCCCGAGCCGATCAGCGCGGCCGGCCTGGTCGCCAGCCCGAACAGCACCAGCACACCGCCGACGAGCTGGATCAGCGCCGCGTACCACCCCGGCCACCGGCCCGCCGACAGCTCGGCCGTGCCGAGCACGCCGAAGAGCGACGCCACACCGTGGCAGGTGAACAGGAGCCCGACGACGATACGGAACAGGCTGAGCGCGTACGGCTGGGCCCGGTCGATGCGGGAGTCCGAACCCGTACCGGTAACGGTGTCCGACATGGGCGCACCTCCTCTCCGCTTAGTTGTAGACGCCGAATTCGTAGAGCGAGTACCCGTAGGCCGTGCCGCGCTGCGTGCCCGTCAGGCGCACATAGCGGCCGGTGCCGGAGACGTCGAGGTCGTCGATGTCACCGTTGCCGTCGGTCACGGACTTCACCGTCGTCCAGTTCTGCCCGTCGTCGGAGGTCTGGATGTCGTACGCCTTGGCGTACGCCGACTCCCAGGAGAGCTGGACGTGGTGGAAGGCGGTGGTGGCGCCCAGGTCGACCTGGATCCACTGCGGGTCGCTCCAGTCGCTCGCCCAGCGCGTCCCGGCGTTGCCGTCCACCGCGTTCGACGGGGTGCACGGGCAGCCGCCGGTCGGGTCGGTCTGGTACGTCGAGGCCGTCGCGGGCTTGTTGAGCGCGACATTCGTACCGTTCGGCTTCGGCGGCACGATCCGCACCGACTTGGAGCCGTAGCTGACGTTGCCGTGGTTGTCGGTGGCGCGGACGTACGCCTCGTACACGCCGACCTTCTCCGGCGCCTTCGCCGTCAGCGTGCCGCCGTTCTGCGTGGTCGCGGCCGGGGTGAGCGAGCCGTTGTTGTCGATGTAGATGCTGCTGAACAGCACCTGGTACGTGATCGGGTCGTTCTCCGGGTCGGAGGTCGAGGTGGTGATCGTCACCGTGCCGCCCGCGGGCACACCCGAAGTGGCGTTGTCCACCGTCATGTCGGTCACCAGCGGCGGCTGGTTGTCACCCGAGGTGTTCCCGCCGTACGCGCGCTTGACCGCGTAGTACGAGGGCCGCTTCAGGCCGTCGGGCACCAGGTTGAACCAGATGCCGCCGAAGTCGTCCTCGTTGCCGTAGTGGAAGAGCGTGGCGCCCAGCGCCACACCGGGGTGGCCGGCCACGCAGTTCCACGCGTTGGTGTAACCGTCCGCCTTCTGCTGGTCGGTGGGCTCGTCCGCCACACCGTTCGCGTCGTTCGGCACCTCCCACGAACCGGCCGGGCCGCCCTCGGTGATGATGTACGGCTTGTCGTAACCGCCCCTCTCCCACGCCGACTTGACGTTGCAGACGTCCTTGTAGGAGTTGACCGCCAGCAGGTCCAGGTCCGGGGTGTTGCGCTTGTAGTACGGCCACGCGCCGGTCCACGCGTCGGTCGACGTCACCGGGTGGTTCGGGTCCGCCGCGTGCACCGCCTTCGACAGGTCGTTGACGAAGGAGGTGTACGCGTTGCGCTCCTGCTCCAACTGGTCACCGCTGTAGCAGTTCTGAAGCCCCAGCACCGACTCGTTGCCGACGTCCCACATCAGCACGCCCGGGTTGTCCTTGTAGGTGTTCACCCACTTCGGGAACTCCGCGAGCATGTTGTTCTTGTACGTGGTGTCCGTCAGGTAGTCGACACAGCCGCCCGAGCCGGGACCGCCGCCCGGCTGGAGCCAGAAACCGGCGATCACCTTGATGCCGTTGGCCGCCGCCGCGTCGAACAGCGGCGCGCTGCTCGCGTCCGTACCCCACGTACGGATCGTGTTGACGCCCATCCGCGCCACGTCCGGCAGGTCGGCCGCCGCCTGCGAGGGCTGCGGACCCCACGTCAGACCCTTCACGGTGTACGGGGCGCCGTCCACGGTGAGCTGCCAATTGCCCTGCGAGCCGGTCACCTTGACCACGCTGCCCGCCGCCTGCGCGGCCGGGGCCTGCACGACGGCGAGACCCGCCGCGACCAGTGCCGCCACCGCGAGGGGCGCCAGGCCGCGCCTGGCCGTCCTCCTGATCACATGTGCGCGCATCTCGTCCTCCGAGGGGGTCACGGGTAGCTCACCAGGTAGGAGATACCGGAGTTGGTGTTGTTCACCGGGTCTCCGGTCTCGTTGACGACATGGCTGATCGTCCCGTCGTTGCCGAGCGAGACGGTGACCATGTCGTGCAGCCGCACCCCGGACGTGTTCGGCACCAGCAGGGCGCTGTCGGCGACGACGCTCGGGTCCGCGAGGAACAGGCAGTAGCTGCCCAGCCCCCACGCCTCGTGCGAGGAGACCGAGTCCGCCACCTGGTAGGCGGCGTAGCCGTGCCGCGAACCGTCCATCCAGGCCGCCTGGTTGGGCGGGTCGTACGGCATCTCGTTCTGGAAGAAGTACGTCCGTCCGGCGTCGCCGTTCCAGAGCACCTCGGTCTTCTGGTGGTGCTCCACGAACAGGCCGTACATCGTGACGCGCGCGCCGTTGACGACCAGGCCGGTGTCGCTGGTGTTGACGTCCCAGCCGACACCGCTGCCGTGGTCGGCCCGCCACAGCCACAGGTTGTCGCCGATCACGTCGGAGCTGTTGATCTCGACGCTGACGGTGGCCTTGCCGGCCTGCGCGCCGCCGATCCGCACGAACACGTCCTGGAGGAGCGTCGGGTCGCCCGCGTGGCCGCCGTCGGCGCCCTGCGGTCCGACGCGGACCAGCACCGCGGAATTCGTGGCGCCCGCGTCGATCAGCAGCCCGGAGATCTTCACGCCGTCGACGTCGGCGACGGACAGCGCGGTGATGCCGTTGTCCGGCAGCAGCGTGGCGATGCCCAGGCCCAGCACGACCGTGCCCGCCCGCGTCACCTCCACGGTCTGGTCGAGGGCGTACACGCCCGGTGTGACCAGCAGGTGCTTGCCCTGCGCCAGCGCGGAGTTGATCGTGGCCGCCGAGTCGCCCGGCTTCGTGATGTAGAAGTCGGTCAGCGGGATCGACTCGCCCTGCGCGCCGCCGTTCCAGGTCACCCCGCGGGCGTTGCTGTGCAGCGCGGGCACGAACACCTGGTACGCGCCGGACCCGTCCACGTACAAGAAGGGCTTCTCCCGGATCACCGGGGCGCTGTCGACCACCGTGTGGGAGGGGTCGGGGAAGTTCTGCGGCGGTGCGCCGTCCACGCCGACGAAGACCATGTTCCATACGGAACCGGCCCATTCGCCGAGCGCGCTGTTCCGGGTCAGCCACTGCTGCTGGGAGCCGGACACGACCCGGCCGTCCACCTTGCAGTCGGCCATGAAGCCGCCGCTGGACCAGCCGTCGTAGCCGTTCCACAGCGGGACCTCGCCGCGGATGTGCACGCGGCGCAGCGGGGCGGCCTGCGAGACCGCCCAGCGGTTGGAGCCGCCGGTCGGGGTGACCGACAGATTCTCGGCGCTGCGCCAGAAGTTCTGGGTGGCGTTGCCCTGCATCCAGTCGGCCTCGACGTGCACCAGGCCGTGGATGTCGACGTCGTCGGGGGACAGGCCGAGACCGGCGACGTGGGTGTAGAAGCCGACGTTGACGTCGAGTCCTTCGTACGTGCCCGGCTTGAAGAACAGCGCGAAGCGGTCGGTGCCGAACTGGTTGGACTCCTGGCGGCGGAAGACGTCCGAGACCTTCGCCTGGATGTCGGCGATCGGCATCGAGGGGTCGAAGACCAGGACGTTGGGGCCGAAGTCGGGGTCCGCGGCGGCGGCGCGCGGACCGGCCGTCGTACCGGCCTTCGTACCGTTCGTACCGTTCGCGCCGGACGCGGTGGCCGCGGTGGCCGCCGAGGCGCGGCCCGCCAGTACCGGGGTGGCCGCGAGGGCCGCCAGCGCGCCGAGGGCCGCGCGCCGGGAGAAGACGGATGTCACCGGTGAGCCGGGTGTGCCGGTCGTGCTGCCTGTGCTGCTTGTGGGGGGTTGAGAGGGGGGAAGTGCGGGGCTGTTCATAGATCACCTGTGTGTTGGGGGGACAGGTTTCCGGAGAGCGCTCTCCCACGGGGTCGGGTAAAGCCCGGCCCGCGCGGGAGAGCGCGGTGTCCGGGCTTACGGCAGTTGGTAGTTCTGGTTCAGAGCCGCGCCCTTCTGGGGCTGCGACTGGTCGTAACCGCGGGCGTCGCACTGGAGTCCACCGTTGATGCAGTGGGTGACCAGCGCGTTGAGGGTCGGGGCGTCCCAGTCGTTGAAGAAGTCGTAGTGGAAGGAGAAGCCCTGGCCACTGGAGAGGTGGACCTGCGACATGTCGCCGTTCACCGGCCAGGCCATCTTGAACTCGATCATCGGCAGGGCGACCGGGTGGTCGGCCGGGCAGACGTTCTGGTTGGCGCCGCCGGCGACCGGGTAGGCCATGTGACTCTTGTGGTCCGGCACGTCCAGGTGGATGCCGTCCCAGCAACTCGGCGCCTGGAGACGGATGTTGAGCTGCGTGTCAGGCGTGTTGGGGCAGCTCACCGGGATGTTCCAGTTGTGGTAACTGGTCCCGCACTCCCAGCCCTCGACGGTGCCCTTGAGGTGCTGGAACTCGTCCTGCGTCTGGCTCGGGCTGCCGACCACGAAGCGCAGGCCCTTGGGGAAGGGGCGGACGCTGGTGTAGTCGTTCACGGACGACTTGTAGTAGATCGTCTGCGTGCCGACCGGCAGGATCTTCTGGGTGCCCTTGAACAGACTCGGCATCCAGTACGCCGACTTGTCGCCGGGCGCCAGACACACCGTGTTACCGGTCTCCAGCGAGGCCGTCGTGGAGTTGCCGTTCGTGCTGGTGTTGCCCATGAAGGTGTGGTCGTGCGACGCCCCCGGCTGGCCGGGGAAGACGATCGGGTCGTCCGGCGCCGTGTGCGTGGGGGCACACTGGGCCTGGAACTCGTGGAAGTACGCGTGCGGCGGCTCGTACGTCGACGGCGTCACGCCGGTGACCGGCGGGTTCGCCATGATGTAGCCGTCGCCGTCCGGGTCGTCGCCGGACGCCAGTCCGTTGCCGGTCAGCGGCATCGCCATGCCGGGCATCCCGGCGTGGTCGGCCGCGTGGTCCGCGGCGGCCGGTGTGCTGGCGGAAGCGTTTCCGGTCGTCATCGCGACCCCGCCGATACCGAGGCCGGTAGCGGCGAGTGACAGGGCTATGAGCAGCCCCGGGATCCTTCTGGTCCTCCGTGCCATGGAGACCTCCTGCTTGATGGTGCGCATGGGGGGCTGACGGCACGACGTGGCGGCAGGCGTCATGACGGGCCGTCAGTTGGGAGAGCGCTCTCCCAGGTACGGAATGTTCCGCTCCCGCTAAGGACATGTCAACGGTTGATGAATCGGCCCCGCTGCGCGAGCCGGGCATTCCGCCACCCCCCGACCACCCTGGCCTGCAAGCCCTCCACTTCTTGCGGATTTCGTGAAGGTCCACCCCCTGCCCTTGGCCTATACCAACCCCCGGCGCCACGCGCTGGCGTAGTCAGCGGTCCCCCCGCCGGGCCGCCCCTTGGGCACGGGCAGGTGGTGCCCCGCCGCCGTGCGGTTCTCGGCCGGCCCCGCCGCCCGGGCACTGCGTGCTGGCGTAATCAGCGGCCCCCCCGCCGGGCCTGCGGCGCGCGCGCTGGGGTGGCACCCCCGGCCGTTGGGTAACCGGCAGGGCGCGCCCCCCCCGCGGCGCGGCCCCCCGTCGGGCGGCAGACACGTAGGCGGCGAGCTTCCCGCAGGGGTCAGGCGCCTTGGCGGCGGGGGATGGTGGTGAAGGTGGGGGAGGGGGAAGGGTCTTGGAAGAAGTCGTTGCCCTTGTCGTCGACGACGACGAAGGCGGGGAAGTCCTCGACCTCGATCTTCCAGACGGCTTCCATGCCGAGTTCGGCGTATTCGAGGACGTCGACCCGCTTGATGCAGTCCTGGGCGAGGCGGGCGGCGGGGCCGCCGATGGAGCCGAGGTAGAAGCCGCCGTGGGCGGCGCACGCGTCGGTGACCTGCTTGCTGCGGTTGCCCTTGGCGAGCATCACGAAGGAGCCGCCCGCGGCCTGGAACTGCTCGACGTAGGCGTCCATCCGGCCCGCGGTGGTCGGCCCGAAGGAGCCCGAGGCGTACCCCTCGGGCGTCTTGGCCGGGCCCGCGTAGTAGACGGCGTGGTCGCGCAGGTACCGCGGCATCTCCTCGCCCGCGTCCAGCCGCTCCTTGATCTTGGCGTGCGCGATGTCTCGGGCCACGACCAGCGGCCCGGACAGCGAAAGCCGGGTCTTCACGGGGTACTTGGTCAGCTCGGCGCGGATCTCGTCCATCGGCCGGTTGAGGTCGACGCGTACGACGTCGTCGTCCAGGTGCTCGTCGGTGGTCTCCGGCAGGAAACGCGCCGGGTCCGTCTCCAACTGCTCCAGGAAGACGCCCTCGGCGGTGATCTTCGCCAGCGCCTGCCGGTCCGCCGAGCAGGAGACCGCGATGGCGACCGGGCACGACGCGCCGTGCCGCGGCAGCCGCACCACCCGCACGTCGTGGCAGAAGTACTTCCCGCCGAACTGCGCCCCGATCCCGATCCTCTGCGTCAGCTCGAAGACCTTCTGCTCCAACTCCTTGTCCCGGAAGCCGTGTCCGGCCGCCGAGCCCTCGGCGGGCAGCTCGTCCAGGTAGTGCGCGGAGGCGTACTTGGCCGTCTTCAGGGCGAATTCGGCGCTGGTCCCGCCCACCACGATCGCCAGGTGGTACGGCGGACAGGCCGCCGTGCCCAGCGAACGGATCTTCTCCTCAAGGAACTTCATCATCGACGCCTCGTTCAGCACCGCCTTCGTCTCCTGGTAGAGGAAGGACTTGTTGGCGCTGCCACCGCCCTTGGCCATGAAGAGGAACTTGTACGCGCCGCCGTCCGTCGCGTACAGCTCGATCTGCGCGGGCAGGTTGGAGCCGGTGTTCTTCTCGTCCCACATCGTCAGCGGGGCCATCTGCGAGTACCGCAGATTGAGCTTGGTGTACGCGTCGTAGATCCCGCGCGACAGCGCTTCCTCGTCGCCGCCCGCGGTGAGGACCTGCTGGCCGCGCTTGCCCATGACGATCGCCGTACCGGTGTCCTGGCACATCGGGAGCACGCCGGCCGCCGCGATGTTCGCGTTCTTCAGCAGGTCGAGCGCGACGAATTTGTCGTTGGGGCTCGCCTGCGGGTCGTCCAGGATGCGGCGGAGCTGCGCGAGGTGGGTCGGGCGCAGGTAGTGGGAGATGTCGTGCATCGCCTCGGCCGCGAGCAGCCGCAGCGCCTCCGGATCGACCGTGAGGAACGTACGGCCGTCCGCCTCGAAGGTGCTGACACCCTCGGCGGTGAGCAGGCGGTACGTGGTGGGGTCCTCGCCGAGGGGAAGCAGATCCGTGTAGGCGAACTCAGGCATGGGGCATTCCTCACTCGGCGGCGGCGCTGCGGCCTCCCGATTCTAGAACGCCCCCGAACGGCCGGGCGGGCCGGACCCCTAGGGGGTACTTCGGGGTAGTCGCGATCTATCGCGTCTGTGTACCGTAGGGACGTGGACGAATCGCAGCTCCAGAAACGCGCGCAAGAGCAGCCCCAGCCGGTGCGTACGGGCAAGCCCACCGCGGAAGCGGACCTGCGGGCGTCGGACGCGGACCGGGACCGGATCGCCGACATCCTGCGCGAGGCCCTGGCCGAGGGCCGTCTGGACTCGTCGGAGCACTCCGAGCGGCTCGACCAGGTCTACGCGGCCAAGACGATGGGCGAACTGGAGCCGCTGGTACGGGATCTGCCGGTGGGCAGGACCAGCGCACCGGCGCCCGCCCCCGCGGCGCGCGGCGGTTACCACTACGCCCCCGACCCCAGCGGCGAGAACCCGAACCTGGTCGGCATCCTCGGCGGGGCCGAGCGCAAGGGCCGCTGGCGCGTCGGCCACCGGATCACCGCGGTCGCGATCATGGGCGGCGTCGAGATCGACCTCACCGAGGCCACCTTCACCTCGCCCGAACTGGTCATCCACTGCACCGCGATCATGGGCGGCATCAGCGTCAAGCTGCCGGAGAACGTGACGCTGCGCGGCGGCGGGGTCGTCGGCATCATGGGCGGCTCCGACGTCAAGGCGTTCGAGGCGCCGGACGCCGACGCGCCGGTGGTCCGCATCGACGGCTTCGCCTTCTGGGGCGGCGTCGAGGCGAAGGCCAAGCGCGGCAAGAAGGTCAAGGACTGGACGAAGAAGAACCTCGAGAGCTGAGGCGCGGGACCGGTCGGGGGAGCCTCCGGCGCCGGGGTGAGGCGGCCTCGCGCACGGGTGAGCGGACAGCGGCGGTTTCACGCCCCCCGACTCCGTAACGGCTGTGATTGATGGTGCGTAAGTGCGCCAAGCATCGTGCGTGTTTCCGCCATCCGCAGGTCACAGGCTTGCGGGGCTCTCGCGCCGGGCGAACACGGTGCGCATGAAGTCGCGTACAGCGGGTAGGGGTTCGAGCACGCCGCCGCACTGCCGCCGTTGAGATCCGCGCCCGCCGGGGGAGTGGTCGGTGACGCGCCAGGGTGGCAATCGCCGAGCCGTCGTCAGGAGTATCCCGTGCTTCAACCGATCGAGCCCGTCACGGACACCGCCTACCCGCCCGGTCATCCGCGGGATCTGGGCGGGCCCTGGCACTCGGAGGCCGCCTGCCGCAGTGACGAGGCGGGGCTGTTCTTCGCCCCGTCGAAGGAGCCCACTGCCGCTCGTCTGTCCCGGGAAGAGGCGGCCAAACGCGTGTGCGCGCGCTGCCCGGTGATGCTCGAATGCCGCGAACACGCCCTGCTCCAGCCGGAACCGTACGGGGTGTGGGGCGGCATGACCGCCGCCGAGCGCCGCGTGGTGCTGGCCCGCCGCCGCCGTCGCGAGGTCGAACTCCAGCGCCCCGACCCGCAGATCGCCGCCGCGGGCTGACCGTACGGCTCAGCGGCTCAGGAGTTTCGTCGGCCGGGCGCCGCCCGCCGCGCCGCATCCGGGAATACGGGGCCCGAGTGCGCCGCGGCAGGCGGCAGCCGACATACCGAAGGACGTACCGAAGACGGGGAGCGGGCCTCAGCGCGCCCGGTCGAAGTCGATCGCGCTGTACGCCCGCAGCTTGGACAGCCGGTGCGTGGAGTCGATCTGCCGGATCGTGCCGGACTTGGAGCGCATCACCAGCGACGAGGTGGTGGCGGTCTCCGCGCGGTACCGCACCCCGCGCAGCAGTTCGCCGTCGGTGATCCCGGTGGCGACGAAGAAGACGTTCTCGCCGCTGACCAGGTCCTTGGTGTGCAGAATCCGGTCCAGGTCGTGCCCGGCGTCCAGCGCACGGCGCCGCTCGGCGTCGTCCTTCGGCCACAGCCTGCCCTGGATCGTGCCGCCGAGGCAGGTGATCGCGCAGGCCGCGATGATGCCCTCGGGCGTGCCCCCGATGCCCAGCAGCATGTCCACGCCGGTGCCCTCGCGCACCGCCATGATCGCGCCCGCCACGTCGCCGTCGGCGATGAACTTGATCCGGGCGCCGGTCTCGCGGATCTCCTTCACGATGCCGTCGTGCCGCGGCCGGTCGAGCACCACGACGGTGACGTCCTCGGGCGCGCTGCCCTTGGCCTTGGCGACCCGGCGCACATTGACCGCGGGCGGCGCGGTGATGTCGACGTACTCGGCGGCCTCGGGGCCGACCACCAGCTTGTCCATGTAGAAGACGGCCGAGGGGTCGAACATGGTGCCGCGGTCGGCGACGGCGAGCACCGCCACCGCGTTCGGCATGCCCTTGGCGGTCAGCGTGGTGCCGTCCACCGGGTCGACGGCGACATCGCACTCGGGCCCGGTGCCGTCACCGATCCGCTCGCCGTTGTAGAGCATCGGCGCCTCGTCCTTCTCGCCCTCGCCGATGACGACGACGCCGTTCATCGAGACGGTGTGGACGAGGGTGCGCATCGCGTTCACCGCGGCGCCGTCGGCCCCGTTCTTGTCGCCCCTGCCGACCCAGCGTCCGGCCGCCATCGCGGCGGCCTCGGTGACGCGTACGAGTTCCAGTGCCAGGTTGCGGTCAGGGGCCTCCGGGCTCACTTCGAGCTGGGGCGGCAAATGCTGTTCGGTCATCACGCGCACCTTTCTGTACGAGGACGGCCGGAATATGAGGGTGTTCCGACCCTATCGGTTCGGCGCGAATATGAGCAGGGTGCACGTCACATGAGCGCCTGGTGCCCGGTGCGGGCCGGGGCCCGCGGAGGGTGCGGACCCCGGCGTCCGGGGCCGTTCCCGGCATGGGGGACGATGGTCGGGTGGCAGCAGACAAACGTGGCAACAAGACCGTGCGGGACCTGGTGCTGTCGATGGCGGTGATCGGCGCCGTCGCCGCCCTCATCTACGTGTTCATCCCGCACGACTCGAAGGCCGACCCGACCAAGCCGGTCACCTTCTCGGTGGAGCTCGGCCAGGCGCGGCGCGACGCGCCGTACAAGGTGGCGGGGCCCGAGGGGCTGCCCGCGACCTGGCGGGCCACCTCGGTCACCTACAGCGCGGCCGACCCGCAGGCGGTGACCTGGCACATCGGCTTCGTCGACCCCGAGGACCAGTACGTCGCCGTCGAGCAGAGCAACGCCGCGGCCGAGCCGTACATCAAGGACGTCACCTTCGGCGCGCACCGCGACGGCGGCCGTACGGTCACCGCGGGCGGCCTGGTCTGGGAGCGCTACGCGGGGCCGAAGTACAACGCGCTGGTCCGTAAGGAGCAGGGCGTCACCACGGTGGTACTGGGCACCGGCAAGGACGCGGAGCTGACGACGATGGCCGCCGCGCTGAAGGAGCGCGGCGGCCAGTAATCGGTAGCCGGTCGTACGGACATACGTCCCACCGGTAGCCGGTCATACGGACGTACGTGTGACCAGGTGCCCGGTCATACGGACATACGTCGGTCCGTCGTACGGATCAGACGGTCGTCACGACCTGCTCGTACGACAGGCGAGGGTTGCGGTCGTACCAGGCGGCCTCGCCCGGCTTGCCTATGTTGACCACGGCCAGCACCGAGTGCTCGCCGTCCGCGAAGAACTCCTTGTTGATGCCGTCGGCGTCGAAGCCGGTCATCGGGCCGGCGGCCAGACCGGCGGCGCGGACGCCGATGATGAAGTAGCCGACCTGGAGCGCGGCGTTCAGCGCGGCGGACTGCTCGCGGACCGGGCGCTCGGCGAAGATCACGTCCTTGGCCTGCGGGAAGACCGGGAGCAGGGTGGGCAGCTCCTCGTGGAACTCGTTGTCCGCGGCCAGGATCGCCACCAGCGGCGCGGTCGACGTCTTCGCCTTGTTGCCCTCGCTCATGTGCCGCACCAGGCGCTCGCGCCCCTCTTCGGTACGGGCCAGGACGACGCGCAGCGGCTGCTGGTTGAAGGCGGTCGGCGCGTACTTCACCAGGTCGTAGATGGCCTGGACCTGCTCGTCGGTCACCGGCTCGTCGGTGAACGTGTTGGCGGTGCGGGCCTCACGGAAGAGCAGGTCCTGGGCGGCGGTGTCGAGCACGAGAGTCATGCGGGATCCTCAGGTCTTTCGGTCGTGCGAGGGGCGCGCGCCGGGGGGCGGCGCGTCGGAACACTCCGACCAACCTGGGTGAACGTTCAACCATTCCCTGGGGCAAGTGTGACCCCTGTCACTCCTGTGCGGCCCCAGTGACCCCTTCCGCCTCCTCGTCGTCCTCCTCCGCCGCCAGCGCCGCGTCCAGCCGGGCCCGCGCGCCCTCCAGCCAGCGGCGGCAGACCTTGGCCAGCTCCTCGCCCCGCTCCCACAGGGCCAGGGACTCCTCCAAGGTCGCGCCGCCCGCTTCCAGCCGCCGTACGACGTCCACCAGCTCGTCGCGCGCCTGCTCGTACCCGAGGGCCGCGCTGCCGCTCTCCCGGTCCGCCGTATCGGTGGTGCCTGCCGTGTCTGCCATGGGGGCAAGCCTAGGCGCGGGGTGGGACAGGTCAGGCGACGCGCACACCGACATCACCGCGTGACGACGCCGAACCGCGCGCCGCCGACATCACCGCGCGCCGCCCACGCCCACCCCGGCATCACTCCGTGACGCGCACCGTGAAGTCGCCCTCGGCCACCCGCGCCCGCAACGCGTCGTCCGGCGCCACCTCCGCCGGGTCCCGTACCACCGAGCCGTCCTCGCGCTGGAGCACCGCGTACCCGCGGCGCAGCGTCGCGGCCGGGGACAGCGCGACCACCCGCGCCAGGGTGTGCGAGAGATCCGCGTCGGCGCGCTCCAGCAGATGGCGCAGCGTACGGCGGGCCCGGTCCACCCGGTCGGCCACCTCCGCCGCGCGGCCGTCGATCATCCCGTACGGCGCCGCCATCGACGGACGGCTCAGCGCCGCCTCCAGGCCGCGCTCCTCCCGGTCCAGCAGCCCGCGCATCACCCGCAGCGCCCGGTCCCGTACCAACTGGACGCGCGCCAGCTCCTCGCGCACATCCGGCACGATCCGCTTGGCCGCGTCGGTCGGGGTGGACGCCCGCAGGTCGGCGACCAGGTCGAGCAGCGGCGAGTCCGGCTCGTGGCCGATCGCCGAGACCACCGGGGTCCGGCAGGCCGCGACCGCGCGGACCAGCTCCTCGTCGGAGAACGGCAGCAGGTCCTCGACGCTGCCGCCGCCGCGCGCCACCACGATCACGTCGACATCCGGACGCGCGTCCAGCTCCCGTACCGCCTCGATCACCCGCGGCACCGCGCTCGCGCCCTGCACCGGCACATTGCGCACCTCGAAGCGGACGGCGGGCCAGCGCAGCCGCGCGTTCTCCCGCACGTCCCGCTCGGCCGCCGAGGCGCGGCCGGTCACCAGGCCGATGAGCTGCGGCAGAAACGGTATGGGCCGCTTGCGGTCCAGCGCGAAGAGCCCCTCGGCCGCCAGCGTCTTCTTCAACTGCTCCAGGCGCGCCAGCAGTTCACCCACCCCGACCGGGCGGATCTCCACCGCGCGCAGCGAGAGCTGGCCGC
Source organism: Streptomyces sp. NPDC024632 (assembly GCF_055559175.1). Classification (NCBI taxonomy): domain Bacteria; kingdom Bacillati; phylum Actinomycetota; class Actinomycetes; order Kitasatosporales; family Streptomycetaceae; genus Streptomyces; species Streptomyces sp. NPDC024632. The sequence continues at coordinate 112,712 of NZ_JBVHLD010000017.1, forward strand.
GCGGCCCGTACCACTCGGGCTTGGCGTGCATCACCACCCGCGCGCCCTCGCCGACCACGTCCGCGACCTGCTCGAAGACACCGCGGAAGCACGTCACCGTGATCGACACGTCGTGCGAGGGGTCGCGCAGCGTCATGAACACCACGCCCGCGCCCGGCCGCCGCGACAACTGGGTGATCTGCCCCTCCACCCACACCGCGCCCAGCCGGTCGATCCAGCCGCCGATCAGCCGCGACACCTCACCGACGGGGATCGGCGTCTGCGCCGAGGTGTTCAGAGCCATGCCCGCAGCGTAGTGGGCGCGACCGACACCGCCGCCGAACGGCCGCACCCCCGTACGCCCCCGCGCGTGCGATCAGCGCCCCCGTACGATGGACCCCATGACTGCCGCTACGAGCCCCCGCCGCGTCCTCCTCGCCGCCCCCCGCGGGTACTGCGCGGGCGTGGACCGGGCCGTGATCACCGTCGAGAAGGCGCTGGAGCAGTACGGCGCCCCGGTCTACGTGCGCAAGCAGATCGTGCACAACAAATACGTGGTCCAGACGCTGGAGAAGAAGGGCGCGATCTTCGTCGACGAGACGGACGAGGTGCCCGAGAACGCCATCGTGATCTTCTCCGCGCACGGCGTGGCCCCTGTCGTCCACGAGGAGGCCGCCCAGCGCAGCCTCGCCTCGATCGACGCGACCTGCCCGCTGGTGACCAAGGTCCACAAGGAAGCCGTCCGCTACTCCAAGGACGACTACGACATCCTGCTGATCGGCCACGACGGCCACGAAGAGGTCGTCGGCACGATGGGCGAGGCGCCCGACCACATGCACCTGGTCGACGGCCCCGCCGACGCCGCCAAGGTCACGGTCCGCGACGAGTCCAAGGTCGTCTGGCTCTCCCAGACCACCCTGTCGGTGGACGAGACGATGGAAACCGTGGACGCGCTCAAGGAGCGCTTCCCCAACCTGCTCTCGCCGCCCAGCGACGACATCTGCTACGCCACGCAGAACCGCCAGGTCGCGGTCAAGCAGATCGCCGCCGACGCCGACCTGCTGATCGTGGTCGGCTCCCGCAACTCCTCCAACTCCATCCGGCTGGTCGAGGTCGCCCTCCAGTCCGGCGCCGGCGCCTCGTACCTGGTCGACTTCGCCGAGGAGTGCGACGAGGCGTGGCTGGACGGCGTCACCACCGTCGGCGTCACCTCCGGCGCGTCCGTCCCGGAGATCCTGGTCGACGGCGTCCTGGACTGGCTGGCCGAGCGCGGCTACGCCGATGTGCAGGTGGTGACCTCCGCCGAGGAGTCCATCCAGTTCTCGCTGCCCAAGGAACTGCGCCGCGATCTGCGTGCCGAGGCCGCCGCCGGGGAATCCGCCAAGAGGTGACTTTTTCCCGTCACCTCTAACCTGGGGGCCATGAATATGTTCGGTGTGGACATCGGTGGTACGGGAATCAAGGGCGCTCCGGTCGATCTGGACCAGGGCGCCCTGTCGGACGATCGCTACAAGATCGACACCCCTCAGCCCGCGACTCCGGAGTCGGTGATCGACGGGGTGCACCAGGTCATCGAGCACTTCGGCTGGTCGGGCCCGGTCGGCGTGACCTTCCCCGGGGTGGTGGTGGACGGCACCACCCGTACGGCGGCCAACGTGGACGGCGGCTGGGTCGGCCTGGACGCGCGCGGGATGCTCGGCGACCGCCTCGGCCTGCCCGTGGTGGTGCTCAACGACGCGGACGCGGCGGGTGTCGCGGAGATGACGTTCGGCGCGGGCCGCGGCCGGGGCGGCACGGTCATCATGCTGACGCTGGGCACCGGCATCGGCAGCGCCCTGTTCGTGGACGGCAATCTGGTGCCCAACACGGAACTGGGCCACCTGGAGCTGCACGGGCACGACGCGGAGAAGAAGGCGTCGGTCAAGGCCCGCGAGGACGAGGACCTGAGCTGGGAACACTGGGCGCACCGGCTCCAGAAGTACCTGGCGCACGTGGAGATGCTCTTCTCGCCCGACCTGTTCGTGATCGGCGGCGGCGTCAGCCGCAAGTCGGAGAAGTTCCTGCCCCTGGTGAAGGGGATCAGCGCCGAGATCGTTCCCGCTGAACTGCAGAACAACGCGGGGATCGTCGGCGCCGCGATGGCAGCCGCAAAGCTCTGATCCCGACGATCGCGGCGGCCAGCACCGTCCCGGCGTAGAGCCAGCCGGTCATCAGCGCCAGCCCGGTAAAGATGCCGAGCAGATGACCGGCCAGGCCGCCGCCACCGCTGTCGGCGGTCAGCGCGATGCCCACGGCGAAGGCGATCGGCGCCGCCACCGGGGCCGCCACCAGGTCGTACGGGCGTACGTACACCGCCGCCGCCACGCACACCGCGACGAAGACCAGGCCGAAGAAGACGCCGGGACCGTCGAAGAGCAGGACGTCGATCCCGCCGCCCGCGACCGTCACGGCGGTGGTCAGCAGCCCGGTGCCGAGGCCGGTCAGCCGTGGCCTGGGCCGCTGGGCGGTACGCAGCCGGTGGACGGTCTGCCGTACTGCGGTGGCCATGACGGCCTGCCGGGGGCGCGGGGCGCGGTACACCCCGACTGTGGCCTCTCCGCCGGGTCCCGGAGCTGCACCTGAACGCGCACTGTGTTGGTCCACCTACTTACAGTAGGCACGGCAGTCGGGTGATCGCACGGCGGGACACGCGCTTTGCCCCTCCGGGGCGGGGCGGGGCTTTTTGGCGCGCACGTCCTCGGAGCGGTCCCCGTACCGGGTGCGGTGACGTCCTCGGGCCGGTGTTCGACGGGCGGCCGGGCGGTACGGCGGCGGCCCGTAGACTGGTGGCCGTCCGAACACCCACCAGCCCACCGCTCCGGGAAGTCTCCACGTGTCGCTCTCCATCGGAATCGTCGGTCTGCCGAATGTCGGCAAGTCGACGCTCTTCAACGCCCTGACCAAGAACGACGTGCTGGCGGCCAACTACCCGTTCGCCACGATCGAGCCGAACGTCGGAGTCGTGGGCGTCCCCGACGCCCGCCTCGGCACGCTCGCGGAGATCTTCGGGTCGGCGCGGGTGCTGCCCGCCACCGTCGACTTCGTGGACATCGCGGGCATCGTCCGCGGCGCCTCCGAGGGCGAGGGCCTGGGCAACAAATTCCTCGCGAACATCCGCGAGTCCGACGCGATCTGCCAGGTTATCCGGGCCTTCAAGGACGACAACGTGGTGCACGTCGACGGCCGCGTCTCGCCCAAGGACGACATCGAGACGATCAACACCGAGCTGATCCTCGCCGACCTCCAGTCCGTCGAGAAGGCGATCCCGCGCCTCACCAAGGAGGCCCGCCTCCAGAAGGAGAAGGCCGCGGTCCTCGCCGCCGCCGAGGCCGCCCAGGAGATCCTGGCCGCGGGTGACACCCTCTTCTCGCGCGGCATCACCAAGGGCACCGAGCAGGGCACCCTCCTCCACGAGCTGCACCTGCTCACCACCAAGCCGTTCCTCTACGTCTTCAACGTCGACGAGGACGAGCTGGCCGACGAGGACTTCAAGAACGAGCAGCGCGCCCTCGTGGCCCCCGCCGAGGCGATCTTCCTCGACGCCAAGCTCGAGTCCGACCTCGTCGAGCTCGACGACGCCGAAGCCCTCGAACTCCTCCAGTCCGTCGGCCAGGAGGAGCCCGGCCTCGCCACCCTCGCCCGCGTCGGCTTCGAGACCCTCGGCCTCCAGACCTACCTCACCGCCGGCCCCAAGGAATCCCGCGCCTGGACCATCAAGCGCGGCGCCACCGCCCCCGAGGCCGCCGGCGTCATCCACACCGACTTCCAAAAGGGCTTCATCAAAGCCGAGGTCATCTCCTTCGCCGACCTCGTCTCCACCGGCTCCGTGGCCGAAGCCCGCGCCAAGGGCAAAGCCCGCATGGAGGGCAAGGAATACGTGATGCAGGACGGCGACGTGGTCGAATTCCGCTTTAACGTGTAGCCGCTTGCGCGGAGGGCCGTCTGAACTGCGGCGGAGGAGGTGCGCGGCCTCAGGGCCCGCACCGAATCCGCAGGAGCACCGACATCTCGTCGCCCTCGTCGGGGCTGTCCGCGTACGCCTTGCCGACGGCGGCGCGGGTCCGTTCGTCGAGAGTTCCGAATTCTCGCTCTTCTTTCATTCCCCTCTCCTTCTCAGTAGGCGATACGTCAACCAGCAGACGTAGCCAATCGCCACTGAGGCAAGCGGAGGTACCCACTCGGGAGAACGCGGCCACGCTGCCCGTATGACCACCATGGATACCATGCAGCAGGTGAACCCGATGAAATTCAGAGGTTCGTTCACCCGCCACCTCCCCTGACTTCTGCTTTGCTTATTTTCCATACGATTGGCCCTCTTTAGTTTTATCGATATTGCCCTGCTCCGACCGCACAGCCAACCAGCAGGGCGCCTGGCAGAAGTTTTTTGGCCACCTTGGTCACTGCGGAAATACCTATTCCCGAGGCTCCGCCCCAGAGGCAGGCCCGGAAATAGTGATTTCGAAAAACTGTGCTTGTATAGCGCAGGGCACTATTAAAGGGTGCGGGGGAATAGTGACGAGTGCGCCGCTTCGTCCATTTCCAGGAATTCTTGGCAACGCTTCCCCAGTCGCGGTGGAGAGGGCTCCAGCGGCTTACGTGGATCGGGTTGCGCCAGTGCCAACTGCCGAATTTACCGTCGAGGCCGTAGCAGTTGACGGGGTCGCCGTTGCAGTATTCGTAGGCGTTGGCGTTGCCGCCGGGGATGGGGTCGGTTTGGAGGAAGCGGCCGGTGGTGGGGTCGTAGAGGCGGACGCCCATGAGGGTGGCGGCGGTGAGGGTTTCGGGGTTGCCGAATTCGTCGTAGGCGAGGCGTTGGTCGATCGCGGCGGCGCATAGCGGGTCTTCGAACTTACCGAATGCCGGGTCACGCCATGTGGGCGTGACCCGGCACCTGGCCGAGATGGCTTATCAGTCTCGTCGAGAGTTCCGAATCTCCCGCACGGTGCCCACCACGACGAACACCGCCGCCACGCCGAACCCGATACGCACCCACATGTCGTCCGTCGTGATCATGGCGATTGTCGCGATTACGAGGACGAGGCCGCTCAATAGCATGCTGAATGCACTCAGATTGCGCATGTTACTTGCAGTACCCCTTTTTGTAGCTACCTGGAATCAACCCAGGATATCCAAAAGGCCACTTCAGCTTGAGGCATTTGTGGTCCGCGTATGCCCACTGGGCCTTCACCGCGATGGTCCCGGCGTTCATAAAGACCCACTTCGCGATGACCCCGACACCCGAGCCAACGAGAACTGTGGACGCCGCATTGACGATGGTGGCCGCGGTGGCGGCGCGGCCCGCCTTCTTGGTTTCCCTTCTGTTGAGGTAGATCGTCCCGCTGACCCACCCCCAGGTGACCTTGAACTGGCCTGTGAGGTCAAAGGATCTGATCGGGTCCGAAGGGTAGGTATAGGCGTTCGCGTTGCCGCCGGGCACGGAGTCCGTCTGGAGGAAGCGACCCGTGGAGGGGTCGTACGCCCTCACGCCCATAAGCATCACGCCCCCGATGTGATCGCTGCCCCGCTCGTAAGCGCCAAGCCAGCCGTAGGTTGGGGTTGCGGATGTTCCGATGGCGTTGCCGAATTCATCGTAACGGTAGACCGAGAGCGATTGGCTTGCGTCCAAGGGAAGCTGGACAGTGACGTCGCCGTGCAAATCGGTGAGCTGGAGGATCACACCACCGGTCGCGGAAGTGATGGCACTCAACCGACCTTCCAAGTCCTGAACGTTACGGGCGATAGTGCCGCCGCTCTGTGACCAGGTTGGGCTGTCACAACCGCAGCCGAAGTGGCTGACCGTGCTGCTCGTTGCTGTCCAACTGCCATCTGTTTGCTGGGTTTCCACGGTGGACAGAGAAAGCCTGTTCTCAGCGTCGAGACTCCAGCGCTCGCGCTTCCCGCCGATCATCTCCTGCTGGAGGACGTCGTTCGCGTAGTAGCCGAGGGTAGTGCCGGTGGCCTGGACAGTGGTCCGGCCCAGTGCGTCGTAGACCGTGCCCGCTGTGGAGAGACGGTCGGCGCTGTCGTAGGTGTAGTTGACTGTGGCCGGGGTTCCGGCGGTGCCGTCGGGGTTGTCGACTGTTGTCGTGAGACTGGTGCGGTTGGTGTTCTTGTCGAAGGCGTAGGCGCGGTGGGTGATGGTGGCGTCTTGGACGTCTTCGATGTTAGTCAGCCGGCCTGCGGCATCGTAGGTGTATGCCTGGTTTCCGGTGTCGGTGGTGTGGGTGACCTGCTGGCCATGGACAGTCAGGGTGGCCGAGTCAGCCGTGACGATCAGGCCGTCGTTGTCACTGGCGTAGGTGCGTGAGGTGTCGGCGCCGGTTTCGTCCCGAGTGAACGTCACGGTGTAACCGCCTGGCAGGGCCTCTGTGGCCAGGCGGCCGTCGGAGTCGTAGGTGGCGTTGAAGGTGCCTGCGACGGAGTCGGCGCGGCCGGTTTCGAGACCCCGCGGATCACTGGCGGTGTCGTAGGTGTAGGTGGTGGTCGACGGGGCCGAGTCGGTCACCCTGATGGGCCGGTCGAGGGCGTCGTACCAGGTGGTGGCCGTGTTACCCGCACCGTCGCTGTAGGAGATCTGCCGACCAAGGAGATCGTAGGTCTGGCTGGCTGTGTGGCCGCCGGCAGTGATGGTGGCCTGCTTGCCGGTCGCCTGGTCGTAGGACGTCGTGGCACCAGGCACGGCGGTGCCCATTCCTCCGGTCACCGAGGTGCCGGTGGAGCGTCCGGCCGCGTCATAGCTCGTGGTGGTGGTGCGGGTGCTGCTGCCCGCCGTGTCGGTGACGGTGGCGGCGCTGCCCCACCGGTCGTAGGTCGTGGTTGTGGTGGGCAGTTGCGACGGGTTGGCGCCGCCGCCGGTGATCGCGGCGGCCGGGCCGGTCGAGCAGAGCAGGTCGGCCCATTCAGGTCGTCCGTTGCAGGCGCCGGTGCCGGTGGCGGACCAGTAGGTCGTGACGGTGGCCCCCGCGTCGGTGCCCGTGGACTTGGGCAGGGTGGTCTTGATGACGCGGCCCTGAGCGTCGTAGGCGGTGGTCCTGACCAGGTTCAGTCCGGCCGGGTCGGTGACCGTAGTGGTGGGCAGGCCCTTGGCCCAGTCGTATCCGGTGGTGCTGGTCCGGGTGTCACCGTCACTGGTGTAGGCGTCGCCCGCGTGGACGTCGGCGCCGATGGTGACGGTGGTCGGCTGGTTGGTCACGGTGGCGGTGCCGTTGGTCGGGCGGCCCTGGTCGTACGCGGTGACGGTGTGCGCACGTGCCGGGACGAAGGACCCTGCGGGCAGGCTGGTGCCGCCCGCGGTCGCGGGCAGGGCCTTGGCAAGGGTGACCATGTGCAGGGGGCCGGACTTCTCCAGCTCCCGCTGGCCGGCGTTGGCCGGGTCGGTGTCCTTGTTCGTACCGGCGTCGGCCGCCACGCTTGTGGTGTTGAACACCGATACGGTCGACAGCAGTTGAGCCCGCTCGGCGGACGGCAGAGCGTCGATGCCGAGTTGTTGCTGCTCGGCCAGGCTGTCGCCGTCGGTGGCGAGGGCCAGTTCACGGTTGGCTGCGGTCAGCTCACGGACGGTGTGACCGTACCGGTCGTACTCGGTGGTGGTGATGTGTGCGCCGGGGTTGGCGGTGTTGACCTGACGGCCCGAGGCGTCGGTGTAGGCGATGATCGCGCGCTGGTAGGCGTTGGCGGTCAGCGCGGCGCCGTCGTGCGACGCGGGTACGGCGTCCGAGGGGAACAGCGCCGTCGCGTCCGAGGGCGCGTCGCTCTGCCCCCAGGCGGTGACGTCGCCGCCGGACATCGGGTAGGGCGCCTTACCGCCGCTCAGCGGCACGTCGTAGACCAGGTTCGTGCTCGCGGTGCCGTTGGTCTGGGTGGCGCTTCCGGGGGTGAGCGTCGGCCGGGAGGCCGACAGCAGCATCCCGTCGCCCGCCGTCGCGGTGTTCCCGGCGCTGCCGTAGGCGAACGTCCACTGCAGTTCACCGGGCGGGGTCAGCGTGGTGATCCGGCCCGCGCTGTCGTAGTCGTAAGCCGTCTTCAGCGACGGGCTGATACGCGGATCCCACTGCTGGCGCAGGCGGCCGGTGGTGTCGTAGGCGTACTGCGCGACCGTGACCGCGGTCGCCGCGGACGCGCCGGGGTCGGTTCCCCACAGTCTGATCTGGGAGACCTGGTCGTTGAAGTTCCCGAACACCGAGGCGGTCGCGGTCGTGGCCGTGGCGTACACGTATTCCAGTACGCGGCAGCCCTTGGTTCCGGGAGTCGTGGTGCAGGTGGACTGCGTCACCGCGGACGTCGGCGCGATCACGTACTTCGGGCGGGCCAGGAACGTATTGCCGACCGGGATCTTCTCCGAGACGACCTGGGTGGTGGAGTTGGTGGTCGGCAGGAACGTCGAGGTCACCTGCCACGTCGTGGCCGAGGGGTCGACCTTCGCGAACGTGGTGGTCGTGCCTTCGCTGTCTTTCAGGGTGAAGGTGCCGGTGAGCAGGGAGCCGGTCAGTGTCAGGTCCTCCGCGCCCGGTTCGGGCTTCCACCCGCCGCCGGAGGCCGCGGTGAACCCGGTCGGATCACCGTCCGCATCGACCAGCGCCACCGACCTGTCCGACGCCTTACGGAGGTAGGACCAGTCCGAGCCGGTGATCTCGGCGGTGGTGCCCGCCGTCCACTGCGGACCGAAGATCGCCGCCTGCCCCTCCTGCGCCGACCCGTTCGTGGGACGGCGGGAGGAGGCGCTACGGGTGACGGTGAGATCGAACCCGGAGGCGTCCGTGGCCGACAGCGAGGCGTCACCGGTCAGGGCGTTCACCGAGGCCGGACCCGCGCTCAGCAAGGGGGCGGTGCCCGCGTTGCGGTCCACGGTAACGGTGTTCACGGGCGAGTTGTCGCTCGTCGTGCCGTCGGTGAACACCGCCCGGACATCGACAGGACCGTCCTGCGTGAACGTGTCGGTGATGTTCCAGGTCAGCGCGACCGGTTCTCCGCCCGGCGCGGCCAGCGGCCAGGAAACGACCGGCGCACCGGATGAACGGACGGTCACATGGGCAGTGGGCACGTTGTGCCAGATGTCGGTCTCACCGATCCGGTACTGATAGGTCACACCGGTCTCGGCGGGCTTGCCCTGCCCGGTCAATGCCACCCGGCGGGCTGGCCGGTCACCTTGCGCCGGGGTCAGCAGCGCCGCACCGGATCCGGCGTAGAAGACGTAGTACGTACCGGAGGCGAGGTTCCCGGCCTTGTCATGGGTCTTCGCGATCAGCGTGTGCTTACCCGCCCTGAACGTCAATGACTTGGTGAACGCGGCGCCTGTGGTGGAGGTGTAGGTCCAGGCGCCATCGTCCAGCTGCCAGGCCACCAGGCCCACGTCCGTACTGGACGGGGTGAAGGTGAAGGAGCCGGTGAAGTTCCCCGAGGCGTCTGGGGTGCCGGACCAGGCCCCCGCCGGAAAAGCGGTGGAGGACACGGTGGTGTTGGCCGGTGCCGTGGTGTCGATGATCAGGGACTTGGCCGCCGTCCACGCGGAATAGTCGCGGCCGTCGTACGCCCTGACCTTCCAGGTGTACGAGCCGTCCGCCAGGGCCGTGGACACCTTCCACGTACCAGCAGTGCCGGAGTTGACGAACGCCGAACTCCCCGAAGCCTTGACGGTGGTACCCGACAGCACCTGGTAGTCAAGACGCACGGTGTCACTGTTGGCGTCGGTGGCCTTCGCCGACAGCGTCGGAGTCGCACTGGCCGCGTAACCGTCGGTCGCCGTCGGCGAGGCCGCCAGCGAAGTCGGCGTGGTGGGCGGGGTGTTGTACGTGATCGACAGTGACGCGGCGCTGGAGAACCGCTTGAACTGGACCTCGTTGATCTCACTGCTGGCGACCAGCACGAAGCAGATGGTCTGCCAGTGGTTCGCGGCGGCGTTGGTGACCTGGTTCATGAAACTGAACGTCCCCGACGGGCTGGACGTACACGCCGGACCGAAGTTCACCGAACTCTGCTGGGCGACCTTCCCCGGCGCGTTGGCCCACGTGGTGGAGGCGTCGAAGACATTCGTGGACCACGCCTGGACACCGTAGGACGTGGTGCCGCACGACGCGGAATAGCTCTCCGTCATCTTCATGTCGGCGCTCAGCACCGTGCCACCCCAGATCGCCGGGGGAATGCTGACGCGGTAGTAGGTCCGCTCGATTCCCTTCGGCGAGGAAAACCCCTGGTACCCGACACCGTTGCCGTTCGATGGGCTGGAGTCGTAGTTCGACGTGTTCGGGTACGCCTGCTGCACCTCGTTCCAGTGCAGGCGGCTGCCACTGGCCGGATGCGGCACATAGGCGGGGTCGATGTAGACCGGGAAGACGGTGCTCTTCGCCGTCAACAGCCCACGGTCGGCCGTCAGATGGAGCTTGCGGTCCTTCAACGTGGTCTTCACCGCCGCATGGTGGGCGTGCGAACCCGGCCCCTGGGCGGTGGAACGGGTGCCCGCGCGGGGCTTCGCCTTGTCCGCCTCCGCGGGCGCGAGCCCGGCGATGCTGTTCCCGCCGCCCGCCGCAGCGGGCTCGGTACTGGTCGCGGAGTCCCACATCACCGGCGCCGGAGAGTTCACCAGCAGACGGCCGGTGCCGTCGGTCACCGTCAGATTCCCGCCCGCGTCCGTCGCCGCGATGACGCCGTTGCTGGTCGACACGCTCTGCACCAGATCCGACAGCCCCGGGCCCGAGGCCGCCTCGGCGGACTTGACCACCAGCGTCTCCTCCACCCCGCCCTTCAGCGAAGCGGTCAACTCAAGGTCCACGTCCTTCAGCACGTTCGCGTACGTCGCCTTCGCACCGGACAGCACCGGCATCGGCAACGCCGTCGGCCACGTCAGCGACAGGTTCTTGCCGTCGACCGTCAACGAAGCCAACGGCCCCGAACCACCGCCGGACAGCACCAGATCCGTCTCGGCCGCCACCGGCACGACACTGCCATCGGCCCGCAACTGGAGCGTGGGGTCCAGATTCACCCACGAGCCGCCGCGCTGGGTCCACTTCGGCTCCGCGAACGCGGTGTACGTCACCGTTCCGTCGGCGTTCACGAACGTCTGCGAAGCATCCGTACGCTCGCTCAACGCCTCGATCCGCCGGCCCTGCAACCGTGCCATCAGCCGCGCCGACAGCACATCCCGCGCCTCCGCCGCCCCGTACGACGGCGCCGACGCGACGGTCCCTTCCCGCTCCGACCGAGGAGCGGCGAACGCCATACCTGAGTCCGCCACCGTCGCCGTCTCAACGGCCAGCGCCATCACCACAAGCACCGACACCCGCCGCAACCACAACGACGAGCAAGACGATGAACGTGCGTGTCTCAGACCGCCCGGCGCGGAACGCCGAGCACCCCCCCAGAACATCCCCACGACCCCTCCTCGTCAGAACCCCCAAGGCGCAGAGCTGCCCCCGCGACTAGAAAACGGTCGGATCTTCACACATCCATCACACGGAGGGGAGTAGTTCAAAGGAACTGCCATGTGGAGCTAAAGGGCAGGCATAGACGACTTGAGTGAGCCGAAGGCTCAGTCGGCTCGCCAAATAACTGCAGACCGTCACGAATCACCGCTTGCGTAGCAACTAAAAGCCGCGTATCGCACCTGAAACACTTGACGAAGTGAGCGACATCACACCTTCGCCGCCCCGCTGTACCTCCGCAGAAGAAGCCGGGCACTTCCTCGGACGCCGGGAGCTATCCGTTCTGCTGTGCGGCGCACTGCCCTTCATCGCGCCATGGCTGCGGCCTCGAAACCGTCCTGGGCAACGCCTCGGCGGCGCCACCCAGGACGGCGCGTCGCAGCGCGGCATCCGGGACGTTCTCGCGCACCACGCACTCTTCGCCTGGAACGGCTCGGCTGAGGCCGAAAAGGCTATCTCTCCGCCTCCCGTAGTCCGCTTGCGAGCGGCAAGCGAGCATCACCGCATGGCGGCCGTCGCGGCGCGGAAAACCGGTGAGGCGGTTGCCGCTGAAATGCGACGATGCGGCTGTTTTGCAGGGTGGTTGTTCGTTTTGCGTGCGCGGGATGTGGCGGTGAGCTGACCGCCTCAGTATCGCAAGTTGAGCTGCCGGTCGACGCGTATCAGAGGTACGGGAACGCGGTGCAGCTCCCGGTGCTCATGGCGCGGGGCACGTTCGCGGTGGACCCGGAGCCCAGCGGGCAGCCGTGGCGGGGGTGGGAGGAGATCGATCCGTACGAGACGGCGGCCCGGGGCGTCTACGCGCCGGTCACCGGGCTGTCCTACGGGGTGCCCGGCCCTTCACCGTCGACAGCATGCTGATCTTCCAGATGGCCGCGCCGCGCGACGCGTTCACCGACTCCTTCACCTCGCTGTTCCCCGCCCCCGGCCGGGCGGGCGCGCCCTTGCGGGGTCCGCTGGTCCTCACCCACTCCCGCTGGGACCGGGCGACGGGCTTCTGGCATCTGCGGGCGGAAGGGGCGTCGGGGATCGGCCACTCGGGCGTCGGCAGGACGCCCGTACCGCAGTCCTCGATCCGGCTGCGGACGACGCGCACCGCGTACCGGCTGGACGATCTCGACCACCGCATCATGAACGTGGACGCGGGATGGCTCTACCGGGGTGGTTGGGGGACCCGGCTGTCGCCCGCCGGGGCGCACTCGGACTTCCAGCATCCGGAGTCCTCGCATCTGCTGCTTTCGCTCGCTTCGCACTCGCGGTGACTCGGCCGGTGGGCCGGGGGACGGGGCGGATGGCGGGGAAGTGGAGTGGGCCGCGCGGGGGTTGAGGGCGGAGCTCCTGGCGGGGGACGAGGACGGGGTACGGGAGGGGCGCCCGCGGGGCGGGGCGGCGCCGGAGGGGGCGAAGGGGGACGCGCATGCGTGGGCGGCGCTGGTGATCACGCTGGCGGCGTCGGGGGAGTGCTGACGACGTTGGTCACGGCGGTCAGCGGCTGGCTGGCGCGGCAACGGCCGGACACGACGGTCGTGTGGGAGGTCGGCGGGGACCGCATCACGCTGCCGGGGGCGACCGAGGCCGAACGGGCGCGCCTGATCGGAATCCTGGCCGCACGGCGCGACGACGAGTAGCCACGACGACGCGTAGCCACGACGACGCGTCGTCAGGAAAACGGGCGGGAACGCCAACGCGCAGCCCGGCCAGGGGCGTTCAGGCGGGAGAGCCCGCGCGCTTGAGGCGCAGCGCGGAGACGAGGAAGAAGACCCCGCCGAGGAAGGCGTAACCCGCGAGATTACGCAGGGAGGGATCGTCCTTGCCCGCCTGGGCCACGACGTCAGGGCCTCACGCGGGCCTCAATGGGGCTTCCGCTCTTGGCGGTTCGGCGGTGAGGCCCCTGAAGGTGGTGCGGCCCCACTGGGAGGCGCAGTCGACTGATATGCCGTCAGGCGCCAAGCGCTCGTTGAGCCGTACGATCCGGGCCTGCAAGGCGCGGCGGGTCATCGGCTCGTCGGCCGCGCCGAGCAGGAGGCACAGGTCGTGGCAGCACCAGGGGCGCGCGGTCGTGCGGAGGATGTCGAACAGGACCTGCTGGGTGCCGCGTTGGGGGCGCGGCGATCCGTGGCGCGGTGCGTCCGGCGGCCGGCGGGGCGAGGACCTGGTGTCGAGCCAGCGCCGTTCGGCGAGGATGCGGCCGGCCAGTTCACGGGGGTCCGTGTCCCGCGGGATGACGTTGGCGGCGCCGGCCAGCAGCAGATCAGCGGAGTCCGTACGGTCGGGCACCAGCACCACCACGGACGACAGGTGGCTGAGGGCGTGGACGCGCTGGCCCAGATCGCCGGTCCCGCGCGGGCTCGGGACGTCCAGCACGGTGAGGGGGGTCCCGGCCCTGCGCAGCAGCGTGCGGTAGGCGGATTCCGAGCCCCAGGGGTGGCACAGCGCGGGCAGTACGTGGTGGGTGCGCAGGGCGCGCAGCAGGGCCGGGGTCCGCTCGCGGTGCAGCGAGAGAACGACGCTCACGGGATACGTGAACTGCTCCTCGGCCGGGACGGAGCGAATTAACTTCTCGCCAAACAGGTCAATAGGCATGGCAATGCCGCTGACACGGACCTCTCCTGTGGACGGTCACGGGAGCCGGGGACGGCACTCGGGTGCGGGAGGCGGGGGACGGGACGCGATGTTACTGACGGCGATCCCCGATTCCCCGTGGCTGAGCATGGGTTGGTCACCGTCTGAGCACGATCGGGCCCCGTGCTGAGCGTCCGGAGGGGCAGGCGGGAGAAGGGCCGGAAGGCCGGCCGGGCCGTCGGTCGCGGTCGGCCGCCGTGCTCCCGCCCGGGTCATACGGTGGGCGGCCACGCGGCGTTGGCCGGTCCGACACCGTGGTGCCATTGGGGTCTGATATATCTGGATGCCTGAATGACCCAACCAATAGGGCCGATTATCGCTCCACAGGGATAGGCAGTACACCGGCCGCCGAGCAACGTCGTTCCGGTCGGCCGGGATTGGGCAGGGGAGGGCAGGTGGTGGGGTGTCTCCCACACGTCCGCGAGCGGTACGCGTCCGGTACGGCGCGAGGTGACGGACATCGTTGTCCCGTCGCTCCCGCGCTGACACCGCGCGGGCCGGTCTCTCGTGGCGCGAGATGAGGACGCATCCGCCCGGTCCGCGGAGACCCGTCGGCGCACGCAGGCTCGCGTGACCGGCCGGGAACGACTCACCGAACGAGGACAGTGATGAGCCAGCAGGGCGCGGGACGGCCGCGGTCGCCGTCGCGCACGACGGCACGGTACGGGGACCACGGGGAGGGCCAGGCATGAGCCGTTGGGCCTCGCGCCTGTCCCGCAAGGGCGGCGGCGCGAGCGGTACGGGCGGCGCGACCCGTACGAGCGCTACGGCCGGTACGAGCCGCGGCGCCGCTGCGGCGGAGTCCGTCCCCGCCCCCCTCGTCGAGGACATCGACGGCGTCCTCCTGGTCCGCTCGGTGGACGACGACTCCTTCCCGATGGCCGTCCTGGCCGAAGTGGCCCACACCTTCGGCGCCGAGGCGGACATCGTCACCGTCATGGTCGGCTCGGAGGGCGCGGGGCAGGGCAACGGCGGCGGCCACTGGCCGCGCCTGGTCACCGTCCTGGACTCGCTGCGCGCGCAGGGCACCCGCCGCGTCCGCCTCGTCCTGTCCGGCGCGGGCGACGACCGGCCGGGCCGCCCCGGCACCGCCCGCAGGATCGCCGACGGTTGGGGCTTCGAGGTGTTCGCGCCGGACGGCGTCGTCCTCATCACGCCCGGCGGCAGCCTCTTCGTCCGGGGCGACGACCGTCCCGAGGGATGCTGGTGGCGCTTCGCGCCCGGCGAGGCACCCCGGAAGCTGGGCCCCCGCGCGCCCGCACCGGCCTGGCAGGAGGCCGTCGGCCGCGTGCCCACGCGGACATCGGGCGGCTGCGTGGTCGAGCAGATTCCGGCGGGCCTGGTGATCCGCCCCGCCGACGCGCCCGGGCCGCGCCCCGACGACCTGTGCTTCGCGGTGCCGCTCGACTCCGCGCACGCCGTCGTGCTGGTCGGCGCCCCGCACGCGGAGGACGTCGCCGCCGACGAGGTCGCCGCCGTCCTGTCCGCGCTCCCGGCGGAACACCGCGCCCGCGTGTGCCTCGCACCCGGCGGACAGGTTGACCTGCTGCGTCTGGCCCACACGGTCGCCGACACGCTGGACAGCCGGGTCGACGTCCTGACGGGCCTGCCGCTGCTCGCCGACCACGCGCCGCCCGGCGCCGTACCCCGCCCGACCCTGATCGGCCGTGACGGAGAACCGAGTTGGCAGCCGTACGTCACCGCCGTCGCGTGCCTCCCGACCGACGCGCGGGGCAGAACGCCCCTGCCCCGGCTGCTCGGCAGCCTCCCGCCCGACTGGCTCCCCGGCGGCACAGAACCGGGCACCGTACGGCTCACGGACGGCTGGCAGGCGACGGTGACGCGCTCCGGCCTCGCCCTGTGGGCCCAGGGCACGCCCCGCCCCCCGCTCGTGGGAACCGCCGTCGACCCCGAGACCTGCGCCATCGAACTCGGCGCGCCCGGACAGCGGTTGGACGCCTCCCTGCTCACCGCGCTGTCCCGCCTGCTCACCGGCCTCGGCGCCACGGCCCGCGCCAGGACCACCCTCCTCGTGCGAGGACGGCTCACCAGCGGCGAGGCCGAACTGCGCCGTCTGGCGGCGGAACACGGCGTACGCGGCATCCGCTACGTCACCGCCGCCCGCCCGGCCCCGCCCCCCTGGCAGACCCCGCCCCGTCCGAACCAGGACCGTCCGGGACCTGACCGCCCGGGACCGGCAGCGTCCCCGCGCCCTCCCGCGCCCGTGGCCGTACCGCCCGACGCGCGCCGTGAACAACCGGCCGCTGTAAGGGAGTTGACCGGTACGGCACCGGCACCGGCACCGGCACCGGCACCGGCGCCGGGTGCGGAGCCCGTACGCCGTCCGGCCGCCGCGAGCGTGCCCACCGACAGCGCGTCCCCGGCCGGGGACAGCGGCGCGGACGGAACGCTCGTCCGCACGCCGACGACGGAGACGGATGTCGCCGCGCGCGACCGTTCCGCGCCGGGCGCTCCGGGGGAGCGGGGCGGTGAACGGCCCGACGGTACCGCCGAGGCGGGCCGTACGGTCGCCCCCGGCCCCCGCACGAACAGCCGGGGGCCCGGTCCGACGCGGTCGGCACCCGCGATCACCGCGCCCCTGCGGGGCTCCGCACTCGTCCGCGCACTCGTCGTCTCACCTCGCCCCGACCCCGACCCTGGCCCCACCCCCAAGCCTGACCCGGCCCCCGCACCCGTCGCTCAGCCCGAACAGCCCGAACGGCCTGAACAGCCCGAGCCACCGGCCCCGTTGGCCGTCAGGCGGGAGGAGCCCCGCCTCGTGCTGCCCGGACACGTCAGCACCGCCGCGCAACGGGCGGCGTTCCGCGAGCTGGTGGGGGACGGCTGGGAGGGGCACGCCGCAGCCGTGGACGGGCTGTTGAAGCGGAAGCTCGCGCTGCGCGGGGACGAGCGGGAGGCGGCGCGGCTCGATCTGGTCGCGGTGCGCGCGTATCTGTCGGCTGACGAAGGGCAGCTGAGCCAGCGGGAGTTGGCGATGGGCCTGCGGGCGGGCGAGGCGCGGTCGCAGGCGTACGCCGGGTGCGTGGCGTCCGGGCTGCGGCGGCTGCCGTCGTACCGGGGCGTGGCCCTGCGCGGCGGCGCGGCGGGCGGTGCCGAGCCGAGGTTGGGCGCGCTGCTCCAGGACCCGGCGCCGATAGGGGCGTTGGCCCGGATTCCAGCGGCGGGCGGCACCGCCGTGCGCTACGCGATCTGGTCGACGACCGGCCGCGAGGTGGGCGATCTGGCGGCGGCGGACGGTGAGATCGTCTTCGCGCCGGGCACCGGATTCCGCGTGCTGGGGACGTGGACCGCACCCGCCGGGACCTCGGTCGTACTGCTGCGGGAACTGCCCGCGCACGCGACCACGTACATGGACGGAGCACGGGAGTTGAGCCCACGGGACCTCACCGCGCTCACCGAACTGAAGGACGCGCTCGCCGGTGGTCCGCCCGCCGAGGAGGGCCGGAGCTGGCCCGAGCGCTGTGTCGGGCCCGTGGGCGGCAGCGGGTAGCCGCCCGCACCGCACATCCGGGCCGTACGCCCGCCGGGCACGCAGGGCAGGACACCGCGCCGCACGACCGACTGACCACCAGGCCGAAGGAGAACCATGAGCAGCCGTCAGACCCGACCCGACCCCGACGGAACGCCCCGCGCCACCGAAGGCGGCGCGAACTCGGCTTCCTCCAGGGGCGGTTCGTCCGTGCGCCGGGCGGTCACGCTGGGTCCCGTGGCGGCCGATCCGGGCGACGCGCTGACGCCCGCGGTGCCGCGGACCACCGGCGCGGCGGCGCCCCCGGCCCCCGACACCTCCTCGCGCCCGGGTACGTCGTCCGCTCCGGTGACGGCCGCCGCCGCGCGGCCTGAGCCCGCGGCGGGCGGTACGGCGGAGGCGGGCGGTACGTCCGAGGAGCCGACGCTGCCCGGAAAGGGATCGGCCGAGGAGACCCCGGCCCCAACCCCAACCCCTGCCCCGACCCTTGCCTCGGCCTCCGCCCCGACCACCGCCTCGGCCCCCACCACCGAAGCGGGCGAAACACCCGCCGAGACCCCCGACGCGAAGGCCACCCGCGAACTCACCCGCGAGACCGGCCCCGGAGCCGCGCTCCCGGCCGAGGGACCGCCCTCCGGCCCGTCCCGCAAGCCGCTGCTCGCCGCCGTCGGCGTGGTCGGCGTGGTCATCCTCGCGGTGCCCCTGGTGGCCTGGGCGACCAGCGGCTCCGGGCACAAGAACGACCATCTGACGACGGCGGCCAGCACCGCCGGGCGGATCACCGACCCGCCCGCGACCGTCCCGCACATCCCCCTTCCCCAGAAGTCCTCGGCGTCGCCCGCCGCCAAGCCCACGACGAAGCCCAAGGCCAGAACCAAGGCCGTGGCGCCGCGCCCGCCCGCGCCGCCGAGCCCGACGGCCCGGCCGACCGCGACACCGACGAGGAAGGCGACGACCCCGTACCTCGGCCCCGGCCCGCAGATGCCCGGCGACGACAGGACCGCCTCGGCCACGGTCCTCCGGCTGGCGGCGCGCGAACCCGGCCGCCACATCTGCTACCGGGTCTACGTGGCGACCTTCGGCTGGCAACTCGCCGTCTGCGACGGGTCCGTGGCGGGCTCCGAGGTGGACGCGCGGAGCATCAAGGCCATCCAGATCGCCGTGTCCGGCACCAAGGGCACCTCCGCCAACGCCTACTTCCAGGCGAAGGGGTGGGTGAACAAGTCGTGGGTCACCGTGGAGGACGGCGCCGATCTGACCCTCGGCGCGGCCAGGCAGGACGCGCCCAACATCTCGGGCTTCGGCATCAGCGTCGGCAGGGCGACGGGCACCGTCTGCCAGAACACGTACAGCCGCGGCGGACCGTGGGGCAGCATGGCCTGCGACACCCCGCAGACCGCCGACAACTACATCTTCGGCGGCACGCTGGACGAGACGCGCTGGCTGGACGCGGTGCGGTTCACCGTCTGACGGGCGCCGACGGGCAGGGGACGGCCGTGCGTCGGCCGTCCGCCGACGGTCCGGGTCAGCCGAGCAGCCGCCAGCGGCTGTCGTCGTCGGTGCCGCACGAGCCGATCACGAGCCGGGCGGAGGGTGCCTTCTTGTCGGTGCCCTCGACGCGCAGGCACAGATGGTTGCTCGCGTAGTTGCGTATCCACACGGTGTCGCCCCCGGCCGGGGCGAGCCACCACAGTTGGTTGTCTGCCAGCGTCCCGGTGCAGTTCGCCTCGGACAGCTCGGTCCCCGACGGCTGCGCCCCGCGCTCCGGCGGGTCGATGCACAGACCGTCCATCGTGTTGGAGAACTGCACGAGATCGGTGCCGCCGGGGCCGCTCGCGGGGAGCTTGACCGTCATGTTCCAGAACTGGTTGTCCTGGTCGGTGCCGTCGCAGTGGTACTGGTCGATCTCCAGGCCCAGTTGGCCCGGTCCGTTGTAGGGGATGTCGACGCACATCCCGCTGTAGGCGTTCATGATCAGCACCTTGCGGTCGTGCGCGGTCAGCGCCCGCGGGTCCTTGCCGCCCGACCCGGCCGTCCGCTTCGGCGTCGGCGTGGTGGAAGGGGTCCTGTGCGGCTTGGGCGAGGCGGTGTGCGGGACGGGCTTCCCGGTCCGCTTCGGCACGGTCTTCGTCGGCTTCGGGGTGGGCGACGGCGACGCGGAGTGCGCGATGTTCTTGTACGCGGCGGTCCGTTGGGCCGCCAGGTCCCGCTTCTTGTCGTGCTCGTCCGCCTGGTGGCTGCGCCAGGCGCCCATGCCCAGCGTGGCGCCCGCGACCAGGGCCAGTACGGCCACGGCGCCCGCGACCCTGCTGCCCACACGCGAGTGCTCGCCGGGCTGACGGGTGTGCGTCGTCAACGCCTCGACGAACCGCGCCCGTTGCCGCCGCTTCGCCTCGTCGTGGTCACTCTCGCTCAACGCCGCTCCCCACTCGCGGAAGGTCCAACTGGCAGGGTACGCAGATGCGTTCGCGCCGCCCGCTCACGCGGGCCGGGACGGGCGCGGCTCACCGCGGCGCCGATCCGTACAGCTCGCGCTCGCGCAGCACCTCCGCCGCCGTCGCCAGCGCGGTGG
Source organism: Streptomyces sp. NPDC024632 (assembly GCF_055559175.1). NCBI lineage: Bacteria > Bacillati > Actinomycetota > Actinomycetes > Kitasatosporales > Streptomycetaceae > Streptomyces > Streptomyces sp. NPDC024632. The sequence continues at coordinate 132,828 of NZ_JBVHLD010000017.1, forward strand.
ACAGGCGGCGCCGGTAGGTGCTGAAGGACAGTCCCGCCCGGCTCGCGGCGGCCTGCTGGCTGCGCGGCCCGCTCAGATACGTGATCTCCAGGACGTTGCCCAACTGCCGCCGTCCCGGCTGCGCGCGCAGGTACGCCACCGTCTCGGTCAGCACCTCGCGCAGCGCCGCCGCGTCCCCGTCCGGCGCCACCAGCCGGGTGCCGAGCAGCGAGCTCTCCGCGAGCTGCCGCGCGTCCTGGAGGCTGCGGTAGGCGTGCTTGACGGCTTCGGCGAACTCCGGCCACGGCATGGCGGCCTCCGCGGTGACGGTCACCGGCGCCGGGCCCGGCGCGGGCTCGTCGGCCAGCAGCCGGACCCGCAGATCCACCGCCCACCGGTCGAAGGGCGCGCTGCGCCAGTCCTGCACGAAGGCCAACGCCCCTTCGCGGTAAGCCCCTTCGCCGTACGGTCCTTCGGCCGGTGCCACCCGCTGCTGCCCGTACAGGTCGAGCAGCGAGGCGAGACCCGGCCGGTCAGGGGCCGCGCAGGTCCAGCTCACCGCGAGGTTCGGCGTGGTCGCCCACAGCGTGGTCAGCGCGAAGGCCGCGGCGGCGGCGCCGCCGGTGCTCCACCGCGCCAGCAGCAGCCGCTCGGCGCGCCGCAGCGGCCGGCGGCCGGCGGTGTACTCCAGCGCGGCACGCGCCGTCGGGTCGTCGGGCAGCCCGGTGGCCCCCGGGTCCAGGCAGGGCGCGACGAGGGCGGCGGTGACGCCGCGGCGGCCGTCCTCGGCGACGCAGAAGGCGCCCGGCTGCCGGTCCCACCACTGCCGGGCCAGAGCGGCGGCCTCGTCGCCGTGCTCCTTGCCGATCGCGGCCAGCACCTCGTCCAGATCCTCCGGGCGGGCGGTGCGCAGCCGCAGCCGGTCCGTACCGCGCCAGTCGACCGTCTCCCGCGGGAAGCGGCCGGAGCGCCCCAGATAGGCCAGGCCCGCGCCGAACGCCCAGCGGCTGCCGGTGCGGCACGCCAGTTGCTCGGCCAGATGCGCGTGCAGCCGGGTGAAGAGCCGTTCGTACGCCGACAGGTCGCGCCAGCGCAGCTCGACCAGGAGCGCCTCGCGGACCAGCTCGTGCGGGACCAGGCCCTCGGCGGTGCTGCGGACGAAGGAGAGTCCGCGCAGCCAGGCGCAGAGCTTTCCGGCCTCCGCTGACGGCACGTCGAGCGTGTGCCGCAGCAGGTCCTCGGTGGTGACCCGGGCCAGCGCCAGGACGTGCAGCGCTTCCGCCTGACCGGGCGACAGGCTCTCGCGCAGCAGCAGGTGCAGCAGTTCGCCCACCAGGTCGGGGGAGTCGGCCAACTCCCAGGCGGTGCGCGGCTGCACGGAGTCCGTGGCGCGTTCGCGCGCGTCGGCGAAGAGCGCCAGGGCGAGCGGCACGCCGTGCGCGGCCCGCACGATGTCGGGGATGTCCGCCTCCGGCACGTCCCGGTTGCGCAGCAGCTTCGTGGCCTCCGCGGTGTCCATGCCGCGCAGTTCGACACTGCGCAGCGCCTGCCACCACTGCACGTCGGCCCGCCACTCGGCCGACGGGGGCCGCCGGCTGCCGACCACCAGGAACAGGTGCGAGGGCATCCGCGGCAGGAACTCGTCCCGCAGCCACTGCTCCAGCGGCCCGAGCGCCTCACCGGAGTCGATGAGCAGCAACTGGGCTTCCTGCGACGGGCCTTGCGCGTCGAGGGCGGCCAGGAACGCCTCCGGTGTCGCGGCCGTGGCGCGCATGTCGACGGTGCGGACCGTCCTGCCGTGCGCCTCGGCCTCGTCGGCGAACCGGTGCAGCAGGCTGCTCTTGCCGAAGCCGCCCATGCCGTGCAGCCACACCACGAAGCAGGAGCGCCGGTCGCTGAGCATCAGGTCCCGCAGCAGCCGCAGTTCCGCGGTCCTGCCGGTGAACACCGCTCTCCTGCGGGCCGCCAGCGTGTACCCGTGGGAGTCGGCCGGCAGGGGTGTGGGGGATATGCGCATCATCTATTGATGAGTCCTCGGGAGCGGGTGCGGTTCCCCCGGGCGCCGGGACGTCCGGTCCCGCGCCGGTCTCCGGTGCCGTGGGCTCGAACGAGAAGGGTCACTGATCGCTCCCGTCGCGGATGGGGGTGGGCGGCACAGGCCGGCGCGACCGGGGCCGTCACTCGGCGGCGGGGTACTGCCTACCCTGGTGGGTCGATGTTAGACCCATCGATTCACGGACGGGCGACGGCCAGAGATATATGTCCCGTTGTGCTGTTGCGGCGCATTTGCGCAGGCGAAGCGGGGTGCGGACGCTGTCGATCTCCGCCGGGGCGGGGCGGCCTGACGTGCTTTCTGCCTAGCCGGTTGGGCCAATTCAAGCCGAAGGCAAGAGGGTGCACGGGGCATGCTTGACTGCCTCCCGCGTGGATAAGGTGGTTTGGCTGAGATGCGCAACGGGGAAGGCCGGGCACCTGGTGGACAGCGACTTGCAGGTGAGTCGTCACTCGGACGTACCCATCTACCGGCAGATCGTGACCCAGGTGTCGTTCATGATCGAGACCGGCGATCTCGCGGTCGGCCAGACCCTTCCCAGCGCCCGGCTGCTGGCGGACAACCTCCAGATCAACCGCAACACGGTGGCCCGCGCGTACGCGGAGTTGAGCGAGCTGGGCCTGGTCGAGAGCCGGGGCCGCAGCGGGACGACCGTGGTCGGTACGGGCCGGGCGCGTACGAGTTCGCCCGCCAGGGACCGGGCGTGGGCGGTACTGGACGCGGCGGCCAGGGAGTGCGTCGCGCTCGGCCTGTCCGCCGTCGAGATCCAGTCACTCGTGACGAGCCTCGCCCTGCGCGCCGAGGACGACGTCCTCAAGGTCGCGTTCGTGGAGTGCAACGCCGACCGGGCCGGCTACTTCGCGAGCGAACTCGGCCTGCACCTCGGTCTCAAGGTCAAGCCCCTGGTGCTCGGGGACTTCTCGCCCGAGGAGGAGCACGACGACCTCGCCCTCACCACGTTCTTCCATCTGGCCGAGGTGCGGCGGCTGTGGCGCGGGGAGCCGACCGAGGTGGTCGCCATCGTCGCCGCGCCGCATGTGCAGACGCTGGTGCGGATCGCCTCCGCCGCCAGGAGCGGCACGGTGGGCATCTGTTACTCCACCTACGGCCAGGCCGTCAGTATCCGGGACTCCCTGACGCAGTCCGGGATCAGCAACGTCAGGGTGCTGCACGGGGACGAGGGGGAGGACGTCGGGGACCTCGACCTCGTCGTGATCCCCAGCGACATGCCGCAGTTGAAGGCGCGCTTCGAGGAGCGGGTCGAGGTGGTCGAGTTCGGCAATGTGCTGGACGCCGCGTCCGTCCGGATGGTGACGCAGGTCGTCGGCGACATGCAGGCGGCCAAGCTGGCCGCCAAACGGGCCGCCGCCTCCGCCGCGCGCGGCTGACGTATCCGCCGCGCGTGGGGAGGCCCGGTGCTCCCCCGCGGAGAGGGAGGGCTGGGGAGCACCGGGCGTGAGGGGCGGGATTACCCGAGGCGCCGGGTCACCCGAGGCGCCGGGTCACCCGAGGAGCCGGGTCACCCGAGGCGCCGGGTCACCGGTGGTGCGCGGCGAGACCCTGGTGAACGGCGTTGATCAGCTCGCCGTCCGCCGTGTCGCCGTCCAGGGACCAGACCATCGCGCCGCCCAGGTGGGCCCGCTTGATGTAGGCGGTCTTCTGGGCGATGACCTGCGGGTCGTCGTAGGTCCAGAAGTTGGTGCCGTCGTAGAGCCAGGCGAAGCCGTTCCGCACGTCCCGGTGGACGGTGTAAGTGCCGGAGGAGGCAAGGGCCTTGAGGGCGTGGTAGTCCTCGTTGCCCGCCTGCCAGGTGGCGGGGGCGGGGCCGGTGGACGGCTGGAAGAGGCCCGCGGTGCCGCCGTCGGGGACGCCGGTCCAGCCCTGGCCGTAGAAGGGCACGCCGAGGACGAGCTGCCGGGCGGGTGCGCCGCGCTTGAGCCAGTCGCCGACCGCCTGGGTGTCGCTGAAGTCGTGCGGGACGGGCGAGTTGCGCGGGGCCTTGAGCGCGGACTGCTGGTTGGTGGTGGCCTCGTAGGGGCCGTGGAAGTCGTAGCCCTGGACGGTGCCGAAGTCGAGGTACTTGAAGATCTTCCGGACCTCGAAGCCCGCGTCGATCTTGGCCGGTGCGGCGGGCAGGAAGGCGCTCAGGTCGTAGTGCTTGTGCGCCTTGCGGCCCAACGCGTCGAGCTGGCCGCGGAATTCGGCCGCGAGCGCGGTGAAGTTCCGCTTGTCCTCGGGCCGGTAGACGGTGTCGACGTCACCGGAGGAGCCGGGCCACTCCCAGTCGATGTCGACGCCGTCGAAGAGCCCGGCGGCCGAACCGGGGCCGCCCTTGCCGTCGAGCAGCGGCAGATTGCCCTTGACGAAGATGTCCAGGCAGGACGCGACGAGCGCCTTGCGCGAGGCGGCGGTGCGGGCCGCGTCGGAGAAGTGCGTCGACCAGCCCCAGCCGCCGATCGAGATCATCACCTTCAACTTCGGGTTGGCGGCCTTCAGTTCGCGGAGCTGGTTGAAGTTGCCCGCCAGCGGCTGCTCGGCGGTGTCCGCGGTGCCGTCGACCGAGGAGGCGGCGTCGAGCGGGCGCTGGTAGTCGGCCCAGGCGTCGCCCTCGCCGGCCACGTTGGCCTCGAAGCACTTGCCGTCGGCGCCGATGTTGGCGAACGCGTAGTTGAGGTGGGTGAGTTTGGCCGCGGTGCCCGAGGTCTGGACGTTCTTCACCTGGTAGTCGCGTCCGTAGACGCCCCACTGGGTGAAGTAGCCGACGCTCTTGTACGACGAGGCGGAGGAGCCGTGGTCGTCGCGGCCGTGCGCCTGGGCGGCGGAGCCGCCCGTGACGGCGGGCAGGACGGCGACCAGGGAGAGGGTGGCTGCGGTTGCGGCCATACGGCCGAGAATTCTTCGACGCATGCGCGTGAAGGTATTGGTCTGGACCAATAAGGGTCAAGGGGGACGGCACAACCCGTTCACAACCCGTCGGCGCAGAACCGTAGGATCCCCCAGTGGACATACCGCCGCCGCCCCCGCCTCCGCCGTCCTCCGACGACGCGCCCCCGTCCCAGCCGCCGCACGACGCCCCCACTTCGCCGTACGCCGGGCTGCCCTCGTATCCGCAGAAGCCGTACGACCAGCAGGGCGGACCGCCGTACAGCGGTCCGGGACAGCCGACGTACGGCGGCCCGTCATCGGGCGGGCCCGGCCCCTACGGCTCCGTGCCCCCGCCCTACAGCGGACAGCAGCCCCCCGGCTCCGCGCCGCCCTACGGCGGGCAGGCCCCGTATCCCGGCCAGGCCCCGTATTCCGGGCAGCCTCCCTACGGCGGCCAGGGTCCGCACGGCGGCCAGGCCCCGTACGGCGGTCAGGCCCCCTACGGCGGGAATCCGTACGGCGGGCAGAATCCGTACGGTCCCCAGCCGTATCCCGGCTATCCGCAGACCGCCGGCTGGTACAACCCGCAGGCGAACACCAACGGCATGGCCATCGCCTCGCTCGTGGTGGGCTTCACCTGCATCCCCGTCCTCGGGGTGATCTTCGGCCTGGTCGCGCTCAGCCAGATCAAGAAGCGCGGCGAGCGCGGCAAGGGACTGGCCGTCGCGGGCCTGATCCTCAACGGCGTCGCCACGGTGCTTCTCGCGGTCTTCATCGCGCTCGGCGTGGCGGGCGCCTTCGACGACGGCAACACCCGCGTCGACCGGATCAGGGTCGGCCAGTGCTTCAACACGGTCGACAGCTCGCTGGGCGACTACGGCGGCGACGGCGCGCGCTCCACCACCGTGGACGTCGTCGACTGCTCCGAGGAGCACGACGCGGAGGCGTACGCGATCTTCACCGTCGACGCGGCGGACGACGGCGGCTACCCCGGAACGGATCGCATCTCGGCCGTCGCGGAGTCGAAGTGCGCCTCTTACGCGGACGACTACGCGGACGGCACGCCCTGGGAGAAGAGCGCCGACGTCTACTACTACATGCCGCCGGCGGACGGCTGGCGCCGCGGCGACCACAAGGTGACCTGCTTCTTCGGCGCCACGCACGGCTCGATGACCGGCTCGGTGAAGGACGGAGGCACCAACTCCGGATTCGGAGTGTGATGCTCGGGGGAGGGCTTGCGGACGGGCACCGACGGTTGTCAAGCTGTCGCAGACAGTCAACCCCTTGGGAGGGGCACGTGCCTTTCGGTGAGCAGCCCGCCTACCTTCGCGTCGCCGAGGATCTGCGGCGCAAGATCCTCGACGGGACGCTCCCGCCGCACGCGCGGCTGCCCTCGCAGGCCCGGATCCGTACCGAGTACGGGGTCTCGGACACCGTCGCGCTCGAAGCGCGCAAGGTGCTGATGGCCGAGGGCTTCGTGGAGGGCAGGTCCGGCTCCGGCACGTACGTACGGGAGCGGCCGAGGCCGCGGCGCATCGTCCGCAGCGGCTACCGGCCCGCCGGGACGGCCAGCCCGTTCCGGCAGGAGCAGGGGGACGAGGGGTGCAAGGGCACCTGGGAGTCGCGCAGCGTCCAGGACCACGCCTCGCCCGCCGTCGCCGAGCGGCTGCGGATCGAGCCCGGCGACCGGGTGATGCGCACCCACTACCTCTTCCGCACCGAGGGTGAGCCCTCGATGCTCTCCACCTCCTGGGAGCCGCTGGCGCTGACCGCCCGCACACCGGTGCTGCTGCCGGAGGAAGGGCCGGTCGGCGGCCAGGGCGTCGTGGAGCGGATGGCGGCGATCGACCTGGTGGTCGACCACATGGCCGAGGAGGTCGGCGCCCGGCCGGGGCTCGCGGAGGAGACGGCGGCGCTCGGCGGAGTGCCGGGGCACATCGTCATCGAGATCCAGCGCACGTACTACTGCTCGGGGCAGCCGGTGGAGACCGCGGACGTCATCATCCCGGCGGAGCGGTACCGGGCCGTCTACCACCTGCCGGTACGCTGACCCGCCGTCAACTCCCTTACGGAGCCTGGCGGTACGGATGGTCCGGGCGGTACGGGCGCCGGTGCCCACTCCGGCGTGCGCCCGGCGTGACCGCCGGGGGCGTCGGACACGTGTGACCTACAGTCAACTTCTGGTCGAACACCTGGCCGGAACGGTACCTCTTCGTGTCATTCCGTGCCCGCGCCGTGAACCTCGGGCGTAGGGTCGGGCATATGCGCATCGCCGTTTCCTCGGACATGGATGAACCGGTGGCCAGGCAGGTCGTCGACGAGCTTCGTCACCGTGGTCACACGGTGCTCGCCTACGGCGCACTGCGCCCCGGAGACCGCAAGGACTGGGCCTGGAGCGCGGAGGCGGCGGCCCGCGCGATGGCCGAGGGCGCGGCCGACCAGGCGGTGGTCTGCTGCTGGACCGGCACCGGCGCGTCCATCGCCGCGAACAAACTCCCGGGCGTCCGGGCCGCGTTGTGCGCCGACGCGTACACCGCGCGGGGTGCCCGCCGCTGGAGCGACGCCAACGCGCTGGCGCTGAGCCTGCGTTCGGTGTCCGGCGCCGTGCTCGGCGAGATCCTGGACGCCTGGTTCGACAGCGCCGCGAGCGACGCGGCGGACGACCGGGACAATGTCGCGCACCTGGCGGACCTGGAAGCCGGTTCCGCTGCCGCGACCTCGCCTGAGGGGGCCTGAGCTGATGACGACCGACCTCGTATGGCTCCTCATACGGCAGGACGAGAGCGGCAACCGGTACCGGGTCGGGCGCTACGCCACCCGCGCCGAGGCCGAGCGCGTCGCGGCCACGCTGAACGGTCCCGGCCTCAACCGGGACCAGCAGCAACGGCGTTACGTGATCGAGCGGTTGACGCCGCGCGCCGTGCAGTCCTCGTAACGGGTTCGCGCCGCGCGCTGTGCAGTCCTCGTAACGGGTTTCCGCCGCGCGCTGTGCGGGTCGCGGGTCTCCGTCTTACGTATCCTGCGTCGCATGACCGAACGTGTGGTGGTGGGCGGGGCCGTGCTCGACGCCGGACGGCTGCTGGCCGCGCGGCGGACCGCGCCGCCCGCGCTGGCGGGACGCTGGGAACTGCCGGGCGGCAAGGTCGAGGCGGGGGAGAGCCCGCCGGACGCGCTCGTGCGCGAGCTGCGCGAGGAGCTGGGCGTCACGGTGGAGCCCCTCCAACGCGTCCCCGGCGCCTGGCCGTTGGCCAACGGCCTCACCCTGCACGTCTGGACCGCCCGCCTGGTGAGCGGCACGCCCCGCCCCCTCCAGGACCACGACGAGCTGCGCTGGCTGCTCCCCGCGCAGACCTCCGACGTCGACTGGCTCGACCAGGACCGCCCGGCGGTCGAGTGGGCGACACGCCTTCTGGTCGGCTGACGGCCTGAGGGTAGGGTTTTTCGGTGTCCGCGACCGAGACGGGGGATTCGATGCTGGTGCAGGTGGAACGCGACGGTGTGGTGCTGGTGCTCGGCCACCGGGTGGGCGAGGGCAGGCCGCTGCTGATCGTTCCCGGGGTCATGGCCGACGCCGTGTCGTGGCAGCCGGTGGTGGACGCGCTTCCGGCCGGCCGGCCGGTGTACGTACTGAACCGGCGCGGCCGACGGCCCAGCGGTGAGCTGGGTGACGGATACGGGGTCGGCACCGAGGTCGCGGATCTGCGGCGGGTGCTCGACGAGGTGGCCGGGCGGCACGGCGGCGACGGCGGGGTGGACCTCTTCGGCTGGAGCTACGGCGGCCTGATCGCGCTGGAGGCCGCGACGCGGCACTCCGGCGTGCGTTCCCTGACCCTCTACGAGCCGGTGGTGCGGCCCTTCGGCGCGCAGGTGCTGGACTCGCTGCGCGCGGCCGACGCGGCCGGTGACCTGGACCGGGCCGTGGAGATCGTCAACCGGGACGTGTCCGGATTCTCCGCCGAGTACGTCGCCGAGCTGCGCCGGAGCCCGGCCTGGCAGGTGCTGCGGCCTCTCGCGGCGCCGCTCGGGCGCGAGCTGACCGCCCTGAACGAGCACCACGCCGACCTGGCCGCCTACGGCAAGCTCGACATGCCCGTCACCCTGCTGGTCGGCGGCGACGACGACGGGGTCGGCCCCTACTGGGAGCCCTTCGCCCGCATCGCGGGCGCCATGCCCCGCGCCCGCGTCCACGTCATTCCGGGCCAGGGCCACCTCGCCCACGTCCAGGGCCCGGCCGCCCTGGCCGCCGCCCTCACCCAAGCCCTAGCCCTAGCCTGACGGCCCCGCCCGCCCCCCGGCCCGCCCTCGCCGCACCTGCCCCTGGCGCGGACCCCGCCGCACCCGCCCCCGGCGGGACCCCGCCGCACCTGACCCCGTGTCCGCTCTCGCCGCACCTGCCCCGCCGCGCCCGGGGCTTTCCGTGCCACCGACCCCGACCCCTGGTCGCATCTGACGCCTGCGCCTGGCCAACCCGGCCACCCTCGGCCTCCAGCCGGCCCCGGCCGATCCCGACCTCGGGCTCCCGTCGCTAGCGCCGCTCCAGGCGCTTCCCGCGCCGCTGGCTTCGCCCCCGCCGCGCCTGGCGCTCCCGGCTCCGGCCGACCCCGGTCGCCTCCAGCGCCCGCGCCGCGCCGCGCGCTTCCCGCTGGCCCCGGCCTCACGGTCGCCCCCGGCCTCACGGCCGCCCCGGGCCGCCCCCGGCCGTTACGCCGTCTCCCCGTGGCCCGCGCGGTATCGGGGTGTTTGGGGGAATATCGGGTAAGAGGGATAATTCCCACTGACAGTGGCCGGGGCGGAACCGGCCCGACCCGGTCGGGGGTGACGCATGAGCGCCAGCGGCGGCGATGGCCCTGAGGCGTCCCCGAACCGCGCCCCGGACCCCGCCGCAGCCGGTCCCGAGGAAGGCGGCCAGCCCCCCGCCGCAGGCGGCCAGGCTCCCGCCGGTGGCGGTCCCGCCGAGGCCAGCCCAGCCCCCGCCGCAGGCGGACAAGCCCCCGCCGCAGGCGGACAGGTCCCCGCAGGGGAGAGCCCCCCGGCGGGGGAGAGCCACCGGGCCGGGGAGGGGGAGCCGGGGGTGGGGCGGCCGCATCGGCATCATCATCCGGATCTGGATCCCGATCCGGAGCCGTGGGGTGAGGGGCGGGGAAAGAGCACGGGGACGCTGCTCGACACACTGCGGGTGGCGGTCGTCATGCTGGACACGTCGGGGCGGGTGCTGCTGTGGAGCCCCCTGGCACAGGAAGTGCTGGGCTGGGCGGGGGAGCACATCGTGGGCCGCCGGGTGGGCGGGCTGTTCGGGCCGCCCGAGAGCCCGCCGGGACACTCCCCGCGGCGCGGGCCGGACGAGATCCCGCGGATGCCGGACCCCAGCCCCGCCGAGCAGATCCTCGCCGACCTGCTGCGAGGGGGCCGCTGGGACGGCATCCTCTCGCTGCGGCACCGCGACGGCCACACCGTCCAGGTGGAGACCCGCGCCTCGCTGCTGGTCGACGGCGACGGCCGCCCCTTCGTCCTGGCCTCGATGGTCGAGACGAGCCGCCTGCGGACGCTGGAGCACGACCTCGCCGCCCTCGACTCGCTCTTCGACTCCTCACCCCTCGGCGTCGCCATCTTCGACCGCGACCTGCGCTACGTACGGCTCAACGAGGCGCTGGCGGCGATGAACGGCAGGCCCGTCGCCGACCACATCGGCCACACCGTGCAGGAGGTGCTGGACGAGCGGTCGGCCGCCGACCTCACCGCGCTCCAGCGGGACGTCCTGGCCACCGGGCGGCCGGTGATCGACCTGGTCACGTACGCGCCGCACGGCCGCGGCCACCGCTCGCTGTCGTACCACCGGCTGGTCGACCGGGCCGGGCGGGTGCTGGGGATCAGCGCCACCGTCATCGACGTGACCGAGCGCGTGCAGGCCGCCGCGAAGGTCGAGCGGGCCCGGCGGCGGCTGGCGCTGCTCAACGACGTGGGCACCCGGATCGCGAACGTGCTGGACGTCCGCCGGTGCGCCGAGGCGCTGGCCGCCGCCGTCGTGCCGACCTTCAGCGACTACTCCGGGGTGATCCTGCACGCCGAGGTCGCCGACGGCGGCGAGCTGCCGACCGCGCCGTACGGGGACAACACCCCGATGCGGCAGCTCGGCACGGGCGCGGTGCGCTGGGGGCCCGAGGTCGAGCGGATGATCCTGACCGGGCAGCCGATCCGCTTCACCCGCAAGTCGATCTTCGGCACGGTGCTGACCACCGGGCAGCCCCGGATGGTGAGTTCGGAGGAGGAGCTGCTGGCCACCACCTTCCCCGGCGACCCGAAGGTGCGCGCGGCCATCGCGCTCGGCGTCCACTCGCTGCTCGTGCTGCCGCTGCGGGCCCGCGGCGTCGTCCTCGGCCTGCTGGTGGTCAGCAGGGCGCGCGAGCGCGAGCCGTTCGACCACGACGACCTGGCCCTCGCGATGGAACTGGCCAACCGCGCGGGCGCCGCCCTGGACAACGCCCGGCTCTACGTCCGCGAGCGCGAGGGCGCCCTGATGCTCCAGCGCAGCCTGCTCCCGCAGAGCGTCGTGGAACCGCCCGGCGTCGGCGTCGCCTTCCGGTACGTGCCCGGCAGCAGCGGCGCGGAGGTCGGCGGCGACTGGTTCGACGTGATCCCGCTGGCCGGGGGCCGGGTCGCCTTCGTCGTCGGCGACGTGATGGGCCACGGCCTGGGCGCGGCGGCCACCATGGGCCGGCTCCGTACCGCCGTACGGACGCTCGCCGGGCTCGACATGCCGCCGGACGAGCTGCTGCGCCGGGTCAACGAGCTGGGCGACGACCTCGCGCAGGGCCAGGCCGAGGGCTGGATGGCCACCGCCGTCTACGCCGTCTACGACCCCTCGACGCGCCGGATCGCCATCGCGCAGGCGGGCCACCTGCCGCCGGTCCTGGTCGAACCCGTCACGCGGGCGCCGGGCGGCGGGGAACCCGGCGCCCACCCGGACGAGTGCCATGCCCGGCTGGTCGAGCTGCCCTCCGGCGTCCCCCTGGGCGTCGGCGGCGTCCGCTTCGAGACCACGGAGCTGGCGGTCGCCGACGGCACGGTCCTCGTGCTCTACACCGACGGCCTGGTGGAGACCCGCGGCCAGGACATCGGCGAGGGCCTGGAACGGCTGCGCCAGACGCTGTGCCGCCCGCTGCCCTCACTGGAGGACTCCTGCGACGACGTGCTGGCCATCATGCAGCCGGGCCGCGAGCCCGACGACGTGGCGCTGCTGATGGCCAGGCTCGGCGGGCTGCCCGCCGGATCCACCGCCTCCTGGACGTTCCCCGCCGAGCCCAGCGCCGTCCGGCTGGCGCGCCGCCGGGTCCGTGACACCCTGGTCGAATGGGGTCTCGCGCAGCTCACCGACGTCACGATGCTGCTGGTCAGCGAGCTGGTCACCAATTCGCTGCGGTACGCGCACGGACCGATCGGTGTACGGATGGTGCGCGGCGGCTCGCTGCTGGTGGAGGTCTCCGACCCGCTGCCGGACCCGCCGCGCGAGCGGATCGCCACCCTGGAGGACGAGGGCGGCCGTGGTCTGCAACTGGTCGCACGGGCCTCACGGCGCTGGGGAACGCGTCACGGACCGTTCGGAAAGACCGTCTGGTTCGAACTGGCTCTGCCGTGACGCGCGCGATGATTCACGGGAGCTGTGCCGGGTATGCCGAAGACGCGGGAGCGAGGGGTGTGACCGCGCTGTCCCGGGGACGGTCCCCGTACCCCAGGAGCCGAGATGATGCTGTGATCGACAAGACCGTGTGCTGGACGGTCCTCATGCTGAATACTCGGCTCCAACCGGTCCATGTGTGCTGAGCTGGAGGGGTCGGGCGAGTGAGCGACATGCCAGCGAGGGCGGTACCGCCCCGAGACGACACGGACGCGGTCGACGCGGTCTGGCAGTCGAGTCCGCCCGGTTCGCTCTACGACTACATACGCGTGGCGTCGTTCTCGCTCGACGGTGACGGCCGGATCGACCAGTGGAGCGCGCGGGCCGCGCAGTTCTTCGGCGTACCGGCAGAACGCGCGCTCGGCCGCGACCCGGTGAACGCCTTCGCGCCCGAGCACCTACGCGAGCGCGCGCACGAGCGCCTCGCGGAGATCCTCGACGGCCACGAGTGGACCGGACTCGTGCCGTACCGGGACGCCTCCGGCGGCCAGGGCCTGGCCGAGGTCTACGTGATGCCCGCCGACCACGGCGCGCTGTGCATCGCGGTCGACGTCGCCACGCTGCGCCAGATCGAGACCGATCTGGCCGCCTCCCAGGCGGTGTTCGGGCAGTCGCCGATGGGCTTCGTGCTCTTCGACACCAGCCTGCGGCTGATCCGGGTCAACGAGCGCTTCGCGACCGTCTTCGGCCGTGAGGCCGAGGAGAACCACGGCCGCGGCCCGCACGACTTCCTCTCCCGCGTCGAGGCCGACCGGCTCAGCGCCGCGCTGCGCCAGGTGCTGGAGACCGGCGAGCCCGTCCTGGACATGCCGCTGGTCGGCACCGTGCCCGGCGATCCGGGGCGGCGGCGGTGGTCGATGTCGCTGTACCGGCTGCACAGCGGCACCGGGCGGCCGATCGGCGTCGCGGGACTCGCGATGGACGTCACCGGACGTCAGCGAGCCGAGCGCGAGGCCGCGCACGCCCGCCGCAATCTCGCGCTGCTCAACGAGGCGGGCGCCCGTATCGGCACCTCGCTCGACCTGGAGACCACCGCGCGCGAACTGCTGGACGTCGCCGTCCCGCACTTCTGCGACATCGCCTCCGTCGACCTCTACCAGGCCCTGCTGTCCGGCGCCGAGGATCTGACGGGCACCACCGACGGCAGCGGGGACGTGCGCCGGGTGGCGTTCGCCAGTTCCGTGTCGGACGCGCCGATAGCGATGGCCGGGGACGACGACGATGTGGCGGACGGCCCGGTCGCGGTCGGCGCCGTGCACCGCTACCGCTTCAGCTCCGCCAGCGCGCGGGCGCTGCGCACCGCGCAGCCGCAGGTGATCGACGGCGACGGGGGGCCCGATCTCGGCGGCACCCTCGTGCAGTCCACGCTCGTGGTGCCGATGGTCGCCCGCGACACCGTTCTGGGGCTGGTGCAGTTCTCCCGCGCCAAGGGCAGCGAGCCGTTCGTGGACCGCGACCGGATGCTCGCCGAGGAACTGGCGGCCCGCGCCGCGGTGTTCATCGACAACGCCCGGCTCTACCGGCGTGAGCACGAGCGCGCGCTGATCCTCCAGCGCAGCCTGCTGCCCCCCGACGACCCCGAGGCCGCGGGCCTCGACATCGCCTGCCGCTATCTGCCGGGCAGCATGGAGACCGAGGTCGGCGGCGACTGGTTCGACGTCATCGAACTGCCGGGCCACCGCACCGCGTTGGTGGTCGGCGACGTGATGGGCCGCGGCCTGCGCGCCGCCGTCGCGATGGGCGAACTGCGCACCGCCGTACGGACCCTGGCCGCGCTCGACCTCGAACCCGCCGAAGTGCTGGGCGCGTTGGACGAGGTGGCCAACGGCCTCGGCTCCCCGAACCAGGGCCGCACCCGCCGGGCCAAGGACCGCGGCGGCGCCGACCTGTCCGAGGTCTACCTGGCCACCTGTATCTACGTGGTCTACGACGCGGTCACCCGGCGCTGCACGATCGCCAACGCGGGCCATCTGCCGCCGGTCGTCGTGGAGTCGGGCGAGTCGCCGCTGCTGCTCGAAGTGCCCAGGGGAGTGCCGCTGGGCGTCGGCGGCGAGCCGTTCGAGGAGATCGAGGTCGAGCTGAACGAGGGCGCGCTGCTCGCCCTGTACACCGACGGTCTCGTGGAGTCCCGCAACCACCCGCTGGACGAGGGCCTCGACGCCTTCCGGGACTCGCTGGCCGGGCCGCCGAGGCCGCTCGAGGACATCTGCGACCACGTGCTGGCCACCCTGGACACCGCGCACGGCGAGGACGACATCGCCCTGCTGATGGCCAGAATCCGCGGTCTGCCCGCGGAGCAGGTCGGCGACTGGACGCTGGAACCGCGCCCCACGTCGGTGGCCAGGGCCCGCGAGCTGGCCCGCGAGCAACTGCTGAGCTGGGGGCTCGGCGACCTGGTCGACACCACGGAACTGCTGGTCAGCGAGCTGGTCACCAACGCGCTGCGGCACGGCTACGGCGACATACGACTGCGGCTGCTGCTGGACCGCACCCTGGTGTGCGAGGTGTGGGACAGCGCCCTGGTGCAGCCGCGCCGCCGCCGCGCCCGTGACACCGACGAGGGCGGGCGCGGCCTGCAACTGGTCACCATGCTCAGCGAGAGCTGGGGCAGCCGCCGTACCCACCGCGGCAAGACCGTCTGGTTCGAACTCGCCCTGCCCGGCGAGCAGTCCCACTCCAGCGGTCCTTCGGTGGACGAACTGCTGAGCATGTTCTAGCGCCTGCCGCGCGCGGCAGGCGGACGGCCCTCGGCGGTCAGGCCGCGCGGTCCTTGAGCTTGGCCAGTCGCGCGTCGATCTCCGCGCTGTCGCCGAGCGCGTCCAGCGACTCGAACTGCGCGTCGAGCGAGGACGCGGCCAGCTCCTCCTTGCCCTTGGCCCTGGCCTCCTCGCGCCGCACCTTGTCCTCGAAGCGGCCCAGCTCGCTGGTCGGGTCGAGCACGTCGATGTTCTTGACCGCGTCCATCATCTGGTTCTGCGCCTGCGCGGACTTCGCGCGCGCCACCAACGAGTCGCGCTTGCCCTGGAGTTCGCCCAGCTTGGCCTTCATCGAGTCCAGGCCGGACTTGAGTTTGCTCACGATCTCGTTCTGCGAGGCGATCGTCGGCTCGGCCGTCCGCGCCTCCTTCTCGGACTGGAGCTGACGGCCCAGCGCGATCTTGGCGAGGTTGTCGAAACGGTCGGCCTCCGCGGTGTTGCCCGAGGCGCGCTGCTCGTCGGCCTTCTTGCTGGCCGCCAGCGCCTTGTCGCCCCACTCCTTGGCCGCCGCGACGTCCTCGGCGTGGTCCTGCTCCATCAGCCGCAGATTGCCGATGGTGGTGGCCACCGCCTCCTCGGCCTCGCGGATGTTGGTGGTGTAGTCCCTGATGAGCTGGTCCATCATCTTCTGCGGGTCCTCGGCCTGGTCGAGGAGGGCGTTGATGTTGGCCTTGGCGAGCTGGGTCACCCGGCCGAGGACGGTCTGCTTCGTCATGGTCGTACTCCTTGCGTGTCCGTATCCGTGGGCCAGAAAGGGCCGGAAAGAGGGGCCGGAAAGTAGGGGGGCCGGAAAGGAAGGGGGCGGATAGAAGGAGGGTCAGGGGAGTTCAGAAGCGGCCGCCGCCGCCCATCCGGCCGCGGGTCTGGCCGCCGCCGAAGCTGCCGGGTCCCGAGCCGCCGCCCCCGAAGCCCCCGCCGAAGCCGCCGCCGCCCCGGCCGCGCCCGCCGCCGAGGATCTCGCCGAGGATGATCCCGCCGAGCACCGCGCCGCCCATGCCGCCGCCGGAGCGCCGGCCGCCGGGTCCGCCGAAGCCCCCGCCGTACCCGCCGACGTCCCGCCGGGCCGCGTCTTGCGCCTGCCGGGCCAGCCGGTCCGCCTCCTGCGCGTGCGCCAGCGCGCCCGCCGCGTCGGAACCGGCCAGCGCCTCGGCCTGCTGGAGCCGCCGTTCCGCCTCGGTGAGCCGGGTACGGGCCTGGCTGCCGACCGCGCCGCGGTTGGTGGTGACCATGTCGCGGGCGGCGGCCACCTCGCTGCGCGCCCCCAGCAGCGCCTGGTCCAGCAGCCCGCGCGCCCGCTGCTCGCTGACCTCCCGCTCGCGGGCCCCGGCCAGCGCCTCGTCCAGCGCCGCGTCCGCCTCCTCGACCCGCCGCAGCCCGGCGATCGGGTCGTAGCGCCCCGCCGCCAGCTCCTGCCGTACGTCGGCCACGACCGTCTCGGCGCGGGCGATCCTGCCCTGGAGGTCGGCGGTGGAGACCCCGGCGGCGGTGCCGCCGAGCAGGCCGCGGGCCTCGGCGAGGTCGGTGTCGGCCTCGGTCAGCGCGTCCCGCAGCTTCCCGTCGGCCTCCGCCAGCTCCTGGGCCCTTCGGGTGACGGAGTCGGTGAGCATGACCGCCTGGTCCAGCGCGCCCTCGGCGGCCCGTACGTACACGGCGACCTTGCCGTGGTCGGTGCCGACGGCGGCCCTGGCCTGTACGAGGCTGGCGTGGGCGAACTCCAGCCGGTCCCTGGCCTCCGCCGGGTGGCCGGTGACCGGGTCGAGCGCGGCGTCCGCGTACTTCTGGGCCAGCGGCGCCAGGGACGCCTCGGCGGTGTCGATCCGGCTCGGCAGCGCCGCCGCCTTCGCCTCGGCCTGCTCCAGCACCTCCGGCGCGTTCGCCTCCAGGGCGCGCAGCCGGTCGAACGCCTCGGACTCCGCGTCCAGCCGCCGGTTGGCCTGGGTGCAGCGGGACAGGATCTCGTCCAGCATCTGCCGGCGGGTCGCGTCGTCCTCGGGTATCGCGTCGTCGAGCTGCTGGCGCAGCCGGAAGGCCGCGGTCAGCTCGGTCTTGGCGTACTCGACGGCCTCGGCGAACGGCCGCGCGGCCTCCTCGCCGAACTGCGCCGCCGCGAAGCCCACGTCCTCCTGGCTGGTGCGGACCGCGTCGTCGGTCTCCACCAGCAGGTGCTTGGCCTGCGAGTCCAGCTCGGGCAGCGGGGTCGGCTGCGGGGCGCCCCAGCCGCGCTCGCCGGGCGCCGGGCGGGCGGGCTGCCGCGGGCCGCGCTTCCTGCGGAACGCCCACACCCCGACCGCGCCCGCGGCGCCGACGGCCACCACCGGAATCCACAGGTCGGCTGCGGAGTCGCCCGGGGGCGCCCCGCTGCCGCCCGGGTCCGCGGTGCCGGGGGTGATCGAGGGGACGGTCACCGGAAGGCCGCTGAGGACCGCGTCGTAGCCGGTGGCCGCGCCGATCGCGGCACCCGCCCAGTCGTTCTGCCGCAGCGCGGGCTCGACGGCCTGGCTGCTGACCTCGTTGAGCTGGGCCGCGGTCAGGCCGGAGTCCTGGTCGGCGGAGACCGCGTACTGCCGGTCGTGGGTGGCCACCGCCAGCAGGACGTCCCGCTGGCCCAGGCCGTTCTTGGTCGCGGTCGCGTTCGCCCAGTCCTGCGGAGCGCGGCCGGAGAAGGTGCGGACGTACGCCACGAAGAGCTGGACGCGCTGCTTCTGGTAGAGGCCGTCCAGCGCCGTGACGACCTGCGGCTGCCGGTCGCCCAGTGCGCCGACCTTGTCGGTTATCTGGCCGGACCTGGACAGCGTGATCGGGTCGTCCGCCCGTGCCGACGGCGCGCCGGACAGCAGCATCAGGGCGCCGAGCGCCGCAACGATTCCCGCGAGTCGCCGCATGCGTACCGCGCCCTTCGCCGCGCCACGGCCGCTTGCCGCGTGCTCCTTTTCGGAGGCTATGTCCGGTGTGTCCGGAGCGCGACTCGGAGTTCCGTTTCTGTTCCCGCCCGCCCGCCCGCCCGCCCGCCAGCCCGCCAGCCCGCCTGCTCCCCCTGCCTGCCCGCCCCGTGCGGGGCAGGCAGGCAGGGGAGAGGGGAGCTACTCGCCGCGGCGGCGGATCTTGTTGCCCAGCCAGATCAGCGGATCGTACTTACGGTCCACCGCCCGCTCCTTGAGCGGGATCAGCGCGTTGTCGGTGATCTTGATGTGCTCCGGGCACACCTCGGTGCAGCACTTGGTGATGTTGCAGTAGCCGAGCCCGTGGTCCTCCTGCGCGGACGAGGCGCGGGTCAGACCGGCCTCGGAGGCCGCGTCCAGCGGATGCATGTCCAGCTCCGCGATCCGCATCAGGAAGCGCGGCCCGGCGAACGACGTCTTGTTCTCCTCGTGGTCGCGCACCACGTGACAGGTGTCCTGGCACAGGAAGCACTCGATGCACTTGCGGAACTCCTGCGAGCGCTCCACGTCGACCTGCTGCATCCGGTACTCCCCGGCCGCGACCCCCTTCGGCGGCACGAAGGCCGGGACCTGCCGGGCCTTGTCGTAGTTGAAGGAGACATCGGTGACCAGGTCGCGCACGACGGGGAAGGTCCGCATCGGGGTGACCGTGATCGTCTCCTCCGGTGCGAAGACCGACATGCGGGTCATGCACATCAGCCGCGGCCGTCCGTTGACCTCCGCGCTGCACGACCCGCACTTGCCCGCCTTGCAGTTCCAGCGGACCGCCAAGTCGCCCGCCTGGGTGGCCTGGAGGCGGTGGATGATGTCGAGCACGACCTCGCCGTCGTTGACCTCGACCTGGTAGTCGCGCAGCTCGCCGCCCTCGGCGTCACCGCGCCACACCTTGAAGTGCGCTTCGTAACTCACCCGTCGAGCTCCTCGTCCGTCAGGTATTTGAGCAGCTCGTCCCTGTCGAAGAGGTCGAGCAGGTCGCCCCGGATCGGGTCCGTCGCGCGCCGGCGCAGACCGATCTGGCCGTGGTCGGGGTCGGTGGCCGCCAGGCCCCCGGTGGGGTCGGTCAGCTCGCAGACCAGATTGACCTTGCGCCAGGCGCGGTCCATCTCCGGATGGTCGTCGCGGGTGTGGCCGCCGCGGCTCTCGGTCCGCTCCAGCGCGGCACGCGCCACGCACTCGCTGACCAGCAGCATGTTCCGCAGGTCGATCGCCAGGTGCCAGCCGGGATTGAACTGCCGGTGCCCCTCGACGCCCGCCCGCCGCGACCTGGCCCGCAGCCCGGTCAGCCGGTTCAGCGCGTCCTCCATCTCGGGACCGCGCCGGATGATGCCCACCAGGTCGTTCATCACCTGCTGGAGCTCTTGGTGCAGGGTGTACGGGTTCTCCGCGGGCCGCGCCCCGCCCGCCTGCGCGCCCCCGGCGGCCTCCGCCGCGTCCGCGTCCTCCGCGCTGAACGGCCGCAGCGCCTCGGCCGCCGCGGTGTCGATCTGCTCCTCGGGTACGACGGGACGCGCGCCCTCGACGAACGAGGCCGCGTACCGCGCCGCGTGCAGCCCGGCCCTGCGGCCGAAGACCAGCAGGTCGGAGAGCGAGTTGCCGCCCAGCCGGTTGGAGCCGTGCATGCCGCCCGCGACCTCGCCCGCCGCGTAGAGCCCCGGCACCCCGCGCGCCGCGGCCGTGTCCGGGTCCACGTCGACGCCGCCCATCATGTAGTGACAGGTCGGGCCGACCTCCATCGGCTCCGCGGTGATGTCGACGTCCGCCAGCTCCTTGAACTGGTGGTGCATCGACGGCAGCCGCCGCTTGATCTCCTCGGCGGGCAGCCGTGTCGACACATCGAGGAAGACGCCGCCGTGCGGGGTGCCGCGCCCGGCCTTCACCTCGGAGTTGATCGCGCGCGCCACCTCGTCGCGGGGCAGCAGCTCCGGCGGTCGGCGGTGGGTGTCAGGGGCGGAGTACCAGCCGTCGGCCTCCTCCTCGGACTGCGCGTACTTCTCCTTGAAGACGTCCGGCACGTAGTCGAACATGAACCGCTTGCCGTCGCTGTTGCGCAGCACCCCGCCGTCGCCGCGCACCGACTCGGTGACCAGGATGCCCTTCACCGACGGCGGCCAGACCATGCCCGTCGGGTGGAACTGGATGAACTCCATGTTGATCAGCGGCGCCCCGGCCAGCAGCGCCAGCGCGTGCCCGTCGCCGGTGTACTCCCAGGAGTTGGACGTCACCTTGAAGGACTTGCCGATGCCGCCGGTCGCCAGCACCACCGCGGGCGTGTCGATCACGAACAGCCGCCCGGACTCGCGCACGTAACCGAAGACGCCCGCGACCTTGTCGTCCTGCTTGAGCACGCGGGTGACCGTGCACTCCTGGAAGACCTTCAGCCGCGACTCGTAGTCGCCGGTCTCCGCGAAGTCCTCCTGCTGGAGCGAGACGATCTTCTGCTGGAGGGTGCGGATCAGCTCGAGGCCCGTACGGTCGCCGACGTGTGCCAGCCGCGGGTACTCGTGGCCGCCGAAGTTGCGCTGCGAGATCTTGCCGTCGGGGGTGCGGTCGAACAGCGCGCCCCAGGTCTCCAGCTCCCAGACCCGGTCGGGAGCCTCCTTGGCGTGCAGCTCCGCCATCCGCCAGTGGTTGAGGAACTTCCCGCCGCGCATGGTGTCGCGGAAGTGCACCTGCCAGTTGTCACCGGAGTTGACGTTGCCCATGCTGGCCGCGATGCCGCCCTCGGCCATCACCGTATGGGCCTTGCCGAACAGCGACTTGCAGATCACGGCGGTACGCATGCCCCGCTCCCGGGCCTCGATCGCGGCCCGCAGCCCGGCGCCGCCCGCGCCGACCACGACCACGTCGTACGCGTGCCGTTCGACTTGTGTCATCTCAGAAGAACCTCGGATCGTCGAATACGCCGCTGGAGACCAGATAGATGTAGAGGTCGGTGAGGCCGACGCTGATCAGGGACGACCAGGCGAGCAGCATGTGACGGCCGTTGAGGACGCCGACCCAGCCCCAGAGGCGGTAGCGCACCGGGTGCGCGGAGAAGTGCCTGAGCTTGCCGCCCATGATGTGCCGACACGAGTGGCACGACAGCGTGTACGCCCAGATCAGGATGATGTTCACGAGCAGGACGACCGTGCCCAGACCCATGTGGCCCCAGCGGTCGTGCTCGTCGCGGAAGCCGAGCACCGTGTCGTAGGTGAGGATGCCCGCCACCGGCAGCGCGAAGTAGAAGAAGTAGCGGTGCACGTTCTGCAGGATCAGCGGCAGCCGCGTCTCGCCGGTGTACTTCGCGTGCGGTTCGGCGACCGCGCAGGCGGGCGGCGAGGCCCAGAAGCCCCGGTAGTACGCCTTGCGGTAGTAGTAGCAGGTCAGCCGGAAGCCGAGCGGGAAGACCAGCACCAGCAGGGCCGGTGACAGACCCCACCAGTCGCCGAACAGCGGCCAGTTGGCGCCGCCCTTCATGTCCGCGCAGTTCGACGCCAGGCACGGCGAGTAGAACGGCGAGACGTAGGGCGCCGCGTAGTAGTGGCTGTTGGCGAAGGCCCGCCAGGTCGAGTAGACGACGAAGGCCGCCAGGCCGAGCGCGGTGACCAGCGGTGGCACCCACCACCGGTCGGTCCGCAGATGCCGTTCGGAAATGGCCGCGGGGGGGGGGGGGGGGGGGGGGGGGGGGGGGGGGGGGGGGGGGGGGGGGGGGGGGGGGGGAGGGGGGGGCGGAGGGAGGAGGGGGGGGGGGGAGGAA
>NZ_JBVHLD010000017.1:154837-195318 GCF_055559175.1 Streptomyces sp. NPDC024632
CCACCACGGGTAGGGCCGAAGGTGCCTTGAGAAAGTGCCCTCCCCCCCCCCCCCCCCCCCCCCCCCCCCCCCGGTGGGGGAGGGGGTGGTTCCGGTGGCCAAGGAGGACTCCGAAGGAACGGGGGAGGGGACGCCGCCGGGTGCGGGCGCCGAGGGGTGCGGGGGTGGTACGGCCGCCGCGGGCCGGTGCCGCGCGCTACGGCGCGTGCCGGTGCGGCGAGCCCAGCCCCTCGTCCTCCGCGTCGGCCCACAGGCCGCGGTCGTACGGCGCGTCCGGGATCGTCACCATCTCGACCTTGCGGATGCCCGCGGTCGTCGGGACGGCCTCGTGCAGCAGAGCCAGGCTCTCCCGCAGATGGGCCGCGTCGGCCCGCACCCTGCGCATGTCCAGGCTGTCGCCCACGTGCTCGTCCAGCCGCCCGACGCAGCGCATCAAATCGTCGAGCCGCCGGGTGACCGACGTCAGATCGTCTTGCAGGGACATACGGATGCCTCACCTTCTCCGCCGTGCGGGGGTGATGCGGTTGATGACGCTGCCGCGCCTGGAAGTGTCGCGCGTCACACCTTCGGTTGGGAAGACGCGTGCACCAATTCCCCTCCGGGGCGGTTCGCCGGTCTCCGGGCGCGCCGCCCGCCCGGCCACCCCGCGCAGTCCCCCGCGCCCCTCATGGGCCGCCCCCCGCGCCAAGGGGCCGTCCGGGTGGAAGAGCGGGGCATTGCGGTCGTGTCGGGGCGGAGAGCCGCTCCTCGTCCCCTCCACTGGGAAGTGATTACCCGGAAATCAGGCCAAATGAGTATGTCCCCGGTCTATGCCGGGCCGCCGGAGGTGTCCGATCCATGAACCGCAGCGCGAACCCACCCGTATTGCGCGCCGCCGTGGCGCTGACCGCCGGGGCGGCCATGACCCTGACCGCCTGCTCCTCGGGCGGCGGCGCCGCCGGGACGGCGGGCACCGACATCGCGACCGTCTCGCGCGCGGGCGTCCGCGACGGCGGCACGCTGCGCTGGGCGACCGATGAGCTGCCCCGCACGCTGAACGCGTACCAGGCGGACGCGGACGCCGACACGCTGACGATCGCGGGAGCCACCCTCCCGGCGATGTACCGGCTCGACGGCCACGGCTCCCCGCGGGCCGACAGCGACTTCCTGGCGAGCGCGGACGTCGCGCAGTCACCGCGCCAGGTGGTCACGTACCACCTGAACCCCAAGGCGAAGTGGAGCGACGGCCAGGCGGTCGGCGCGGCCGACTTCGTCGCCCAGTGGAAGGCGCTGAACGGCAAGAACAGCGCCTTCTGGACGGCCCGCAACGCCGGTTACGACCGGATCTCCGACGTCCGGCAGGGCAAGGACGCCCAGCAGGTCGACGTCACCTTCGCCAGCCCGTACGCGGACTGGAAGTCGCTGTTCAGCCCGCTGTACCCGAAGTCGGTGACCAGTGACGCGGACACCTTCAACGACGGCGTGCGCACCAAGCTGCCGGTCGTCGCGGGCCCCTTCGCGGTCGAGGCCGTGGACACCAAGAAGGGCACCGTCACGCTGGACCGCAACAAGGCATGGTGGGGCGAGCCCGCCAAGCTCGACCGGATCGTGCTGACCGCCGTGCCGGTGGACAAGCGCCCCGCCGCGCTCGCCGCGGGCACCCTCGACCTGGCCGAGATCGACCCCGGCGCGGTCACCGCCGTGACCGGGACCAAGGGCCTGGCCGTACGGAAGGCGCCCGACGCCGCGTACGCGCAGCTCGCCATCAACGGCAGTACGGGACCGCTGGCCGACGAACGCATCCGGCACGCCGTGGCCCGCGCCATCGACCGCAAGGCCATCGCCACCGCCGTGCTCAAGCCGCTCGGGCTGCCCGACGAGGCGCTCGGCAACCACCTGGTGCTGCCCTCGCAGGACGGCTACCGCGACAACAGCTCGGCGCTCGGCACCAACGACGTGCAGCAGGCCCAGGCGCTGCTGGCCGACGCGGGCTGGACGCGCAGCAACGCCAAGACCGGCGACCAGGCGGCCGGCGGCCCCGGCCGTACCGCGGCCTCCGGCGCCGTCACCGTCGTGGAGCCCGCAGCCGCCGTGAGCAAGGCGGGCAAGCAGCTCACCATGCGCTTCGTGCTCCCGGCGGACTCCCCGACGCTGGACGACGTCGGCACCCGGATCGCCTCGATGCTCTCCGGCATCGGCATCCGCACCGAGATCACCAAGGTCGCGGGCGACAGCTACTTCCAGGACCACATCGCCTCGGGCGACTTCGACCTGGCGCTCTACTCCTGGCCCGGCACGGCCTACCCGGCCACCGACGACACCCCGATCTTCGCCAAGCCGGTGCCCGCCCCCGACGGCTCGCTGACCGTGGCGCAGAACTACACGCGGGTCGGCACCGACCAGATCGACCAGCTCCTGGACCGGGCGGGCGGCGAGCTGGACACCTCCGCGGCCCGCGACCTGACCTCCAAGGCCGACGCCCGGATCTGGGCCGCGGCCGGTTCCATCCCGCTCTACCAGCGCCCCGGCCTGGTCGCGCTGCGCACCACCGTCGCCAACGCGGGCGCCTTCGGCTTCCAGACCCCCGACTACCAGAACCTCGGCTTCCGCAAGTAGGCGCGCGCGGTCGCGGAAAACCGTGCGATTACGGGCCCCAAATCCCCTCTGAAGCCAGCCATCGGCGGCCGAGGGGGGTTGGGGCCCGTACCATGGGGTAAGGCCGCGGCGTGACCTTGCCCGGCAGGCGAGCGCGTCAACGAGGAACGCGACGTCCATCCACGATTCCGGGAGAAGCGCCGCAGCATGTCCACGCGCCACGATATTCGTAACGTCGCCATCGTCGCCCACGTCGACCACGGCAAGACGACCCTCGTCGACGCGATGCTCAAGCAGGCCGGCGCATTCGCCGCCCACCAGCATCTCGACGATCGGATGATGGACTCCAACGACCTGGAGCGCGAGAAGGGCATCACCATTCTCGCGAAGAACACCGCCGTGAAGTACCACCCCAAGGGCGGTGGCGATGTCATCACGATCAACATCATCGACACCCCGGGCCACGCCGACTTCGGCGGCGAGGTGGAGCGCGGCCTGTCCATGGTCGACGCGGTCGTGCTGCTGGTGGACGCCTCCGAGGGCCCGCTGCCGCAGACCCGTTTCGTGCTCCGCAAGGCGCTGTCGGCGAACCTGCCGGTCATCCTCTGCGTGAACAAGACGGACCGCCCCGACTCCCGGATCGACGAGGTCGTCAACGAGACGTACGACCTGTTCCTGGACCTGGACGCCACCGAGGACCAGATCGAGTTCCCGATCGTCTACGCGTGCGCGCGGGACGGCATCGCCTCGCTGACCAAGCCGGAGAACGGCACGGTTCCGGCCGACAGCGACAGCCTGGAGCCGTTCTTCTCCACGATCCTGTCCACCGTCCCGGCCCCCACGTACACCGAGGGCGCGCCGCTCCAGGCGCACGTCACCAACCTCGACGCGGACAACTTCCTCGGCCGTATCGCCCTGCTCCGGGTGGAGGAGGGCGAGCTGCGCAAGGGCCAGCAGGTCGCGTGGATGAAGCGCGACGGCTCGGTCAGCCAGGTCAAGATCACCGAACTGCTGATGACCGAGGCGCTGACCCGCAAGCCCGCCGAGATGGCGGGCCCCGGCGACATCTGCGCGGTGGCCGGTATTCCGGAGATCACCATCGGCGAGACGCTGGCCGACCTGGAGAACCCGGTCGCGCTGCCGCTCATCACGGTCGACGAGCCCGCGATCTCGATGACCATCGGTACGAACACCTCGCCGCTGGTCGGCAAGGGCGGCAAGGGCCACAAGGTCACCGCCCGCCAGGTCAAGGACCGCCTCGACCGGGAGCTGATCGGCAACGTCTCGCTCCGCGTGCTGCCCACCGAGCGCCCCGACGCCTGGGAGGTCCAGGGCCGCGGCGAGCTGGCGCTGGCCATCCTGGTCGAGCAGATGCGCCGCGAGGGCTTCGAGCTGACCGTCGGCAAGCCGCAGGTGGTCACCAAGGTGATCGACGGCAAGATCCACGAGCCGGTCGAGCGGATGACGGTGGACTGCCCCGAGGAGTACCTGGGCGCGATCACCCAGCTCATGGCGACCCGCAAGGGCCGCATGGAGACCATGACGAACCACGGCTCCGGCTGGGTCCGCATGGAGTTCGTCGTCCCGGCCCGCGGCCTGATCGGCTTCCGTACGGAATTCCTCACCGACACCCGCGGCACCGGCATCGCGCACAGCATCTTCGAGGGCCACGAGCCGTGGTTCGGCGACCTGCGGACCCGTAACAACGGCTCCCTGGTGGCCGACCGCGCCGGTGTCGTGACGCCGTTCGCCATGATCAACCTCCAGGAGCGCGGCGTGATCTTCGTCGAGGCGACCACGGAGGTCTACGAGGGCATGATCATCGGTGAGAACTCGCGGTCCGACGACATGGACGTGAACATCACCAAGGAGAAGAAGCTCACCAACATGCGCGCCGCGTCCGCGGACAACACCGAGAACGTGGTGCCGCCGCGCAAGCTCTCGCTGGAGCAGTCGCTGGAGTTCTGCCGCGAGGACGAGTGCATCGAGGTGACCCCGGAGACGGTCCGCATCCGCAAGGTCGTCCTGGACCAGAAGGAGCGGGGACGCTCGGCCGCTCGGGCCAAGCGCTGACCGCGCAGCGCCCGTAGGGGCGCGGGGAGCCGCGCGACCAGACTCCGCCGCCGGACGGCGGGGACCGGTCACGCGCTCTCCGCGCCCCTTTTGGGTTTTTCGCACTGTCCGTTATCCGGACGTTCATCTCCGCTCAGCGGCGTAAGAAAGATCACACTGTCCGTTTCGAACCTGTCTGTGTACGTTCCAGATTGTCCGAATTTTGAGCAGGCTCCTCTGCCCATCGTGACCGAAGCGAAACCAGACCCTGTTCCGAGCGACCTCAAACGTGCCCGATAGTGGACGAAGTTGAGCTCGGGTCAATGGGTCACGCGCTGATGGGGAGCGCCGACTCACGAGCACGGAAGGCCAGGCCCTTCTCCTGTCAGGGGTGTCAGGAGTGTCAGCGGCGACCGGCCTTCCTTTCACGTATCGACAGTGACTCCTGAGGAGGCAAACCCATGCGCGGTGCCAAGAGCGCCAAGTGGGTCATAGGCGCGGCAGTCGTCGCCCTCGCGGCAACCGCCTGCGGTTCCGGTGATTCGGACAACAAGGCCGGCGGTTCCAACGACGGCATCGTCAGGGCGTGGTGGGGAGACCCCCAGAACCCCCTGGAGCCGGCGAACACCAACGAGGTCCAGGGCGGCAAGGTCCTGGACATGATCTTCATGAACCTCAAGGAGTACGACCCCAAGACGGGGAAGGCCAACCTTGAGGCCGCTGACTCGATCACCACGACCGACCAGCAGAACTTCACCATCAAGATCAAGCAGGGCCTGAAGTTCTCCGACGGCACCCCGGTGACCGCCAACTCGTTCGTCGACGCCTGGAACTACGGCGCGCTGCTGACGAACAAGCAGCTCAACGCGTACTTCTTCGCGGACATCGACGGCTACGCCGCGGTGCACCCCGACAAGGAGGGCGCCGCCCCGACCGCGAAGACCATGTCGGGTCTGAAGGTCGTGGACGACACCACCTTCACCGTCAAGCTCACCCAGAAGTTCTCCACGTGGCCCGACCGCCTCGGCTACAAGGCGTTCGCGCCGCTGCCGAAGTCGTTCTTCACCGACCACGCCGGCTACCTGAACAAGCCGGTCGGCGACGGCCCGTACATGATCGACTCGTACAGCAAGGGCTCCAGCATGAAGCTGGTCCCGAACCCGAACTACACGGGCCCGAGCAAGCCGAAGAACAAGGGCGTGCTGCTGAAGGTCTACACCGACAGCAACACCGCCTACGCCGACCTCCAGGCGGGCAACCTGGACGTCCTGGACGACGTTCCGGCCGAGCAGCTCAGCCACGTGAAGTCGGACCTCGGCGGCCGCTACCTCAACCAGCCGGCCGGCATCATCCAGACGGTCTCCTTCCCGCTGAACCAGAAGGCGTGGAGCGCCCCCGGCATGGAGAAGGTCCGCCAGGGCCTGTCCATGGCGATCGACCGGAAGACCATCACCGAGAAGATCTTCCAGGGCACCCGCACCCCGGCCACCGACCTCACCTCCCCGGTGCTGGGCGCGGCCGGCGGTTACAGCGACTCCGTCGGCGGCGAGTCGGTCACGTACGACCCGGTCAAGGCGAAGCAGCTCATCCAGGAGGGCGGCGGCATTCCCGGCGGTCACATGACCATCGGGTACAACGCCGACACCGGCTCGCACAAGCAGTGGGTCGACGCGGTCTGCAACAGCATCAACAACGTGGTGGGCAACAACAAGGCGTGCGTCGGCGCCCCCACCGGCACGTTCGCGGACTTCCGCAACCAGATCACCAAGGGTGAGATGACCCAGCCGTTCCGCTCCGGCTGGCAGATGGACTACCCGCTGATCGACAACTTCCTGACGCCGCTGTACGTGACGGGCGCCAGCTCGAACGACTCGCACTACAGCAACCCGCAGTTCGACTCGCTGATCAAGCAGGCGAACTCGGAGCCGGACACCGCCAAGGCGATCGGGTTCTACCAGGACGCCGAGAAGATCCTGATGAAGGACATGCCCGTCATCCCGCTCTGGTACCAGAACGGTGGCGCCGGCTGGTCGTCCCGGGTGTCCAACGTGACGGAGAACGCCTTCAGTGTCCCCGTCTTCACCGACATCACGGTCAACAACTGACCTGATGCGGTAAGCGCGCCCGCCATGGCACCCCGTGGCGGGCGCGCGTTCGGGGGGAACTGACAGCAACCGCTCGCGGTGCGGAGGTCGGCCGGGGTCACAAGCCCCGGCTCACGTCTGCCCCGATCCCTGGAGGACAGATGGGGCGCTACGTCATTCGACGACTGCTCCAGATGGTTCCGGTCTTCATCGGAACCACCTTTTTGATCTTCGTCATGGTCTACGCGCTCGGCGACCCGGTGGCCGCCATGTTCGGCGACCGGGCGCCCGACCCCGCCACGGCGAACCAGATCAGGCACGACCTGTATCTGGACCACTCGCTGCCCGCGCAGTACGGGCACTACATGTGGCAGATCCTCAGCGGCAACTTCGGTACCGCCGCCACCGGGCAGCCGGTCACCGAGCTGATGGGCACGGCCTTCCCGGTCACCATCCGGCTGACCATGGTCGCCTTCGCGATCGAGGCGGTCGTCGGCATCGGGCTCGGCCTGCTGGCCGGGCTGCGGCGCGGACGGTTCGCGGACTCGGGCGTGCTCGCGTTCACGCTGCTCGTCGTGTCCATTCCGACCTTCGTGACCGCCTTCCTGCTCCAGTACTTCGTGGGCGTGAAGTGGGGCCTGGCCAATCCGGCGGTCGCCGAGGGCGCCCCGATCGGTGACCTGATCCTGCCGGGACTCGTCCTGGCCGGTGTCTCGCTCGCCTATGTGGCCCGGCTGACCCGTACCTCGGTCGCGGAGAACTCCCGCGCGGACTACCTGCGCACGGCCGTGGCCAAGGGCCTGCCCAAGCGCCGCGTGGTCACCGTCCACCTGCTGCGCAACTCGCTGATACCCGTGGTGACCTTCCTCGGCACCGACCTCGGCGCGCTCATGGGCGGCGCCATCGTCACCGAGCGGATCTACAACATCCACGGCGTCGGCTACCAGCTCTACCAGGGCATCCTGCGGCAGAATCCGCCGACCGTCGTCGGCTTCGTGACGATCCTGGTGATCGTCTTCCTGGCCGCCAACCTGCTCGTCGACCTGCTTTACGCGGTCCTGGACCCGAGGATTCGCTATGTCTGAGATGTCCGACGCCCGGAGCGCCGCGAACGCGATATCCACTGCGCCCGCCGGGCTGCCCGTGGACGGACCGCGCGGCCCGGGGGAGCCGTCGAAGCCGTCGCGTGACGCGGAGCGCGAGAAGCCGCGCAGCCTGTGGAACGACGCCTGGCACGACCTCAGCCGCAAGCCGATGTTCTACGTGTCCGGGCTGCTGATCCTCTTCCTGGTCGTCATTTCGATCTGGCCCAGCCTGATCGCCGGGGGCAGCCCGCTCTCCTGCGACCTCGCCAAGTCGCAGAACGGGGCGACCTCCGGGCATCCCTTCGGCTTCGACCAACAGGGCTGCGACGTCTACACCCGCACCGTCTACGGCGCGCGCGCCTCGGTGTCGGTCGGCATCTTCGCGACCCTCGGCGTCACCGTGCTGGGCTCGCTCCTCGGCGGCCTGGCCGGTTACTTCGGCGGCTGGTGGGACTCGATCCTCTCCCGGATCAGCGACATCTTCTTCGGCATCCCGATCCTGCTCGGCGGCATCGTCTTCCTGTCCGTGGTCAAGGGCGGCAGCGTCACCACCGTTTCGCTCTTCATGATCCTGCTGGGCTGGCCGCAGATCGCGCGTATCGCGCGCGGCTCGGTCATCACGGCCAAGCAGCAGGACTACGTGCAGGCGGCGCGGGCACTCGGCGCGGGCAACGCGCGGATGCTGCTGCGGCACATCGCGCCCAACGCGCTCGCCCCGATCATCGTGGTCGCGACGATCGCGCTGGGCACGTACATCTCGCTGGAGGCGACGCTGTCGTTCCTCGGCGTGGGCCTCAAGCCGCCGGCCGTCTCCTGGGGCATCGACATCTCCCAGGCGTCCACCCAGATCCGCAACGCGCCGCACATGCTGCTGTGGCCCGCGGGTGCGCTCAGCGTGACGGTGCTGGCGTTCATCATGCTCGGCGACGCGGTGCGCGACGCCCTCGACCCCAAGCTGCGCTAGGAGGTACGGCGTTGACTGTCATCGATGAGACCGCGAGCGCCCCGGCGCCCGGCGTGCCGACGGCTCCGCTGCTCGAAGTACGGGACCTGCACGTCGAGTTCCACACCCGCGACGGTGTCGCCAAGGCCGTGAACGGCGTCAACTACTCGGTGAACGCCGGGGAGACGCTGGCCGTGCTCGGCGAGTCCGGCTCAGGCAAGTCCGTGACCGCGCAGGCGATCATGGGCATCCTCGACATGCCGCCCGGCCGTATCCCGCAGGGCGAGATCCTGTTCCAGGGCCGCGACATGCTCACGATGTCCGGCGAGGAGCGGCGCAAGCTGCGCGGCCGGAAGATCGCGATGATCTTCCAGGACGCGCTGTCGTCCCTCAACCCGGTGCTGTCGGTGGGCTACCAGCTCGGCGAGATGTTCCGGGTGCACCAGGGCCTGTCCCGCAAGGCCGCCAAGGCCAAGGCGGTCGAGCTGATGGACCGGGTGCGCATCCCGGCGGCGAAGGAGCGGGTGAACGACTACCCGCACCAGTTCTCCGGCGGTATGCGGCAGCGCATCATGATCGCGATGGCGCTCGCCCTCGAACCCGACCTGATCATCGCGGACGAGCCGACGACCGCGCTCGACGTCACCGTGCAGGCGCAGGTGATGGACCTGCTGGCCGAACTCCAGCGGGAGTTCAACATGGGCCTGATCCTCATCACCCACGACCTGGGTGTGGTCGCGGACGTGGCCGACAAGATCGCGGTGATGTACGCGGGCCGGATCGTCGAGAGCTCGCCGGTCCACGAGATCTACAAGCGGCCCGCGCACCCGTACACCAAGGGCCTGCTCCAGTCGATTCCCCGGCTGGACCAGAAGGGCCAGGAGCTGTACGCGATCAAGGGGCTGCCGCCCAACCTGCTGCGTATCCCGTCGGGCTGCGCCTTCAACCCGCGCTGCCCGATGGCCCAGGACATCTGCCGCACCGATGTGCCCGTGCTGCACACGATCGGCGACGGGCGCGGCAGTGCCTGCCACTTCTGGAAGGAGACGCTCGGTGAGTGACCTCTCGAACCGGGGTGAACCCATCCTCCAGGTGCGGAACCTGGTGAAGCACTTCCCGCTGACGCAGGGCATCCTGTTCAAGAAGCAGGTCGGCGCGGTCAAGGCGGTCGACGGGATCTCCTTCGACCTCTACCGGGGCGAGACGCTGGGCATCGTCGGCGAGTCCGGCTGCGGCAAGTCCACGGTCGCCAAGCTGCTGATGAACCTCGAACAGGCCACCGCGGGCGAGGTGTTCTACAAGGGCGAGGACATCACCAAGCTGACCGGGCGGGCCCTGAAGGCGGTCCGGCGCAACATCCAGATGGTGTTCCAGGACCCGTACACCTCGCTCAACCCGCGTATGACGGTCGGCGACATCATCGGTGAGCCCTTCGACATCCACCCCGAGGTGGCTCCCAAGGGGTCGCGCCGCAAGCGTGTCGAGGACCTGCTGGACGTGGTCGGCCTCAACCCCGAGTACATCAACCGGTATCCGCACCAGTTCTCCGGCGGCCAGCGGCAACGCATCGGCATCGCACGGGGGTTGGCGCTCAACCCGGAGATCATCATCTGCGACGAGCCGGTCTCCGCGCTCGACGTCTCGGTGCAGGCCCAGGTCATCAACCTGATGGAGAAGCTCCAGGACGAGTTCACCCTCTCCTACCTCTTCATCGCGCACGACCTGTCGATCGTCCGGCACATCTCCGACCGCGTCGGCGTGATGTACCTCGGGCGGATGGCGGAGATCGGCACCGACACCGAGATCTACGAGCACCCGACCCACCCCTACACCCAGGCCCTGCTCTCGGCCGTCCCGGTCCCGGACCCGGCCGCGCGTGAGCACCGCGAGCGGATCATCCTCTCCGGCGACGTGCCCTCCCCGGCCAACCCGCCCTCCGGCTGCCGCTTCCGCACCCGCTGCTGGAAGGCCGAGTCCCGCTGCGCCGAGGAGACCCCGCTGCTGGCGATCCCCGCCCGCTTCCAGGGCGGCTCCACCCCGGCCACCCACGAGTCGGCCTGCCACTTCGCCGAAGAAAAGGACGTCGTCGGCGCCGCCTGACGATCCCCCACCCCACAGGGGCGCCCCCCACCCCGGGGGGCGCCCCTCTCGCGCGCGTCAGGCGTGGACGTCAGGCGTGGGCGGCCTCGCGGTCGGCTTGGCTGCGCAGGACGCAGAATTCGTTGCCCTCGGGGTCGGTGAGGACGGCCCAGCCGGTGCCGTCGGGGTGGCGGCGGTCGGTGAGGAGGGTGGCGCCGAGGGCGAGGAGGCGGTCGACCTCCTCGTCGCGGGTGGTGTCGGGCCGCAGGCACAGGTGGACGCGGTTCTTGACCGTCTTGGGCTCGGGCACCTGGTTGAAATGGAGCAGGGGGCCGTCCGCGAGGAGCACTTGGACCTCCGGGTCGCCCGGCCGGTCCTCCGGATCCAGCGGACGGCCGGTGACGCCGCTCCAGAAGAGAGCCAGGCTGTAGGCGTCCGCACAGTCGATCGCCACGTTCTGCACTACCGAGACCATGGCCCGAGCCTTCCCGATCCCGACGCCCGGCGCCACCGGGTATCCGCCGGACACGTCCTCGGACGGTGCCGCTCTCCCACCGCACGGACCGGACGGGCGAGCGGGCGCGGCCGCCTCCATTTTTGACGCGGACAGGTCACTTCATGCGGGCCGTGACACGGCTTTCTGGCAGGGCGTAGCGCCATGGCCAACGCATTGGACATGCCGACACGGAGTAGTAGAAGTGCGACTTTGGCTCTATTGCGGTGTCATGGGTGACTAAGTGTCATTTGTGATCCATGAGGAGGCACGCGATGCGCGGAGCCACGCGCTTGAAGTGGGCCGTCTGTGCGACGGCCGTCGCCCTGGCAGCCGCCGCCTGCGGCAGCAGCAGCAACAACAGCGGTGGGGGCGGCGGCGGCAGCGGCTCCGGCGTCGTGCGCGCTTCCTGGGGCGACCCGCAGAACCCGCTGGAGCCCGCCAACACCAATGAGGTGCAGGGCGGCAAGGTGCTCGACATGGTCTTCCGCGGCCTGAAGAAGTACGACCCGAAGACCGGCAAGGCGACCGACATGATCGCCGACTCGATCACCACCACCGACTCGCAGACCTTCGACATCAAGATCAAGTCGGACTGGACCTTCAGCAACGGCGAGAAGGTCACCTCCGACTCCTTCATCAACGCCTGGAACTACGGCGCGCTGCTGAAGAACGCCCAGATCAACGCGTACTTCTTCCAGTACATCGACGGGTACGACAAGGTCCACCCGGACACCGCGGGCGCCAAGTCGTCCGCGACCACGCTCTCCGGTCTGACCAAGGTCAGCGACACCGAGTTCAAGGTGAAGCTCAACCAGAAGTTCTCCACCTTCCCCGACACCCTCGGGTACTCGGCGTACTACCCGCTGCCGAAGGCTTTCTTCGACGACCACGCCGCCTGGCTGAAGAAGCCGATCGGCGACGGCCCGTACACCATCCAGTCGTACAGCAAGGGCTCGCAGATGAGCCTGCGCAAGTGGGACGGCTACAAGGGCCCGGACCCGGCCCAGAACGGCGGCGTCGACCTGCGGGTCTACACCGACAACAACACCGCCTACACCGACCTCCAGGCGGGCAACCTGGACCTGGTCGACGACATCCCGGCCTCGCAGCTCAAGAACGTCAAGAGCGACCTCGGCGACCGGTACATCAACCAGCCCGCCGGCATCATCCAGACCCTCGCCTTCCCGCTGTACAACTCGCGGTGGTCGTCCGCGAACTCCGCGAAGGTCCGGCAGGGCCTGTCGATGGCGATCAACCGCCAGCAGATCACCCAGCAGATCTTCCAGAACACCCGCACCCCGGCCACCGACTGGACCTCCCCGGTGCTGGGCGCGTCCGGCGGCTACAAGGCGGGCCTGTGCGGCGCCGAGTGCACGTACGACGCGGCCAAGGCCAAGCAGCTCATCCAGGAGGGCGGCGGCCTGCCGGGCGGCAGCATCACCATCGGCTACAACGCGGACACCGGCTCCCACAAGGAGTGGGTCGACGCGGTCTGCAACAGCATCAACAACGTGCTGGGCAACAACAAGGCGTGCGTCGGCAGCCCCACCGGCACCTTCGCCGACTTCCGCAACAAGATCGTCAACAAGCAGATGGACAACCCGTTCCGGTCCGGCTGGCAGATGGACTACCCGCTGATCCAGAACTTCCTCCAGCCGCTGTACTACACCAACGCGTCGTCCAACGACTCGCACTACAGCAACGCCAACTTCGACAAGCTGGTCAACCAGGCCAACGCCGAGACCGACACCGCCAAGGCCGTCGGCCTCTTCCAGGACGCCGAGCGCCAGCTCGTCAAGGACATGCCCGCGATCCCGCTGTGGTACCAGAACGGCAGCGCCGGGTACTCCGACAAGATCACCAACGTCGAGCTGAACCCGTTCAGCGTCCCGGTCTACAACGAGATCAAGGTCAAGTGACGTCCGCCGGAGGCCGCACCGGTAACCCGGTGCGGCCTCCGGCCGCTCCGCTTCCCGCCCCTCCCCGTCACTGCTCGGAAGGCCCTTCGGAAGGCACCGCATGGGACGCTATGTGATCCGGCGGCTGCTCCAGATGATCCCGGTGTTCATCGGCAGCACATTCCTGATCTTCCTCATGGTCTACGCGCTCGGCGACCCCGTCGCCGCGCTCTTCGGCGACCGCGCACCGGACCCCGCCACCGCTGCCCAGATCCGCTCGGACCTGCACCTGAACGACCCGCTGTGGAAGCAGTACCTGCTCTACATGGGGAACATCTTCCGCGGCGACTTCGGCACCGCCTTCAACGGGCAGTCCGTCACCTCCCTGATGGGCAGCGCCTTCCCGGTCACCATCCGGCTCACCATCGTCGCCATCATCTTCGAGATCATCATCGGCATCCTGCTCGGCGTGATCACCGGCATGCGGCGCGGCAAGCCGATCGACACCGGGGTGCTGCTGATGACCCTGGTCGTCATCTCGGTGCCCACGTTCGTGACCGGCTACGTGCTCCAGTACCTGTTCGGCGTGAAGCTCGGCTGGGTCAGCCCCTCGGTCTCGCCCAGCGCCCCGTTCAACGAACTGATCCTGCCGGGCCTGGTCCTCGCCCTGGTCTCGCTCGCGTACGTCACCCGGCTGACCCGTACCTCGATCGCCGAGAACACCCGCGCCGACTATCTGCGCACCGCCGTCGCCAAGGGCCTGCCACGCCGCAAGGTGATCTTCCGGCACCTGCTGCGCAACTCGCTGATCCCGGTGGTCACCTTCATCGGCACCGACATCGGCGGCCTGATGGGCGGCGCGATCGTCACCGAGCGCATCTTCAACATCCACGGCGTCGGCTTCCAGCTCTACCAGGGCATCCTGCGCAACAACTCGCCGACGGTGGTCGGCTTCGTCACGATCCTGGTGCTGGTCTTCCTGCTGGCGAATCTGCTAGTCGACCTGCTGTACGCGGTCCTGGACCCGAGGATTCGTTATGCCTGAACAGAGCAACCCGCTCGACCCCGGCCAGTCCGTCTCGGCCGCGGGCGGTGGCGGCGGCTTCGACCTGGCGGCGGAGGAGGCCGGGTCACTGGAGAAGGGGCCGGGGCCCGACGGCGGCGACCCCGCGGAGAAGCCGCGCAGCCTGTGGTCGGACGCCTGGCGCGACCTGCGGCGCAACCCCATCTTCATCATCGCCGCGCTGATCATCCTCTTCCTGGTGATCATCTCGATCTGGCCCGGACTGATCGCCACCCAGGACCCGCTGAAGGCCGACCTGTCCAAGGCCCAGCAGGGCGCGAGCCCCGGCCACCCCTTCGGCTACGACCAGCAGGGCCGCGACGTCTACACGCGCGTGGTCTACGGCGCCCGCGCCTCGGTCACCGTCGGCGTCTGCGCGACCCTGGGCGTGGTCCTCCTCGGCAGCGTCCTCGGCGGCCTCGCCGGGTTCTTCGGCGGCTGGTGGGACGCGGTCCTCTCCCGGATCAGCGACATCTTCTTCGGCATCCCGGTCATCCTCGGCGGCCTGGTCTTCCTGTCCGTGGTCACCAACAGCACCGTCTGGCCGGTCATCGGCTTCATGGTGCTGCTCGGCTGGCCGCAGATCGCCCGTATCGCCCGCGGCTCGGTGATCACCTCGCGGGAGAACGACTACGTGCAGGCCGCGCGGGCGCTGGGCGCGGGCAACTCCCGCATCCTGCTGCGGCACATCACGCCCAACGCCGTCGCGCCGGTCATCGTCGTCGGCACCATCGCGCTGGGTACGTACATCGCGCTGGAGGCGACCTTGTCCTACCTCGGCGTGGGCCTCAAACCGCCCACCGTCTCCTGGGGCATCGACATCTCCGACGCGTCCTCGCAGATCCGCAACGCGCCGCACATGCTGCTGTGGCCCGCGGGCGCGCTGAGCATCACCGTGCTGGCCTTCATCATGCTCGGCGACGCGGTGCGCGACGCCCTCGACCCCAAGCTGCGCTGAGGAGCCCGTACATGAGCACCGAGTACCTGGCCGCAGAACACACCAGCGCCCCGCCCAGCGGCAACCTGCTGGACGTCCACGATCTGCACGTCGAATTCCGTACCAGGGACGGGGTCGCCAAGGCGGTCAACGGCGTCACCTACTCGGTGGCCGAGGGCGAGACGCTGGCCGTGCTCGGCGAGTCCGGCTCCGGCAAGTCCGTGACCGCGCAGGCCATCATGGGCATCCTCGACTCGCCGCCCGGCTTCATCACCAAGGGCGAGATCGTCTTCCAGGGCAAGAACCTGCTGACGATGGTCGGCGAGGAGCGGCGCAAGGTCCGCGGCGCGAAGATGGCGATGGTCTTCCAGGACGCGCTGTCGTCCCTCAACCCCGTGCTCACCGTGGGGGAACAGCTCGGCGAGATGTTCACCACCCACCAGGGCATGTCGAAGAAGGACTCGCGGATCAAGGCCGTCGAGCTGATGGAACGGGTCCGCATCCCCGCCGCCGCCGAACGCGTCAAGCAGTACCCGCACCAGTTCTCCGGCGGTATGCGGCAGCGCGTGATGATCGCCATGGCGATGGCCCTGGAACCCGCGCTGATCATCGCCGACGAGCCGACGACCGCGCTCGACGTGACGGTGCAGGCTCAGGTGATGGATCTGCTCGCCGAACTCCAGCGGGAGTTCAACATGGGCCTGATCCTCATCACCCACGACCTGGGCGTCGTCGCGGACGTGGCCGACAAGATCGCCGTGATGTACGCGGGCCGGATCGTGGAGACCTCGCCGGTCCACGAGATCTACAAGCGGCCCGCCCACCCGTACACCAAGGGCTTGTTGCAGTCGATTCCCCGGCTGGACCAGAAGGGCCAGGAGCTGTACGCGATCAAGGGGCTGCCGCCCAACCTGCTGCACATTCCGCCCGGTTGCGCCTTCAACCCGCGCTGCCCGATGGCCCAGGACATCTGCCGCACCGATGTGCCCCCGCTGGCGAAGGTGAGCCCCGACCGGGCGAGCGCCTGCCACTTCTGGAAGGAGACGCTCGGTGAGTGAACAGCCCGTCATGCACAAGGACCCGGTCAAGGCGGCGCACGAGCCGATCCTCGAAGTACGCGACCTGGTCAAGCACTTCCCGCTGACCCAGGGCATCGTGTTCAAGAAGCAGATCGGCGCGGTCAAGGCCGTCGACGGTGTCTCCTTCGACCTCTTCCCCGGCGAGACGCTGGGCATCGTCGGCGAGTCCGGCTGCGGCAAGTCGACCGTCGCCCGGCTGCTGATGAACCTCGAAGTGCCCACCGCCGGACGCATCCTGTACAAGGGCGACGACATCACCAAGCTGTCGGGGCGGGCCCTGAAGGCCGTCCGGCGCAACATCCAGATGGTGTTCCAGGACCCGTACACCTCGCTCAACCCCCGTATGACGGTCGGCGACATCATCGGTGAGCCGTACGAGATCCACCCCGAGGTCGCGCCCAAGGGCGACCGGCGCAAGCGCGTGCAGGACCTGCTCGACGTGGTCGGCCTCAACCCCGAGTACATCAACCGCTATCCGCACCAGTTCTCCGGCGGCCAGCGGCAACGCATCGGCATCGCACGGGGGTTGGCGCTGCGCCCCGAGATCATCGTGGCCGACGAGCCGGTCTCCGCGCTCGACGTGTCGGTGCAGGCCCAGGTGATCAACCTGATGGGCAATCTCCAGAAGGAGTTCAACCTCTCCTACATGTTCATCGCGCACGACCTGTCGATCGTCCGGCACATCTCCGACCGGGTCGGCGTGATGTACCTCGGCAAGATCGTCGAGATCGGCGGCGACGAGGCGATCTACGAGCACCCCACGCACCCGTACACCCAGGCCCTGCTCTCGGCCGTCCCGGTCCCGGACCCGGCCGCCCGCGAGCACCGCGAGCGGATCATCCTCTCCGGCGACGTGCCCTCCCCGGCCAACCCGCCCTCCGGCTGCCGCTTCCGCACCCGCTGCTGGAAGGCCCAGGAGCGCTGCACCCTGGAGGAGCCGCTGCTGGCGATCCCCCCGGCCTTCCGCGGCACGGCGGGCCCGGCCGAGCACGACTCGGCGTGCCACTTCGCGGAGGAGAAGCAGGTCGTCCCGAACGACTGACCGCGCGCCGCGGCCGGGAGCGTGTGACGGGCGCCGGCAACGCGAGACGGTCCGTACCCGGGTGGTGCTGGGGTGTCCGGGTACGGACCGTTTCCGAGCGGAGGCTGAACTGAGCCCGGGTCAAAGGGTCTTGTCAGCCGCCTCCTCGATCGCGGCCAGCGCGGGATCGAGGACGATGTCCTCGTCCCGCGCCGCGATCGTCGGCTCTTCGGGGAAGTGACAGGCCGTCAGGTGCCCGTCCGTGTTCCCGTCGATCTGGACCAGCGGCGGTTCGTCCGTCGCGCACTTGTCCTGCGCCTTCCAGCACCGGGTGCGGAAGCGGCAGCCGGACGGCGGATTGATCGGCGACGGCACGTCACCGGCCAGCCGGATCCGCTCGCGGTCGTCCGCGTGGTCCACGTCCACCTCGGGCACCGCGGACAGCAGCGCGTGGGTGTACGGGTGGCGCGGGCGCAGGTAGATCGAGTCGCGGTCGCCGACCTCCACGACCTTGCCCAGGTACATCACCGCGACGCGCTGCGAGAAGTGCCGCACGATCGCCAGGTCGTGCGCGATGAACAGGAACGCGATGCCCATCTCCTCCTGCACCTTCTGCAGGAGGTTGACGACCTGGGCCTGGATCGACACGTCGAGCGCCGACACCGGCTCGTCCGCCACGATCAGCTTCGGCTTGAGGGCCAGCGCCCGTGCCACGCCGATGCGCTGCCGCTGACCGCCGGAGAACTCGTGCGGGAAGCGGTTGTAGTGCTCCGGGTTGAGACCGACGGTCTCCAGCAGCTCGCGCACGTGCTTCTCGCGCCCGCCGGGCGGGTTGATCCCGTTGATCTCCATCGGGCCGCCGATGATGGTGCCGACCGTCTGGCGCGGGTTCAGCGACGAGTAGGGGTCCTGGAAGATCATCTGGATCTCGGACCTGATCGGCGCCAGCTCCTTGCGCGAGGAGTGCGCGATCTCCTGGCCCCGGTACAGCACGCTGCCCCCGGTCGGCTCCAGCAGCCGGGTGATCAGCCGGCCGGTCGTCGACTTGCCGCAGCCCGACTCGCCCACCAGGCCGAAGCTCTCGCCGGCGTGGACCTCCAGGTCCACCCCGTCCACGGCCCTGACGGCGCCCACTTGGCGCCTGAACGGAAAGCCGCCGTAGATCGGGAAGTGCTTGGTGAGGTCCTTGACCTCCAGCAGCTTCTCGCCGACGGGCCTTTTGTCGCGCTGTTCCGGGACCGTTTCGGTCACGGTAGCGCTGGTGTCGTTGCTCATGGTGGTATGCCTGCCCCTGGTGACCGGTCAGCCCAGCCGGGGCTGAATCTTCTCGATGAATACGGACTGCCGCTGTTCCGCGGTCAGATGGCACGCGGAACCGCGACCAGCCGGCAGGTCGGGCCGCGACGTGACGCAGGTGTCGCCGCCGACCAGCGCGGGGAACTCGCAGCGCGGGTGGAACGGGCAGCCGGTCGGCGGCCTGAGCAGGCTCGGCGGAGCGCCCGGAATCGGCGTCAGCGGGTCGTCGACATTGCCGCTGAGGCGCGGCATCGAGCTGAGCAGACCCCAGGTGTACGGGTGCTGCGGCTCCTTGACGATCTCCCGCACCGAACCGCGCTCCACGGCGCGCCCGGCGTACATCACGAGCAGGTCGTCGGCGACCTTGGAGACCACACCGAGGTCGTGGGTGATCAGGATGATCGCGGACCCGAACTCCTGCTGGAGGTCCTTGAGCAGGTCCAGGATCTGGGCCTGCACGGTCACGTCGAGCGCGGTGGTCGGCTCGTCGGCGATCAGCAGATCGGGGTTGCACACCAGCGACATCGCGATCATCGCGCGCTGCCGCATGCCGCCGGAGAACTGGTGCGGGTAGTCGTCCACGCGCTGCTTGGGCTGCGGGATGCCGACCTTCTCCAGCATCTCGATCGCCCGGTCCCGGCCCTCGCGCTTGCTGGCGCCCAGGTGCTTCCGGTAGGGCTCCGCGATCTGCCGGCCGACCGTGTAGTACGGCGACAGGGCGGTCAGCGGGTCCTGGAAGATCATCGCCATCTTGTTGCCGCGCAGCCGCTCCAGCGTGCGGTTGCTCGCACCGGTCAGCTCCTGGCCGTCCAGGATGATCTCCCCGGCGATCTCGGTGGTCGCCGGATTGTGCAGCCCGAGGATCGACAGGTTCGTCACCGACTTGCCGGAGCCGGACTCACCGACGATACCGAGCGTCTGGCCGCGCTCCAGGTCGAAGGAGAGACCGTCGACGGCCTTGACGGTGCCGTCCTCGGTGGAGAAGTGGACGTACAGGTCGCGTACGGACAAGAACGAGTCCGACCCGCCCTTGTGCGTGCCCTCCTCGGGCTTGGTCATGGTGGTCACTGACGTTCTCCTAGGACAGTCGCACGCGCGGGTCGATGAACGCGTAGGCGGCGTCCACGATGATGTTGAACAGGACGATCAAGGTGGCGCTGAAGAGCATCACGCCCATGAGCATGGGCAGGTCCGTCTTCATCACGGAGTCGATCGCCAGTCGGCCGAGCCCGGCGAGCTGGAAGGTGTACTCGGTGATCATCGCGCCGCCGAACAGCGAGCCGAGGTCGATACCGAGGATCGTGACGATGGGGATCAGCGAGCCACGCCAGGCGTACCGGAAGAAGACGTACGCCGACGACATGCCCTTGGCACGCGCGGTCCGTACATGTTCTTCCTGTAGCTGCTCGATCATCGTCGAGCGCGACATACGCGTGTAGTTGGCGGTGAAGATCACCGACAGCACACACCATGGGATGAGCAGTCCGTTGAACCAGGAGAGCGGATTCTGCGTGAACGGCACGTACTTGGGCTGATCCAGGATCTGGTTGTTGTAGACCAGCAGGGCCAGCACGATCGGGCCGAGGAAGTAGATCTGCATCGAGCTGAGAACCAGCGACGCGGAGCTGAAGATCTTGTCGATGAACGTGCCGCGCTTCCAGGCGGCCAGCATGCCGGAGCCGAGACCGACGAGCAGGAAGACCACGGTGCCGCCCGCGGCGAGCGAGATGGTCGTGGGCAGGCGGTTCATCAGGGTCGGCCAGACCGGCTCACTCGTGGCGAACGAGTAACCGAGGCAGGGCGCGGGGCAGTTGCCGGCACTGAACCTGTGGCCGGTGAATATCCGCACCATGTAGTTCCAGTACTGGACCGGCACCGGGTGGTCGAGACCCAGGTTGTGGTGGATCAGCGCGATGTTCTGCGGCGTGCAGTTCTTGCCGCAGGAAAGGAGCGCGGGGTCGTGCGGAATGGCGAAGAAGAGGAAGAACGTGAAGGCGCTGATGAACAAAAGAATGACCAGAGCGCCGAGCGTCCGGCGGACGAGGAATCGAAGCATGGCGGTCGCAGCTCTCAGAGGACGGCGGCGGTGGGCGGGTGATCGCACCCCAGGTGGGGCCGGGCGGCTGCCCGGCCCCACCGAAGGCCGCGAGGG
This sequence comes from Streptomyces sp. NPDC024632, assembly GCF_055559175.1. Taxonomy (NCBI): domain Bacteria; kingdom Bacillati; phylum Actinomycetota; class Actinomycetes; order Kitasatosporales; family Streptomycetaceae; genus Streptomyces; species Streptomyces sp. NPDC024632. The sequence goes on from NZ_JBVHLD010000017.1 coordinate 175,597, forward strand.
TGCTTACTTCTTGACGTACAGCTTCGTCAGGTCGATGCCCGAGGTGACGTTGTTGTAGACAACGCCGCCCACCTTCGAACCGAAGATCTGGAGCTGCTTGTAGTACACAGTCGGAACACCGGGGATCACCTTGGTGGTGATGTAGGTGTTGAGCTGGAACCAGGCGTCAGCCGCTTCCTTCGGGTCCGTGATCTTCTTGATGCGGTCGATCTCGGAGTTGATGTGCGGGTCGTTCACGTGCGAGTAGTTCGGCGCCTGGTCGGCGATCGTCCGGCCGTCGAAGACCGGGGGGATCACCGTCAGGGTCGACGGCCAGTCGGCACCCCACGCGGAGGCGTAGATGTCGTACGGGTTGTCGACCTTGCCGATCAGGTCGTAGTACGTGTCCGACGGCAGTTCCTTGCGCTGGACGTTGAAGCCCGCCTGGGTCAGCGTGTTGGCGATCGCCAGGGAGTACTGCTGGCCGGCGGTGGTGTTGATGTACGCGTAGGTGATCTTCATGCCGACCTTGCCGGCGTCCGTGAGCAGCTTCTTGGCCGCCACCGGGTCACCGTCGGGCTTGGCGACCTTGCCCAGCGGGTCGGCCTTCTGGTAACCGGCGAGGGTCGGGCTGATGAAGCCGCCCGCGTACTCGGCGCCGTAGGAGGCACCGAGCGCCTGCCACACGGGCTTGGTCGGGATCGCGAGCGCCAACGCCTTGCGGATGTTGACGTCCTTGATCTTGTTCATGTTGAAGTTGATCTCACCCACGAACGGCTGGTAACCGGCCACCGTGCGCTTGTAGATCGACGGGGTGCCCACCACGGTCGGGGTGTCGTCCGGGTCGACCGCGTTCGCGAAGCTCAGCGAGGTCTGGTTGTCACCGGAGTCCGACATCAGGCGCTTGGTGGAGTCCTCGGCCTGGTGGTTGAACGTGATGTCGTACGTGTCGACGTACTGGTGACGCGCCGCGTCCGTCTTCGGGTCCCAGGCGGGGTTCTTCACCAGGGTCATGGACTTGCCGGTGTCGAAGGTCTTGATCATGTACGGACCGGACGCGACGGGCGCCTTGTCGTACTTCTCCTTGGTGTCCTTCGCGTGGTCCACCACCGAGTAGCCCGGCATCGCGAACAGGTACGGAGCGTCGGGCTCCGGGTTCGGGAAGTGGAAGACGATGGTCTTGTCGTCCGGCGTCGACAGCAGGCTGTCCGGCAGGTGCTTGCCCTTGTACGGGCCCTCCGGGAGCAGCTTGCGGAAGTCCGAGCCGCTGGTGTTGGCCAGCCACTGCTGCAGGTACTGCGGGCCGTTGGTGACGAACGGGGCGAACAGCCGCTCAACGGTCCAGCGGATGTCCGTGGCCGTGATCGGCGTGCCGTCCTGGAACTTGATCCCGTCCTTCAGCTTGAAGGTCCAGGTCTTGCCGCCGTCGGACTCCACACCGCTGTCCGTGGCGAGGTCGCCGACGACGGTGTAGTTGCCCTTGCTGTCCAGCTTGTACGTGGTCAGACCACGGTGGATCAGGGTGGCGAGCTGGCCCTCGTTGCTGACGTAGATCTGGCCCGGGTCGAGGTGCGTGTAGCTGTCGCGCTCCAGGGCGTGCAGTGTGCCGCCCTGCTCGGCGCCCGCGATGGGCTCCGCCGGTCCGGTGGAGGCCGCGGCGTCACCGAAGGTGATCTGCGACTGAAGCTGGGTCTTGCTCTTGTCCTGCTTCTGCTTGGCGTCGTTGTTCTCGCCCTTGCCGCCCCCGCCGCCGCTGCTGCAAGCGGTGAGAACCAGCGCACCGGCGGCGACCGCCACCAACGCAGCCCGGGTTCTACGCATGGAAAGGTTCATAGCGGTGAATGCACCCCTGTTCGTTGTTACCTGTTAGCTGCCTGGCTCTCCTGGTGAGAGGGGCGGCAGCCACCCCCTGTTGCTGTGCTTCCTCAGCGTGCGGTCTTCGGATCGAACGCGTCCCGGACCGAGTCCCCGAGCAGGTTGAACGCGACGATGAAGATCACCATGGCGATACCCGGGAAGAACATGTAGGTGAGGTCGTTCTGGTAGATCTCACCGGCTCTGGCGAACATCCGTCCCCAGTCGGGGGTCGGCTCCACGAGGCCGACACCGAGGAAGGACAGGCCCGCCTCGGCGGTCACGAACCCGGGCAGCATGAGCGTGCTCTGCACCAGGATCGGGGTGACCAGGTTGGGCAGCAGTTCCCGGCGGACGATGCGCCAGGGCGAGGCGCCGGTGACCCGGGCGGCCTCGATGAACTCACGCTCCCGAAGCGTGAGCACCTGGCCGCGCAGCAAGCGGGCCAGACCCATCCAGCCGAGGAACCACTGCACCACGATCAGCGCGATCACGCGGATGTAGGTGGGGGTCGCGTCGGACGGCGACACCAGAAGCGCGGTGACCACGGGCATGAAAGCGACGAAGAAGAGCTGGGCGGGGAACGCCATCAGCAGGTCGCTGATCCGGCCGATGAAGTAGTCCGTCTTGCCGCCCATGTATCCGGCGACCACACCGAGGATGATCGCGGTGATGGTGACGATGATCGTCACCGCGATGCTGATCGCCAGCGAGGTGCGGATGCCGTAGAGGAGCTGGGTGAAGACGTCGCGGCCCAGCGTGGGTTCGATGCCGAACCAGAAGTGGCTGCTGATACCGCCGTTGGGCGCGACCGGGTAGCCGAACTCGTTGAGCAGGTCCGGACTGTTCTGCCCGTAGAGAGTGTACGGGTTCTTGCCGTACAGCTTGGCGATCAAGGGAGCGAAGATCGCTATCGCGAAGAAGAACAGGACCACATAGGCCGATATGACACCGGTTCGGTCGCGCCTGAACCGCCGCCACATGAGCTGGCCCGGTGACCGCCCGACCAACTCGGGGTCCACCTTCGTGGCCGCTGCCCCCTCCTTCCCGGGGTCGCCGGGGTCACCGATCGGCTCGGTGACCGTGGTCGATGTGGAACTCGTCATCGCGATTGCCCCCGCAGCAGGAGTCTGGTCGACGCGACGGGGTTGTGCGTCGCGGGTTGAGCGGACTTTCGCAATGGAATCAACCTTCAGTCAAGGGGGGAAGGAGGGAAGAAAGCTTGTTGTTTGGCATCTTGAGCGAAGATTTTGCAGATCGTCCTCCGTACGTGCTTGACAGTGATCCAAAACATCGGGCATTTCGGATATATCCAGGCGAAGCGCGTTAACATGCGTGCAACTTAGCCGTCGCAACTCCGATATACGGACGTAGCAGTCTGAACAACGTACGGCCGTGCGGGTGCCGTAGGCCGGCCGGGCGTCGCGAGCGACCCCGGCCGGCCGCTCGTCAACTCCCCGCAGTCTCCTCCTGGTTCGCGAACCGACTGTTCCTACCCCAAGTGGCACGGGTATATCTGAGGGAACACTGGGCCATGGGGGAGAAGGCCATGCAGCAGGGTATGCAGCAGCAGTCGCCGTACGGGCAGGGGTCCGGCTTCACGCCGCCAGGTCCGGTCGGACCGCGGACACTCGCGCCGGGAGCGCGGATCGCGGGGGCGCTGATCTGCGCGGTTCTCGTCGCGGTGGAGATCGCCTGGACGGTCCGGGACATCAAGCACGTCGGATTCCACGACACGCTCTGGGCCTGGCTCGGCCTCGACCACGCCGTCTACCAGCACGCTTTGCTGGCCACCGCGGCGCTGGACGGCGTACTGCTCGTGGTCCTGCTCGGCGCCCTGGTGTGGTCCGCGCGGCCCGCCGCCGGGTGGGCCTTCGTGACCGCCGGGGTCTTCGCGTTCGGATATCGGTTGCCCGGTCTGTGGATCTTCCAGTCGGACTGGACCGCCGGGGCGCAGATGCACACCCGGGCGCTGGCCACCGCGGTCGCCTTCACGCTCGGCGGGATCGCGCTCGTGGTCATCGGCCTCGCGGGCAGGCGCCCGGTGCGGGGCGGCGCGCCGGTCGGGGATGTGCCGCTGAGCGGTGCGCCGTCGGACACCGCGCCGTCGAGCGGGCCCGGCGCCGCGCCGGTGGGGCCGCGGCGCGGAGCGGCGGTGGCCGCGGGGGTGCTGCTGGTGCTGCTCGCGATCGAGGGGGCCGGCTGGCAGATCTTCGAGACGCACAAGTACACGACGGCCAACGACTTTCCGCCGCACTTCTACCGGCACCTGCTGACCGGGGAGGGCACGCTGACCACGCTGCTCGGCATGCCGGTCGCCTACGCGGGCTGGCTGCGGGTCGTGTTCGCGCTGCTCGTCGCCTGGGTCGCCTTCGCGAAGTCGGCGGCTTCCAGGGCGCTCGGCGTCGCCTTCGGCTTCGCGGCGGTCGTCTTCTGCGTCGTCGCGCTGGACAACTGGCACAGCTACCACGAGCTGTTCGAGTTCGACCACCTGCCGCTGTATCAGAAGAGTCAGCAGGTCTTCCTGGTGGTCGAGTTGGCGGTGGGGCTGGTGGTGCTCCTGCTGCTGGCGGTGCCCGGCAGGAGTACGGACGGCCCGCGGCCGGTGCCCGCTTGGGGTCCGCCGCCGCAGGGGTACGGCGCGGCGCCGGGGTCCGTGCCCGCATCCGCGCCGGGGTCAACGCCGGGCTCGGCACCGGGCCCGGCACCGGGTTCGGCGCCCGCTCCCGGCGGCTGGAGTCAGCCGCCCCACGCGTCCCCTTATTCCCAGCCGCCTCAACAGCCGCCCGCGGGCGGGGGATTCGGCCCGCCGCCGCAGTTTCCGCCGCAGTCCCCGCCGGGCTACCCGCCGCCCCCGCCCGGCTTCCCGCGGGAGCCGGGCGGCGACGGACGCTGATCATCCGCGCGGCTGGACCTCAGCTCCTGTCCTGGCCCAGGGACCGCTTCAGGAAGTCCACTTGGAGCAGCAGCAGATTCTCCGCGACCTGCTCCTGCGGCGTCATGTGCGTGATGCCGGACAGCGGCAGCACCTCGTGCGGGCGGCCCGCGGCGAGCAGGGCGGTGGACAGCCGCAGGCTGTTGGCCACCATCACGTTGTCGTCGGCCAGGCCGTGGATGATCATCAACGGCCTGGCGGGCTCGGCGAGTTCGGTGATGCCGTCCCGCGTGACCACCGAATTCGCCTCGTACACGCCCGGCCGCTCGCCGGGCTGCCCCAGGTAACGCTCGGTGTAGTGCGTGTCGTAGAGCCACTGGTCGGTCAACGGCGCGCCCGAGACGCCCGCGTGGAAGACGTCCGGACGGCGCAGCACCGCCGCGGCGGCCAGCGTGCCGCCGAACGACCAGCCGCGAATGGCCACCCGGCCCAGATCCAGCGGATACGTCCCCGCCAGCGCGTGCAGCGCGGCGATCTGGTCGGTCAGCGACACCTCGATCAGCTTGTCCGCCATCGCCTTCTCCCAGCCGGGGGAGCGCCCCGGGGTGCCGCGGCCGTCCGCGACGATCACCGCGAAGCCCTGGTCGGCGAACCACTGCGAGACCACATGCGCGTTGTGCGCCGCCTGCACCCGCTGGCCGTGCGGGCCGCCGTACGGGTCGAGCAGCACCGGCAACGGCCCGTCGCCCTCGGTGTATCCGCTCGGCAGCAGGACGGCGGCAGGGATGCGGTCCTCGCCCGCCTCGGTCAGCCGCGCCCTGGCGGTCAGCGACGGCGTCTGCGCGTACGAGGCGATCTCCGCGATCTGCTCGCCGTCGCGCAGCACCCGCGCCGTGCGCCCCGGACGGTCCGGCGTCGCCGAGTGCAGCACCGTCACCCGCCCCGAGCGCGTCGCGGTGTGCACGCCGGGCTCGGTCGAGACGCGCTCCACGCCCCGCTCGCTCACCCGCAGCACATGCAGCTCGCCGATCTCCGGCTCGGCGGCGGCGGCGCCCGCCGACGCGGCGATCAGCACGTCCTCGTCGCCGACGTCCAGCACCGCCCGCACATGCGACTCGGGACCGGTCAGCGCCCGGTCGCCGACCATCAGCACCCGTACGTCGCCCTCGTCGGCGATCCGCACCAAGGTGCCGTCGGACGTGGTGGCGGGGACGCCGGGGAAGAGATCCAGCCAAATTCGATCTTCCTCCGTGCGCAGCGTCCGCGTCGTACCGGTCGCGATGTCCACGTTCAGGTAGAGCTGTTCGCGCTGGTCGCGGGCCTGCACCAGCAGGACCGGCGGACCGGCCGCCGACCAGTGGACGGCCGCCAGGTACGGGTAGCGCTCCCGGTCCCACTCCACGTCCACCCGGGAGCCGTCCAGGCCGAGCAGCGCGAGCGTCACCACCGCGTTGTCCGTACCGGCGGCCGGGTAGGCCACCTCGGCCGGCGGGCGCTCGGGGTGCGCCGGGTCGGAGATCCACCAGCGGCCGACCGGTGACTCGTCCACCCGCGCGGCGAGCACCGCGGAGCTGTCCGGCGCCCACCAGAAGCCGCGGCTGCGCGACATCTCCTCGGCGGCGATGAACTCCGCCAGCCCCCAGAACACCGACTCGCCGTCCGGCTCCGCCAGCGCCCTGTCGTCCGCGCCCGAGGCCGCCACGACCCGCAGCGCGCCGCCCGAGGCGTACGCCACCCACCGGCCGTCCGGCGAGGGCCGCGGATCGACCACGGGACCCGGCACCGTCAACTCCCGTGCCCCCGCGGCCCCCGGCAGCAGCCCGGCGGTGAACAGCCGCCCGGAGAGCGCGAAGGCGGCCAGCGACACCGTGTCGTCCACCGCGTAGCCCACGACGCCCGCGGAGCCCTCCCGGCTGCGCTCCCTGCGCGCCCGCTCGGCCGCCGACAGCTCCTCCTGGCCGCCGCCGAGCAGCGCCGCGGGGTCGGCCGCCGCGTACTCCGTGCCCGCGCCCTCGCCCGCCCCTTCTTCCCGCAGGTCACGGACCCACAGCAGATGTGACGGGTCGTCCCCGGCGCGGGATCTGAGGAACACCACCCGGCCGCCGTCGGGCGACACGGTGAAGGAGCGCGGGGCGCCGAGGGTGAACCGCTGCGTACGGGCGTGCTGTCGGGGGAATGAGAGCTGCGTCATTTCCGTGACACTAGGCCGTACGTCCGACACTCGCCGTTCTTCCCGGGGACCGGCCGCCGCCGTACCTCCCCACCTGCGCCGGAGCACCACCGCGAGGACCGCGCCCGGTGGCTGGATCTGGTCATGCGCCCCCATGTGCTTCCGTGCCCCGACATATGCGGTGGCACGGAAAGTTATGATCAGTAGCCGTGGGTGGGTAATAAGCATGTGGCAACTGACATGACCCTGCGTACTGGGAGGTGAGCCGCTGTGGCACTCTCGATTTCGGCGGTGCTGCTGCTGCTGATCGTCGTCGTCCTGTTGATCCGCCGTTCCGGGCTCAAAGCCGGGCACGCGATCGCCTGTACGTTGCTCGGTTTCTACCTGGCGAGTTCAACCTGGGCGCCACAGATCACAGACCTCACCAACAACGTTGCGGGGATGATCTCGGACATCAAGTTCTGAGCGGCCCGTGCCGGGCTCGGTGAGCTGCGGGGAAGAGCGGTACGCCGGGGAGCCGTAGGCTTCCCTCATGACCGATCTTCCCGCGCGGCGTCTGCTGCTCGTCCACGCCCACCCGGACGACGAGACGATCAACAACGGCGCGACCATGGCCAAGTACGCGGCAGAGGGCGCCCTTGTCACCCTGGTCACCTGCACCCTCGGTGAAGAGGGCGAGGTGATCCCGCCCGAGCTGGCGCACCTGGCCGCCGACCGCGACGACACCCTCGGCGAGTACCGCATCGGTGAACTCGCGGCCGCGATGGCCGAGCTGGGCGTCACCGACCACCGCTTCCTCGGCGGCGCGGGCCGCTACCGCGACTCCGGGATGATGGGCGTCTCCCAGAACGACCGCGAGGACTGCTTCTGGCAGGCCGACCTGGACGAGGCGGCGGGACACCTGGCCGAGGTGATCCTCGACACCCGCCCGCAGGTGCTGGTCACGTACGACAGCAACGGCGGCTACGGCCACCCCGACCACATCCAGGCGCACCGGGTCGCGCTGCGCGGCTACGAACTGGCCGCCGAGCGGGGCCACCGGATCGCGCGGGTCTACGAGATCTGCACCCCGCGCTCGATCGTCGAGGCGGGCTTCGCGCGGCTGGCGGCGGCGGGCAAGGACTTCCCCTTCGGCGGGATCGCCTCCGTGGACGACGTGCCGGGTGTCGTCGACGACGACCTCGTCACCGTCACCGTCGACGGCGCCGACTACACCGGGCACAAGACGGCCGCGATGCGCGCGCACGCCAGCCAGATCGCCGTGGACGGCCCCTTCTTCGCGCTCTCCAACGACCTCGGCCAGCCGTTCTTCGCCACCGAGCACTACCGGCAGGTGCGCGGCGAGGCCCTGACCGAGGGCCGCGGCGACGACCTCTTCCCCGCCGAGGGCGGTCCCGACTCCGACGGCGGTGCGCGGTGAGCCAGCCGCTGCGCGTGGTCGCGTACGTCGTCCTCGGTGTGCTCGGAGCGCTGGTCGCGGCGGCCGGGGCGCTCGTCCAGGCGGGCTGGTTCCCCGGCGGGCTGCTGCTGGGCCTCGCGGGCTGCGTGGCGGTCTTCTACGGCGGGGTGACGCTCACCCGCACCCGGCTCGGCGCGGTCGTGCCCGCCGGGGTCTGGCTGGTGTGCGTGATGCTGCTGAGCACCACCCGCCCCGAAGGTGACTTCCTGTTCGCGGCCGGACTCGGACCGTATGTGTACCTGCTCGGCGGGGCCATGGCGGGCGTGATCTGCGCCACCCTGCCCCAACTGCCCCCATCCGGGCCGAATACCGCCTGACTTGGCGGGCGGGGGCGGGCTCGTGGTTGGCTGAGACCGAGCGTTCCGCCGGACCAGAGTCGTCGTTACACGCCGGTCGGTATGGTGGTGCGCGCCGGCGAGCCGCCCGCGGAGAACCGTGACGGGTGGCGAAGCTAACCGGGAGAGCCTGCTTTGAGTCGTGAAACTGACAGTTCGTCGTCCGGGCCGCAGGGCCGCGGCGGTGCCGCGTACCCCTCGGGCACTCCGCCGTACGGCTCGCGCCCGTTTCCTTCGCTGCACCCGCAGGAGCGTCCGCGACCGGGCGGTACGCCCGAGCCGGCCGCCGCGCCCGAACCGCCGCCGGCCGACGAGCCGAAGACCGAGACGACGCTGACGACGCGCATCCGGATCAACATCCCCGGTTCGCGCCCGATCCCGCCGGTCGTGGTCCGCAAGCCGGTCGACGAGAACAACCCGGCGCCCGAGCCGCCCGCTCCCGAGCCCGCGCCCGCCGCGGAACCGGCCGCCGCCGAGGCGTCGGGCGAGCCGGAGCCGCAGCCGGAGAAGACCAGCGACTGGTTCGCGCCGCGCAAGTCCCAGGCCGGGCAGCCGGGTCCTGGCTCCGCTCCCGCCCCCGGCGCGGGTTCCGGCACGGGCGCCGGTCCTGCTGCCGGTGCCGGTGCGGGCTCCGGTTCGGGCGCCGACTCCCGTACCGGTTCGAGCCCGTACCCGTCGTCGGCCGCCGCGCCCGGTACGGCGTCCACGCCGTACCTCCCGCCGCCGGTCGGCACCCCGCAGGGCGGCGACCCTTCCGCGCGCGGTCCGCACGACACCCCGGCCGCCGGTGTCCCGTCGCTCTTCGCCGGGGAGTTCGGCCCGGAATTCGGTACGGAGCCGCAGCCGGAGCCGCCGTACGGCATCGACGCGTTCCCGCCCGGAGTGCCGCGGCCCTCGGGCACCTTCCCCGGACCCGACCCGTACGGCCGTCCCGAGGACCAGGGCCAGAGCCAGGGTCAGGGCCAGGGACAGAGCCAGAGCCAGGGGCAGGGTCCCGATCCGCTGAGCACCCCGTACGGCGCCCAGGCCGCCGCGGCCCCCTACGCGCCGCCCGCCGACGGGCCCAACAGCCCCTTCCCGGAGTACCAGCCGCCCGCGGGGCCGACCTCCGGCCCGGTGACCGGCCACATGCAGGTGCCGCCCGCCGCCGACCAGCGCGGCCGGTCCGCCCTCTCCGCCTTCCGCCCGCCGACGCCCGGCGACGGACCCGGCCCCGAGGACACCAGCGGCGGCTTCCGCGCCCCGACGCCTCCCGGCGACGGGCTCGGTCCCGAGGACACCAGCGGCGGCTTCCGGCCGCCCGTCGTGCCGGACGCCCCGGGCGGACGGCTGTCGGACGACACGTTGGTCAGCGGTATTCCGGCCGTGCAGCCGGGAGGTCCGGGAGCGCGCACGCCGCGTGCGCCGGGTCCCGCCGCGCCCGTGCCGGGCGGCCCCGGCGCCGGTCCCGTGCCCGCCCCCGTCGTCGCCGAGCCGCGCGCGGCGCAGCCCGCGCCCGCCGCGCCGCGTCCGCCCGCGAAGAAGAAGGGCCGCTCCAAGGTGGCCCTGCTGGGCGTCGGGGTGTGCACCATCGCGGTGCTCGCGTACGGCGCCGGACTGCTGATGACCCACGGCGACGTGCCGAAGGGCACCACCGTGGTGGGCGTCGACATCGGCAACCAGAACAAGGGCGACGCGGTCAAGATGCTGGACACCGCGCTCGGTGACCGCAAGACCGCGCCGCTCGAACTGACCATCGGCGACCGCAAGTTGAGCCTCAAGCCGTCGGTGGCGGGCCTGTCGGTCGACACCGACGCGACGGTCCGGGGGGTCGCGCACTCCGACTACAACCCGGTCTCCGTCGTCGGCTCGCTCTTCGGCGGCAGCCGCGTCGCCGACCCGGTCATAGTCGTCGACGAGGACAAACTGCGGGTCGCGCTCAAGTCACTGGCGGGCCAGAGCGGTTCGGGCTCCGACGGCATGGTCCGCTTCGCCGACGGCAAGGCCGTCCCGGTGGCGGGCACGTCCGGCCAGTCCTTCGACGTGAACGCCGCCGCGGCCAAGGTCGCCGCCGCGTACCGTACGCGCGCCGAGACCGGCTCCAACCCGGCCATCGCGCTGCCGGTCACGACCACCCCGCCGAAGGTCACCCAGGCCGAACTGGACGCCGCCGTCAACGGGTTCGGCAAGCGGGCCATGTCCGACTTCGTCGTCGTCCGGGCGGGCCTGAAGTCCATCAAGTTCGGGCCGATGAAGTCGATCCCGAAGTTCCTGACGATGGTGCCGGACGCGGACGGCAAGCTTCAGCCGCACATCGACCTCGCGGTCCTCAAGGGGCTCTACGGCGGCACGTTCGACCCCGTCAAGCTCAAGGCGAAGGACGGCTCCACCAGGGCCGTCACCCCGCAGGACGTCGCGGACGCCCTGCTGCCCGCGCTGGACGCGACGGGCGCCAAGCGCGATGTGACCCTGCCGAACGTGGCGGGCTGAGACGGCCCCAGGGGTTCTCAGACGCCGGTCGGACTCGTCTCGTCGGCGCCGACCGGCACCGTCGCCGTCAGGCGGAAGCCGCCGTCGCCCGAGGGCGCGGTGCGCAGGGTGCCGCCGGCCAGGATGAGGCGCTCGGTCAGGCCGTTGAGGCCGTTGCCGGGGGTGTGGTGGGGAGCGGGGCCGCGGCCGTCGTCGGAGACGGTGAGGGTGGCGGCGGCGCCGTCCGCGCTGGTGCTCACGGCGATCACGCAGGTGAGGGCGCCGCTGTGGCGGACGACATTGGTCACCGCCTCGCGCAGCGCCCAGGCCAGGGCGCCCTCGCCGTCCGGGGCGAGACCGGGCAGCCGGTCCGGCTGGTGGACGCGCGCGGCGATCCCGGCGGAGGCCAACGCGGAGCGCGCGGAGGCCAGTTCGGTGGCCAGCGTCGGGCGGCGGTAGCCGCTGACCGCCTCCCGTACGTCGACCAGGGCCTGCCTGCTGACCTTCTCGATGTCGGCGACCTGCCGCGCCGCGTCCTGCGGCCGGTCCGGCAGCATCCGCCCGGCCAGTTCGCTCTTGAGCGTGATCAGGGACAGTGAGTGCCCGAGCAGGTCGTGCAGGTCACGGGCGAGCCGCAACCGCTCCTCGGTGGCGGCCAGATGCGCCACCGTCTCCCGCGCCTCGCGCAACTCCCGCATGGTCCGGACGAGTTGACGCACGCCCACCATCGCGAAGCCGCCGAGCAGGGCCGGGATGACCAGTGCCGGGTAGAGGTCGCCGCTGCTGTCGACCCAGGCGCCGACCCCGGCGAGTGCCGCCGTGACCGCGGGAATCGCCCACCGGGACTGTGTGCCCGGCAGCGACGCCCCGCAGGCGACGGCCACGTAGACGAACATCACCAGCCAGTCCTTGCCGAGCGTCGCGGACAGCGTGAAGGCGAGCGCGAGCTGGGCGGCGAGCACCCCGTACACCCAACGCTCCTGCATGTACGCGGTGTTGGTGCGCAGGAAGACGACGGCGAGGTAGGAGACGACGAAGACGAGCAGGCCGCAGCCGGCGACGACGGTGACCAGGGCGCCGTGGTGGCCGTCGGCCAGGTCGCTGACGGGGGAGCCGAGGTAGAGCAGCCAGATGCCGATCCACATCAGCTTGACCAACGCCTGGCCGCGGGTCTCGGGGGCGCGGCCCATGGCGGTAGTGTCCGCGTCCTCCACCGCCTGCCGCCACGGCGGCCAGGGCCGGTCCCGGTCCCGCGCCTGCTCCTCCGCCCGGTCCCGTGCCTGTGCCTGTGCCCGCCGCGCCTGCTGCTCCTTCGCCATCCGCGTCACGCCTTCTGCGTGTCCTTGCGGTACAGCCAGGCGGCCGTACCCGCGAAGAGCAGCAGGTAGAAGGCGAGGACGGCGATGTCACGGGCGTGCGGCGCGTTGCCGAACTCGATGGACTGGCCGAGCGCCGCGTACGGCCGTCCCGGCAGGTAGTCGGCCGTCGTCCGGAGCCAGTGCGGGAAGGTGGTGATCGGCACCCACAGACCGCCGAGCATCGCCAGGACGAAGTAGGCGAGCATCGAGACCGGCCGGGCGACGTCGGCCGTGGCCACGTATCCGATGGCGACGCCGAGCGCCGCGAAGACCATGCTGCCCGCCCAGGTCGCGCCCAGGATCGCGATCCACTGCCAGGCGTCGAGCCGGACGTTCTTCACGGTCGCGCCGAGGATCAGCACGATCAGGATCGACGGCAGGCTGACGGTCGCGGCGGAGGCGATCTTCGCGGTGACGTAGCCGCGGCCGGGCAGCGAGGTCAGCCGCAACTGCCGCACCCAGCCCTTCTCGCGCTCCCGCGCGATCCGCTCGGCGTTGCCCATCAGCACCGCCGTCATCGCGCCGAACGCCGCCATCGCGACCATGTAGTACGCGACCAGCGTGAGATTCAGGCCGTCGATCTTCTTCGTCCTGTCGGCGCCCGCCGTGATGATCAGGAAGAGCAGGCCCGGGTAGAGCACCGAGAAGAACATGAACTTGCGGTTCCGCAGGGTGCGGACGATCTCCAGTCTGACCAGGGTCTTCATCGGTTCTCCGCCTCCTCGGCGGACGCTGCGTCGGTGATGGCGAGGAAGGCCTGCTCCAGGCCGAGGCCCGAGACCTCCAGATTGCGCGGGTACAGGCCGAGCGCGTACACGGCGTGCGTCGTGGCGTCCGCGTCGTCGGAGCGGATGCGGACGGTCGGGCCGGTGATGTCGAGGCCGACGATGTGCGGCAGCGCGCCGAGCGCCCGCTCGTCCGGCGTGCCGTCCAGGTCGAAGGTGATCCGGCGGGCGCCCGCCCGCGCCTTGATCTCCGCGGCCGTCCCGTCGGCGATCAGCCGCCCCCGGTGCAGCACCAGGACGCGGTCCGCGATGGCGTCCGCCTCCTCCAGGTAGTGGGTGGCGAACAGCACGGTCCTGCCCTGCTCCACCTGGCCGCGCATCGTGGCCCAGAACGCCTGCCGCGCGCTGACGTCCATGCCGACCGTCGGCTCGTCCAGCACGATCAGGTCGTTCGCCCCGGCCGTCGCGAGCGCGAACCGTACGCGCTGCTCCTGACCGCCGGAGAGCTTGTTGACCTTGCGGTCGGCGATGTCGGCGATGTCGGCGCCGGCCAGCACCTCGTCCACCGGGTACGCCTTCGGGTGCAGGTCGCACGCCAGGCTCACCAGCTCCCGTACGGTCACGTCCTCCATCAGGCCGCCGCTCTGGAGCATCGCGCCCACCCGGCCCGCCGCGATGGCCTGCGCCGGGGTCGTGCCGAACAGCCGCACGCTCCCACTGTCCGCGTTCCGCAGCCCCAGCATCAGGTCGAGCGCGGTCGACTTCCCCGCGCCGTTCGGGCCCAGCAGGGCCACCGTCTCGCCCGGGTGCAGCGTCAGGCTCAGCTCCGCGACGGCCCGCACCGGCCCGAAGCTCTTGTTCACATCGCTGAAGGCGACCACGGGCTCGCCCTTGACGGCGGCCCCCGGCCCGTTCGCGGTCGTCATCCCCATCGCGCTCATGCCACCAAGCTTCGCCCGCCCGCCCCTCGCCCGTGCAGTGCCGCGAGTCGTGTCTTCCCCATGACAGATGTCATACGGCGGTCCGCGTCCGGGTCCGGCTGTCACCGCCGGGTCCTCACGCTGTAACCATCCGTGCCGGGGGTGGGACGCCGGGCCTCCGCGCTCGGTACGGTCCGGCCACCGGGCGCCGCCGTGGCGCCTTCCTGGGGGGAGTCGACGTGACGCGTTCCGCTACGAGACGTGTGATCAGACATACGGTGCCGACGGCCGGGGTCGCGGTGGCCGGAGCGCTCCTGCTGGCCGCCTGCGGCGGGGGCTCGGGGGGTTCCAGGCCGTCCGCCACGGGGTCGGGCAAGGCCACCGGCAGTGCTTCTGCCGCCTCTCCGTCCGCCTCAGCCTCCGCCACTGGTGGCTCCGGCGGTGCCAATCCGGTCGACGGGCCGACCTTCTGCGCCTTCCTCGCCAAGGAGGGGCCCCGCATCAAGGACTCCGGCGCCCCCGCGGGCGCCAAGGCGTTCTTCGCCATCGACCTCGCCAACTGGATCGAGCAGCACCCCGATCAGAAGCCGCGCACCGCCGCCGATCTTGACGCTGCCGCTTTGGGCTCCTGCCCCAAATACCGTGCCACCGTCACCTCTGCCATGGGCGCCACCAGCTTCACCGAAGCCCTCGGCTAACCCCGCCGCGGCCCCGCCCCCGGGCGGCCTCTCAACCTGGGCGGTAGACCGATCTTTTCAGGGCGCGCGCCCTGGGGCGGTTCTTCTGCCGAGGGGCCCAGCCACGTGTCTTTAGGGGCGCGGGGAACTGCGCGGCCCGCCACGACGGTGGCGCGGTGTTCGCACGGCGGGTCGGGCCCCGAAGGGGCGCGGGGAACTGCGCGCTCAGCCCGCGCGGTGGCGCGGCTGAAGAACCGGCCCCAGCGGGGCAGATGCTGTTGTTTTCGGGCTGACAGCCCGGTGGGGGCTGGCCGCGCAGTTCCCCGCGCCCCTCAAAAGATCGGCCCACCGCCCTGGCGGAAGGACCGCCTCGGGGCGCGCCCCTGAAAAGATCGGCCCACCGCCCTGGCAGAAGGACCGCACGGGGCCGCGCCCCTGAAAAGATCGGCCAGCCGCCCTGGCAGAAGGACCGTCTCGGGGGCGCGCGCCCAGAAAGAATCGGCCCACCGGCCTGGTGAGGGAGCGGGCTGGGGGGCGGGCCCTGGAAGGGGGGGCGGGCGACCGGGCGGGGAACCGTGGTGGGGGAAGGGCGGAGCCCTAGGGTGGGGGGATGAGGAGAAGCGTCCGGGTGCTGCTCGCGGAGGATCAGTCGATGGTGCGAGAAGCACTGGCGACGCTCCTCGGCCTCGAAGAGGACCTCGAGGTCGTCGCCCAGGTGGCCCGCGGCGACGAGGTGCTGGCGGCGGCCAGGACGCACCGCCCGGACGTGGCGCTGCTGGACATCGAGATGCCGGGCCTGACCGGCATCGAGGCGGCGGCGCGCCTCCGCGAAGAGCTGCCGGAGGTCAAAATCGTGATCGTCACGACCTTCGGCCGCCCCGGCTATCTGCGCAGAGCGATGGAATCGGGCGCGGAGGCGTTCCTGGTCAAGGACGCTCCGGCGGCCCAACTGGCCGACGCCGTACGGCGGGTGCTGCGCGGCGAGCGCGTCATCGACCCCACGCTGGCCGCCGCGGCGCTCGCCGACGGCGCCGATCCGCTGACGGCCCGCGAGCGCGAGGTGCTGCGGGCCGCCGCCGACGGTTCGGTCAACGCCGACATCGCGCGCGGCCTGCTGCTGTCGGAGGGCACGGTCCGCAACTACCTGTCGACCGCGATCCAGAAGACGGGCGCGCGCAACCGCGCGGAGGCGGTCCGTATCGCCCGCGAAAAGGGCTGGCTCTAAACGGCGGGGCTCAGTTCAGCAGCGCCCGCGCCGCGCGGGCCTTGCGGCGGATCTTCTCCGCGGTCTCCGGGTCGAAACCGCCGATCAGTTCGGCGTACTCGTCGAGGGCCGCGGCGCCGCCGGTGAAGTCGCCGAGGCGGACGAGGAGTTGGGCGCGCTCGTAGCGCAGGCGGGCCGGGTGGCGGGGGAGGAGCAGGGCGAGGTCGATCGTCCACAGCTCGACGGCGGCCTGTTCGAGGCGGGCGGACGTCCAGGCGCGGATGTTGTTCAGGACGCGGTGCACGGTGTCCAGCGGATCGGCGGGCGTGAGCATGCCGGGGGCCAGCGGGGCGCCGGTCGCGCCCGCGACCAGGAGTTCCGCGTCGGGCCCCGACAGCACCCGGCCGCCCTCGAAGGGGTCGACCAGGACGTACGCGCCCGCCGGATCGCCGAAGCCGACGACGTAGTGGCCGGGCAGCGCGACCCCGTACACCGGCGCGCCGGCCCGGCGGGCGACCTCCGTCCAGACCACCGACAGCAGGATCGGCAGCCCGCGCCGCCGCCGCAGCACCTGCTGGAGCAGCGACGACGAGAGCTTCTGGTAGTCGCCGGGCTCGCCGTGGAAGCCCAGCCGGGCCCCGAGCAGCCGGTGCAGGGCGGTCGCCCACTCCAGCGGCGTCGTCAGGCCGTACGGGAGCATCCCGGCGAGCCGGTCCAGCTCGATCTGGGCCGCGTCGATCGCGACGCCGTCCAGCGCCGGGTCGGCCTCCGCGCCGATCAGCAGGCACAGCTCGGCCAGGTCGGGGCGCTCCTCGCGCGCCGCCGCCGCGAACCGTTCCCGTACGTCCGCGCTCATACCGAGGGGCGCCGGTAGTGGTAGCCGTGGTGGTCGGTGAAGCCGAGCCCGTCGTAGAGCGCGCGGGCCGCCTCGTTGTCGGCCTCCACCTGGAGGTACGCGCTCCTCGCTCCCTCGTCGGCGGCGCGCCGGGCGAGCGCGCCCATGACGGCGGTCGCCAGGCCCCTGCGGCGGTGCGAGGGCGCCACCTCGACCGCGCCGAACAGCACCCACGGCCCGTCGACCACGGCCCGCCCGATGGCGCCGGGGGCGGTCGCGAACCACACCGAGGGTCCGCCGGAGACCACCTTCAGCGCCGCGTCGGCGAGCGAGCCGGTGCGGTGGTAGGCGGCCAGCCACGCCGCGTCGGGCGTCCGGGACAGCGTGACGGCGTCCGCGCCCGGCAGCCGGGTGAGCGGCGCCAGCGGCGCGACCCTGACCAGCGTGTCCGCCTCCCGTACCCACCCGCGGCGCTCCAACTCGGCCGCGTAGGGCGAGGTGTCGGGCACCTGGAGATACGGTGTCGTGCCCCGCGCCCCGTACCAGCCGACGACGTGGTCGAGCGCGGCGTCCAGCGGGCGGTCGGGATCGCCGTCCACCAGGACGGAGTTGGCGCGGCGGGTGAAGCCCTCCCGCCGCCCGCCGCCCTTGTCCTGCTCCGCTTCTCGCTCGCCCGCGACGGCCGAGCGCAGTGTCCACCGGCCCAGCGGCTCGGTCTCGGTGGCGGGCCAGGCGCGCGAGGCGAACGCCTCAAGCTCCTCGGGGGACGCGGACGTCACA
Source organism: Streptomyces sp. NPDC024632 (assembly GCF_055559175.1). Taxonomy (NCBI): domain Bacteria; kingdom Bacillati; phylum Actinomycetota; class Actinomycetes; order Kitasatosporales; family Streptomycetaceae; genus Streptomyces; species Streptomyces sp. NPDC024632. The sequence goes on from NZ_JBVHLD010000017.1 coordinate 193,216, forward strand.
CGCGACATTCTCCGTGACGGCGGGGTGGGCGGCACCACCTTCCCCGCGACGAGGAGCGATTCGGCGATGCGTACCGTTTCCCCGGACCTCCGCGTGACGCACACCACTCCCGCATCCCACGATACGAGAACACCGACCGTATCGGTGAACGTAGGATGCCCGTCGGTGATCTCCAGAACCTGCCGTACCGATACGCGTTTTCCCACGTCAGACGGGGTAATCCGGATCACGAGCCGCGCTCCGGAAGAGAAATCCCCTGCCATGCGTGCCCCTCCTGTTCGGATCGTGCTCAGGAACGGAGATACTAGGTGCGGGCATCGACGACGCCGCGCTCCCGCGCGAGATGAGCCCTATCGAGGAGGAACGACAGCGTGACCTACGTCATCGCGCAGCCTTGTGTCGACCTGAAGGACAAGGCGTGCATCGAAGAGTGCCCGGTCGACTGTATCTACGAGGGCTCCAGGTCCTTGTACATCCACCCGGACGAATGCGTCGACTGCGGCGCCTGTGAGCCGGTCTGCCCCGTCGAGGCGATCTTCTACGAGGACGACACCCCGGAGGAGTGGAAGGACTACTACAAGGCGAACGTGGAGTTCTTCGACGAACTGGGGTCGCCCGGCGGCGCGTCCAAGCTCGGTCTCATCGAGCGCGACCACCCCTTCATCGCAGCGCTGCCCCCGCAGAGCCAGGACCACTGATCCCGGTCGGGCAGTCTCCGCCCGGCCCCGTACGGCGCACCGAGCCACGCTCGGCGCTGTGCGGGGCCGCGGCGTACGTCCGTCATGGACATTTCGATCACGGACCATCGATCGACAAGCGAGAGTGAGCACGTGAGCATCTCCGCCCGCCTCCCGGTCTTCCCGTGGGACCGCCTGGAGCCCTACAAGGCGACGGCCGTCGCGCACCCGGACGGTGTGGTCGACCTGTCGGTGGGGACCCCGGTGGACCCGGTGCCCGAGGTGATCCGGCGCGCGCTCGCCGCCGCCGCCGACAGCCCCGGCTATCCGCTGACGTACGGCACGCGCGCGCTGCGCGAGGCCGCCGCCGGATATCTCAGCCGCTGGCACGGCGTGAGCGGCGCCGACCCGGCGAACATCCTGCCGCTGCTCGGCTCCAAGGAACTGGTCGGCTGGCTGCCGACGCTGCTGGGCATCGAGGCGGGCGACCGGGTCGCGTACCCGCGGCTCGCCTACCCGACGTACGAGATCGGCGCGCTGGTGGCCCGCGCGGAACCGGTCACGTACGACGACCCGGTGACCGAACTCGACCCGGACGGCCTGAAGCTGCTCTGGCTCAACAGCCCGTCCAACCCCACGGGCCGCGTGCTGTCCGCCGCCGAGCTGCGCCGGATCGTGGCGTGGGCGCGCGAGCACGGGGTGCTCGTGGTGTCCGACGAGTGCTACATCGAGCTGGGCTGGGAGGGTGCGGAGCCGGTCTCCGTACTGCACCCGGACGTGTGCGGGGACAGCCACGAGGGGCTGATCGCCGTCCACTCGCTGTCCAAGCGGTCCAACTTCGCGGGCTACCGCGGCGCCTTCCTCGCCGGTGACGCGTCCGTCGTCGCCGGTCTGCTGGAGGTCCGCAAGCACGTCGGCATGATCGTGCCCGCGCCCGTACAGGCCGCGATGGTCGCCGCGCTCGACGACCGCGAGCACGCGGTGGAGCAGAAGGAGCGGTACGCGCGCCGGCGCGCCGCGCTGCGGACCGCCTTCGAGGGCGCGGGTTTCCGGATCGAGCACAGCGAGGCCAGCTTGTACCTGTGGGCGACTCGCGCGGAGAACTGCTGGGACACCGTCGGCGACCTGGCCAAGCGCGGCATCCTGGTGGCGCCCGGCGAGTTCTACGGGCCGACGGGCGAGCGGTTCGTCCGGATCGCCTTCACGGCGGTCGACGAGCGGGTGGCGGCGGCCGTCGAGCGGCTGCGCTGAACCGCTCCCGCTGAACCGCTCCCGCTGAACCGCTTCCGCCGGGCTGACCCGCCGGGCTGACCCGACCAGGCCGGTGTGAGAGCGCTGCCCGGCAGACACGCGCGGGGGGGGGGGGGGGGGGCTTCCTTGCTCTCTCCGCGAGTGTGGATTTTGTCCACCTCCTAGGGGGTCATTT
>NZ_JBVHLD010000017.1:195328-207936 GCF_055559175.1 Streptomyces sp. NPDC024632
GCGAACCGGGGTGACGAACCAAAAAGGGTGGGGGGGAAATCCCGACCAAAAAAAAAGGGGGGGGGCGGGGGCCCCCCCCCCCCCCCCCCCCCCCCGCGTGCGGTTCGGCGATCAGCCCAGGGGGAGGCCCTTGAGCGGCAGCATGTCGGTGGTGGGCAGCGCGCCGGCCGGCAGTTGGCCGGTGTTGGGAAGCGCGGAGACCGGCAGCGTCTCGGTGTGCGGGGCGACGCCACCGGCGGACTCGGCGGTCTGGCCGACGATCCGGCCCGCGGAATCGGCGGCGTCGCCCGCGGCCTTCTGCGCGGCCGGGGCGGCGGTCCTGCTCGCGGTGCCCACGATGCGGCCGGTGGCCGGGAGCGTGGTCTTCATCGCCTGGGTACCGGCCTGCCCGGCCACCCCGGTGGCCTGCTGGGAAGCGCTGTCCAGCGTGTTGCCGACATTGGCGCCGTCCAGATTGCTCAGCCCGCCCAGGTCCGTCGGCGGCAGCGCGGCGGCCTGCGCGGCGCCCGCTCCGATCAGCGGCGCGGCGGCGGCGCCGATCAGCAGGGCGGCCTGGGCGAAGCGGCGGGTCAGGGGGAGGGACATGGTGCTCCTTTTACGGAGTTGGCTCCGTGAGGGGACGTATTGCGTCCGCCGGGCGGACGTCGTGACTACCGCTCAAGGAGCCCGAAGGTTGCGGTCGTTCGAGGTAAAGAGTTGGCAATGTGTCGCATTATAGGAATCCGACAGATCGGATATAGCGGACAGCTCATATGACTTTGATGAAACGTCACATCCCTGCTGCGCCAAGGGAATTGCCATCCGGTCGAGCGGTTTTCCCGCAGCCCGCGTTTGACCGCGGGAGCGGGCACTTCCGAGTGAATGCGCGCACTATTGCGCGACGGTGATCCGTACGTATCCGTCCGGCTTGACGGCCGCGGAACCCTGCGCGCCGCCCGCTTTCTGCTTCTGCCAGCCCTTGCCGGACTGCGCCGCGGCCCACTTCCGGCCGCCGAAGGTCACCTGCTCGACCTTCAGGTCCTGCGCGTGCGCCACCGCCCACTGCGCCAGCTCCCAGCCGCGCCGGGTGCCGTCGCCCTCCGCCGCGCCGCCCGCGGGCCTGGCGGGCACCGCGACCGTACGCGGCTCGTCGGCCGCCACCGGCTTCACCTGGTTGCCGAACTCCCGCGTCAGCCTGGCCGTGACCTGCGACGTACTGCCCAGCTTGCCGCCCGCGCTGAAGGGCGTGTCCGAGCCCGTCGTACAGCTCAGCGCGCCCGCCTTGCGCCCGTACAGCGCCGCCGACAGCAGCGTCGCGTCCGCCTCGTGCTTCGCGTACGCCTGGGGGAAGCCGCTCTTCTGCACGCGCTGCGCCGCCACGGTCAGCGGCAGCCGCGAATAGCCCTCGATCTTCACCAGGCCGTCGAAGAAGGCGTTCGTCGAGTACACCGGGTCCTGGACCTGCTGCGCGGTGCCCCAGCCCTGCGAGGGGCGCTGCTGGAACAGGCCGAGCGAATCCCGGTCGCCGTGATCGAGATTGTCCAGCCGTGACTCCTGCAACGCCGTGGCCAGGGCTATGGTGAGCGCCCTTTCCGGCAGCCCGCGCGAGGTGGCCACCGCGGCGATCGTCGTCGCGTTCGCCGCCTGCGACGGGCTCATGTCCAGCGTGTCGCCGTCCGCCGTCACTGTGCAGTCCGCGCTTTCCGGCGCTTTGTTCTCCTCCGCGGCGCGGTAGAGGCCATAGGTGGCGAGCCCCAGCAACACCACGGCCGCTGTGGCGATCCTGCGGCCCCGGCGCTTGCGCTTGGGGGGCTTCTGAGGGGGGGAGCTGGGCACGCGCCGAGCGTACCGAAGGCGGCGGGCCCCGAATGACCTACGACGGCGCCGTCTTCGGCTTTCTCCTCCGTGCGCGTGAACGGGGCAGGCGGCCGGGGCCTTCGGGGCATCCGGGCCCGAGGCCCTACGCTCGGCGTATGCGCAGCGAACTCGACCTCAGCCAGGATGCCGCTCGGCTCACCGCCCAACTCGTGGACGTGCCGTCCGTGAGCCAGCAGGAGAAGGCGCTGGCGGATCTGGTGGAGGAGGCGCTGCGGGGGCTGCCGCACCTGACGGTGGACCGGGACGGCGACGCGGTGGTGGCGCGGACCCGGCTCGGGCGCGCCGAGCGGGTGGTGCTCGCGGGCCACATCGACACCGTGCCGATCGCGGACAACCTGCCGTCGCGGCTGGACGAGAACGGCCTGCTGTGGGGCTGCGGCACCTCGGACATGAAGGCGGGCGTGGCGGTGCAGCTGCGGCTGGCGGCGACCCTGACCGCGCCGAACCGCGACCTGACCTACGTCTTCTACGACGCCGAGGAGATCGCGGCCGAGTTCAACGGACTCAAGCGGCTGGTCGAGCGGCACCCCGAGTGGCTGGCCGGGGACTTCGCGGTGCTGATGGAGCCGACCGACGGCAAGGTCGAGGGCGGCTGCCAGGGCACCCTGCGGATCCGGGTCGAGACCACCGGCCGCCGGGCGCACTCGGCGCGGAGCTGGCTCGGGGACAACGCCATCCACAAGGCCGCGCCGATCCTGGACCGGCTCGCCGCGTACGAGCCCCGCCGGGTCGTCATCGACGGCCTGGAGTACCGCGAGGGGCTGAACGCGGTGCGGGTCGAGGGCGGCCACGCGGGCAATGTGATCCCCGACTCCTGCGCGGTGACCGTCAACTTCCGCTTCGCGCCCGACCGGAGCGAGGCCGAGGCGCTCGCGCACGCCGAGGAGGTCTTCGACGGCTTCACCGTGGTGCTCACCGACAGCGCGCCGGGCGCGCTGCCCGGCCTCGCGCACCCGGCCGCCGCCGCCTTCGTGCGCGCCATCGGCACCGAACCCGCCCCCAAGGACGCCTGGACCGACGTGGCCCGCTTCTCCGCGCTCGGCGTGCCCGCGGTGAACTACGGCCCCGGCGACCCCAAGCTCGCCCACGCCCGAGAGGAGCACGTCGCGGTCGCCGCCGTGCTGGAGGCCGAGGAGCGGCTGCGCGGCTGGCTCACCGACTGACCGGGCCCGATCCCGCGGCCCCGGCGACCGCCCCGCCTCACTCGTCCGATTGATCCGGCGAAAGGCGGAGCAACCGAACAGGGGTGCCCATCGGTCTTCCCTCGCGGCATGGTGTGATCGGAGCCGTAGGGATCGGTTGGGGGAAGAGGCGTGTCGTGGGACTGACCAGCAGAGGATTCGCCGTACTGCTCCTCGTCGTCGCGGTGGCCGCGGTGGCGGGCGCGGTGCTGCTCTGGCCGCGGGTACGGGGCCCGCGGCCGGTACGGGTCGTCGCCCGCGTCGGGATGATCGTGCTCTGTCAGGTCACCGCGATCTTCGTGGTGATTGTCACGGTCAACAACGACTACGGCTTCTACGCGTCCTGGGACGACCTGCTCGGCAACGCCAACAGCGGCGGCAAGTCCGTCGCGGGCCCCACCGCCACGCCCACCCCCACCAAGCCCGACTACCGGGTCAAATTCGCCTCGTACTCACAAGGCTTCGAGAAGGCCACCGTGCGCGGCTGGAAGTCCGGGACGAAGGGCGACGTCATCGTCTGGACGCCGCCGCAGTACAAGAAGAAGGAGTTCGCGCACACCCGCTTCCCCGTCATAGAGGTCCTGCACGGCATCCCCGGCACCCCGCACAGCTTCCTGCGCGGGATGCGGCTCGGCCAGATCATGCAGGGCGAGATCACCGCCGGCCGCGCCGAGCCCGCGATACTCGTGCTGCCCACCATCACCCCGGACCGGGCCAACACCGGCTGCGCCGACGTGCCGGGCAAGAGCAAGGTCGGCACCTGGCTCACCGACGACGTGGCGCAGACGATCGCGCACAATTTCCGTACGCTCCCGGCGCCGCGCGGCTGGGCCGTGATGGGCATATCCACCGGCGGCTACTGCGCGGTGCGGATGGCGCTCGAACACCCCGACCGGTTCGTGGCCGCCGCCGCGATGGCCCCGGACAATCCGGCCGAGTCCGCCCGCGGTGTCCGCTCGCCGCTGTGGCTGGCCCAGAACACCCGCCCCGACGTGCACATCCTCATCGAGTCCAGCAAGCAGGACCCGGAGAGCCCGCCGAAATTCGGCGACTGGATCACCGCCGCCGTCCGGCCGCCCACCTCGGTCAGCACGCTGCGGATCGACCGCGGCGGGCACAACTGGAAGACCTGGGGCGGAATGTTCCCCGCGGCCTTCACCTGGGTCAGCGCCCGCCTCGAAGCGCCCCGGGCGGTCCCATTGGCGCCGTCCGCCGCACCATGATGCGTACGCTTCCCGTATGACTGACTCACACACGGGAGCGGCCGGGCAGAGTCCGGACGCGCAGGAGGCGGCTGCCGCGGCCAACGAGGCGGCGGAGACCGTGCTGACCGGCAAGGGCTGGCCGGAACGGCACACGGGCCCTGTCGTACGGCGGCGCGGCCAGGTGCAGGCGGGGACCACCGATCAGCGGTTGCTGGACAGTCGAGGAGAGTCGGACTGGGTGCACGGCGACCCGTGGCGTGTGATGCGGATCCAGTCGGAATTCGTCGAGGGCTTCGGCGCCCTGGCCGAACTCGGCCCCGCCGTCAGCGTCTTCGGCTCCGCCCGCACCCCGGTGGACTCGCGTGAGTACGCGGCGGGCGTACGGATCGGCCGCGCCCTGACCGAGGCCGGTTTCGCCGTCATCACCGGCGGCGGCCCCGGCGCGATGGAGGCCGCCAACAAGGGCGCGCTCGAAGCGGGCGGCATCTCGGTCGGCCTCGGCATCGAGCTGCCCTTCGAGCAGGGCCTCAACTCCTATGTCGACATCGGCGTGAACTTCCGCTACTTCTTTGTCCGAAAGACGATGTTTGTGAAGTACGCGCGGGGATTCGTCGTGCTCCCCGGCGGCTTCGGCACCCTCGACGAACTCTTCGAGGCGCTCACCCTCGTCCAGACCAAGAAGGTCACCCGTTTTCCGATCGTGCTCTTCGGCACCGAGTACTGGGGCGGCCTGGTCTCCTGGATCCGCTCCACGCTCGTCGCGGGCGGCAAGGCGTCCGAGGCCGACCTGGAGCTGTTCCACGTCACGGACGACGTGGACGAGGCCGTGGCGCGGGTGACGAAGGAGAGCGCCTAGGGCCTCGCAGGGCCCCTGGCCCCCGCCTCGCAGACCCCTGGCCCCCGCCTCGCAGACCCCTGGCCCCCGCCCAGCGGGCCCCTAGGCCAGGCCCCTGCGGGCCACGGCGGGCGGGCGGTGACCCGCGATCGAGGCCACCATCTCCAGCACCTGACGGGTCTCGGCGACCTCGTGGACGCGGTACACCCGCGCCCCGAGCCACGCCGACACCGCCGTGGTGGCCAGCGTGCCGATCAGCCGCTCCTTGACCGGCCGGTCGAGCGTCTCCCCGACGAAGTCCTTGTTCGACAGGGAGACCAGCACCGGCCACCCCGTCGCCGTCATCTCCGGCAGCCGCCGGGTCGCCTCCAGCGAGTGCCGGGTGTTCTTGCCGAAGTCGTGACCCGGGTCGATCAGAATCCCGTCACGCGGCACGCCCAGCGCCGCCGCCCGCTCGGCCAGCCCCACCGTCACCCGCAGGATGTCGGCCATCACGTCCTCGTACCCCACCCGGTGCGGCCGGGTCCGCGGCCGCGCGCCGCCCGCGTGCGTGCACACCAGCCCCACGCCGTACCGCGCCGCGACCTCCGCCAGCCGCGGGTCCACCCCGCCCCACGCGTCGTTCAGCAGGTCGGCGCCCGCCTCGCACACCGCCTCGCCGACCTCGTGCCGCCAGGTGTCCACGCTGATCACCACATCCGGGTGGCGGCGGCGCACCTCCGCCACGAAGGCGACCGTGCGGCGGATCTCCTCCGCCGCCGAGACCTCCTCGCCGGGGCCCGCCTTCACCCCGCCGATGTCGATGATCGCCGCGCCCTCCGCGACGGCGCCCGCGACCCGCTCCAGCGCGGGTTCGTCGGTGAAGGTGGCGCCCTGGTCGTAGAACGAGTCCGGCGTACGGTTCACGATCGCCATGATCACCGGCTCCCGCTCGCCGAATTCGCGGGTCCCCAACCGAAGTGCCACTGCCGCTCCTCATCTCAGACTCATGCGATCGTGGCACGATCGTGCCTGACACGTAGGCCGGACCCCGGGAGATCGAGTTGTTCTGGTTCATGCTCATCGCGCTGGTCGCGGTGGTCGCCGCCGTCGCGATGGCCGTACTCGGTGACGGCGGCACCCTGCGGGACTCCGAACCCGACCGGATCGACGACCGGCTGCCCGCCGACCGCCCGCTCATCAGGTCCGACATCGACGCCGTCCGGCTGCCGATCGCCGTACGCGGCTACCGCATGCTGGACGTCGACGAGGTGCTGGACCGGCTCGGGGCGGAACTCGCCGAGCGGGACGCCAGGATCGCCGACCTGGAGGCCGTGCTGGCCGGGGCGCGGGCCGACGCGGTCGGCGCCCCCGTGACGCCGTCCCTGGACAAGGACGAGACGCCGCGGGACGACACCGGTGAGTGACGCGATCGTCGGGCCCGACGGACTCGCGCGCTGCCCCTGGGGGCTGTCCGCGCCGGATTACGTGGCCTACCACGACACCGAGTGGGGGCGGCCCGTGCACGGGGACGACGCCCTGTTCGAGCGGACCTGCCTGGAGGCGTTCCAGTCCGGGCTGTCCTGGATCACGATCCTCCGTCGCCGCGAGGGGTTCAGGGCCGCCTTCGACGGCTTCAAGATCGACGCGGTCGCGGGCTTCACGGCGCAGGACGAGGCGCGGCTGCTGCTCGATCCCGGGATCATCCGCAACCGGGCGAAGATCGCCGCCTCCGTCGCCAACGCGCGGGCCGCGCAGGCCCTGCGCGACAGCTACGACGGCGGGCTCGACGCCCTCATCTGGTCCTTCGCGCCCGACCCCGCGACCCGCCCGGCCCCGCGCCGCCTCGCCGACGTGCCCGCCACCACCCCCGAGTCGGTGGCTCTCGCCAAGGCGCTCAAATCCCACGGCTTCCGCTTCGTCGGCCCCACCACCGCCTACGCCCTGATGCAGGCCTGCGGCCTGGTCAACGACCACCTCGCCGACTGCTCCGCCCGCTAGGGCCCGTCCGGACGGGCCGGAGGTCGCGCCGCACCCGTGCCCCCTTCAGCCCGTCCGGCGATCGAGGACCGGCCGGAGCGGCGACGGGCGTCCCGCGTCAGCGGCCCACGTAGCGCGGAGGCTGCTTGGCCACGAAGGCGTTGACCGCGATGCGGTGGTCCTCGGCGGCTCCGGCCAGGGTCTGGAGCTCGTCCTCCTTGGCGAGGGTGGAGAGCAGGGAGTGGGCGGCCCCGTGGGCGAGGGACGCCTTGATGGCGGCGTAGGCGACGGTCGGCCCCTCGGCCAGCCGCCGGGCCACGGCGACGGCCTCGGCGGGAAGATCCGCGGCGGGCACGACCCGGTTGGCGATCCCGAGGTCGTACGCCTCCGCGGCCCCCACCGAGCGCGGGAAGAGCAGGAGATCCGAGGCCCGGCTGTGCCCGACCAGCCGCGGCAGCGTCCACGACACACCCGAGTCCGCGCTGAGCGCCACCCCGGCGAAGGACGTGTTGAAGGCGGCGGTGTCCGCCACGATCCGGTAGTCCGCGGCGAAGGCGAACCCGGCCCCGGCGCCCGCGGCGACCCCGTTCACCCCCGCCACCACCGGCTTGGGCATCGTCGCGATCGCGGTGACGATCGGATTATAGTGCTCGGCCACCGTCGTGAGCCCGCCGCCCGCCGCCAGCGTCGCCAGATGCTCCTTGAGGTCCTGTCCGACGCAGAAGGCCCGCCCGGTCGCGGTGAGCAGCACCGCCCGCACCGCGGTGTCGTCGGCCGCTTCCCGCAAGGCGTCCCGCAGGGTGTTCTTCGTGTCCGTGTCGAGCGCGTTCATCGCCTCGGGACGGTTGAAGGTGACGGTCGCGAGCCCGTCGCTCACCTCGTACAGAACGCTGTCGGCCATGGCTGAACCCCTTCGTCGCGGCATCGGTCCTGGCCAGAATGCCGGACTTCACGGCACCCCGACATGTGACGTACGTCAAACGTCCGACCGAACCGATACCCTTCGGGAACCCGGTCGATCACTGTCCACTCGCCGAATTGGCCGGTTTTGGGGAGGGCCCATGCTGAACGTAGTGCGACCGATGTTGGTCATCGGGTCGATAGATGCGGGATAATGGCCGAGAACCAATGTGTTCGAGTCCGAGCTGGTTTCAGGAAGGGGAACGAGCATGGCGGCCATGAAGCCGCGGACGGGTGACGGCCCGCTCGAGGTGACCAAGGAGGGGCGGAGCATCATCATGCGCGTTCCGCTTGAGGGCGGCGGGCGGCTTGTTGTCGAGCTGACCCCGGACGAGGCGGATGCCCTCGGCGACGCGTTGAAGAAGGCCATCGCCTGAGACCAGCGGTCCCATAAATCGTCGCGGCCCCGTACACGGAATGTCGTGTACGGGGCCGCCGTCGTTTTCCTGCGCGCGCCGCCGCGTCACTTCCGGCGCACCGCGCACAGCAGACCGTCGTCGGTCGGCAGCAGGACGGGGGAGAGCCGGGGGCTGTCCCGGACCGCGCGCATCAGCTCGCGCAGCCGCACCGACTCGGCGTCCTGGTGGGCGGCGTCCAGCGCGCGCCCGCGGGCGAAGGCGCCCTCGAAGCAGACCAGGCCGCCGATCCGCAGCAGCCGCAGCGCCTCGTCGAGGTAGTCCAGGTACTCCAGCCGGTCGGCGTCGCAGAAGACCAGGTCGTAGCCGCCGTCGGTGAGCCGGGGGAGCACGTCCAGGGCCAGGCCGGGGATGACGCGGGAGCGGTTGGCGGCGAAACCGGCCTCGCGGTACGCCTCGCGCGCGAGCTGAAGGCGGTCCGGCTCGGTGTCGACGGTGGTCAGGATGCCGTCGGGGCGCATGCCGCGCAGCAGGTGGATGCCGGAGACCCCGGTGCCGGTGCCGATCTCGACGACGGACTTCGCGTCCCCCGTGGCGGCCAGCAGCCGCAGGGCCGCACCGGTGCCGGGCGAGACGGGCCGCAGACCGGCCGCGTGGGACCGGGCGCGGGCGCGTATGAGGGCGTCGTCCTCGGCGACGAACGCGTCGGCGAACGCCCAGCTCGCCTGCCGGTTGCCGGTAATGTCCCTCTCCCTGTCCCCGGGTCGATCCCTGTCGTAGGTGCAGCCCGCCCGGCGACTGTATCCGCTGGGGGCGGGAACCCGCTGATGGGACTGTGCGTTATCCGTAAGGACGGCTACCGGCGGGAGAAGGCCCCGGCTCTCCCCGCCGAGTGGAAGTCCTGGGAAGTCAATGGCAACAGCGCACTTATCCGGAGCTAACGGGCGAGGTGGATATGGTAGGGGCTCTACTGGACACCACCAGAGCCGACAGGGGAGGTGCGGCTGCGGCCGGTGACAAGGGAGGAACGCTCAGGCGTATTCTCCGGTCCGCCGGACAGCCGAAATCCGTGACCAACACTGCTGATGACCGTTCACGCGAAAACACTCCCGCGACCGCGACGTTCGCCACCGACGGGGACGCTCAGGCGTGGACGCCTCCCTCTTGGGAGGAGATCGTCAGTACCCACAGTGCCCGGGTGTACCGGCTGGCGTACCGCCTGACCGGCAACCAGCACGATGCGGAGGACCTCACCCAAGAGGTCTTCGTGCGGGTCTTCCGTTCCCTGTCCACCTACACGCCCGGCACGTTCGAGGGCTGGCTGCACCGCATCACGACCAATCTCTTCCTGGACATGGTGCGCCGCCGCCAGCGGATCCGCTTCGACGCCCTCGGGGACGACGCGGCCGAGCGGCTGCCCAGCCGCGAGCCGTCCCCCGCGCAGCACTTCAACGACACGCACTTCGACGCGGACGTCCAGCAGGCGCTGGACACCCTCGCCCCGGAGTTCCGCGCCGCCGTGGTGCTCTGCGACATCGAGGGACTGTCGTACGAGGAGATCGCCGCGACGCTGGGTGTGAAGCTGGGCACGGTACGGAGCAGGATTCACCGTGGCCGCTCCCACCTGCGCAAGGCTCTGGAACACCGGGCGCCCGGCGCCCGGCCGGCTCCCGCGCTCGCTGCCGCCACACAGAAACCTGGCCAGGAGGGCGGGAGAACGTGAGCAGTAGCGGTTCAGGCGAACAACGTGCAGCGCCTGCCGAGCAGCACCTTGGCGACCGGCTCGCCGCATTTGTCGACGGCGAGCTCGGCGACGACACCCGGGACCGGGTGCTCGCCCATCTGGTGACCTGTCCGCAGTGCAAAGCCGCTGCCAGCGAGCAGCGGCGTCTCAAGAGCGTCGTGGCGGCCTCCGAGCAGCCGATGCTCTCCGCCGGGCTGCTGGCCCGGCTCCAGGGCCTTCCCGGCCTACCACCGACCGGCGACGGGACCGAGGACGCCGACCGTACGCGTGACTGGCGCGACCGGGACGACGAGGGCCACGGCCCCGGCGCCGCCGGCGGGCGGGACCAGGAGCGGCGCGGCCCCTTCGACGGCGGCCTGCTCGGCTCCGGCGTGTTCGGCGGCGGCGGTTCACGGCGCCGCGAGGAGTTCTCGTACCTCACACCGGGCCGCGACCTCGTGCCCGGCGGCTCCGGCGGTCGCGGTTTCCGCATCCATGAGCTGACCCGCGCCGCCGCGGCCGACGGGCGCCCCGAGGACCGGGAGCAGCCGGAGGCCCCCGCGCACAGCGGCTCCGGCACCGCGGCCTCCCGCGGCAGGCGGTTCGCCTTCGCCGCCGCGGGCGCCTTCTCGATGGCGGCCATCGCCCTGGGCAGCGCCCTGCCCATGGAAGCCGCGGTCGACGGCGGCGCCCGCCCCGACGACGGCCCCGCGGTCAGCCCGCTGAGCGCCAACTCCGTGCCGGACACCCGCGGGGTCACCCCGCGCGGCGTGCTCGACGCCGGGGACCGGCGCATGCTCCGCGCGCCCGCCGCGGTCACCTCGGTGACACCCGTTTCGGTGACCCGGCCGCTGATGGCGCCCGGCGCCCTGCCGCTCGTGACGCCCGCCGCTTCCCCCGTGTCGCCCGGTCCCCAGGCCCCCGCGATACGGCGCTGACCGGCCACCGGCCGGTCTCCGGCCGGTCACCGGAGCGGGCTCGGGGGCTGACCCTTTACCCCCTGGCGACGTACTGTTAGCCGGAGCCACTCCCGCACCGCCCGCGTGGACAGGTACCGTAAAGTCCGCCGGACCCTGCCTTCCCGGCTGTGGACGTCCCAAGGAGCTGCAAGGTGTTCTTCGACATAGGCCCGCTGGAGCTGGTCGCGATCGTGGTCCTTGCCGTCCTCGTCTTCGGCCCCGACAAGCTGCCGAAGGTCATCCAGGACACCATGAACTTCATCCGGAAGGTCAGGGAGTTCTCGGACAGCGCCAAGGAAGACATCCGGCGGGAGCTGGGTCCGGAGTTCAAGGACTTCGAGTTCGAGGACCTCAATCCGAAGACGTTCATCAAGAAGAATCTGATGAGCGACAGCGACATGGACGAGCTGGGCCTCAAGGACATCCGCAACGGCTTCGACTTCCGCAAGGAGATGGCCGAGGTCACCGACGCGGTCAACGGCGTGGAGCCCGCCTCCGCCGCCAACGGCTCGTCCGGCGCGGCCGGTTCGTCCTCCGGCGTGCCGGGACCGACCTCCGGCGGCGGCTCCTCGGCCACCCCCGACAGGCTCCGCAAGAAGGACGGCCTGGAGCCCGGCGAGGCTCCGCCGTTCGATTCCGACGCGACCTGAGTCAACCAGATCACGCCTTTTCACCCCTCCAGGTGGCTATTGTCCGTGTGTTCGCCGTCACCGTGAGCCGGTTCGGCTCCCGAACCCACCCAGGGTCGGGCAAGATGGCGAGTCGCCCAGATGGGCACGGAGGAGGCGTAACACCGCATGGAGACGAAGACCGGCAGTGCTCGTGGGACGGTCGACGGCTACTTGATGGCCGACTTCCCTTGGTACGGGCTGGACGAGGCGTTCACCGGACGGCGCTGGCTGGGCACGGTCGGCGTGAGCGGGGACGGCACGGTCGAGCACGGCTCAATAGGGCATGGTGACGAGCCTTCGCTGAAGGCGGCTCCGGCGGACGCGGAAGGGCTGCGGTTCACCGCGGTCGTCACCCTCGCCAACCGACCCGGACGGCGCAGCTCCGACGGCACCGGCGTACTGGAGGCGACCTCGGTCTCCTCCGCGGCCTGGCTCGCCGGGTCCGGGCTGCTGTCCTGCACCTGGCCCACCACCATGGACCGGGCCCTGCGCCAGGACTGGCTCGACCAGCAGACCGCCACCGCGTGGGAACTCGCCGACGACCTGGCGGGCAGCGGCTGGTCGACGCTGACCCTTCCGGTCGACGGCGACCCGACGCCGTTCCACTACCGCGAGTCCGAGTACGGCTGGGTCATGGCGGGCTCGGCCCGCGGTGTCCACCTCGGCGCGTACGGCCGCGGCATGAGCGCGTACGGCCTCGGACTGGCCGTGGTCAAGGACGTGACCCTGTACGAGGTCTGAGGCGCCCTCAGGGCGCTTCCAGGCACCTTTGCGGCGCTCCGCGGACGGCGGGGGGGGGGGGGGGGGGGGGGGGGGGCGGGGGGGGGGGGCGGGGGGTGGGGGGGGGGGGGGGGGGGGGGGTGGGGGGGGGGGGGGGGACGGAAGGGGTGCTCTTTCACGCT
>NZ_JBVHLD010000018.1:0-205183 GCF_055559175.1 Streptomyces sp. NPDC024632
CGGTTACATTCCGAACCCGGAAGCTAAGCCTTTCAGCGCCGATGGTACTGCAGGGGGGACCCTGTGGGAGAGTAGGACACCGCCGAACAATCTTTCAGCTCGGGTCCTCCGAATTTAATTCGGAGGACCCGAGCTTTTTTGCGTTGTACCGTCGGATGATGCGGTACGAGATACGGCCGGTGGCACCGGCGGAGTGGCAGCGGATCCGGGCACTGCGGTTGGCAGCGCTCCAGGACCCGGTCAGCAGCATGGCCTTCGCGCGGACCTTCGAGGAGGAGGCCGTGCTGAGCGACACGGTCTGGCAGCGACGGGCGTCCGGTGCCGGATCCCAGCAGTTCGTCGCCATCGACCGTGACGCGGTCCGCAAACCCGACGAGACCGACGGACACCAGGGCGGCGCCTGGGTCGGCATGCTCACCGTCGTCGTGGAGCGCCCCGACTACTTCTCCGTCAACGCCGTCTATCTGATCCCCGAGACCCGCGGTACCGGTCTGGCCGAGCGCCTGTTCGCCGCCGCCATCGCCTGGGCCTGGGACCGTACCGACCGCGTGTACCTGTGGGTCCACCAGGACAACGGCCGTGCCGAGTCCTTCTACCAGCGCTTCGGCTTCATCCGCACCGGCGAGACGATGAAGTATCCGCTGAACCCGTCCGAGACGGAGTACGAGATGGTGCTCTTCAGGGACCGCTAGACCGCGCCGCCGGACGACGACGAATCCGGCACCGTACCGCTGCACGCCGCCGTACGGGATGCACGCCGCCGTACGCGTTGCGCGCCGCCTTACGCGATGCGCGCCAAGTCGTCCGCCAGCACGGCTCCCAGGAGGGCCTCGCCGCGTGTCCAGCGCTCGACCTCGTCGACGGCGTAGGCACCGAGCCGTTGGACCTCCGTGCCCTGGCAGCCCGCGATGTGGGGGGTGAGCAGGACGTTGCGGAGGCTGTGCAGCCGGTGGCCGCGGGGGAGTGGTTCGGGGTCGGTGACGTCGAGGTAGGCGTCGAGGCGGCCCGCGGCGCATTCGCGGGTGAGGGCCGCGGTGTCGACCAGCCGGCCGCGCGCGGTGTTGATGACGGAGGCGCCGTCGCGCATCAGGGCCAGGCGGCGGGCGTCGAGCAGGTGGTGGGTCTCGGGCAGATCGGGTGCGTGCACGGTCACGATGTCGGAGGTCGCGCACAGCTCGTCGAGGTCCACGAGTTCCGCGCCGAGAGCGGTGGCCTGGGCGGCGGAGACGTACGGGTCGGCGAGCAGGACGCGGAAGTCGGAGGGGGCGGCGATGAGCCGGGCGATCACGCCGCGGCCGATGCGGGAGGCACCGATGACGCCGACGACGGCGCCGTCCGCGCCGCGCCGGTCGCGGTAGCCGAGGAGTTGGCCGTCGGTGTACTCGGCGGCGGTGCCGAGCGCGCGGCGGGCGGCGAGGACGACCGTGGCCATAGTGAAGTCCACGACGGGACCGGCGTTGGCGTCGGCCGCCGACGAGACGGCGATGCCGCGCTGCCAGACCTCGGGCCCGACATGGCCTTTGACGGTGCCGGCGGCGTGGATGACGGCGCCGAGCCGGGGCGCGAGGGCCAGGACTGCGGAGTCGACGGCGGGCGCACCCCAGCCGGTGAGCAGCACGTCGGCGTCGGCGAGCGCCGCCCGCGCGGCGGGCGTCGTGGTGTCGGTGACGAGGGCGGGGTGGACGGCCGCGAGGGCGTCGAGCCGGGTGCGCAGGGGGGCCGGAAGTACCAGGTCGAGGATGTCCGGACGCATCGCCAGCACCAGATTCGGACGCTCCGCCATGTCTGCCCCTCACGTGTCCGCAGGTCTGCGTGGGTCTGTGCACGGTGACGTGCTCGTGTTCGTGGTCCTGCTCGTGTTCATGTTCGTCGTCGTGCGTGTGCGGCGCCGTGCGTGCGGGCCGCTGTGCGCGCACCACGGTGTAATCGGTTTCTTTCTCTGGCTCTGAGATTAGGGCCGACGCCATCAGAGGTCAACGTCTTGGGCTGCGGGAGGGGTTGACCTGTCGTAGTAACCGGTTTAGGTTCCGTCCCACCTTAAGCGTCGAGGAGGACGCGATGGCGATTGCCGAACAGGACGCCACCAGCCGCGCCGATGCGGCGGGCGCGTCCGAACGACGCGTGAGACGCGCGAAACGCCTGGCCCGTCGGGGCGGGGCGAACCGTGTGAAGCCCGAGCCCGGCTCGCGCCGCAAGCGGCTGCGCAGGGATGCCGCCCTCGTCCTGCTGATGGCGCCCGGCGTGGCGTACTTCCTGCTTTTCCACTACGGAGCGATGGTCGGGAACGTCATCGCGTTCAAGGACTACGTGCCCTTCGACGGGCTCTGGGCCAGCCAGTGGGTGGGCTTCGCGAACTTCCAGCGGATGTTCGGCGACCCGGACTTCTGGGCCGCGGTCGTCAACACCCTGTGGATAGCGCTGCTCCAGCTCGTCTTCTTCTTCCCCGTGCCGATCGCGCTGGCGATGCTGCTGCACAGCCTGACCCGCGACAGCGTGCGGCGGTTCGTGCAGAGCGTGGCGTATCTGCCGCACTTCCTGTCGTGGGTCATCGTGGTGGCCCTCTTCCAGCAGGTGCTCGGCGAGACCGGGCTGCTCAACAGCGTGCTCGGCGACGCCCACCTGCACACCGTGAACATCATCGGCAACCCCGACGCGTTCAAGCCGCTGGTCGTGGCCCAGGTGATCTGGAAGGACTGCGGCTGGGGCACGATCATCTTCCTCGCCGCGCTGTCACAGGTCGACGAGCAGCAGTACGAGGCCGCGGCGATCGACGGCGCGGGTCCGTGGCGGCGATTCTGGCACGTCACCCTGCCGTCGCTGCGGCCGATCATCGTTCTTCTGCTGATCATGAGGCTCGGCGACATCCTGTCGGTCGGCTTCGAGCAGATGCTGCTCCAACGGCCCGCGGTCGGGCCCGAGGCGGCCGAGATCATCGACACCTTCGTCTACTACAAGGGCATCATCGGCGGCGACTTCGGCTATGCCGCCGCGGCCGGTCTCTTCAAGGGCGTCGTGGGCGCCGTACTCGTCTTCACCGCCAACAAGGTCGCGCACCGGCTGGGCGAGCAGGGGGTCTACCGATGAGCGCCGTTCAGTCCGCCGGTCGCACGCCTCGTACCGGCCCGTTCCGTTCGGTCCGCCCGCGTCGTTCGAGTCGCCCGGTCCGTCCCGTCCGTCCTTCGTGGATGGAGAAGCCGAAGCCCGTCACTCAGGCGGCCAAGGCGCTGGCCCTGGTCGCCGTCGTCCTGCTGGTCACCGTCCCGTTCCTGATCATCGTGTCGACCAGCTTCGCGTCCAACAAGGACGTGGTCGCCAACGGCGGCTGGGTGCTGTGGCCGGAACACCCCACCCTGCGCGCCTACCGGGAGATCTTCGACGGCAGCATCGTCACCCACGCGCTGTGGGTGAGCGCTGGTGTGACGATCATCGGCACGGCCCTCAGCCTCGCCTGCACGATCGGTCTGGCGTACGCGCTCAGCCGTCCCCAGGTCTTCGGCGGCAAGCCGATCCTGCTGCTGATCCTGTTCACCTTCCTCTTCCCGCCCGGCATGATCCCCGGCTTCCTGCTGGTCAAGGGCCTGAACATGCTCGACAGCTACGAGTCGTTGATCGCGCCCGTCCTGATCAATGTGTTCAACCTCGTCGTACTGCGCGGCTTCTTCCAGTCGATCCCCGAGGAGCTGTACGAGGCGGCCCGGCTGGACGGCGCGGGCGAGTGGCTGATCCTGCGCAGGATCGTCCTCCCGCTGTCCAAGGCGGCCCTCGCGGTCGTCGGGCTCTTCTACGCGGTCTCGTACTGGAACGCCTGGTTCTACGCGTCGATCTACCTCAACTCCGACCACTGGCCGCTCCAACAGGTGCTGCGCACGTATGTCATCGGGGGCGCGCAGCTCGCGGACTCCGGGGGCAGCGAGGCGGGGATGGTCTCGTCGCCCCAGACGATCCAGATGGCGGTGCTGGTGGTGGCGACCGTGCCGATCCTCGTCGTCTACCCCTTCCTCCAGAAGTACTTCACCAAGGGCGTGCTGACCGGCGCCATCAAGAGCTGAGCCGTACGCGGGCCGAGCGGCCGCGTGGCCGCGTGGCCGCGGACCGTGCCGCCGTACCCGTATCACCGCACCCGCATCGCACCCGTACCCCTGAAAGGACTGACCGTGAGCACCTCGTCGTTCTCGCGGCGTACGCTGCTGCGCTCGATCGCCGCAAGTGGCGCCGCTCTGGCCGCCCCATCCGTTCTCGCCGCATGCTCGTCCTCCTCGTCCGGCGGCCACGATGTGAGCAACGCGGGCAAGAAGCTCGCACCCTGGCCGACGTACAAGCCGGTCAACGGGCCCGCGCCCGATCTGCCGGGGACGGCGGACGGGGTGCAGCCGGGTTATCTGACGTATCCCAAGAACCTGGTCAGCGCGGTCGCCGACAAGCCGGGCAACGGCGAGACGATCAAGGTGATGACGATCTCGTACGGGACGCCGCCGAAGCCCGCGTCGGAGAACAAGTTCTGGGCGGCGGTCAACAAGGCGCTGGGGGTGAACATCGAGTTCACGGTCGTGCCGGACTCCGACTACGACAACAAGATGGCCACCTTGATGGCGGGCAACGACCTGCCGGACGTCATCAACCTCGGCGGTGGTCACGTACTGCCCCGCGAGGCGCAATTCGTGCAGGCCAAGTGCGCGGACCTGAGCGAGTACCTGGCGGGCGACGCGGTCAAGGACTACCCGAATCTGGCGAACATCCCCACCTACGCGTGGGAGGACATGGGCCGGATCAGCGGGCGGATCCTCGGCATTCCGGTGCAGCGGTCCGCGCCCGGCACCACGCTGTGGATCAACAACGACATCTTCAGCGCGGCCGGCATGAAGGACGGCTGGACGTCGGACGACTTCATGGCCGTCGCCAAGGAGGCGACGCACGGCAAGAAGTACGCGCTGGGCGCGGCGCAGCAGACCGGCTTCGGCTTCGCGGTGCACACGATGGCGTTCGGCGCGCCGCAGGAGTGGAAGCTCGACGGCGGGCACTTCGTCGACGCGTACGGCACGGACGAGTACAAGGCGGGCCTGGAGTTCATGCTGAAGCTGCGGCAGGCGGGAACGTACCTGCCGAACGCGCTCAGCACCTCCACCGTCGACTGCAAGACGCTCTTCTACAACGGCACGGTCGCGTCGATGGGTGACGGCTTCGGGGCACTGACCACGAGCATCCCGAGCATCAAGGACGCTTTCGTCCTGGACGGCGCGGTGCCGTACACGCCGTCGGGCGGCGGCAAGCCCGGCATGGAGCGGGCGCGCGGGATCTTCGGCTACACGGTGCTGAAGAAGGCCGCGCCCGAGCGGATCAAGCTGATCCTGCGGGTGCTCGACTACTTGGCGGCGCCGTTCGGCACCAAGGAGTACGAGCTGACGCACTTCGGCATCGAGGGCACGCACTTCACGCGGGACGCGGAGGGCTCGCCGATACCGACGGACCTCGGTCTGGTGGAGAGCACCGTCAATCTTCCGATCAAGTACCTGTCCGACGCGCCGCAGGTGCTCTACCTGCCGGGGCGGCCGGACGACGTCAAGCGCAGCCACGCCTGGCAGGTGAAGATCGCGCCGATGCTCGTACGCAATCCGCGGTTCGGCCTCCAGTCGGAGACTTTCACCCGGTCGGGAGCCACCATCGGACAGTACCGGCTCGACACGATCGGCGCGATCGTGGCCGGGCGCAAGCCGCTGAGCGCGTGGGACGAGGCGGTGAAGAAGATGCGCGGCGACGGCCTGAACAAGATCGCCGACGAGTACGCGGCGGATTACGCGGCCAACCACTGACGCCCTGTGCCTGCCGCCCGGCCCCGCACTACTACGCTGGGCGGCAGCGCGGGGGGCGCCGGGCGCCGCGTCGAACGATGTGTCGAACGAAGCGTCGGGCGTGGGGCCCGGTCCTGCGCTGAGCCAGGCGCCGGGCCGTGGGTCGGTCCTTGCGTCGCGTGTTGGCCGTCGCGGATCCGGAGCCGCGGGCCGCTGAGGAATCGGATGGCGGGGATGGCGGAGACTGCACCAGAGCCGGGGCCGGGTAACGGGCCGGGCGCGGGAAGCCCCATGGGTGCGGGGACCGCGGCGGGTGCGGGCGGCGGGAGCCGGCGTGTCACGATCCGCGATGTCGCCGTCCGGGCGGGTGTCTCGGTCGCCACCGTCTCGCGGGCGCTGGCCGGGAACTACCCGACGTCGGCCGCCGCGCGCGCCAAGGTGCTGCGGGCGGTCAAGGACCTCGACTACGTGATCGACGGCCGGGCGCGGGCGCTGGCCGGGACGGGGCCCAAGACGGTCGCGGTGATCATGATGTCGGTCGACAGCTACTTCTTCGCCGCCGTCGCCCAGGGCGTCGAGCAGGAGGCCGCCGCGCGCGGCCGGCTGTGCATGGTGTGCAGCCACGGCGGTGACGAGGCGCGCGAGCTGGCGCTGGTGCAGATGATGCGTGAGCAGCGCGCCGAGATCGTGATCCTGGTCGGCGGCGCGGTCGAGGACGAGGCGTACCGCGTGCGGCTGACCGAGTACGCGCACGGGCTCGCCGCCGCGGGCTCCCGGCTCGTGCTGTGCGGGCGCCCCGCGCCGAGCCCCGACACCCCGGTCATCGCGGTGGAGTACGACAACGAGGCCGGTGCGTACGCCGCCGTCAGCCACCTGCTGTCCGCCGGGCACCGGCGGATCCTCTACCTGGGCACGATGCCGGGGCACAGCACGGCCGAGCCGCGCGTGCGCGGTTACCAGCGTGCGCTGGCCGACCACGGGCTCGGGCCGGAGCACCAGCGGATCGCGGGTATCGGCCTCGGTCGCACCAACGGCTACAACTCCATGCGGGACCTGCTCGTGCGGTGCGACGGCAACCCCGACTTCACCGCGGTCTTCGCCGGTGACGATCTGGTCGCCGCGGGCGCTATGGCCGCCATGCGCGAGCGCGGGCTCCGCACCCCCGAGGACATCTCGGTGGTCGGCTACAACAACGACGATGTTTCCCAAGACCTCAACCCTCCCCTGACCACCGTCAACATCCCTTCCTACGAGCTCGGCCGCGCCGCCGTCCGCCTGGCCCTCGCCGAAGAGGACGCCGGCCTCCCCGGCTCCGCCCGCGGCACCGCCCAGACCCGCCATCTCCTGGGCACGCACATCGTCCTGCGGGAGTCCGTGCGACGGCTCACGGCGGAGGAGTCAGCGCTTTAGGAGCGCGGTCCTTCGCGTTCGCTCCCGCGGTGGGCGGTCCCCGAGTTCTTCTCGGGTGCGGCCCTCTGTGGAGGCGTCCTCATCCCTGGCGGAGCAGTGAACCGAATCCCGCCGCCCGCAGGCGCGAAGCGAATTCCCTCTCGTCCAGCCCGAATTCCTCGGCCGTCCGTCCCAGGTGCCAGTCGTGCGCTGCCAACCGTTCCAACAGATGTCCGCGCCGAATCTGCGTCTCGGACAGACGAAAGGTCTTCAGATACGCGAGCCGACCGTCCGCCGCGGTGATGACCTCACCTATGTGGTTCTCCTCGCGGGGCCGAAAGGCCGGTATGAATCGCGACAGCGTGAACCCGCCCGCCCGGTACACCTTCCGCGTCGCGTACTCGGTATTCAGCAGCCCCGCCGCCATCGTCCCGTCGTGGAATTCCGCCCACGCCCGCTGTTCCGCGGCCACCGCCGCTCGCAGATCCGCCGTCGTCCGCACCCGCGTCTCGTCGATCCTCGGCACGAAGTCCGGCACGGCCGCGCTCAACAGGGCGTATTGGTAGATGAGTTCCCCGTACAGGTCCTGGACGAGCGTGGCGTGCAGCGCCCGGTAGTCCTCCGGGTGCGGTACGACGAAGGCCGCGGCGAGGGCGTCGGCCGTGTAGAGCAGCACCCCGCACTGGCCCGGGTGTATCTCGAACACCTTCAGCGCGTCACCGAGCCCGCGCACGGTCACGCCGATGTACGCCTCCTCCACCCGAGGCGAAAGGCCCTGCCGCAGTGCCCGCTGCGACCACTCCTCCCACGCGATGGTCGGGCCGCCGAAGTGCAGCGCCAGATAACCGTCGAGCGCGAGGTGCAGCGGCAGGAACCGCAGTCGGTGCTTGGCCTCTCGGCGTGCCATCCGGCGGTGGATGCGCAGCGGCATCGCGGTCACGGGCTCGGCGTCCCGGTCGCCGCGCAACTGTGTCCCGTACGCCGCCGCGGCGCCCGCATGACCGCTGTCCGCGCCCCAGTCGGCGACGAAGCCGTGCGGGATGTACGACGTGTAGGTGATGCGTGGCGCGACCGTCACCACACCGATGCCGTCCCCGTACAGCTCGGCGTGCAGCCGCAGGCCCGGCAGCGGTTCGGCGCGGACCAGCGGGACGAGGCGGATGCCGCCCCAGACCTGCGAAGGGCGCGTGGTGAGTCCGGCCAGGTCGAGGCGGAGGGGGCCGGTGGCAGTCATCGGGCCTCCTCGGGTGCGGTCAGGAACGCGGTGATACGGCTGTCCAGGTGGGCGCGCAGCTCAGGCAGGCCGGTGCGGCCGGTGGCGAACCGCGCCAGGCCGACCAGCGACGGCAGATCCTCGGCGTCGCGGATGCCCGCGGTGGGTACGGTCGGGGCCAGGCGGCGCACGTCGAAGTCGTCCGCGTCGTACACGGGGTTGAGGTGTACGACGGTGACCCGCCCGTCCGGGTCGAGCCGGGTCCGCCATACGCGCAGCACCTCGGCGGCCAGCCCCGGCGGTGCGTTGTCCCAGCCGTCGGAGATGATCAGCAACCGGTCCGCGCCGGTCTCCAGCGCGTCCAGAATCCGCTCGCCGAGCGGGGTCGCCCCATGCGGGAACGCCAGCAGCGGATCGCTCCGTCCCGATGTCCACAGGGGTGTGTACGAGTCGGCGAGTGCCTCCAACAGGTGGTGGGCTGCGAGCGCCACCGCGAGCGGGCGGCGCCGCTTCTGGCCGGAGCCGTAGGAGGAGAAGCTGTCGTCCAGGACTGCCGCGACCCGGCCCCAGCCGCGCTCGCCGCGCGCGGCCCGGCGCGCGGCGGCCCGCAGCGCCGCTGTCAACTCCGCCCGCCGCCCGGCTCGTTCGTCCAGGGACAGCCCGAGGACGTACGAGGCAAGCCGGGTCAGCGGCATCCGCGTCAGGTCGGTCCGGACGGCGGTCGCGCCGTGGCGGCGCGCCGAGTCCTGGAAACGGAGCCGTTCGAGCCGGGTCATCCGCGGCGCGATCCGCTCCAGGAAAGCCGCGCGCGCGATGCCGTGCCGGGCCGCGAAGCCCTCCGCGACGGTGAACGGCAGCTCGTAGACCGCCGCCTGCTCGTAGTGCGCGCGGCGCCAGGTCTCCAGCAGCGGCGTCCCGTAGCGCGTGCGGCGGCGCGGGGCGAACAGGAAGTCACCCAACTCGGCTTCTCGTGCGGGCAGGTGGGCGTGCCGCAGCGCCGTCTTCACCCCGGTCCGGTACTTGACGGCGTCGAACGCCGGGTCGGGGCGGGCGGCCAGCCAGTCCCGCATGATCGCGCGGGTGCGGCGGTTGTTGACCTTGGCCCGGCGCAGCGCGGCGAAGAGGGCGTAGACCCGCTGCGGGGGCAGTGCGGTCAGCCGTCGGGCGATCAGCCGGCCTTCGGTGCGGCGCTGTTCGGGGGTCGCTTCGGTGGCGCTCTCCAGCAGTCGGCGGATGATCAGGGCGGCGTTGTGGTCGTTGATGTCGAGGGCGAGCGCGGCGGCGTACAGATCGCGGTAGTTGCCCAGCATGTACGCGTGCAGGAAGTCGAGCGAGAGGTGCTGGGTGTCGGCGTCGGAGTGGAATTCGCGTTGGGCGGTGGATGTGGTCGCGGCATTGGCGAACAGGAGGACGTCCTCGGCGGCGATCAGTCCTTCTGGCTGCATGAGGTGACTCCTGTTCTCGCGTAGGTGTGTTGGGGCGTCGATTGCTGGTGTGTTCGAGGTGTTCGGCGTCGACCGGGGAATGAGGGCGCGAGCTGCGAATCATTGCTTCAGAGGCAGGTTCCGGAAGTCGCGACGGAGTCCCGCGGTCGACTCTCGAACGGTAACAGGGTCGGCGGATTCGCTCGCGGAGTTTTCCACAGGGCGACTTTCGGCGAATGAGTTATCCACAGCCTGGAAATCAGTTGCCCCACGAGGACGGCGTGGAGCGGATACTGATGATCAGTGACAAGCGGACATTGACAACTCAACAGGGAGCAGAGGAATCAGGGGCGCGAACCGGCCGGCCGGGCGGGCGGGCGCCGCGCCCGCGTTCCCGCCGGGGGCATCTCTCCCGTACGTTCTCGCCCGCGTGTGCGCACACGCGGGCGGGCGCGTGGGCGCGGGCGTGCGGCCGGGCGCCCGCGCGCGGAATCAGCGGATGCGGACCGCGTCCGGGATCGACGGCGGGAGCGTGTCGGCCGTCTCATCGCCCAGGGCCAGGCGCATGTCGGCGTGCTGCCACAGCGGCGCGTGCCAGCGCGCGAGCGCCTGTTCGGGGGAGCGCAGGACGGCGAGGGTGGGCAGACCGGAGTGGTGACCGGTGCTCAGCAGGTCCGACAGGCCCGGGAGCGGGGCCAGCGCGGCGACGTCGTCCAGGATGAAGGTCAGTGGTGGGTCGAGCCGACCGGCGGATGACGTTGCGGCCATGCGCCGGCCGTGCTCGACCACGCTGGAGACGAGTGCGGTGAGCAGGGGCATCGCACCCAAGTGGGTCCGCGGATCCTCGATGCGCTCACCCACTACGTAAAGTGTGCCCCTTTCCGCGACGAATGACTCCATGTCGAGGCCACCTGAGCGCGGTGGATTGCAGGCGTCGCGGATGTGTACCGCGTTCAGCGGTTCGAGGGTCTGGCGGATCAACGCCTGCGCCGCGTCCCGGCGTTCGGGGTGGGCGTGCAGCACCGACTCCAGTTCGCCGCTCCAGCCGGAGGCGGCCTCGGTGTCGGTACGCAGGATCCGCACCGCCTCACCGGCCGCTGAACCGCTCGCCGCCCAGCGCTGCACCTGGCGGAAAGGGCCGCCGTCCAGGGCCGCCGCGTGCAGCCAGCAGCGCAGCAGTGTCACGGCGGTGTCGTGGACGATGGCCTCGTCGGCGCGTGCGGGCCGCAGCGGCGCCAGCAGTGCGCCCGCGCGTATCCCGGCGGTCTCCGGTCGCTCGCAGCCGCCGTGCGGCGCCCACCGCAGCCGCCCGGGCACGTCGAGGAGGTGCGCCGGATCGTAGACGTGGACGGGACCGAGCTTGCTGCGGTTGCCGACGGTCTGCTGATAGGTGTCCGGGTCCGCGGTGGTGACCATGGCGGGTCCCGCGGCGGCCAGGACGGCGGGCTGCACGATGCGCTTGGACTTGTCGCCGCGCGGGCTGGCGAACAGGGCATAGGTGCGGGTGACTTCACCGCCGGGCAGTGGGTCGGCGACGGGGTGCGGGATCGGGGCCGCGGCCATGGTGCCGGTGGCTCCGGCGGCGGTGGGCCCGGTCGCTTCGGTGGCCGTGGCGGGGATCGGCTCGAAGACCGTGGTGGGCGCGTCCTCGCGCGGGCCCGCCGCGCCCGGCACGGAGCGGAACCAGGCGTCCAGGCCGTCGTCGCCCGCGGCCTTGGACCCGACCGGCTGGCCGCGGCGGCGGCGCGGCGAGGGCAGCGGGGCGCGCTCCACCGGCGCGGGCGCCGTCTCAGGGGCCGGGGCGGGCGGGGCCTGGCGGGGTGCCCTGAGGCGGGCGCGGGTACGGGCCACCGCGTTCAGCACGAAGACGGTCAGGACGAACAGCACCATGAACTGGCTGATGAAGATGCCCCAGAACAGCCCGGAGCCGGGCAGTTGGCCGGGAGGCGAGTCGGGCCAGGCCGCGGCGACGTCGTGCGGGTCCGCGATCAGGTGCCGCATGGCCTGGGGGGTGCGGGTGAAGTGCACCTCGGCGGGCCAGCCGCCGTGCGAGAGGACCCCCGCGATGCCGGTGGCCGTCCACACCAGCAGCGTCACGCCCAGCAGGAAGCCGAGGACGCCGACGATCAGGCCGTCCGGCAGGCCCCCAGAGGAGTCGCGTTTCCTCCCGGCCATGTCACCCCACCTCTCATGCCACCGCGTCGTCGGCCAACTGCTTGGCCAGCGCCACCTCGGCGGCGGCGTGTGCCTCGGCACGGGCCTCGGCCTCCGCCTCCGACGCCGCTTCGGCCTCGACCTCCGCTTCGTGCTCCAGGGAGGTCTCGGTCATCGCGCGGTCGGTGAAGACCAGGGGCCGTTCCGCCTCGGTGATGAGGTGCTTGACGACCTGCACATTGCCGTTGACGTCCCAGACGGCGATGCCGGGGGTGAGCGTCGGGATGATCTCCACCGCCCAACGCGGCAGGCCGAGCACCCGCCCGGTGGCGCGCGCCTCGTCGGCCTTCTGGGCGTAGATGGTGCGGGTGGAGGCCATCTTCAAGATGGCGGCGGCTTCCTTCGCCGCGGCCCCGTCGACGACGTCCGAGAGGTGGTGGACGACGGCGACGAAGGACAGGCCCAGGCGGCGGCCGAACTTCAGCAGCCGCTGGAAGAGCTGGGCCACGAAGGGCGAGTTGATGATGTGCCAGGCCTCCTCGACCAGGAAGATGCGTTTCTTCCGGTCGGGCCTGATCCAGGTGTGCTCCAGCCACACACCGACGATCGCCATCAGGATCGGCATCGCGATCGAGTTGCGGTCGATGTGGGAGAGGTCGAAGACGATCAGCGGCGCGTCCAGGTCGATGCCGACGGTCGTGGGCCCGTCGAACATGCCCCGCAGGTCACCGTCGACCAGCCGGTCGAGCACCAGGGCCACGTCCAGGCCCCAGGCGCGGACGTCGTCCAGGTCGACGTTCATGGCCTCCGCCGACTCCTCCAGCGGGTGCCGCAGCCGTTCCACGATGTCGGTGAGGATCGGCTGCCGGTCGGTGATCGTCTCGATCACATAGGCGTGCGCGACCTTCAGCGCGAAGCCGGACCGCTCGTCGAGACCGCGGCCCATCGCGACCTCGATGATCGTCCGGAGCAGCGCGAGCTGACCGGTGAGGGTGATCGCCGGGTCCAGGGGATTGAGCTTGATGCCGCCGTCCAGCGCGGCCATCGGGTCCAGCCGGATGGGAGTTAATCCCAGCGACTTCGCGATGAGGTTCCACTCGCCGACGCCGTCCTCGCCCTGCGCGTCGAGCACAACGACCTGCCGGTCGCGGAAGCGGAGCTGGCGCAGCACGTAGGTCTTCTCCAACGCCGACTTGCCGTTGCCGGACTCGCCGAGGACCAGCCAGTGCGGGGCTGGCAGTTGCTGGCCGTAGAGCTGGAAGGGGTCGTAGATGTAGCCCTTGCCCGAGTACACCTCGCGACCGATGATGACGCCGGAGTCGCCGAGGCCGGGGGCGGCGGTGGGCAGGTACACCGCCTGGGCCTGGCCGGTGGAGGTGCGCACCGGCAGCCGCGTCGACTCGACCCGGCCGAACAGGAAGCTCGTGAAGGCGTCCGTGAGCGCCGCAAGAGGGTCCAGCATGGGCATGGCGGTGGCCTCCTCGTACGGGCGGACTAGCGGCGGATGCCGGTCGCGAACGGCAACGTATTAACGAATGCCCGGTGGTGCTCACGATCGCACCACTCAAGCTTCAAATACGACTTACCGGCGGAAGCGCGAATGGTGCGCTTGTCGCGCGCCAGCGCTTCCGGGGAGCGCGAGGACACCGTGATGTAGCCGACGAGGTTGACGCCGGCGGCGCCGCTCGCCAGGTCCTCGCCACGCTGGTCGATCCGCCCGTGGTGGGCGACGTCGCGCGGGTCCACGACCCGGTTCATCTTCGCGGCGCGGCTGGCGTCGGCGTCGTCGTTGGTCTTCTCGGTCAGCATCCGCTCGATGGCCACATCGGTGGGTTCGAGGTCCATGGTGACCGCGACCGTACGGATCACATCGGGGGTGTGCACCAGCAGCGGCGCCAGGAAGTTCACCCCGACCGGCGTCATGGGCCACTCCTTGACCCACGCGGTGGAGTGGTTCCAGGGTGCGCGGGTCGACGACTCACGGGTCTTGGCCTGCAAGTACGTCGGCTCGGTCGCGTCCAGCTCGGCCGGCCAGGCGTTGCGGCGGGTCATCGCCTGGATGTGGTCGATGGGGTGGTCCGGGTCGTACATCGAGTGCACCAGCGACGACAGCCTGGCCTGGCCCAGCGGCTGCCTGACGCGGATGTCGGCCTCGGCGAGACGGGCGCAGATGTCGTTCAGCTCACGGGCCATCACCGCGGCGAGTCCCGCGTCCTTGTCGACCTTCACGCCGCGGCCCGAGGTGGCGCGTGCCATCGCGTTGCCCTCGGCGGCCAGTTCGCGCGTGAAGTGCATGCACGCCACCAGATACGCGCGGTGCTGCTCGGAGGAGGTCGACACCATGGACTGGAGCTGGTCGTAGGAGTCCTTGAGCCAGTTCTCTGCCGCCGGGTCGCCGCGCTGGGCGACGTCCTTGGCGTGGGCGTCAGGGTCGGCGGGCAGGGTGCGGGCGAGCATCTGAAGCCGGGTCACGAAGCCGTCGCCGTTGGCCACATGCTTCAGCAGGGTGCCGAACCGCTCGACCAGGGCTTCCTGGTCCTCGCTGTCGCGCAGCCCGACGCCGGGTCCCTCGATCTCGATGGCGGCCGTCACCGTACGCCGGTCGACGTGCAGCAGCACCGCGATCTCGTCGGGCCCGAATGGCGCCGCCAGCCAACTGATCCGCCCGATCCCCGGCGGCGGCCCGACCTCGACCTCGCGCCCGTCGAGCCCGATTCCGGCCTCCTCGATCCCCGACCGGTAGGTGGGAGAGACCCGCAGCGTACGGCGGAAGGTGCGGTTGATCTCGAACCAGCGGTAGAACGTGCGCCGCCGGTACGGCATGTACACCGCGGCCAGGGCCAGCATCGGCCAGCCGACCAGGCCGACGATGCGCAGCAGCAGCACCGGGACCAGCAGGCCGCACAGCATGCCGAGGCCCGCTCCGGCCACGATCAGCGCGATCTCGCCGGTCTCCCGGTTCTTGCCCACGATCGCGTTGGGCCGGGCCTTGCCGATCAGATACGTACGGCGCGGCTGGGTGAAGGGCTGGGTCGTCACCGGCGATCACCTCCCTGCGAATTGCCGTTGTTCGATCCTGAGCCCGAGCCTCTGCCGAAGTTCGAGCCGAAGTTTCCGCCCCCGAAGCCGTTGCCACCGGTACGTGAGCCACCGCCGGAGCCGCCGCTCCCGCCGGACGGTCCCGGATTGCCGGTACGGCTGCTGTGCGCGGCCACCCCGCCCGCCACCGGGTTCGACGGCTGCGAGCCGCCGCCCTGCGCCTGCTCCTGCGGGCCGCCGCGCGCGCTGTGCGTGTTGATGCCCTGCCGCACCAGCGCCGCGGGCGACGAGATCACCGCGGCGGCCTGGCTCTGGCCGCTGGCCTTGCGGTTGTTCCGCAGATTCACCACGTCGTCGCCGAAGCCGGGCACGAATCGGTAGATCATCGCGCTCGCGAAGATCGCCAGCAGGATGATCGACAGGCCGGACACCACCGCTGAGAACGCGTCAGGCCCGTCCTTGGACGACGACAGCGCCCCGGCCAGACCCAGCACGATCACGATCACCGGCTTCACCAGGATCACCGCGATCATGATCCCGGCCCAGCGGCGCACGTGGCCCCACATGTTCTTGTCCACCAGACCCGCGTACACCGCGGTGCCCAGCAGCGCCCCCACGTACAGCAGGGCCGCCCTGATCACCAGTTCGAGCCAGAGCACACCGGCGGCCAGGATCGACACCATCGACACCACGATCAGCATGATCGGGCCGCCGCCGATGTCCTTGCCCTTCGTCAGCGCCCCCGAGAACGACCCGAAGAACACATCCGTGTTCGACGACGTCCCCGACGAGATCACCTCCGTGACCGCGTCCGTCGCCGTCACCACCGTGTACAGCACGAGCGGTGTGAACGCCGACGCCAGGACCGTCAGCCACAGAAACCCGACGGCCTCCGTCAGCGCCTCCGTCAACGGCACCCCGCGCACCGCCCGCTTCGCCACCGCCAGCAGCCACAGCACCAGCGTCAGAATCGTCGACGCCGCGAACACCACCGCGTACTGCCGCAGAAACGCGGTGTTCGTGAAGTCGACCTGCGTCGTCTTCGTCACCGCCTGGGACAGCTTGTCGATCGTCCACGCGGCGGCGTCGGCGCAGCCCCGCCCGAGGGACGTGAGCGGGTCGAGCGTGGTGCTGGAGTCGGTCCCGCCCTTGGTGGAGGTGGAGGGCGCGCCGTTCTCGCAGTACGACTTGGCCGGGCCGCGGATGAGCGCGCAGGGGTCTTTGGTCGCCGTACCCGAGCCCGGGGCCGTGGCCCTGGGCGAGGGATCGGCCAGCGCGCGCGTGGCGAGCAGCACCGCGGAGACCTGAACACTGCCCAGAACGGCGGCCAGGGTCAGGACACGACGACTACCGGGCATAGGTGAAGCCTCCGAACCCGTTCACTGCGTTGGTCATGTCCTGGGCCGACGAGGCGGCCTGGTCACGTCCTACCGGAGTGGGGCCGTCCTTCTGCTGGAAGGAGACGATCTTCCAGTCGTTGCCGACCCACTTCAGCTCGAACGTGTTCGTGTACCAGCTCTCGGCGACCGGGTTGGTGGACCCCTCGCCTGCCAGACCGAACAGCGACGAAAACCAGACGCTCACGGTGGCCGTGTCCCCGCTGATCTTCTCCGCCTTGGCGCCGACCGGGTTGACCCGGGAGATGAACGTCATCCCGGCCGGTGCCGTGCCGTCGGGCTTGAGCCCTATCCGCTGGAGGAAGGCCGCGTCGGAGTAAGCCTTGTCGAGATCGCTCTGCACCTTCGCGGCGGCGTCGGCCGCGTACACGGTGTCGACGATCTCGTGGCGGCGGGCGGCGGAGTACATGCCATCGCCTCCGAGGAAGACGGCGTAGTTCGCCGCCGCCGACTGCGCCCCCTCCCCGCTGTGCGCGAAGCCGGAGGGGATGCCGCCGCTCTTGCCGGTGACCGGCTTCTGGCCGGAGGGGGCGGTCGGGGCGTCCGTGCCGGTATTGCCCCCGCCCCCGCCACCGCCGCTGGAGCCGGCGGTGGCGCCGGAACCGGCCGCCGTGCCGTTGTCGGCGGAGCCGGAGGAGGACGGGTGGGAGCCGCGGTTGGCGAAGGCCAGGGCCACGACGAGGAGGGCGATGATGCTGACGACGGTGACCAGGGCGCGCCGGGGCTGGGGGCGGCGGCCACCGCCTCCGTGGCCGCCGTGGCCCTCCGGCATCCGGGTCCTGGTCGGGGGTCCGTCCTGGCCGAGGCTCATCGTGCCTTCGCCCCCTGGGGCGCCCGCGCCGCGGGCACGCCGGAGCGGCGTGTGGCACGGACGGCACCGCTGCTTGGTTGAGTGGGCATCAGCACGCAGCCTCAGGTGGGAAGGTGGAGCCTGGGACGGGCTCCAGGGACGTCGACGGAGAAGCGGATACGAAGTGGGACGGGCGGCTGTTTCCAGCGGGTCTCGGGTCTAGACGGCCATCCCGTACACGATGGTGAACAGCGTGCCGAGTGATCCGATGATGAACACGCCGGTCAGCCCGGCGATGATCAATCCCTTGCCCTGCTCCGCGCTGAAGGTGTCGCGCAGCGCGGTCGCGCCGATCCTCTGTTTCGCCGCGCCCCAGATCGCGATGGCCAGGCACAGCAGGATCGCCACCGCCATGACCACTTCGATCATCACGCGTGCTTCATTGCCGAGGGACCCGAAGGGTCCCCAGTCCGGTGCGATGCCACCGATGATGGTGTTGATGTCGCCCTTAGCGGCTGCCACGAACATGTAACTCACCACCCCGCTCGATCAGTTGGCTCCCTCGCCGGGGCGCAAGGGTCCAGGGTCTATCTTGGCCGAGGATGACGCTGTTGCATGTCGACTCAACGACTTTCTCGGCGGATCGTCCTGTGATCCGGCCCGTAGCCGTCAAAATAGTGCGCGGACCGGTGTTCGATAGGACGTAGACGACTACTCTGTGTATCACGAGCGTCACCGTAGGGCAACGATAGGAACGTACGAGACCGTACGAGTGCGTGTTCGGGAACCGAGAGGAAGGGTCGCCCTGTGGCGCGGAAGATCTGGCTCCCCGTCATTATCGGCTGTGGCCTGTGCTTTTCGTTCCTCGCGCTGCTCGTGGTGGGCACGTACTCGGCCGCGGCCGGGCTCGCGGGCGGTGGCGGCGGCGGGACGGTGACGCTCGCCAAGGGATCGGTTCCGGCCATATATCAGTCGCTCGTCCAGAAGTGGGGCAATCTCTGCCCCGCGCTCAACCCGGCACTGCTGGCGGCGCAGCTCTACCAGGAGAGCGGATGGAACCCGCGGGCGCAGAGTCCGGCCGCCGCGCAGGGCATCGCGCAGTTCATTCCGGGCACCTGGGCCACCCACGGCATCGACGCCAACGGTGACGGCAAGGCGGACGTCTGGGACCCGGAGGACGCGATCCCGTCGGCCGCCTCGTACGACTGCGAGTTGGCGTCGTACGTGAAGAACGTGCCGGGCGACCGGACGGCGAACATGCTGGCGTCGTACAACGCGGGCGCGTACGCGGTGATAACGGCGGGCGGTGTCCCGCCGTACGCGGAGACCCAGAACTACGTGAAGATCATCACCAGCCTGTCGAAGAGCTTCGCCGCGCCGGTCGGCCGGGTCGCGCCGTCGCAGCAGGCGGCCGGGGCGATCTACTACGCGCAGCAGCGGCTCGGCACCGACTATCTGTGGGGCGGTGAGGGTACGGCGGCGCAGGGCGGGCGGTTCGACTGCTCCGGGCTGACGCAGGCCGCGTACCACTCGGTGGGGATCGAACTGCCGCGCGTGGCCAACGACCAGTGGAACGCCGGGGCACACCCGTCGCGGGCCGAACTCCTCCCCGGCGACCTCGTCTTCTTCGCCACCGACCTGACCGACCCGCGCACCATCCACCACGTCGGGATCTACGTCGGCGGCGGCTACATGATCGACGCGCCGCACACCGGGGCCAAGATCCGCTTCGACCCGATCGGCTCGGCGGACTACATCGGGGCGACCCGCGTCACGCGCGACGGTGCGGCGGCGCTGCCGACGGCTCTGTAAGTCCCCGCCGCCCGACGCGGCTTTCGTGTCAGCTCTGCGTAAGGCTCTGGCCTGTGCGCCGGGCCGCAAATGGGCCAGATCGTCCTCTCCGGTCACCCTTGGATAACGGCATGGTGATCTTCTGGCGAAGACCGGAACGCTACGTAGCGTGTCGGTCGTTGTACGGGGGAGAATGGCGCGGGACGCAAGCGACGGGGGTTGCAGACGAGCCGAGCCGTACAGGCACAGTCAGTGAGTTGCTAGGTAAGGGGCACCACCCATGGCAGCGGTCGCCAATGACAGCGTGAACCCCGACATCAGCCTGCTCCGCGACATCAACGACCTGGCCAAGCACGCCCCGCGCGGTGTCGACCGGGCCGTGGAGTTCATCGGCGAGTACGGGCTGATCGGCCTCACCGTACTGCTGGCCGCCCTGTGCTGGTGGCGCGTCGCCCGCCGCGCCCCGGTCCCGGACGCCCCGGCCGCCGTCGCCGGTGTGCTGTGGTCCGGCCTCGCCGCCGGCATCGCCCTGCTGCTCAACATCCCGATCCGCGCCCTGGTCCAGCGGCCAAGACCCTTCGTGGACCACGACGGCATCGACGTCCTGGTCCACGGCAAGACCGACTACTCCTTCGTGAGCGACCACGCCACGCTGACCGCCGCCATGGCCGTCGCCCTCTTCATGGTCAGCCGCAAGGTCGGCACCGTCGCCATACTGCTCGCCCTCGGCGAGGGCTTCTGCCGCGTCTACATGGGTGTCCATTACCCCACGGACGTCATCGGCGGCTTCGCCCTCGGCGCCGCGACGGCCCTCCTCCTCGCCCCCCTCGCCCTAGCCCTCCTCACCTCACTCACCACCGCGGTCTCCCACTCCCGCGCGGCCTCCCTCATCCACTCCCGCCACCGCCTCGCCACCACCACCCCCGCACCCCCGCGCCGCGGCCAGCACTACCCCCACCAAAGCGCCCACGACAAGGACCTCGCCGCGTAGGCAGTGTCGCGGGCGGAACGTGTGGGGTCGTGTGAAGCCTGCCGCCGAAGGGGAGGGAACGAAGCGTGGCCGACGATGTGTGGGTCGACGGGATCGACCTTGAGCCAGGTGAGCGCCTGATTGCCCATGGCGGCGTCAAATTCGCCACCGGGCACTTCGGGATGGTCGACGGATTGCGCTTCTTTCGGGACTTCCAACGTCGGGACATCTCGGAGAGCCTGCCGGACTGGCCACCGAGTGACGCCCCCACCGAGGTGCCGGTCAAGCACACCCGACAGACGGCGTTGCGCAAGGCCGGTCGTTTCACCGAGTCCGCCTTGTCGTTGGTCATGTCCCTTGCCGTCGTCAGCCGGGACAGCAACGCCATTCCCGCCAACCTTGACCGGGCCAACGAATACGACGACTTCCCCGTGCTGTGGGCGGACCCTGGCACGGTCGCGTACGGCGCCCCCTGGCAACTGGACCCTGGCCGCAATACGGACAAGCCACAGGCTGTCGTCTGGCTGACGCAGCGGCGCGTGGTGTTCACCGATCCCGTGGGTGAGCCGCTGTGGGAGGTGTCGCGGAGCAAGCTCAAGGCCACGTCGCTGCGAAGGCTCAACAACCTGATTCCGGACGTTGTGCTGACGTTCACGGACGGATCGTGGATCCGGCTCGCCACGACCGACTACAAGGACATCGAATTGCGCGGGCAACTGGCGTCGCTCCGCCCCGAAGTCACACCTGACCAGGCGGAGTAGTTCCCGCTGCCTCGCCCGCCGCGTGCGCGTCCACGGTAGGAAACGCGACGCTCTTCAGGACGGTTCCCAGCATCACCGAGAAGTTCTCCCAGTACTCCATGGCGGCGGTCTCCAGCGTGAGAACGGCCAGGCACGGTCCGTTGGGGAACGGGACGTACGCCTGCAGTCGGCCCATGCGCAGCGGCGCGTCCTTGCCCGTCGCCGTGTAGGCGCCGTTGAAGGTGACTTCCTGTACCGAGATGCCGGCCACCGCCGGGCCGCATGCGAGATCGAGCCGCAGGACGTCGACTCCGGTGGCGGTACGGGTCAGCACTTCCTGAATGCCGTTGGCGGCGATCTCCGGCGAAGCGTGCTGTGAGGGCACGACCGCGATCGTGAACGAACACTGCGCCACGCCGCCCGAGCCGGTGTCGAAGAATCCCATGGCGGCGAACTCCAACCCGGCACCCAGCATCGCGTCCGTGACGCCGTCGTAGACCGGGGCGAAGCCGTTCCAGATCCGGTCGTCGCCGTTCGGGTAGATCTCCCGCACCAGCCGTCCCAGCGCTTCCCGCCGCTCCTCGCCTTCGGCCGCCGTGTCCAGCGGCAACGGGTGGAACCCGTCCGGGAGTTCAAAGAAGAAGGGCGGAATGTTCTGTTCGGTGTCCTGGGTCGTCGTTGACATGGATGTCCGCCCTCCTCGGCTGGATCGGTCTGCCGGGTCAGAATGACGCGGCCCAGGCAAGGGCCTTGCCCGCTACTCGAATGTTCTCGGCTACCTGCGGGTGGGTCTTGTCCAACGTCTTCATGTCCTTGGCCAGTTCCAGCGGGACCGTCACCGCGTGGGTGGTGAGCTTGATGCCGCCGTCGATGGCGCGGGCCGCCGGAGACAGGGCCTCTATCGGCGCGCCACCGAACACCTTGAGCGCGGGGTTGAGCACCTTCGTGCCGATGAGCTGATTCGTACGGTTGAACTGGATGACGCCTTCGAGCGCGGCACGGCTGCGCCCCACCACGCCTGAGCCCTTGATGAACTCCTGCTCGACGCGTTCCCCGAACAGCACGTACGGCTTGACCGCCTTCACCGTCAGCGAGAGCCCCTTCACCGCCGATTCGGAGAAGCGCGCCGCCTCGGAGCCCACTTCTGCCACCTTCGCGCCCGTGGTGAACCCCTGAATGCCCGGCAGCACTCCCACGACGTCGAGACCGAGCGTCAGCCAACTCACGTCCGCTCCGGCGAGCTTGGCCACAAGGTGTGTGGCGAGTGTCGCGGCACCGAAGGTGATGGCCGCGGCCGCGAAGAAGGCGCCGACCGGCTCGAACGGTGCCGTGAAGATCGCGATGGCGCCGAGCAGCGCGGTGGCCGCGCCCAGGAGGTCGCCGATGGTCTTGATGATGTCGGCGTTGTCCTTCACCCATTGGAGAGTGTCGTCCCAAGCGCCCGCGACGCCGTGCGCGATACGGCTGAACAGGCCCGGTTTGTCCGGGGCGATGTCGCCAGCCTTGTCGAGGTCGTGGCTGATGGAGGTGGCGGCGGTGGTGAAGCGGTTGTGGAGTTCTTCGGCGCGGTGGTGTACGCCGTCGAGGGCGTTGGTGGCGTCGGTGACGGCTTGTTGGGCTTTGGCGTCCTTGCCGAGTTGGGCGGGGGTGACGAAGGCGGGCCGGTCGCCTGGGGGGTGGGGCGGGTCGGCGGCGGACTTCGCGTGGTCGAGGGAGCCCTGTTTGGTGGCGGCTTCCTTTTCGAGGGCGTCGGCCTCGGCCTGGAAGCCGTGGAGTTGGTCGGCCCAGCGGGACAGGGCGCTGGAGGCGCGGCCGAAGGAGTCGTGCGCCTTCTTGATCAGGGGCGCGACGTCGCTGTCGATGTGGGAGACGAAGGCCGTGGCGGCCTCGCCCTTCCAGTAGCCGCAGTCGAGCCGGTCCAGCTCGGTGACGGTCGCCGTCAACTCTCCGTGCAGATCGCCCAGTTGGCGCGCGAGCGCGCGCGCCCTGTCCACGTCCCCCGGCGTCGGGTCGAACCCGAGCAGCGGGAACTTCCCCGCCCGCGCGTCCCCCATCGAACCCACCCTCCCCGCCCCGCCCGAAGCTCTGGTGTTCGAGTGATCGACGCTATACGTACGGTGATCGACGTGACAAGTGGGGCCCCTGGGGTGGGCGCGATTCCGGGAGTGAAGGGTGTGTGAAGTGTGCTGCGAACCGGTACCGATCACGGGAGGGCCCTACAGCCCCACGACGCGCGCCGGTAATGTCAAGGGCTACGCGCAACTGACTCGGTAACTGGACGACTCACGGGGGATCTCATCGTGACCCGCTCATCCCTGCCCATCGCCGTCGCCCTCGCAGCGTCGGCGGGCCTGCTGCTGACCGCTTGTGGTGGGGGTGGGTCGGACAGCTCGGACAAGATTCAGCCGTCGGAGACGGTGACGACGGCGGCGCCTACGGCGACATCGGCTTCGCCTACGCAGGCGGCGGGGCCGAACGCTCCGAAGTTCGATCTGCCGTCGGGCATCACCACCGACTTCAAGGGCTTCGACAGCAGTGACCCGAAGAAGCAGGCGATTCTGTCGAGTGCGAAATACGCGGCGCTCTCAATCCTTGAGTTCGAGGCGAAGGTTTACACAAAGGAGACGCCGAACTTCAAGCGCTTCTGGACGGGTGCCCACGGCGCGACCTTCGCGGACTCGATCATCTCGCAGGGCAAGGACGGAAGTGTCATCACAGGTGACTACCCGTACTACAACGCCGTGGTGAAGACGCTTCAGGGCGGGACCGGCAACGTCTCGGTGCAGTACTGCGAAGACCAGCGAAAGGCTTACGCCAAGGACTCCAAGACCGGAAAGGTCACGGTCACGACGCCGTCCCTCTCGGACTTCCGCTTGTGGACGCTGCTCATGACCAAGAGTCCTTCGGGTGAATGGACCGTATTTGACCACACCTGGGTTCAGGGGGCGAAGCAGTGCCAGGTAGCTTGATGCACACACTCGTACGAGGCGGCGTGGTTCTCCTGACGTGCACTGCCGTGCTGACTGCGGGCGTCACCACTGCTTCAGCAGGTAACGGCAAATCAGGCAAAGGCTCTGGAACCACTACTACCACCGGGGACGGGACCACCTATACCGCGCATGTGGACTACGTCCACCGCGGGACGGGGGACGGGGACAATCCGCAGCCGGTGAGGTCGTCCAATGCCAACTTCTCGCCGCCGGTGTGCTGGTACACGGCCATGACTCCGGCGCAGATGAAGGCGGAGATCATGGCGCGGTTCTACAAGGCCGGTCACGACGGGTCGGGCACGACCTACAACTTCTACAACGATCAGAACAACGAAATGGACGGGTACAAGTACAACGAGGGCAAGGACGGTAATTGGTGGGTCCTTACCTGGGACGAAGTACAGTTGAACCAGCCGAACCATGGCTTCTGCCCCTATGACGACGGGTACTTCTGGCGGCCGCCCGCCGACCCGCCGGCCGGACAGATCACGCCGAAGATGTTGGCCGACGCCGCGTACGGGCAGATGAAGCTGCCGTCCAAGGGTGTTGACCTCAGTCCGGCGCCGGAGAATCAGAAGGTCAATCTGCCGACGTATGTGAAGTTCCAGCGGGCGAACGCGCAGGTGTCGGTGACGGCGCAGCTCACGGAGCCGAATGGGCAGGTGCTCGCGGCGACGGTGACGGCGGTGCCGCAGAGCCTGAGGGTGCAGGCGGGGACGCAGTACGCGCGGCCGGGGAGTTGTGAGTACGACCTCGGCGGGGCGGCGGCGTTGAACTCGGCGGGGGCCGGATGCAACGTCACGTACCTGAAGGCGAGCGCGGGGACGTATCCGTTCACGGCGGACATGACGTGGCGCGTGTGGTGGACACCGACCGCGAATTCGCAGCCCAACGGTACGCCGATGGACGCGGGATTCTCCGAGTTCCAGCAGGACGTCACCGTGCAGGAGATTCAGGCTGTCAACCGCTGAACCGCGGTGGGTCGCTTCACCTTTGCTCGGGTTTCCCCCGGGGGGGGCTAGAGGGCCTGGGGGAAGGTGAAGAGGCGGTGGGGGTCGAGGTGGGATTTGAGGGCGGTGAGGCGGGGGGCGTTGGGGCCGTAGTAGGCGGTGCGCCAGGTGGGGAGGGTGGGGTCGGCGTAGTTCTGGTACGCGGCGCCCGAGGCGTAGGGGGACATGGCCTTGTGGGTGGTGTCGAGCCAGCCGGTGGTGGAGAGGGCGTCCGAGGCCAGGTATTGGGTGAGGACGCGTGAGGTGCGGTGGCAGAAGGCGGTGTCCGTGGGGGACGGGCGGTTGACCGCGCCGCCGAGGGCGGTGAGGGCGATGCTGCCGGCGCCGTCGCCGGACTGGGCGGAGAGCCGCTCGACGGCCGAGAGCAGCGTGGAGATGCCCGCGTCCGGCAGGTCCTTGTCGTAGAAGTCGGAGCGCGCGGTGTAGGTCTCGCGGTGCAGGTGCCCGGCGGGGGTCAGACGGCACTGGGCGGCGGACAGACCGGCGCAGCCCGCGTACGAGAAGGTCGCGTCGAGATAGCTGTGCGGGCGCAGCGAGACGGTGCTGGCGTCGGCGCCGATGCCGGCGGCGAGCCGGTCGGTGGCGGCGGCGAGGTCGTCGCGGGAGCCGGTGGAGAGCATCGGGACGGCCACGGTGGGGGAGCCGCCGGCGTCGCAGTCGAGGTGCAGGGCGGACCAGATGTGGTCCGGCTGGTCGGGGCCCCAGCGCTGCCAGGCGCGGATCACGGCGGCGGCCCGGCTCCACGGCCAGGTGAGGTAGCCGGTGACGACGCCGTCGGGCATCGGGTGGGTGGCGAAGCGCAGTGACGTGACGACGCCGAACTGGCCGTTGCCCGCGCCGCGCAGCGCCCAGAACAGCTCGGGCTGGGAGTCGGCGGAGCAGTCGAGGACCCGGCCGTCGGCGGTCACGATGGTGGCGCCGACGAGGCTGTCGCAGGTCAGGCCCATGGAGCGGCTCATGACGCCGTGGCCGCCGCCGAGCGCGAGTCCTGAGACGCCGACGGTCGGGCAGGACCCGGCCGGGATCGTCCGGCCCCGCTTGCCGAGGGCGGAGTAGACGTCGATGAGCTTGGCGCCCGCGCCGACCGTGGCGGTGGTGCCGTCGAGGCGGATCGAGTTGAGCCGGGAGACGTCGATGACCAGGCGGCCGTCGCCGCTCGACCAGCCCGCGTAGGAGTGGCCGCCGCTGCGGATGGCCAGCGGGGTGGCGGTGCGACGGGCGAAGTCGAGGCAGGCGCGGATGTCGGAGGTGCCGGTGACGTACGCGATGCCCGCCGGACGCAGGCCGTCGAAGCGGGTGTTGTACAGGATCCGGTCGGCGGCGTACGCGCTGTCGTCCGGGCGTACGAGGCCGCCGTCCAGGGACGTGGCGAGGGCCGGCCAGTCGGGTTTGACGGGGGGCGCGGTGGTGGCCGCGGTCGGCGTGGCGGAACCGCCGGAGGACGACGAGGGCGCGGACGTACCGCCCTTGGCGTCGTCGCCGCTGTCGGGTCCGCAGCCGGTCAGCCAGGCGGCGGCCAGTACGGCCCCGCCCGCCTTGAGCGCGGTCCTGCGCTCGACCCGGTCGCCCTTGTCCATACGGTCACCCCGGTCACTTCGGTCCTCCGGGTCCGTCAGGACCGCAGGCTCCACACGACTCACTTGCCCCACCGCCTTCGCCTATCCGTAGACGTGCGAATCATGAGCCCGGTTGCGGAGCGCGAGGCGCGGGGCGAGAAGACTACAGCGGGGCGGGGACGGTACGGCGGGGTGAGCGCAGTACAGCGAGGTGGGAACAGTACGGCGGGGTGAGCGCAGTACAACCGGGTGAGCGCAGGACAGCCGGGCGCGACCGGCGCGAAGGGCGGGAACGCGGCGCGCGTCAGCCGGAGATGTGCTCCTCCGCATCGCGTCTCGCGCGGTCCCTGGCCCGCCGGGCCGGACCCTTCCAGCCACACGAGCAGCGGGCGACGGCGAAGGAGCCGCGCTCGACGATCGACGTCCGGTGGCCACCGTCCGGAGCGTCGGCCGGAGTTCCCGACGGAGTTCCGGCTGAAGCTGTGACGGAGGCCCTGGCGGAATCCTGCTCGGCACGCAAGTTGAGCACGAGACCACCGTAGCGGGCGTGACGGGGCACTTCCGACAGTCGTTAGACGCCGTAAGGCCCCGGCCGGTCGAGGCCGGTCCAGGAATGCTCCAGGAATGGTTCAGGGATGGTGGCGGCGATGGCCCCGGGGGTAGCGACGGTACGGCGCGCGACGGCAGTACGGCGGCGCCGAGGACGTACGAAGGCCGCCATGGCCGCGGCGCTCGGCTGCGCCTGCGGGGCCGCCCTGCTCACCGGCTGCGTCGGGCAGGGCGCGGCGGCCGAGAGCGGCAAAGACGCCAAGGGGCACGACCCGGCGCAGGCGGTGCGCGGTGCCGCGGACGTCCTCGTACGGGCGGGCAGCTCGCACGTGGACACCTCGATGCGGATGGCCAGCGGCGGCACCTGGCTGACCATCACCGGCACCGGCGGTTTCGACTACGTGAAGCGGCAGGGCGAACTGCGGCTGCTGCTGCCCAGGGACGCGGCGGGCGCCGAGGAGCACAAGCCGATCATCGAACTGCTCACGCCGGGCGCCCTCTATATGAAGGACCGCGGCGAGGGCGTGCCCGAGGGGAAGTGGGTACGCGTCGACACCGACCGGCTGCCGGACGGCAATCTGGTGACCGGCGGCGCCACCGAGCCGCTGGCCGCCGCCGAACTGCTGCGCGGCGCCCAGGACGTCGAGCTGGTCGGCGTCGAGACCCTGCGCGGTACGAAGGTGTGGCACTACCGGGGGACCGCCGACATCGGGCGCGCGGCAAAGGCCGCCGCGCCCGGCGTACGCGGGCCCTTGCAGGCGGCGGCCAAGGGATTCACGGTCACCCGGGTGCCCTTCGACGCGTGGCTGGACGAGGCGGGGCGGCTGCGCCAGGTGAGCCAGCGGTTCACCTTCAGCTCGGACGACCAGAAGGACAAGAAGATCGACAAGAGGGACGACAAGCAGGCCGGACAGAACGACAAGCAGACCGGCGAGAACGCCAAGGGCGGCCTCGACACCCCCCGTACGACGACCGGTGCCGGCGGCCGTACGACGAGCGCCGCCGCGCCCGACGTCACCGTGGTCTCTACCACTCGCTTCGACGATTTCGGCCGCGCCGTCCCCGTCACCATGCCCCGAGCTGCCGACATCTGGACGGGCAAGATCGTTTCTTCCCAGCAGGGGTAAGGGCTCTTCGCGGTAACGGCCCTCACCGGAAAGGGCGTTGTCGAAATGGTCCATCCGTGCCATGCGCGGACCGGGTGCCGGTCCCTACCCTGGCTTGAGGCAGTGGCAGACAGCCAAGAGCCAGGCACTCGTGGACGAGGAGGTGGTGCGCGTATGGCGCCGTCGCCCGGAATGCTGGTCGTCCAGGACGATCCGGTGGCCCTCGCGGAGATCGAACTCTGCGGTGAGCTGATGATCGCCGCGTCCACCGCCGACGAGGAGCGGCTGAGCTTCGCCCGGATCGACGAGGTGCTGGGGGTCGCGCGCGACCGCGAGTCGATGCCCGCGCTCCTGGTGCGCGCCCCGCTCTCCGACCGCGCAACCGGCTGACACCGGGGCGCGCCGCCCGTACGCCCCCCGGAACGACCGGGAAAGCCGCTCCCGGAACCCCTGGAACCCCCTGGAACCCCCGAACCCCCCGGAAGAGCCGCCCCCGCCTACGTCCGCAGCAGCCGCGCTATGGCCGCCGTCGCCTCCGCCACCTTCTCGTCGATCTCCGGCCCGCCGCCGACCGCCGCCGCGGCCACGCAGTGCCGCAGGTGCTCCTCCAGGAGCTGGAGGGCGAAGGACTGGAGGCCCTTCGTGCTCGCCGACACCTGGGTGAGGATGTCGATGCAGTAGACGTCCTCCTCGACCATCCGCTGCAAGCCGCGGATCTGCCCCTCGATCCGGCGCAGCCGCTTGAGGTGGGACTCCTTGTCATGGCTGTATCCATGCGGCCCCTGGGGGCGCGAAGATGGGCCGGAACCCGTGTCCGCCCCCGCGTCCCGAGGTGACTGTTCCGGCGTGATCTCCGCCTCAACCCCGGCCGGTTCCCTGGCCTCCGTCGTCATCGTCAACCCCGCCCTTCCTGTCCCGTTATACCCCTGCCGGGTATATCGTACCGAATCGACACCTTGTGCGACGCATCCCCGGTGAGGGGGACACTTCTGGATGGGCGACACTGGGTGACGCCCATTAGCCGTGGCCGGATGA
The DNA here is from genome assembly GCF_055559175.1 of Streptomyces sp. NPDC024632. Taxonomy (NCBI): domain Bacteria; kingdom Bacillati; phylum Actinomycetota; class Actinomycetes; order Kitasatosporales; family Streptomycetaceae; genus Streptomyces; species Streptomyces sp. NPDC024632. The sequence continues at coordinate 28,940 of NZ_JBVHLD010000018.1, forward strand.
TGCGCCTAGCATCAACGAGACCGAATCCGATGCACACCGAGGACCTCACGTGCGCTTTCGTCTGACCCCCAGGGAGACGAGCTTCTACGACATGTTCGCCGCGTCCGCGGACAACATCGTCACCGGTTCGAAGCTCCTCATGGAACTGCTCGGGGCCGATTCGGCTACCCGGACCGAGATCGCCGAGAGAATGCGGGCGGCGGAGCACGCGGGGGACGACGCGACCCACGCGATCTTCCACCAGCTCAACTCCTCCTTCATCACCCCCTTCGACCGCGAGGACATCTACACCCTCGCCGGGTCGCTCGACGACATCATGGACTACATGGAGGAGGCCGTTGACCTGGTCGTCCTCTACAAGGTCGAGGAGCTGCCGAAGGGCGTCGAGCAGCAGGTCGAGGTGCTGGCACGGGCGGCCGAGCTGACCGCGGGAGCCATGCCGAACCTGCGCACCATGTCCAACCTCACCGAGTACTGGATCGAGGTCAACCGGCTGGAGAACCAGGCCGACCAGATCCACCGCAAGCTGCTCGCGCACCTGTTCAACGGCAAGTACGACGCCATAGAGGTGCTCAAGCTCAAGCAGATCGTGGACGTACTGGAAGAGGCCGCGGACGCTTTCGAGCACGTGGCGAACACGGTGGAGACCATCGCGGTCAAGGAGTCCTGACCTACGTGGACACCTTCGCTCTGGTCGCGACCATCGGGGTCGCGCTCTTCTTCACGTACACCAACGGGTTCCACGACTCGGCGAACGCCATCGCCACCTCGGTGTCGACCCGCGCGCTGACCCCCAAGGCCGCGCTGGCCATGGCCGCCGTGATGAACCTCGCGGGCGCGTTCCTGGGCAGCGGCGTCGCCAAGACCGTCAGCAAGGGGCTGATCGAGACCCCCACCGGCCGCAACGGCATGGGCATCCTCTTCGCCGCGCTCGCCGGTGCGATCATCTGGAATCTGGTCACCTGGTACTTCGGTCTGCCGTCGAGTTCCAGCCACGCGCTGTTCGGCGGTCTGGTCGGCGCCGCGCTGGCCGGCGGCGTCACCGTGCACTGGTCGGGCGTGGTCGACAAGGTCATCGTCCCGATGTTCGTCTCGCCCGTGGTCGGCCTGGTCGTCGGCTACCTCGTGATGCTGGCGATCCTCTGGTTCTTCCGCCGCGCCAATCCGCACAAGGCCAAGCGCGGCTTCCGTATCGCGCAGACCGTCTCCGCGGCGGCGATGGCGCTCGGCCACGGTCTCCAGGACGCGCAGAAGACGATGGGCGTGGTCGTCCTCGCCCTGGTCATCCACGACCCGAGCAACGGGTACGGCATCCCGATCTGGGTCAAGTTCGTGTGCGCCGCGATGATGTCGCTCGGTACGTACGCGGGCGGCTGGCGGATCATGCGGACGCTGGGGCGTCGCATCATCGACCTCGACCCGCCGCAGGGCTTCGCCGCCGAGACGACGTCCGCGGGCATCCTCTACGCGACCTCGTACATCTTCCAGGCGCCGGTCTCCACGACCCACGTCATCACCTCCGCGATCATGGGCGTCGGCGCGACCAAGCGGGTCAAGGCGGTGCGCTGGGGGGTGGCCAAGAACATCGTGGCCGGATGGTTCATCACGATGCCCGCCGCCGGTCTCGTGGCCGCCATCGGCTTCTACCTGGTGCGGCTGATCTTCGGCTGACCCGTCGCGCGCATCAAGGCGACGCCCCCTGACATGGGTTCGGCCCCGCTTCCCGTCACCGGGAAGCGGGGCCTGCGCCTTGCGGTGGCACCGCCATGCAGCACCGCGCGGCGGTTCTGTCACCCGAAGCGGCCCGAGATGTAGTCCTCGGTGGCCTGGACCGACGGGTTGGAGAAGATGCGCTCGGTGTCGTCGATCTCTATGAGCTTGCCGGGCTGGCCGACCGCGGCCAGGTTGAAGAACGCGGTGCGGTCGGAGACACGGGCGGCCTGCTGCATGTTGTGCGTGACGATCACGATCGTGAAGCGGGTCTTCAGCTCACCGATCAGGTCCTCGATGGCCAGGGTGGAGATCGGGTCGAGCGCCGAGCACGGCTCGTCCATCAGCAGCACCTGCGGCTCGACCGCGATGGCGCGGGCGATGCACAGCCGCTGCTGCTGGCCGCCGGACAGGCCGGAGCCGGGCTTGTTGAGCCGGTCCTTGACCTCGTTCCAGAGGTTGGCGCCCTTGAGGGACTTCTCGACGATGGTGTCCAGCTCGCCCTTCTTGCGGACACCGTTGAGCTTGAGACCGGCCGCCACGTTGTCGTAGATCGACATGGTGGGGAACGGGTTCGGCCGCTGGAAGACCATGCCGACCGTGCGGCGTACGGTCACCGGGTCGACGCCCGTCCCGTACAGGTTCTCGTCGTCCAGCAGCACCTTGCCCTCGACGCGGCCGCCGGGGGTGACCTCGTGCATGCGGTTCAGGGTGCGCAGGAAGGTGGACTTGCCGCAGCCGGACGGGCCGATGAAGGCGGTCACGGTGCGGGGCTCCACGGTCATCGAGATGTCCTCGATGGCCTTGAAGGCGCTGTAGTACGCGGTGAGGCCGCTGACGTCGATTCGCTTGGCCATGGGGATCACTTCTCTTCTCAAGGTCGTCTGATGTCGGCCGCGTCAGCGACCTGCCACGCGGCGGAGCCGCTCATCGATGCTTCGGGGCCTTCCAGCGGGCGATGCCGCGGGCCACCAGGTTGAGGATCATCACGAAGGCGATGAGCACCAGAGCCGCGGCCCACGCGCGGTCGTAGCTCGGCTCGTTGCCGTTGCCGTACTGCTGGTAGATGAAGAACGGCAGCGACGACTGCGGGTCCTTGAAGGGGTCCGTGTTGATCAGGTTGCTGCCGAACACCAGCAGGGCGATCGGCGCGCTCTCGCCCGCGATGCGGGCGATGGCGAGCATGACGCCGGTGGTGATGCCGCCGATCGCGGTGGGGATGACGACCTTGACGATGGTGCGCCACTTCGGGACGCCCAGGGCGAGGGATGCCTCGCGCAGCTCGTTCGGGATGAGCTTGAGCATTTCCTCGGTGGAGCGGACGACGATCGGCATCATCAGGATGGCCAGGGCCAGCGAGCCGGCGAAACCGGTCGCGGGGGCCTTGCCGATCAGCACGAACCACATCGAGAGGATGAACAGACCGGCCACGATCGACGGGATGCCGGTCATGACGTCGACGAAGAAGGTGACCCACTTCGCGAGCGCGCCCTTGCCGTACTCGACCAGGTAGATCGCGGTGAGTATGCCCAGCGGCGCGGCGATGACCGCGGCGATGCCGACCTGCTCCAGGGTGCCGATGATGGCGTGGTAGACGCCGCCGCCGGGCTGGATGGTCAGCACGTTGTTCATCGAGTGCGTCAGGAAGTTGACGTCGAGGACCTTGACGCCCTTGCTGATCGTCGTCTCGACCAGCGAGTAGAGCGGGATGACGGCCAGGATGAAGCTGGACCAGACGAGGCTGGTGGCCACCCGGTCCTTGGCCTGGCGGCGCCCCTCGACCTGCGCGGTGATGACGTACGAACCGGCGACGAAGAGGAGCAGCGCGATCAGGCCCCACTGGATCTTGCTGTCGAGCCCGAAGCCCGCGCCGATCGCTCCGGCGACGACGACGGCTCCGGCCGCGATGGCCAGCGGAGCCCACTTGGGGAGCTGACGGGAGGCCAGCGGCGGCGTGGCGGGAGCCTCCGCCGGGGCCGGCGGCTTGTCGTCCACGATCAGGTCGCTCATGCGTTGGCCCCCGAGTACTCCTTGCGGCGGGCGATGATCAGTCGGGCCGCGCCGTTGACCAGCAGGGTGATGAAGAAGAGCACCAGGCCGGAGGCGATCAGCGCGTCGCGGCCGAACTCGTCGGCCTCACCGAACTTGGCGACGATGTTCTGCGAGAAGGTGCCGCCGAGCGGGTCCAGGATGTGCGCGGACAGTTGCGGCGAGGCGGACAGCACGGTGGCCACCGCCATGGTCTCGCCGAGCGCGCGGCCCAGGCCCAGCATCGAGGCGCTGATGATGCCGGAGCGCGCGAAGGGCAGCACCGACAGGCGGATGACTTCCCAGCGGGTCGCGCCGAGCGCGAGCGCCGCCTCCTCGTGCATCTTGGGCACCTGGCGGATCACTTCGCGGCTGACGTTGGTGATGATCGGCAGGATCATGATCGCCAGCAGGATGCCGACGGTGAACAGCGACCGGGCGGCCGAGTTCGGGTCCTGCTTCTCGAAGATGACGGTCCAGCCGAAGTACTTGTCCAGCCAGAGGTTGAGGCCCTTGAGGTGCGGCACCAGGAAGAGCGCGCCCCACAGGCCGTAGATGATGCTGGGCACCGCGGCGAGCAGGTCGATCACGTAGGCGATCGGACCGCCCAGGCGGCGCGGTGCGTAGTGCGTGACGAACAGGGCGATGCCGACGGCGATCGGGACCGCGATGACCATCGCGATGACCGAGCTGACGACCGTGCCGTAGGCCAGTACGGCGATGCCGAACACCGGCGGGTTGAGGCTGGCGTTCCACTCGAAGGTGGTCAGGAAGTTGCCGTGGTCCTTGGAGATCGCGCTCACCGAGCGGACCGTCAGGAAGATGGCGATGGCCGCCATCACGACGAGGAGGAAGATGCCGGACCCGCGGGAGAGTCCCGCGAAGATCCGGTCGCCGGGCCGGGTGACGGTCTTCGTCTCCACCGGTGGCGCGGTAGGGGGAGGGGCGGTGGTGGTCATAGGGATTTCTCCGGTCTGGGTGGGGGACGTTCGGTCCCCCGGCGGCGGTGCACCGGATGTACGGCGGGCCCCGCGGTCGCCAGGACCGCGGGGCCCGCCGACTCGACTAGGACAGGGCGGTGATGGTGGAGCGGACCTTCGTGGCGATCTCGGTCGGCAGCGGGGCGTAGCCGGCCGCCGAGAGCTTCGCCTGACCGGCGTCGCTGGCGATGTAGGTCAGGAAGGACTTGGTGAGCGGCAGGGTGTCGGCCTTGTTGCCCTTGTCGCAGGCGATCTCGTACGTCACCAGGACGATCGGGTAGGCGTTGTCCGCCTTGGTGGTGTACGCGGCGCCCAGGTCCAGGGACAGGTCGGAACCGGTGCCGACGACCTTGGCGGAGGCGATACCGGCCGACGCGTTCTGCGAGGTGGCCTCGACCGGCGCGGAGGCACCGGTGTTGATCTTCACCGTCGGGATGGTGCTGGCGGTCGCGTAGGACAGCTCGAAGTAACCGATGGAGCCCTCGGTCTGCTTGACCAGCGCGGCGACACCGGCGGACTTCGCGGCGGCCTGGCCGCCCTTGCCCATCCACGCCTTCGCGTGCTCGTACGGCCAGTCGGCCGGAGCGGCGCCCTTCAGGTACTTGGTCAGGTTGTCCGTGGTGCCGGACTCGTCCTGGCGGTGCACGGTCTGGATCTTGGAGCTCGGCAGGGTGACGCCCGGGTTGAGCTTCTTGATCGCTTCGTCGTTCCAGTTGGTGATCTTCGAGTTGAAGATCTTCGCCAGGGTGGGCGCGTCCAGAACCAGGTTGCTCACACCGGAGAGGTTGTAACCGACGGCGATCGGGCCGCCGACCATCGGGATGCTGATGCCCTGGCCGTTGGTGCAGACCTTCTTCGAGGCGGTGACCTCTTCGGGCTTCAGCGGGGAGTCGGAGCCCGCGAAGGCGTCCGTGCCCTGGTTGAAGTCGACGATGCCCTCACCGGAGGACGAGGTCTTGTAGTTGATCGTCGCGCCCGAGCAGGCCTGCTGGTAGTCCTTGACCCACGACTCGATCGCGTTCTGCTGGGCACTGGAGCCGGAGGCCAGGATCTGGCCCTTCTCACAGGCGATGCCGCTCGCGTTGGCGCTGCTGTCGGACGAGCTGGCCGAGGCGCTGCCGCTGGGCGTGGACGTGGAGTCGTTGTTGTTGTCCGAACCACAGGCGCTCAGGACCAGCGCGCCGGTAATCGCGACCGCGCCGACGGTCAGGGCCCGCAGCCCGTTCTTACGCTGAAGCTTCACCTTCGTGTGTTCCTTCCAAAAGCCCGCCGGTGGACGGCGAAGCAGAGGGTTATGGGTTCTGCATCCACCCGGCGTCGCGTGATGCTCACCGGTAAGCCCGAAATTAGGCAGATGAAGTGAAGCGACCGACGGAAGGGAGTGAACGCCAGGTGAACCTCGTCTATCAGGGTGGTGCCGCTACGCGCGTTACGCGCGCCGTGGTGACGAAGTGGTATCCGGGGCTGTCGTTGTGTCACAAAGGAACACGGGCAGGTCACGGGGGTGACACGGGCCGGTTACGGCCGCCGGGCGGGCCGATCGGCACGCGGTGGTACGTCGGTTCACCGGCCGTCCACCCGCTCGGGCGTCCGCTCGTGCCCCCGCTCGGGCCCCGCGAGCCGGTACGGCCGGCCCGGTGAGCCCGTTGTGGGACCGCTCCGCCGACGGCCGTCAGCCCGCCAGCGCGTGCAGCAGCGCGTCCACGAGGGGCCGGTCGCGGTCGTGGGTGAGCCTGCGGCGGGCAGCCGAGGGCGGCAGCCAGATCATCCGGTCCACCTCGTCGTTGGGGACGAAGGAGCCCTCCCACGCCTCGGCCGCCCAGTAGCGGACCTCCTTGGGGCGGCCGTCCACCAGATAGCGCGACGTCGGCAGCGGGGCGCCGAGTGAGCAGCCCAGGCCGGTCTCCTCACGGGTCTCGCGCAGCGCGGCGGCAGGGAACTCCTCGCCGCGCTTCAGCTTGCCCTTCGGCAGGCTCCAGTCGTCGTAACGCGGCCGGTGCACCAGCGCCAGTTCGATCCCGCCGTGGTACGGCGAGACGCGCCACAGCACGACGCCCGCCGCCCGTACGGTCGTTCCGCTCTTGTCGCCCGCGCGTTTCATTCCGTGCGCGCCCCCGGTACGGAATTCGGCCCAGGGCCCGGCACGGGTCCCGGTGCGGCACTCGCCACGGGACCGGGCGGACCGGGCCGAGAGGCGCCGGAGCCCGGCTGCCACAGCCGCGAGAAGGCGAAGCGCGCGGCTTCCACCTCGTGCCGCTGGTCGGCGTGGAGCACGCCCAGCGCGTACGCGGTCGCCGGAGCTATGCGCGGGGTGCGGGCCGCCGCCGCGACGGCCGCCGCGCACTCGGCCGCCTCGCGGTGCCTGGCCAGCAGCACGGCCGCCTCGGCCAGCCGCTGCGCCGCCGCCTCGCCGTCCGGGTCGATGCCCCGGCAGACCTCGGCCGCGTAACGGCTCAGCCGCAGCAGCACCCGCACCTGGTGCCAGGGGGAGTCCTGGAGGTCGGCCGTCAGCTCGGTGCCGAGCGCCGCCTGGACGGCCTCCGCGTTGTACGGGTGCGCCGCGCGCAGCAGCGGCAGCGCGCCCGCCGCGTCGGCCAGCCGCCGGTCGGCCTGCGCGGCGAGCGGCGGCAGTACGGTCGCGGCCGGTCCCTCGGCCGCCGCGGTCAGCGGCACCTCGGAGGCCAGGACGGCGATGTTGTCCGCGAGCGCGTGGAAACGCGAGGAGCCCATCGCCTGGAGCGTCGCCGAGTGCGCCCGGGTACGGGCCAGGGTGAGCTGCCGCTCCAGGAGGGCCCCGGCGCGCGCGGCGCCCAGCGCCAGCGGACCGCTCCCGGCCGGGGGCGGCGGGACCGCGGGCGCGGGCGGCCCCGGGACGTCGCCGGTGTCCGCGGGGGCCTTGCCGCCGGCGTCCGGGTCCGGGTCCGCGGCGGCCGACAGCCGCCGCAGCGCCTCCAGCAGCCGCGCCAGCCGGGCGGTGTACTGCGGCTCGCGGGCCAAGGTGGTGGCCAGCCAGCCCAGTTCGGCGCGGAGCGACTCGGCCCACACCGGGTCGGTCAGCGGCGCGTAGATGTGCAGGACCCCGCCGATCCGCCGGGCGCTGGCCCGCAGCAGTTCGTCGGCGTCGCCCTCGTGCTCGCCCCGCAGGCCCAGGGCCCGCAGGAAGGCGGTGGCCTGGTCGTGCAGATAGCGCGCGAGGGTGCCGCCCGCCGTACCGCCGGGCGGGCCCGCGGGCGTGGGGCCCGCGTCGGCCGTGGGCGCCGCGGCCGTCCGCGACTGCGGTGTACGCGCTTGCGTCGTACGTGTCCCCGTCGTGCCGCCCGGTGCGGGGGCGGCGGCCGGTGGGCCCGGGTCGCCGCTCCCCGCGGGGGTCAGCGGGGGGCTGTCAGGTAGCTGCTGCTGGGCCACGCCGGCGCCTCCGGGCGTCGATGAGCATCTCCTGGACATTGCGCAGCGGCTTCCCGTCCGGGTCGGTGCTGTGCCGGGTCCAATTACCGTCCGCCGCCAGGTGCCAGGAGGAGGTCGTGTCCGACATCCCGTCCTCCAGCAGGCGGTTGAGGGTGGCGCGGTGGGTCGGGTCGGCGACCCTGACCAGCGCCTCGATGCGGCGGTCGAGGTTACGGTGCATCATGTCGGCGCTGCCGAACCAGACTTCGGTCTCGCCGCCGTTGCCGAACGCGAACACCCGCGAGTGTTCGAGGAAGCGTCCGAGCACGCTGCGGACCTTGATGTTCTCGGACAGACCGGCGACGCCCGGCCGTACCGCGCAGATCCCGCGCACCCAGATGTCCACCGGGACCCCGGCCTGCGAGGCGCGGTAGAGCGCGTCGATGATCTGCTCGTCGACGATCGAGTTCACCTTCAGCCGGACATACGCGGGACGCCCGGCGCGCTGGTGCGCGATCTCCTCCATGATCCGGGAGATCAGGCCGTCGCGCAGACTGCGCGGCGCGACCAGCAGCCGGTTGTAGACCTCGCGGCGCGAGTAGCCGGACAGCCGGTTGAACAGGTGCGACAGATCCGCGCCCACCTGCGGGTCGGCCGTCAGCAGACCGAGGTCCTCGTACAGCCGGGCCGTCTTCGGGTGGTAGTTGCCGGTGCCGACGTGGCTGTAGCGGCGCAGGGTGTCGTCCTCCTGGCGGACCACCAGCGACAGCTTGCAGTGCGTCTTGAGGCCGACCAGGCCGTAGACGACATGGCAGCCCGCCTCCTCCAGCTTGCGCGCCCACTTGATGTTGGCCTGCTCGTCGAAGCGCGCCTTCAGCTCGACCAGCACCAGCACCTGCTTGCCCGCCTCGGCCGCGTCGATCAGCGCGTCGACGATCGGCGAGTCGCCCGACGTCCGGTACAGCGTCTGCTTGATTGCCAGGACGTCGGGGTCGGCGGCGGCCTGGTCGAGGAACGCCTGCACGGAGGTGGAGAAGGAGTCGTACGGGTGGTGCAGCAGCACGTCCCGGCGGCGCAGCGCCGCGAAGATGTCGGGCGCCGACGCGGACTCGACCTCCGCCAGGTCGCGGTGGGTGCCCGCCACGAACTTCTGGTACTTCAGCTCGGGGCGGTCCAGGCCCGCGATGGCGAACAGCCCGGTCAGGTCCAGCGGACCCGGCAGCGGATACACCTCGTTGTGCTTCATCTTCAGCTCGTGCACCAGCAGGTCGAGCACGCGCGGGGCGATGGACTCCTCGACCTCCAGGCGGACCGGCGGGCCGAAGCGGCGGCGCATGAGTTCCTTCTCCAGCGCCTGGAGCAGATTCTCGCCGTCGTCCTCCTCCACTTCCAGGTCCTCGTTGCGCGTGACCCGGAACATGTGGTGGTCGAGCACCTCCATGCCGGGGAACAGCTCCTCCAGGTGCGCGGCGATCACGTCCTCCAGCGGCACGTACCGCTGCGGGCCCGCCTCCAGGAAGCGCGACAGGATCGGCGGCACCTTCACCCGCGCGAAGTGCTCGTTGCCCGAGACCGGATTCCGTACCACCACCGCCAGATTCAGCGACAGACCCGAGATGTACGGGAACGGGTGCGCCGGGTCGACGGCCAGCGGGGTCAGCACCGGGAAGATCTGCTGCCGGAACAGCGTGAACAGCCGCGCCTGCTCCTTCTCGGTCAGCTCGTGCCAGCGGATGACGTGGATGCCCTCGTCCGCGAGCTGCGGCGCCACGTCGTTCTGGAAGCAGGCCGCGTGCCTGGCCATCAGCTCCCGCGACCTGGTCAGGATCAGGTCCAGCACCTCGCGCGGCTGGGCGCCGGACGCCGAGCGGGTCGCGACACCGGTCGCGATACGCCGCTTCAGGCCCGCGACCCTGACCATGAAGAACTCGTCCAGGTTGCTGGCGAATATCGCCAGGAAGTTAGCCCGTTCGAGGAGCGGGGTCGCCGGGTCCTCGGCCAGCTCGAGCACCCGCTCGTTGAACGCCAGCCAGCTGCGTTCGCGGTCCAGGAAGCGGCCCTGCGGCAATTCCTCACCGAATTCCTCGCTCGCCTCGCCCAGGCTCGACGATCCCGGGTCCGGATTCGGTACGACGCGGGGGCGGAACGTCCCGGACGCCAACGACTGCTGGGGCTGGGCGGGAAAACTGGGGTGATTCGTCTGGGCCATGGGATGCGAGCCCTCCTCCTGGTCCGGCACGGGGCGGCCTGCGGCCGGCTCGGGGCGACCGTGGGCCGTCGGTCCATTGTCCCGTGTACCCGAGGGTTTCGGCAGGTCGGGCGGGGGAGGGGGTGCGGGGGCAGCGGGCTGCATCCTGCGATGCTCGCAAGCGAGGTTGAATCGCCGGTAACGAGAGCGTTGCCGTCAGGCAAGCGGGACGCTTCCAGCGGGGGTGCCCTCGAATCTCGGCCCGCGCCCCGTCCGAACCCTCCGGTCCGCCCCCTCCACCTCCACCTCGCGCAGGTGAGCCCCTTCCCCTGGGCGCGGCCCCGCGGGTCCCCTGCCGGGGGGGTGAGCCGATCTTCCCAGGGGCCGCCCCTGGACGGTTCTTCTGCCGGGCGCCGGCCCCGTGTTTTTTGGGGCGCGGCCCCCCGGGGGGGTCTTCTGCCAGGAGGGTGGGCCGATCTTTTAGGGCGCGCCCTGGGGCGGTTCTTCTGCCGAGGCGGCACGCCGTGTAGTTAGGGGCGCGGGGAACTGCGCGCTCAGCCCGCGCGGTGGCGCGGGTGATGAACCGGCCCCAGCGGGGCAGATGCGGTTGTTTTCGGGCTGACAGCCCGGTGGGGGCTGGTCGCGCAGTTCCCCGCGCCCCTGAAAAACACGCCCTGCGCAAGGCGGAGGCACGGGGGGCGCGCCCTGAAGGCAGGCCGTGCGCGGGGTGGAGGCACTGGGGGCGCGCCCCCAGAAGGGCAGGCCGTGCGGGGGGTGGACCCAAGGGGGGCGCCCCCCGGAAGGGCAGGCCCTGCGGGGGGGGCGGCTTAGGTTTCGGTGCGGTACATGAGGTCGACCTCATGGGTGGTGAAGCCGAGGCGTTCGTAGACGGAGAGGGCGGCGGGGTTGTCGGCGTCGACGTAGAGCAGGGCGGCGGGAAGGCGGCGGTCACGGGCGAGGTGGCGGAGCCCGACGGCGGTGAGGGCGCGGCCGAGGCCGGAACCCTGCTCGGCGGGGAGGACGCCGACGACGTAGACCTCGCCGAGCCCTTCGGGGTGGACTTTGGTCCAGTGGAAGCCGACGAGGTCCTCGCCGCGGAAGGCGAGGAAGAAGCCGGCGGGGTCGAACCAGGGCTCGGCGAGGCGGTCGGAGAGGTCGCGCTGGGTGAGGGAGCCCTGCTCGGGGTGGTGGGCGAAGGCGGCTGCGTTGACGGCGAGCCACGCGGCGTCGTCGCGCCCGGGGACGAAGGTGCGGACGGTGATGCCGTCGGGCAGCCGCGGCTCGGGGAGGTCGGCGGCGTCCGGGGTCAGGGGCCGCCGCATCTGCCGCAGCTCGCGGAAGAGCTTGAGGCCGAGCTGGACGGCGAGGTGCCGGGCGGCGGGGTGCCCGCCGTGGGCCCAGACGCGTACGCGCCTGCCGGTGGCGTCCAGAAGGGCCGCGGCCAGGGTGCGGCCGTGGCCGCGGGAGCGCCGCGCGGGGTGGACGACGAGTTCGGCGGAGGGCGCCTCGACCGGGTCCGAGCCGTCGATCTGCGCGTATCCGGTGAGGTCGGCCCCGGCCCCGTCGGCCCCCTCGGCCCCGTCCTGTCCAGGCGTCCACAGCAGCAGGTGCCGTACGCCCTCGCGCGCGCCGCCGCGCACATGGAGCCGTCCGCTCTCGGAGACGGCGGGCTGCCCGTCCGCGGCGGTCGCCGCCCCGATCAGGCCGAGCACCGCTTCGGCGGTGTCAGCGGGCAGTTCTGTCAGGGCCTCGATCCGCGCGTCGCTCATGCGGAGATCGTACGGCGGGTGCCCCCGGCATCGGCGGCGGCGGGTGCCCGCGGAGCCGAAAGCGTCGGTCAGGCCGAGACCGTACGGCGGGCGGCCTCGGCGTCGGCGGGGGCGGCGCGGCGGGGGATCGGGATGAGGACGGCGGAGACGCAGGTCGTGGCGGCGGCGAGGGCGAAGCCGGGCCAGTAGGCGGTGGCCGAGATGACGGCGGCCATGACCGGCGGGACGACGGCGGCGGTCAGATTCTGGCCGGTGTTGTGGACCCCGAGGGCGCGACCCGACCAGGCGGGGCCCGCGTGCTCGGCGGTGGAGGTGAAGGACAGGCCGTTGGTGCTTGAGGTGATCGCGATGGCGGCGACCAGCAGCACGGGGGTCAGCGGGGAGGGGAAGGCGGTGCTCACGGCGGTGGCGGCCACCACGGCGGCGGTCAGGACGGCGAGCTGCCGCATCGGCCGCAGCCGGTCGCCGACCCGGTCCGACCAGCGGCCGACCAGGATGCGGGACACCGCGCCCAGACCTTGGGCGACGGCGATGAGCTGCCCGGCGTGCACCGGCGACCAGCCGCGTACGTCGACCAGCAGCACCAGCGCGAAGGCCCCTGCGGTGAACTGCGGGATCACCAGCAGCGCGGCCGACCCGTGGATGCGGGGCAGCAGCCGCGAGCCGCGGTACGGGTTCGGCGCGGGGCCCGCCGCGGCGGCCTCGGCGCGCGCCGGGTCGGCGGCGAAGACCGCGATCAGCACGGCGATGACGGCGCAGATCGCGGCGAGGAAGCCGAAGGCGCCGCGCAGCCCGTGCGCGGCGGCCAGCGGCGGCATGGCGAGGGCGGCCACGCCCATACCGAGCGGGGTGGAGGTCTGCCGGATGCCCATGGCCAGCCCGCGCTCCTCGGCGGAGAACCAGCCCATCACCAGGCGTCCGCTGGCCGAGTAGACCGAGGCGCCGGACGCGCCCGCCAGCACCAGCAGCGCGCCGAGCGCGACCATGCCGTGCGCGGCCCAGGCGGCCCCGCCGAGAGCGCCGGCCGCGATGCCGAGGCCGAGCGCGATCACCACCCGCTCGCCCCACCGGTCGGCCGCCGCGCCCCACAGGTAGAGCGCGAGCACCAGACCCGCGGTCGGGCACGCCACCAGGAAACCGACCCGCGTGAGGCTCAGCCCCTGCTGTCCGCGCAGCTCGTCGGCCAGATACGGGACCCCGTACACGAAGGCGCAGGCCGCGGTCTGCGCGGCCGTTCCCAGCGCCAGCATGATCCAACGACGCACGTCGGAAGCACCTCCTCGGTGAGTGGGTGGTGCATCCAACTATGGCGGCTGCTCCGCAGTTTGAGACAGTTCGTTTCGCATCGTGAGACTCGCTAGGGCGACATCGCGCCACCGGACCTCACCCGGACGATCCCGGCCCACCGGGCGGTAACCGGGTCTTAACCCCCGCCCCCCTGCCGCGCTACGCGCGTTGACTCTATGCTGCCCTCCGCGTGACCCGTATTTGACCAGTTGTTGACTTCATCTGACGGCGGCTGACCCCAGCCGACGCCAGTCCTTGATCCGAGGGGATCCATGTCTCTGACGCGCAGAATCTCCGTCGCGGCCGTCGGGCTCGTGGCCGTCGGCGCGCTTGTCGCGGCCGGGCCCGCCCAGCACGGTGGCGGCCACGACCGGCCCGGCCACCCCGGAAAGCCGGGCCACGGGCAGTCCGGCAACACGGTCGACCTCCAGTTGCTGACGATCAACGACTTCCACGGCAATCTGGAGCCCCCGGCCGGCTCCTCCGGCCGCGTCACCGAGCAGCAGGCCGACGGCACCGTCAAGACCATCGACGCCGGTGGCGTCGAGTACCTGGCGACCAGCCTGCGCAACGCCCGCAAGGGCCATGACCGTTCGCTGACCGTCGCCGCGGGCGACCTGGTCGGCGCGAGCCCGCTGCTGTCCGGCCTCTTCCACGACGAGCCCACCGTCGAGGCGATGAACAAGATCGGCCTCGACGTCACCGGCGTCGGCAACCACGAGTTCGACGAGGGCAAGGACGAACTGCTCCGTCTCCAGAACGGCGGCTGCCACCCGGTCGAGGGCTGCTACGAGAAGGGCAAGAAGTTCAAGGGCGCCGACTACCCGATCCTGTCGGCGAACGTCGTCAACGAGAAGACCGGCCGCCCGCTGCTCGCCCCGTACACGATCAAGAACGTCAAGGGCGTCCGCGTCGGCTTCATCGGCGTCACGCTCAAGGGCACCCCGAACATCGTCACCGCGTCCGGTGTGAAGGGCCTGAAGTTCCTCGACGAGGCCGAGACGGTCAACAAGTACACGGCCGAACTGCGCAAGCGGGGCGTCAAGTCGGTCGTCGCGCTGATCCACGAGGGCGGCTTCCCGGTCTCCGGCAGCTACAACTACGACTGCGACAGCGGTGGTCCCGGCACCGGCATCTCCGGCCCGATCGTGGACATCGCGAAGAAGATCTCGCCGGACGTCGACGCGCTGGTCACCGGCCACACCCACAACGCGTACGTCTGCACCATCCCCGACCCCGCGGGCAAGCCCCGGCTGGTCACCAGCGCCTCGTCCTTCGGGCGGCTCTACACCGAGCTGGACATGAAGGTCGACAAGCGCACCGGCGACATCGTGCGCACCTCGGTCAAGGGCAGCAACCACGTCGTGGACCGCGTCCAGCCCAAGGCCGCCGACATGACCTCGCTGATCACCCGCTGGAACGCGCTGGCCGCCCCGATCGCCAACCGCACCGTCGGCTGGATCAGCGGCGACATCGCCCGCACCGGCACCAACGAGACGCCGCTGGGCGACCTCATCGCCGACGCGCAGCTCGAATACGCCAAGACCCTCGACCCGACCACGCAGATCGCGTTCATGAACCCCGGCGGCATCCGCACCGACCTGGTCTACGCGGCCTCCGGCAGCGAGGGCGACGGCGTCGTCACCTACGCCGAGGGCTTCGCCGTACAGCCGTTCAGCAACACCGTGAACCTGGAGACGCTGACCGGCGCGCAGCTCGTGACCGCGCTCCAGCAGCAGGTCAGCGGGCCGAACGAGGCGGCGACGAAGATCCTCCAGATCTCGGCCGGGCTCACCTACACGCTCGACCTGACCAAGTCCGGCGCGGCGCGCGTCGTCGCGGACTCCGTCAAGCTCAACGGCGCCCCGATCGACCCCGCTGCCAACTACCGCGTCGCGATGAACAACTTCCTGACCGGCGGCGGCGACGGCTTCCCCGTCCTCGCCCAGGGCACGTCCCTGCTGATCGGCGGCGACGACCTGGCCGCCTTCGCCACCTACCTGACCGCCCACTCCACGGCCGCGGCGCCCCTCGCCCCGCCCGCCGCCGACCGGGTCACCGTCATCAAGTAGGGCTCAGAGAACGGTCATTCGTCGAAACCGGCGAATACGGTCGAGCCGCCGGACGACACGGCGGGCCCCTCGGGCGGCGCGGTCGGCGCTCCCGGCAGCCGGAGGGCGGCGAGCGTGCCGCCCCCCGGCGCCCGGGTCAGCGCGACCTCGCCGCCCGACTGCTGCACCGTGCGCGCCACGATCGACAGCCCGAGCCCGCTGCCCGGCAGCGACCGCGCCGACGGCGACCGCCAGAACCGCTCGAAGACATGCGGCAGTTCGTCCTCCGGGATGCCCGGCCCGTGATCGCGTACGGTGAGCTGCCCGTCGGCCAGCCGCACCTCGATCCCGCCGCCGGGCGGGCTGAACTTCACCGCGTTGTCCAGCAGATTGACGATCGCCCGCTCCAACGCGGCGGGCTCCGCCCGCACATACCAGGGCGCCAGCTCCGCGCTGATCTTCAGGTCGGGCCCGCGCAGCCGCGCACGCTCCAGCGCCGTCTCCGCGCTCTCGTGCAGCGCCACCACCTCAAGGGTCGGTACGGCGTCCGGCCGGGACAGCTCCTGCAAGTCGCCGATCAGCGAGGCCAGTTCGGTCATCTGCGCCTTCACCGACGCCATCAGCGCCTTCCGGTCCTCCGGCGGGATCGCCCGGCCGGTGGCCTCACTGCGCTCCAACAGCTCGATGTTGGTCCGCAACGACGTGAGCGGCGTGCGCAGTTCGTGCCCCGCGTCCGCGATGAGCTGCTGCTGCCGGTCGCGCGACGACGCCAGCGCGGCCGTCATCGCGTTGAACGACGCGCTGAGCCGGGCGATCTCGTCCTCGCCCTCCACCGGGATGTTGACGTTCAGATCCTCGGTGCGGGCGATGTGCTCGACGGTCTCGGTCAGCCGGTCCACCGGCCGCAGCCCCGTCCGCGCGATCCACAGCCCCGCGCTCGCCGCGCCGACCACGCCGATCCCGGCGACGGCCAGCAGGACCCAGGCCAGGGTGGTCAGCGGGCGGTCGACATCGCTCAGTGGCCGGGCCACGGAAATCGCCGCCGGCTGGAGATTGATCCGTGCCTGTGAGGTGTAGACGCGCAGCTTCTGGCCGTTGGGCGCGGTCACCGTGTGGAGGGCGTCGCGTCGCTGGCCGTCCGCGACCGCGTGGTCGGCGGGGCCGACGGGGATGGTCGTACGGCCCTGCACCCAGCAGGGCGTGCCGTCGGAGAGCACCACCTGGGCCAGGGTGTTGGTGGTGATGAAGCCGACGGAGCCGCCGTTGGCGCCCTGCGTGCTGTTCATCGCCGGAACGCTCGACTGGCAGCCCTGGGTGTTGAGCGTGCGCGAGATCTGCTGCACCGGCACGATGTCCGGCTGGCGCAGCGACTTGTCCAGCTCGCTCATGAGCTGGTCGCGCACCAGCAGCCAGCAGACCAGCGACACCACCGCCACCGCCACGGCCACCGCCGCCGCGGTGAGGATGGTGAGCCGGGACCTCAGGGGGAGCCGCTTCACGCGTGGCCGCCGTCCGGGGCGCGCAGGACGTACCCCACTCCTCGTACCGTGTGGACGAGCCGTCGCATGCCGCCCGCCTCGGTCTTGCGCCGCAGGTACATGACGTAGACGTCGAGGGAGTTGGACGAGGGCTCGAAGTCGAAGCCCCAGACGGACTTGAGGATCTGCTCGCGGGTGAGGACCTGGCGCGGGTGGGTGAGGAAGAGCTCCAGCAGGGTGTACTCGGTCCGGGTCAGCTCGACCGGGCGCCCGCCCCTGGTGACCTCGCGGGTGGTGGTGTCCATCCGCAGATCGGCGAAGGTGAGCGCGTGGCCGCCACCGTCGCCTTCGTGGCCGACGGTGGCGTAGGAACTGCGCCGCAGCAGGGCTCTGAGCCGGGCCAGCAGCTCGTCCAGCTCGAAGGGCTTGACGAGGTAGTCGTCGGCGCCCGCGTCGAGGCCGGTGACGCGGTCGCCGACGGTGTCCCGCGCGGTGAGCATGAGGATCGGGGTGGTCACTCCGGTGGCGCGCAGGCGGCGCGCCGTGGTGAGGCCGTCCATGCGCGGCATGAGGACGTCGAGCACGATCGCGTCGGGGCGGTACGCCTCCGCCTGGTCGAGGGCGGCGAGCCCGTCCGCGGCCAGGGCGGTGTCGTACCCCTCGAAGGCGAGGCTGCGGCGCAGGGCCTCCCGTACGGCGGGCTCGTCGTCCACGATCAGGATGCGGGCGGGGGCCTCGCCGCTGTCGCCGGGGCTCATGGTGTCGGGTACCTCACTGATGGACATCGGAATGGTGCCGGAACTCTCTCAGCGTCGCACGGCGCGCGTCCCGCGTCGTGCGGTCCCGCGGTGCGCGCGGCTCACGGGTTTCGCGGAGGCGGAGACCTCGGCGGGGCGCGGGGCCGACTCCCGCCGGACGGCCCGGTCCGCCGCCGCGTCGCGGGCCGCGCCGGCGGCGATGTGGGCGAGCGGCAGGTCGAGATCGGCGGGCCCGGTGGCGACGGCCGCGTTGTGCGGACTCCAGGAGACGGCGGCACTGAGGGCGCGGCGCAGCCGGTTGGCGCTGACGGTGAGGGTGCTGCTGCTCATGGCGTTCTCCCAGGGTGGTTCGGGGTGGTGCCGTTCTTTCCGGAGGGGCGGGGGGACGGACGGTTGGGTAGGCGGAGAGTCGGTGATGCGGAGGGTCGGGTGAGGCCGAGAGGCGAGGGCGGCCCCTCAGCTGTTCCGCGTGCCCGCGGTCCCGTCGGCTCAGAAGCCGCCGAAGCCGCCGCTGCTGTTACCGCCGCTGCTGCTCCCGTTGCCGTTCCCGCTGCTGCTGCCGTTGGTGTCGGTCGTGCCGCTGCCGCTGGTGCCGCCCGCGCGCAGGCTCGCGAGGTCGGACTTCACGGTGTTGATCGGGATCGCGAAGCCGAGGCCGACGCTGCCGGAGCTGCTGCCCGAGGAGGACGCGTCCGAGTACATCGCGGAGTTGATGCCGATGATCTGGCCGCTCATGTTGATCAGGGCGCCGCCGGAGTTGCCCGGGTTGAGCGAGGCGTCGGTCTGGATCGCCTTGTACGTGGTGGTGGAGTTGCCGGTGTCGCCGTTGTACTGGTTGCCGCCGAAGGAGAACGGCCACTGGCCGTTGCCCTGGCCGCCCTGGCCTTGGCCTTGGTTCTCGTCGGTGGACACGGTCACGTCGCGGTTGAGCGAGGACACGATGCCGCTGGTGACGGTGCCGGTCAGGCCCTCGGGGGAGCCGATGGCCACCACCGAGTCGCCGACGGCGATGTTCGAGGAGTCGCCGAGCGTGGCCGCGGGCAGTCCGCTGGCACCCTGCACCTTGATCAGCGCGAGGTCCTTGGCGGAGTCGGTGCCGACCACCGTCGCGGTGGCCGTCTTGCCGTGGCTGTACGTCACGGACACCGAGGTCGATCCGGCGACCACGTGGTTGTTGGTGATGATCTCGCCGCCGCTGGTGATGATGACACCGGCGCCGGTGGACTTGCCCGCGCCGGACGTCGCGTTGATCTCGACGACGCTGGGGCTGACCGCCTTGGCCACGCTGCTGACGCTGCCGTTCACGACGCTCGCGTTGACCGCCGAACTGGCCGTCGTCGTCGTGCCGTTGTCGTGCGTCGCGTTGCCGATCAGGGCTCCCGCGCCGCCGCCGATCACACCGGCCGCGAGCGCGACGGCGGCGAACAGCGCGACGGGCTTGCGGGCCTTGCGGCGGGGAGCGGGCGACGCCCCGGCGACGGCGGGCGTGGCGGGGTCGTACGGGGGCGGCGGCGGGAAGCCGGTCGCGGAGGGGGCGTCGTAGTCGGGGGCCTGGCGGTACTGCGGGGCCTCCGGCTCGGAGACCTGGGGGGCCTCATTGCCGAAGTAGAGCGGAAGCTGCGGTTCGTCCGGGTTCTGGTGTTCGCCGCCGGTGCGGCTGCTCTCGGTCATGACAATGACTCTGTGCCCGGAAGATGAGAGCTTCCTGAGCACTCGCTGAGAAGCCCGGCAGAAGTGGGTATGCCCCATATAAACAAGATCGGGAACCCCCGGTCCCGACCGCTCGCGACCGCCCGTACACCGCGGCCCGCCCGCGACCGCCCGTACACCGCCGCCCGTGCACCGCCGCGCGTACGGCTACGCGCGGCGGCCGTGTGCCCCGGCTCCGGCGGCTACCCGTGGCAGCCGCACGACCCCCGCACCACGAGCCGGGAGGGGAACTGCCGCAGCCGCTCGCGCCGGGCGCCCGGCACCCGCAGCGAGTCGTCGAGCACCGCGTCCACCGCCGCCCTGGCCATCGCCTGCCGGTCGGAGGCGACCGTGGTCAGCGGCGGATCGGCGAGCGCGGCTTCCTTCACGTCGTCGAACCCGGCGACCGCGAGCTGTTCCGGCACGTCGATCCGCAGCTCACGCGCGGCGCGCAGCACGCCGATCGCCTGGTCGTCGGTGGCGCAGAAGATGGCCGGCGGCCGGTCGGGCCCGGCCAGCAGGCCCAGCGCGACCTCGTAGGCGTCGTACCGGTTGTACGGGGCCTGGAAAAGGCGGCCCTCCGTGGACCGCCCCGCCTCCTGCATGGCCCGCTGCCAGCCGACCACGTGGTCGGTGACGGGGTCGCCGATCACCGGCGTCTTCTCCATGCCGCCGAGGCAGGCCACGTACGCGTGCCCGTGCTCCAGCAGGTGGCGGGTGGCGAGCTGCGCGCCGCCGATGTCGTCGGTGACCACGGCGATGTCGTCGATCGCCTCGGGCCGCTCGTGCAGCAGCACCACACGCGCGTCCCAGGCGTCGATCTCGGTCGCCGCGTTCTCGCTGGGGCCCTGGCTGATCAGGATCAGCCCGGAGACCCGCATGCCGAGGAAGGCCCGCAGGTAGTGCACCTCGCGTTCGTCGAGGTAGTCGGAGTTCCCGACCAGCACCATCTTCCCGCGGTCCGACGCGGCCTGTTCCACCGCGTGCGCCATCTCCGCGAAGAACGGCTGGCGCGCGTCGGGCACGATCAGACCGATGAGGTCGGTACGGCGGCTCGCCATCGCCTGGGCCACACGGTCCGGGCGGTAGCCGAGCTGCTTGATGGCCGCGAGCACGCGCTCGCGGGTGGCCGGGGCTACCGGCCGGGGTCCGTTGTTGATGACGTAGCTGACGACCGCGGTGGACGTCCCCGCCAGCCTTGCCACGTCGTCACGCGTCACCTTGGGCACGTCGCGCAGTCTACGCGTGTCTATCCAGCCGTCACATGGCTCGTCATACGGTCTGTTCGGCGGATTTCAGCCGCTCGACGGGGACGTCCGCGGGCTCGTCGGAACGCTGCGGCCCGCGGCCCTGCGCGGCCTCGCTCCTGGCGGCCTCCTCGGCGGCCCGCTCGACCTTCTCCGGGGTCACGAAGCGGTAGCCGACATTGCGGACGGTGCCGATCAGCGACTCGTGCTCCACGCCGAGCTTGGCGCGCAGCCGCCGTACGTGCACGTCCACCGTGCGGGTGCCGCCGAAGTAGTCGTAGCCCCACACCTCCTGGAGGAGCTGGGCGCGGGTGAAGACCCGGCCCGGGTGCTGCGCCAGGTACTTCAGCAGCTCGAACTCCTTGAAGGTCAGGTCCAGGACCCGGCCCTTGAGCTTGGCGCTGTACGTGGCCTCGTCGACCGACAGGTCGCCGTTGCGGATCTCCATCGGGCTGTCGTCCGTGGTGATCTGCTGGCGGCCCATGGCCAGCCGCAGCCGGGCCTCCACCTCGGCGGGACCCGCGGTGTCCAGCAGCACGTCGTCGATCCCCCAGTCCGCGGTCACCGCGGCGAGTCCGCCCTCGGTGACGACCAGCATCAGCGGGCAGCCGGGCCCGGTCGAGCGCAGGAGTTGACACAGGCTGCGCACCTGCGGCAGATCGCGGCGGCCGTCGATCAGGATCACGTCGGCGCCCGGGGTGTCCACCAGGGCCGGGCCCTCGGCGGGCGCCACGCGGACGCTGTGCAGCAGCAGCCCGAGCGCGGGCAGCACTTCGGTGGAGGGCTGGAGGGCATTGGTCAGAAGCAGGAGAGAACTCACCGGCAGCTCCCGTCGGTCGTCCGGACGTTTCGTCGGTGTGCTCGTGGCTGTGCGCGGTTTCCGCACGCGGTGCGCTTGCTCATTTCCGAACCCTCCTCGGTCCCTGCGAGGACGTACCTCGTGCCGGAAAGCACGAAAGGACCCGGGGGCGACATTGCCCAGGTCCTCTTGCACGGAAGAATAGCCCACATGGACAGCCCTGCCGAGACCGATGACCAGCGTTTCCGTGTAGCACCGATCACTTCCGGCGACGGTAATGCCGCTGGGCGGAGAACGCTCCTGACGGCCGACGGCGTACGGATCGAGGCGGAACACCGGCCCGCGGACACGGAATCGGCGGTCGATACGGCGGACCGGACAGGTGATGTCCGGCGCGTCGAAACGACCCGTGAATCGGCCGCCGATTCGAGGGGTGAATCGGCGGCCGAAGTGCGCGAATCGATGGCCGAAGAGCGCGAATTGGCGATCGTCGTGGCCCATGGATTCACCGGTGCGCTGGAGCGGCCCGCGGTGCGCAGGGCGGCCCGTGTCCTCGGCGGTTCGGCCGGTGTCGTGACCTTCTCCTTCCGCGGCCACGGGCGGTCCGGCGGCCTGTCCACGGTCGGCGATCTCGAAGTGCTCGACCTCGACGCGGCCGTCTCCTGGGCCCGCCGCCTCGGCTACCGGCGGGTGGCCACCGTCGGCTTCTCCATGGGCGGCTCCGTGGTCCTGCGGCACGCGGCGGGACAGACGGTGCACGCGGCGGTGTGCTCGGCGGCGGGGCCTCATGACGTACGCGGGGCCGGTGCGCGCGGGGTCGGTGTACGTGAGGACGGCGTACGTGGCGACGTACGACGGAACGCGCGGGTGGACGGGCGGGGGGTCGTGCGCCCGGCGCGTGACGGGCGCACGACGGCGCATTCACCGGCGCGTGTGGACGCGGTCGTCTCCGTCAGCTCGCCCGCCCGCTGGTACTACCGCGGCACCGCGCCCATGCGCCGCGTGCACTGGGCGATCACCCGCCCGGCGGGCCGCCTGGTCTCGCGGCTCGGCCTGAAGACCCGCATCCGCGCGGCGGACTGGGACCCGGTGCCGCTCTCCCCGGTCGAGGCCGTCCCGCTGATCGACCCGGACATCCCGCTGCTCATCGTGCACGGCGACCGGGACGGCTACTTCCCGCTGGACCACCCGCTCTCGCTGGCCGACGCGGCCGGGCGGGACCGGGCGGAGCTGTGGATCGAACCCGGTTTCGGCCACGCGGAGAACGCCGCGGACGACGCGCTGCTGCGCCGGATCGGCGACTGGCTGACGGGCCGCGTTCCCGCGAGGTGACGTGGACGGGCCATGATGGACGCCGCACCACACGTCAGACACGCACGGCGAGTGACACGTACGGCGAGTGACACGTACGGCGAGCACAGGACAGAACGAAGGACGGAGCCGCGATGGCCGCACCCGACACGGCCGCGCGCCCGGCGGCGGGCACGATCCGCTACTGGGCCGCCGCCAAGGCCGCCGCGGGCACGGCGGAGGAGCCGTACCGCGCGGCGACCCTCGCCGACGCCCTGGCCGCCGCACGCGAACGGCACGCCCAGCGCCCGGAGTTCGCCCGCGTCCTGCTGCGCAGCTCCTACCTCGTCGACGGCAACCCCGTCGGCACCCGGGACCACACTTCGGTCGTACTGGCCGACGGCGGCACGGTGGAGGTCCTCCCACCGTTCGCGGGAGGATGACATGACCAACGAATGGCACGGCTTCCAGCCCGGCGACGAATCCGGCCGGCGGCCCGCGGACCCGGACACCGCCCAGGGCGACCACGACGGCCGCTCCCCGTCCGACCCGAGCCACGCCAGGCACCGAGCCCCGGGTGACGCGCCAACCGGCGGTGGCTACGACCCCGGCTACGGCGGTCAGCTCCCCGGCACGTACCCGGCCGAGGGCCACGGCGGCACCTACGTCCCTGGCTCCTACGCACCCGAGGGACACGACTCCGGGTACGGCAGCCACGGGGGCCCGTACGGCGGCCAGGCGCCCGAGGGCTACCCGGCCGCGGGGTACGGAGCGCCCGGGGACAACGGCGGGGCCGCGTATCCGGGCGGCGGCCACGGCGCGGGCCAGGACGCCGGGTACGGCGGAACCGGCGGCGGTTCGTACGGCGGCCAGGCACCCGGCGGGCCCGCGGGTCAGGGATACGCGGGCCAGGGATACGCGGGTCAGGGGTACGCGGCGCCCGGTGGCGCGTACGCCGGTGACGGTCAGGACGGCGGCGGCCGGCACGCCGGTCAGGGGGCCGGGGTCTATCCGGTCGGCGGCCACGACGAGGGGTATGGCGCGCGCGAGTACGGGGACCACCCGGACGGGGGCCGGACGTACGTGCCGGAGCCGCTGGCCGGGCCGATGCCGCCGTACTCGGAGCCGGGGGCGCCGTACGCGCCGCCGACGCCCGGGGACGCGTGGGGCGGGCACGCGGGAGGCGCGGACTGGGCCCAAGGGGCGGCGCACCCGCACCCGCAGGCGGGCGGGGTCGAGCAGACCGCCGTGCTGCCGGTGGTCGAGAGCCTGCCGCAGCAGACGCCGGGCAGGCACGGCGACCAGGGCCAGGGCCAGGGCCAGTCCCAGGCCCAGGGGCAGCCGCAGGCACCGGTCAGGACCGGCTCACCGATCATCGCCCCCGGGCTGGAGCCCGCGGCGCTGACGGCGGCGCTCGGCCTGCTGATGGCGGGCGGCGCGGCGCTCGGCAAGCCGGGCCTCGCGGTGCTGCTGGTGGTGCTCCAGGCGGTGACGGCGGCCGGATGGTTCCGGCTCAACGGCATGTGGCCCGCCCGGCAGGGCATCGCGCTGGCGTTCCTGTCCGGCGTGACCGCCGACATCGGCCTGCTGATCGCCGGTGACGACCACGGCCCCGCGGTGCTGATCGGCACCCTCGGCGTATGGCTGCTCCTCGTGCTCGTCCTGCAACTGCGGCACCACGGCTCGGCCGACGAACGCATGTCCTCGCTGACGGCGACCTCCGCGTCCACGCTGCTCACGGTCGTCGCGGCGGGCTACCTCGCCACCGCGGCCTCCGACGCCGGGTCCGATCCGGTCGTGGTCGGCGCCGTCGCGGTGGCCCTGGCGGCCCTCGTCCGCGCCCTCCCGCTGCCGGGCGCCGCCTCCGTCGTCGTGGCGCTGCTGGCCGCCGCGGCCACCGGCTTCGCCACCGGACCGGCCACCGGGATGAGCGGCGGGGACGCCGTCATGCTCGCCGCGGCCTGCGGTGTCTGCGCGCTGATCGGCCTGCGGGTCGCCAGCTACGACTTCCCGTCCCGTTTCGTGCACTTCACCGCGGGTGTGGCGCTGCCGCTGACCGCCGCGGCCCCGGCCGTCTACATCCTCGGCCGCGTCCTCACGGGCTGACGGCGACCACCGGCTCGATCCGCCCGCGCGGTGATCCGTCCGCGCGGGCGGTGATCCGTCTGCCCGGGCGGTGGTCCGTCCGCGCGGGCGGTGAATTGTTCGCACAGGCGGCGCACAGGTCACGTGCGCACCGTGTGAAGGGCGGATTGAGCCGCGGTAACGGTTGGCCGCGCGGGGAACCGTCGGGTCTGCCCCGCCGTCAGGGCTGAGGGGAGATCAGCGGGGAACGAGCGGGGAGCGACAGCACATGCGAGTGGCGCGGACAGTTCTGATCGTCCTGGTGATCCTCGGCGGCCTCTTCGTCGCGGCCGACCGGATCACGGTGTCGGTGGCGCAGAACAAGGCCGCCGACCGCGCCGCGCTCACCGAGGGCCTGACCACCAAGCCCAAGGTGTCCATCGAGGGCTTCCCGTTCCTCACCCAGGCCGCCGGCGGCAAGCTGGACGAGGTCAAGATCTCCGCGAAGGACATCGCGGCGGGCAACGGCGAGCAGACGCTGCGGATCGACTCCTTCCACGCCGACCTGCACGGTGTACGGCTCTCCGACAGCTACCGGCGGGCGGTCGCGGACACCGCCGACGGCATCGCCTTCCTCACCTACGAGGACCTGACGAAGGCCGCGCCCACCGGGATCACGGTCTCGTCGGCGGGCGACGCCAAGAGCAAGGACGGCGGCGCGCTGGTCAAGATCACCGGCGAGTTCATGGGCGCGAGGCTGAGCGTGCTCAGCGAGGTGACGGTGCGCGGCGCCGACGAGATCGGCCTCCAGGCGGCGGAGCTGCCGAAGGCGTTCACCGAGCTGGGCCTGGAGGACCAGGTGCGGCAGCAGATCGACTTCACCGGGCAGCTCACCCACCTGCCCTCCGGGATCGCGCTGACGTCCGTGACCAGCACGCCGGACGGGCTGTCGGTGGCGGCGGGCGGCAAGAACGTCGTTCTCGCCAACTGAGACGGCGGTGTCCGTACCGCAGTCCTCCGCAGGTGGGCGGGGTGACCGTATCGCCCGATCGGGTGGTTCGGAACGGTCCGGCATGGGGTATTAAGCCGCTCGTACGCCGTCGGCAGGCCGCCGGACGGGCCGAGACGCGGGTTGCGTGGCATGGTGATCCCGCCATGCGGACAATCTTGTCTCGGTATATGACACGACGGTGACACCTACGGGTTGATATCCCTACGATCGGGACCATGAAGCGACAGGCGGATCTCACGAAGCGGCGGGCAGTCGACCTGTGCCGCGTCGCCGCCATGCTCTGTCGCATGCCCTAGGGGTGGCGGTTCCTCCGTGCCGATGCCGGCCGTAACGGCCCCCGGCGCAGCCTGCCTCCCCTGCCTGCCAGGCGAATCCCCGCGCATCACGCGCATCGCGTATCCCTCGCAAGCCCCGCGCGCCCGTCGCGCACCGCACATCCGTACTGCCCCGGAGGAGAAACAAGATGAGCCGCAGTGACGTCCTGGTGGACGCCGACTGGGTCGAGGCCCACATCGACGACCCCAAGGTGGTCATTGTCGAGGTCGACGAGGACACCTCGGCCTACGACAAGAACCACATCAAGAACGCCGTCCGCATCGACTGGAAGACCGACCTCCAGGACCCGGTCCGCCGCGACTTCGTGGACCAGGCCGGCTTCGAGGCGCTGCTGTCCGCCAAGGGCATCGCCAACGACGACACCGTGGTGCTCTACGGCGGCAACAACAACTGGTTCGCCTCCTACGCCTACTGGTACTTCAAGCTGTACGGCCACGACTCCGTGAAGCTGCTCGACGGCGGCCGCAAGAAGTGGGAGCTGGACTCCCGCGACCTGGCCGTTGACGTGCCCGAGCGCCCCGCGACCACGTACAAGGCCAAGGAGCAGGACACCTCGATCCGCGCCTACCGCGACGACGTCGTGGCCGCGATCGGTTCGCTGAACCTGGTCGACGTCCGCTCGCCCGACGAGTTCTCCGGCAAGCTGCTCGCCCCGGCGCACCTCCCGCAGGAGCAGTCGCAGCGCCCGGGCCACGTGCCGAGCGCCCGCAACATCCCGTGGTCGAAGAACGCCAACGACGACGGCACCTTCAAGTCGGACGACGAGCTGACGGCGCTGTACGCCGAGGAGCAGGTCGACCTGGCCAAGGACACCATCGCGTACTGCCGCATCGGCGAGCGCTCCGCGCTCACCTGGTTCGTGCTGCACGAGCTGCTCGGCCAGGCCAACGTCAAGAACTACGACGGCTCGTGGACCGAATACGGCTCGCTGGTCGGCGTTCCGATCGAGCTCGGCTCCAACTGACCCCGGAGGACTGAACGTTATGTGTGGAGCCAAGGCCGGTGGGCCCGATCTGGCAGGAGTTGACGTGGCGAAAGAGACGATCATCCAGGGATCGGTGACCCGCGACGGCGAGCCGGTCACCGGTTACGTCCGGCTGCTCGACGGCGGCGGCGAGTTCACCGCCGAGGTGCCGGTCTCCGCGACCGGGCAGTTCCGTTTCTTCGCGGCCCCCGGTACCTGGACGCTCCGCGCCCTCGTCCCCGGCGCCACCGTCGACCGCACCGTCGTCGCCCAGCAGGGCGCCCCGTCCGAGGTCGCCATCGCGGTCTGACCCCGCCGTGAAGGGCCGCACCCCGCGCAAGGGGGCGCGGCCCTTCGCTGTTCCCGCCCAAAGCCGCCGCTCTGCTGTGCCGGACTCCGTCCGGCGGGGGTGCGCGGCGGGTGCTGATCCGGCGTGGCGGACGTACCGTTGAAGGGTGAACGCGCGTCGCCGTCACTGGTATTTCGCCATGATGGGCACCTGCGTGGTGCTGTTCGTCATGGCGTGGTCGGTTGTCCGCATCTGGTCGGTGCCGGCGGCCATCGCGATGTGCCTGGTGGCGATGGTGATCCCGCCGGTCGCGGCGATCGTGGCGAACCGGAAGGGCCCTGAGGACCGGTGGTGGGACGAGGAGCCGCTGCGGCCCGAGGAGCGGAAGCCGACCGGGAAAGAGCGCGATGACCCGCCCCCGCCGGGCGCGACCTCGATGGAGGAGCACCGGAGGATGACCCCGGCGCGGTCCGAGCGCCAGAGCTACGGTTCGTCCGGCGACCCGGAGTCCGACCGGTGGTGGGACGAGCTGGACCGCGGCGGTCCGCCGTAGCGCCCGCGCCTTCAGTAGACCAGCGCCTGCACGCCGTCCGGCATGATCTCGCTGACGAAGAGCTGCGCGCCCGCGATCCGTACGCCCGCGATGACGTCCTGTTCCTTGATGTCACGGCGGGCCGCGCACTGCGAGCACAAGGTGACCTGCCCGGCGGCGAGCACCGCGTCGATCAGATCCGGCAGCGGCGCCGCGTGCGGCAGCTCGAACTCCGCCGCGCGGCCGGGCAGCGCGAACCACGCGGACTCACCGGTCAGCCAGAGCGAGACCTCCACGCCGCTGGCCACCGCGACCGCCGCCACCGTGAACGCCTGCGAGCACCGCTCGGGCGCGTCGGCGCCCGCCGTCACCTTGATCACGAGCTTCTTCGCCATCCGGCCAGCGTAGGCGCAGCCGTCCCGGAGCCGCACCGCACCCGTACCGGTGGCACCTCTGCCCTCCGGTTGTGTCGTACGTCACGCAGGCGTCGGCAAATTTCGTTGTGAAGCCGCTGTGTCGTCTCGACATAATGCGAGTCCGCGTGCATCGCACGCGTGTACGCCCGGGGGGGCTTCTGTGGAACTGAACGACGGTGGCGTACGCCGCCGCGGCCGTGGCGCGCTGTTCGGCGCCGTGGCCGGACTGGTCGCCGTGGCGGCCGTGACAGCGGGGGCGGTCGTCGCCCTCGGCTCCTCCTCCGGCCACGCCGACGCGTCCGTCGCCCCGCCCGCCAGGCCCTCCGCCGCGGCAGCGGCCCCGACGACCGGCGCGGCCACGCCCTCCTCGGCACCCCCCACGGCCGCCGCGCGCGTCCCGGGCCGGGTCTCGCACGGCGTCCACACCGGTGACCTGCGCTTCTTCCTGCTCCCCGCGCCCTCGGACGCCGACGTCTACGGCGACCCGGACGGTTCGCCGTACACCGCCGACGACATCGCGGGCAGCGCCTCCGACCCGTCCGACGCCCGAGCGGCCCTGAAGACGTACGGCTTCCGGACCGGCGCCTACCGCACGTACCTCACCGGGGACGGGGCCTTCGAGGTCAGCGCCCGGCTGATCCGTTTCGGCAGCGCGGAACAGACCGCCGCGTACGACGCGCAGCACTCGTACCAGGGTGCCCGGATTCCGCTGACCACCGCCTATCCGGCCCGCGCCTACAACCTCCAGTCCTCCTCGGCCGAGAGCACCAGCGCCGTGGTCGCCGTCGCCCACCAGGGCGACGTCCACATCACGATCACCCTGACCGGCGGCAAGGCACCGTCCGCCGCGCTGGTCCAGCGCCTGCTCGACGCCCAGTTCCAGCGGCTGAAGACCGGTCACTGACCTCGGGTCCCGCCGCGCGACCTTCTCCTTCCGAACCATCTCGTGGAGATCCCCTTGTCCCTGTCCGAAGACACCCCTGCCCAGGAGCGGGGCCCCGAGCCGGAGCCCGAGGCGCCGCCCGCGCCGGACTTCCCGCCCCTGCCGCCCGCGCCGGGCCTCCCGCCCACGCCGCCCGCATCGGGCCTCCCGCCCACGCCGCCGCATCCGCCGCGCCCGCGCGGGCGCACGACGCTGCTGATCGCCGCCGCGCTGGTGCTCGGCGTGCTGGCCGGGGGAGGCGTGGGCTACAAGATCCAGCACGACCGTGAGCCGACGCCGCTGCCCCCGCTGACCGGCCCCGCGCTGGCCCAGCCGAGGGGGACGGGCCCGGACGTCCCGGCCCTCCCCGTCGCCCAGGACCGGAACGCGGTCTACGACGGCGACCTGCTGAAACTGCTCGTGCCGACACCGAAGACGAAGGGCACGAAGGAGCTGGAACGCGGCTGGCAGTCGCTGGTCGAATACGCCGACGGCTACGGCCGCCCCGACATCGCCTTCACCCGGCTGGCCCAGAACGACTTCCGCCGGGTGGCGGGCGCCGGCTGGACGGACGCCCGCCACGACTTCTCCCATGTGGAAGTCGTGCAGTTCCGTGACGAGGCGACCCTGTACACCGGCAGGCACCTCACCGAGCAGGTGGGAGCCGCGGGCACCAACCCGCACTTCGCCCACAACGCGCCCGTGCCCGGCACCGCCGACGGCCAGGCGTGGGGCTCGGGAATGCCGTACGAGAGCGACGGCTATCTGCCCCAGTACCGGGGCATCGGATTCGCCCGCGTCGGCAACCTCTTCGTCGAGGTCGTCCTGGACTCGGAGCACCCGGTCAAGGTCAAGGCCGTCCTGTCCCTCATCAAGCGGCAACTGGAGCGGCTGTGACCGACGAGCCCGAGAACGTACCGCCGTCCGTCCCCGCCGCCCCCTTCGGGCCCCCGGCAGTACCCCCGCCCGCTCCCGCTCCGGCACCCGTGCCCGCTCCCGTACGGTCGCGGCGCGGGCCCGCGCTGATCGCCGTCGGCGCCCTGGTGGCCGTCGCGGCGGGCGGGGGGATCGGCTACGCGGTGCTGAAGCAGCGCGACGACGGCACGTCGGCCAAGCCCGCCGTGGCCACGCCCTGGACGCCGCCCGCGCCGACCGCCACCGAGGAGTTCGGCGCGAAGTCCGGCGGCAGCCACTACGGCAGCCTGAGTGAGCTGCTGCTGCCGATGCCCGCCGGTTACGGCCCGGGGCCGGACGTCGAGGGCTTCGGCAACGACGTGGAACTGAACGCGACGAAGGCCGCCGACCTGGTCAAGGGCGACCTCGGCGGGCTGACGAAGAAGCAGCGGGCGAAGACGGAGAAGGCTCTCGCGCAGCTGCACATCGAGGGCGCGGGCATGCGGACGTACCGGTCGATCGAGAATCTGATCGTCGAGATCGAGATCGTCCAGATGAAGAACAAAACGGCGGCGCACGCCCAGACCGACTACTTCACCGAGTTCACCAAGGCGCTGGGCGTCTTCCGCAACGGGCCCACGATCGACGGCCACCCCGGCGCGACGTGCGTGCTGCCGCCGACCGAGCCCGGCGAAAAACTCGACGAGATGCTCTGCCAGGCCACCGAGGGCGACCTCATGGTCACGGTCACCGCCTCCGGTGTCGTCCCGCTCCAGAAGAACGAGGCCGCCAAACTCCTCGCCCAGCAACTCGACCGCATCAAGGACCCGGGAGAGGCCGTCTGATGCCCGACAATTCGCCTGCGGCTCAGCCCGCCACCCCCCTCGCGCCGCAGCCGCCGTCTCAGCCGGAGCGGCTTTCCGAGTCCCGGCCGGAGTCCCAGGGGCCCGGCGACGCGCCGGCCGTCGAGCCGCACCTCCTTCCCGTGGCCCGCCGCCCGAGGCGGCGGCTGCGGGCGCTGGCGCGGTGGACGGCCGCCGTTCTGGTCTTCGCGGCGTTCGGCGGGGCGACGGCGTACGCGGTGACGCAGCCGGAGCGGACGAAGGTGCCGGGGCTCAAGACGCCGGACGACGGACGGTGGACGTTTCCGCCGCTGGCGCTGCCGAAGCTGCCCGCGGGCAAGCCGGGCGCGCTGGACACGGGCGTCAACCCCTCGGGCCGCCACTACGCCGACCTCAGGTCTTTGCTGCTGCCGCTGCCCGAAGGCGCGGTCGAGGACGCCACGCTGCCCGGCGTCAAGGGCTGGGTGGCCGCCGAGGACTACGTCGGGCGGTTCGACGTCGGCGACCGCGCCGCCGCCGGGACCACGCTCACGGCACAGGGCCTGCGGCACATCGCGGGCCGCGCCTGGTCCATGCCGGACGGCACCCGTACGCAGATCTACCTCGTGCAGTTCGTCAGCACCGCCTACGCCGGTGACTACGCCACCAGCGCCGAGTACACGACGCTGACCGGCGTCGACAGCAAGGAGGGCGACAACTCCGTGGAGTCGGACTCCCTGCCCGTCCCCGTCACCGTCTCCGCGTACGCCCAGACCCCGCCGTACGACGACACGGCGACGCGGTACGCCTTCGTCCACGCCGGGGACACGCTGGCGCTGGTCGTGCAGTCGACGGGCCGGCAGGCGGGCGTCAAGCGGGGCACACCCGCGGTGCCGTTCCGCCAGACCGTACGGCTCCAGGCGCAGCTGCTCGGCTGAGCGCCTGAGCGCCTGAGCGCTTGAGCGGCGGGGCGGCGGGGCGGGGCGCTGGGGCGCACGTCACGCGGCCTGGCCGCGCCTTCGGACGGGCGGCGCACTAGACTCGTGCGCGGCCCGTCCGCATGATCCGTCCGAGGAGCACGTCCCGTGCAAATTGAGTATGTCTACGACGCCCTGCTCGTGCTCGTCTGCCTGGGCGTCGCGCTCTTCGCGTTCTACGCGGTGAAGAAGCTCTACCAGGGCCAGCGCTGACATGATCGAGATCCCGTCCGACCTGCACCCCGACCTCGTACCGCTGGTGTTCCTGCTCGGCCGGTGGGAGGGCGCGGGCGTCCACGACTTCCCGGGCTCCGAGAAGTGCAACTTCGGGCAGGAGGTCGTCTTCACGCACGACGGCCGCCCGTTCCTGGAGTACACCTCGCACTCGTGGGTGCTGGACGAGGCGGGCAAGAAGGTCAGGCCGCTGGAGAGCGAGAGCGGCTTCTGGCGGATCGACAAGGACCGCAAGGTCGACGTCACCACCACGCGTGACGAGGGCGTCGTGGAGATCTGGACCGGCGAGCTGGCCGACGGCAAGCCGCAGATCGACCTGGTCACGGACGCCGTGGCACGGCTCGCGGGAGCGCCCGACTACAGCGGCGGCAAGCGGCTGTACGGGTACGTGAACAGCGACCTGATGTGGGTCGGCGAGAAGGCCACCCCCGCGGTGCCGCTGCGCGCGTACATGTCGGCGCACCTGAAGAAGGTCGTGGACCCGCGGGAGTGGGCCGCCGACCTGAAGGACCTGCCGGACGACGGCATCGCCTTCTTCAAGTAGGCCGGGCTCCACGGAGGCGGAGCCGGCCGTACGCCCCGGCATCGCGCGTACGCCCGGGTCCGCGCCCCGCGTACGCCGGGGAAGCCAGGGTCGCCTTTCCGGGACGGTCGGCTTTCCGGGACGGTCCTACACTGGCCGTGTGGTGACCATCGACTGGAAGACCGATCTGCGGCAGCGCGGCTACCGGCTCACGCCCCAGCGCCAGCTCGTGCTGGAGGCCGTGGACGTACTGGAGCACGCGACGCCCGACGACATCCTGTGCGAGGTCCGCAAGACCGCCTCGGGGATCAACATCTCCACCGTCTACCGGACCCTTGAGCTGCTGGAAGAGCTGGACCTGGTCAGCCACGCCCACCTCGGCCACGGCGCCCCCACGTACCACCTCGCCGACCGGCACGACCACATGCACCTGGTCTGCCGCGACTGCGACTCCGTCACGGAGGTGCCGGTCGCGCTGGCCGAGCCGCTGAAGGACGGGCTGCGCGCGGAGCTGGGCTTCGAGACGGACATGAAGCACTTCGCCATATTCGGCCGCTGCCGGGACTGCGCGGACAGGCGTTCGGACGCGGAGTCGTAGCACCGGCGCGGAGTCGTAGTCTTGACGGCATGACTGACGGCGTGAACATGACGGACGGCGCGACCACCGGCGTGAAGAAGAGTCCTTTGCTGTCGCTGCCCGGCGCTGTCCTCGCCGAGGGCCCCGACGAGGGAGTGGCCGCGCACTACGGCGACCTCTTCCGCGAACAGCGCGCCCTCGCGGACGGCACCGGCTTCGTGGACCAGTCGCACCGCGGTGTGGTGACGGTGTCCGGCGACGACCGGCTGTCCTGGCTGCACCTGCTGCTCACCCAGCACGTCGAGAAACTTCCCCCCCGGCAGGCGACCGAGGCGCTGGTCCTGTCGGCGAACGGCCACATCGAGCACGCCCTGTACCTGGTGGACGACGGCACCACGACCTGGATGCACGTCGAGCCCGGCACGCAGGGCGCGCTGCTCGCCTACCTGGAGAGCATGAAGTTCTTCTACCGCGTCGAGACCGCGGACGCCACGGACGCTTACGCGGTGGTGTACCTGCCCGCCGGTTCGATCACGGCGGTGCCGTCGGAGTGGGCCGTGCGGGAGACCGCGTACGGCCGGGACGTCTTCGTGCCGCGCGCCGAGCTGGAGTCCTTCGCCGCGAAGGCCGCGCCGCCGATCGGCGCGCTGGCCCTGGAGGCGCTGCGCATCGAGGCGCACCGGCCGCGGCTGGGCCTGGAGACCGACCATCGTACGATCCCGCACGAGCTGGGCTGGCTGGAGACCGCGGTGCACCTCCAGAAGGGCTGCTACCGCGGACAGGAGACGGTCGCCCGCGTCCAGAACCTCGGCCGCCCGCCGCGCCGTCTGGTCTTTCTGCACCTGGACGGCAGCGAGGTGCGGCTGCCGGGCCACGGCGCCCCGGTCCGGCTCGCCTCGGACGGCGAGGACGGCCGCGCGATCGGCTTCGTCACGTCCTCGGCCCGGCACTGGGAGCTGGGGCCGATCGCACTGGCCCTGGTGAAGCGGAACACGCCGGAGGACGCGGTGCTGATGGCGGAGCAGACGGCGGCGTCGCAGGAGACGGTCGTGGCGCCGTAGGTCCGTTGGCGCGTGTGGCTTTTCGGGGCGCGGGTGCCGCCTCACATGTCGATGACCACCGTGAACGGGCCGTCGTTCGTCAGCGAGACCTTCATGTCCGCGCCGAACCGGCCCGTCTCGACGGTCGCGCCGAGCGCCCTGAGCTGGGCGACGACCTCGTCGACCAGAGGCTCGGCGAGGTCGCCGGGCGCCGCGGCGTTCCAGGTGGGGCGGCGACCCTTCCGGGCGTCACCGTAAAGCGTGAACTGGCTGATGACGAGCAGCGGGCCGCCGATGTCGGAACAGGACCGCTCGTCGGGCAGGATCCGCAGCGTCCACAACTTGCGGGCCAGCGCCGCGGCCTTCTCCTTCGTGTCGTCGTGCGTCACGCCGACCAGGACGCACAGGCCGGGCCCCGTAATGGCACCGACGCTCTCCCCGTCGACCACGACTTCCGCTTCGCTCACCCGCTGGGCCACCGCTCGCATGCGCCCATTGTGGCCTGCCGCGCCCGCACGCCACCCACACGGGTGAGGGGGAGCGCGGGGAGGGGAACGTACGCCCGGTCGGCGGCTTCGCACAACAGTTGCGACGGCCGTTCGGGTGCAGAGTCGCTGCGGGGTGACAGGGGCAGGTGGCAGCATCGGAAGGGTGGCGGCGCAGGCGCCGCCACGGAGGGGACAACAGGCATGACCACTTCCGGCGCTGGAGAGACTTCCGGCACTGCCGTACCGACGGCGCCCACCACGAAGGGCCACCGCATGCTGAAGGCCGACGGATCTGGTCCGCTGGGTTCACGGGGTCCGCTGCGCACGCCCGCGCCGCGCAACCCGCTCGCCGACCTGCCCGCGCCCGACCTCGGCGCGCTCGACCTGGGCGCGCTGCGCGCCCTGCGCAGGGACGCGCAGCAGGAGGAGGCCGACCTGTCGTATCTGCGGCGGATGCTGCACGGCAGGATCGACATCCTCCAGGCCGAGCAGGCCAGGCGCAGCGGGCGGGACGCGCGCGGTACGGCCGCGGGGCAGGGCCCCGACGCGCCGAGTACGTCGCCCGTGCTCGACCGGCTCTCGGAGATCCTGACCGACGGGCCTTCGCGGGTCCGTTCCTCCGCCCGCCACGTCACGCTCGGCACCCCGCTGACCGAGCGGGTGCGGCAGCTCGCCGAGGACATGCTCGCCGAGGTGGAGCTGTCCGACCTCGACGCCCGCACCGACCCGGAGCTGGACGCGGCGATGGGCCGCCTGGTCCGCAACGAGCAGCAGGTCTCACGCCGCCGCCAGGCCCTCCAGCAGACGGTGGACGGGTGCAGCGCGGAGATCACCCGGCGGTACCGGGAGGGCGAGGCGAAGGTGGACGACCTGCTGTCGGACGGGTGAGGGCGGTTCGGTGCGCGGTGGCGGCGGGTCGGCGCGGGGTGACGGCGGGTCGGCGCGCCCGGCGGCTCCCCGGCCGAAATTCGGGTGCGGACGGCCGGGTGCGTCCGTAGCGTGCGCGTATGACCTCGAGCCCTGAGATCCGCACGCTGGCCGAATCCGATGTCGCCGACTGGGTGCGGGCCAAGCTCGCCGGCTTCCATCTCGCGCCCTCGGTGAGCGCGGCGGAGGTCGAGGCCCGCAGGGCCGCGTTCGACCTGAGCCGTACGCAGGGCGCTTTCGACCAGGGCCGCTGTGTGGCGACCTTCCGCAGCATGCCGCGCCAGCTCACCGTGCCCGGCGGCGCGGCCGTCGCGGCCTCCGCCGTCACGAACGTGTCCGTGACCGGCACGCATCGCCGCCGCGGCCTGGCCAGCCGGATGATGGCGGCCGACCTGGCCGCCGCCAAGGAGCGCGGCGAGGCGGTGTCGATCCTGGTCGCGGCCGAATATCCGATCTACGGACGGTACGGCTTCGGCGCGGCGACCTGGGTGACGGACTGGGAGATCGACGTGCCGCGCGCGGGCCTCGACCGGCGCTGGGCGGGTCCGACCGACGGCGGCCGGGTGGACCTCGTGACCGTCGAGGACGTACGCAAGCTCGGCCCCGCGCTGCACGAGCGGGTCCGCGCGGTGACGCCCGGCGCGATCAACCGCACCCCCTACTGGTGGGAAGTCAACACCGGACAGCGGCCGTTGGACTCCCAGCCGTGGACCGAGCCCTTCTTCGTGGTCTACCGCGACGCCGACGGCCGGGTCGACGGCCTGGCCGCGTACGCCGCCAAGGAAGAGCACTGGCCGGGCAAGTTCCCCAAGGTCGAGCTGAGCGTGCACGGGCTGATCGCCGCCTCCCCGGCCGCCGAGGCCGCGCTGTGGCGCTTCCTGCTCGCGCTGGACTGGGTGACGCTGCTGAAGTCCGGCCACCGCGCGCCCGACGACCTCCTGCCGCTGCTCCTCGGCGACCCGCGCGCCGCCCGCACCGAGACCTACGCCGACTTCATGTGGCTGCGGATGCTCGACGTGCCCGCCGCCCTGTCCGCCCGCACCTATGCGGGCGGCCCCGCCGCCCTCGTGCTCGACGTGCACGACCCCGCGGGCCTGGCCGGCGGCCGTTTCCTCCTGGAGACCTCGCCCTCGGGCGCCGCCTCCTGCACCCCCACCTCGGCCTCCGCCGACCTCTCCCTGTCCGTCGCCGACCTCGGCTGCCTCTACCTCGGCGACGAGTCCCCGGTCCGCCTCGCCGCCCTCGGCCGTGTCTCCGAACACCGAACGGGTGCGGCCAGGACAGCCGACGCCCTGTTCCGCACCCCACGCCGGCCCTGGTGCCCCGACGTCTTCTGATCCCCGCGCTGACCCGTTACTCGGTTACCCGCTTACCCGCTTACCCGGTTGCCCGCTTTTCCGCGGCCCGTCACTGCGCCAGCAGCAGCGCTATCGCGGTGATTCCTATGCAGGTGAACGTGGTGTTCCGCATCTTGTGACCGAGTCCCACCAGCCCGACGGCGATGGCCCCTGCCGCGCCGTACCGCCACTGGATGATCTCTTCGAAGGCATATGCGCACAAACTGAGAGCGAGCATGACCGATCCCTCCTTCGCGACTCCGCGCTTTTGCAGAAGGCGGGTGGCTGCGATGTCCCGCACGCCATCGGACGGGAAGTTGGCGACCCCCGATGAGGCTGGATCATTCAACTTCCCTACCCGAATGAGAAGTTGAGAGAGGCTGCCTCTATCAAGGGTGTGCCCAGTTGGCCGAGATCGATAAACTCGGGTCAGGTAAGCACCGTTGTCCCGCCGGAAGTTGTAACGTCGTCTTGTGGACGAGGAAGACGCCGGAACCAACGGTTCCCGACCCCCATACCGCTACATCGCGGACGTACTCCGCGGTGAGATCGTCGACGGTCGCTACCCGGTCGGCGGACGCATACCGTCTCAGGCGGAGTTGGAAGAGCGCTTCAACGTCTCCCGTCCCACGATCCAGCGTGCGCTGGGCGTACTCCGCGACGACGGCTACATCGACAATCAGCGCGGACGCCCGTCCGAGGTGCTGCGCTGGGAGGAAGACCGCCCGGATTCGCAGACTCGGCTCCAGGAGCCGGGACGTGCTTCCAAGGCCCTCCGGCCGCACATCGACGAGGCGTTCACGCACCAGCACGTCACCATCGACGCCTACTCGCTGACCACGGAAACCCTCAGCCGCGCGCTGGTCGTACCTCTGACGCGGGTTCAGGACGGCGACCTCAAGCCCGAGTCGATCCGCCTCCGCCTCATGATGCCCAGCCTGTCCGCGCAGTTGGCGATTCCCCGGCTGGTCGCCGACGCCTCCGACGAGCGCCCGCTGTGGCGGCTACGACAACTCGTCCGCGCCCATGTCCTCACCGTGCGCGCCGCTTTCGCGGCCCTGGCCGAATTCCAGCCCGACGTCGAGCAGTCGGTCGAGGTGCGGACCGTACCGATCACCCCGATGCACAAGCTCTACCTCATCAACGGCCGGACCGCGCTGTTCGGCCACTATCAAGTGATCGACCGCGAGGTCGAGTTCGGCCAGCGGGGCAAGGGCAACATCTACGACGTCCTCGGCATCACCGCGACGCTCTTCTCGTTCGGCCTGAACACCGACAAGCCCAAGGAGCGGGACTCGCAGTTCGTCACCGAGTCCCAGGAGTGGTTTGACTCACTCTGGTCAACGATCGCCGAGCCGCTGACACTCCTTGAGTGACTCCTACGTACTTCGAATCACCTGAGAGCAGCCCGTTCGCCCTGCTCGACGCGGCAGAATGCCTGTTGCTCGACTTCGACGGACCGGTCTGCGAACTGTTCGCGAGGCATTCGGCCAGCCTGATAGCGGAAGAGATGCGCCGGTACCTCGACCGGCACGGGATACGTCCCCCGAATCCGGCGACGGCGCGCAGCAAGGACCCGCACGCCATGCTCGGCGAGCCCTGGCCGCCCGGAGTGGCCGCCGAGCTCGAGCGGATACTCGCGCACGGCGAGGAGTCGGCCGTACCGTTCGCGCGCGAGACAGAGGGCGCCGACGAATTCGTTCGGGCCGTGGCGCTCAGTGGCCGACTGCTCGCCATCACCACCAACAACTCGCCCCAGGCCGTCGAGACGTATCTGAAGAGCCATTCGCTGGAGAGCGTCTTCGGGTCGCGGATCTACGGCCGTGACCAGTACGACCCGGCCAGGATGAAGCCGGACCCCGACTGCCTGCTGCGGGCCATGACGGCGCTGAAGGTACGGCCGGAGCAGTGCCTGATGATCGGTGACTCGCCGCGGGACGCGGAGGCGGCGCGGGCGGCGCGGGTACGTTTCCTCGGTTACGCGCGGTCCAGGAGCCGGGTGGCGCGGCTCCAGGAGATCGAGCCCCATCCGGTGGTCGTCGGGATGGGTGACCTCGTCGTCGCCGCGAGCGCGTTGAGTCGTCGCCCGAACGGGTGAGGCGTCGCGGTCCGTAACCGGGTCTTAACGGCTCTCCGATGGCGGGGGCTGCCGCTACCCACTAATGTTCGTGCCAAACACTGGCCGCCCTTCGGCGGTCTCGTGAGTGCGCGAGCGCGTGGGAGCGATGCTTTGGGCGTCCTGACGACCGGCCGGGAGCAGAGCCTTGCTGCCGCTTGGGACACGGTCCGGCAGGATGCCACGCGCTTCGGTGAGCGGCTGACAGGTCATCACAACAGCAACTACGTCATCGATCTGGCGCCCGGCATGGCGGAGCGTCTGCGCTTCGAGGCGCACACCCCGGTCAAGGTGCGGGTGCCGCTGGACGGTTCGCTGAAGGTCGTGGAGCGGGTCTGGCCCGACGAGGGCGAGATCCTGAACGCCTTGCAGCGCACGGCGGTTGTGGAGAACACCCCCCGGCACTACGTGGGGCTCGGCGGATTCTCCGTCCACGAGTACGTGCCAGGGAAGGCGCTGGCGGAGGTTTGCGCGCCGGGCAAGCCGGTGGATCCCTTCGTCGTGGACGCCATCGTCGGTCAGATGGCGGGGTTCACCCGGGTGTCGGCGGCCGATCTGCCCCCGCTGCCCGCCGGTTGGGCCGCGGACGGCGACTCCAACGCCTTCCTCAGAGCCCGCGCGGACTTCGCCGAGCACGATGTGCGCGCCGCCAACTGGGCCGACTTCGCACCGCTCTTCGCCGCGCTGGAAGTCCCGGCGAACGCGTTGCGCTGGTTCCGCGACCGGATGCCGCCGCTGCGCCGACGGCCCTTCGCGCTGCTCCACGGCGATCTGCACCGGCACAATCTCATCGTCCGCGCCGACGGCGGCCTCACCGTCGTGGACTGGGAACTCGCCATGTGGGGCGACCCGTTGCACGACCTGGCCATCCACCTAGTGCGGATGCGGTACCCGGCCGACCAGCGGCCCGAGGTCATCGAGCGCTGGCGGCGTGCGGTGCTCCGCGTACACCCGGAGGCCGCCGCCGGGCTCGAACGGGACCTGCCGGTGTACACCGCCTACGAACGGGCCCAGTCGCTGTTCGCCGACACCATGCGCGTGGCGCTCGCGCTCGACGCGCATCCGGGTCCTGGCATGGTCGGGGCCGGGGTGAGCCGGGTGCGGGCGGCGCTGCACCTGGCCGCGGTGCCGCTGCGGCTGCGCCGGGTGGCCACGCGTACGGAGGTCGAGCGGGCGCTGGTGGACTGGGTGCGCAAGCGGCAGCGCGACGGCGTGCGCGTCCCGCCGCTGCGCGGTGACATCGCCGAGGCCGCGTAGGCCGCGTATGCCCGCAGGCCCCGTGAGCCGCGCATTCCCGTAGGCGGTGCGGGCGGCCTGCGTCGCTGAGGCCGCGTCAGCGGTTCCGCGGCTCCCGCACCGAAGGGTTCTGGAGGCCCAGGGTCATCCAGTTGTCGGGGTCGGTGAGGGGGGTGAAGCCGACTTTGGCGTAGACGGCGTGGGCGTCGGCGGTGGCGAGGACGACGCGGCGCAGGCCGTAGGGGGTGAGGTGGTCGCGGATGGCGGTGACGAGGGTGGTGCCGAGGCCCTGGCCGCGGGTGGCGGGGTCGACGTAGACGTCGCAGAGGTAGGCGAAGGTCGCGAGGTCGGTGACGACGCGGGCGTAGGCGTGCTGGGCGCCGGTGGCGGGGTGGTAGGCGCCGAAGTTGAGGGAGCCGTCGATGGCGGCCTGCTGGGTGGCGAGGGTGCGGCCCAGGGCCCAGTAGGCGTCGGTGGAGAGCCAGTCGTGGATACGGGGGACGTCGAGGCGGGCC
Source organism: Streptomyces sp. NPDC024632 (assembly GCF_055559175.1). Taxonomy (NCBI): domain Bacteria; kingdom Bacillati; phylum Actinomycetota; class Actinomycetes; order Kitasatosporales; family Streptomycetaceae; genus Streptomyces; species Streptomyces sp. NPDC024632. The sequence continues at coordinate 69,818 of NZ_JBVHLD010000018.1, forward strand.
GGGTCCGCGGAGATCTCGTACATGCGCGGGAGAGTAGCGCTGCTTAACGGTTCCGTGCACGACAATTAACTGGACCTTCGCCATGGGCTCGGGTCAGACTCGCGGACATGATCCTTGTACCGCTGGTCACGCCGTTCGACACACAGGGCCGGGTCGCCGTGGGCGCCCTCGAAGGGCTGGCGCACGAGGTGCTGCGGGACGGCGCGGCCGGGCTCGTGGCGCTCGGCACGACCGCGGAGGCCGCCGCCCTCGACCCCGGCGAACGCGCCGAGGTGACGGCGGTCGTCGGCCGGGTCTGCCGCGAGCACGGCGCGCGTTTCGTGCTCGGCGCGGCCGGCGGCGCCACGGCGGCGGCCGTACGGGAGCTGGGGGCGCTCGCCGGGGCGCCGGTGGTGCCTGACGCCGTCCTGGCCACGGTGCCGTCCTTCTCCCGGCCGGGCGAGGCCGGGGTCCTCGCCCACTTCGCGGCGCTGGCCGCCGCCGGGCCCGTACCGCTGATCGTCTACCACGTGCCGTACCGCACCGGGCAGCCGCTGACCGCCCGCACCCTGCGCGAGCTGGCCGCGCTGCCGGGCGTGGCCGGTGTGAAGTACGCCACCGGCGGCATCGACGCCGAGACCGTCGACCTGCTCGGCGACCACCCGGACGGCTTCGAGATCCTCGCGGGCGACGACATCTTCGCGCCCGCCCTGTTCGCCCTCGGCGCCCCCGGCGGCATCCTCGCCTCCGCGCACCTGGCCACCGCCCGCTGGGCCGGGCTGGCGAAGGCCGCGGCCACGGGGGACGCCAAGGGGGACACGGCCCTCGGCCACCGCCTCGCCGCCCTGGCCGCCGCCCTCTTCCGCGCGCCGAACCCGACCGTCATCAAGGCCGTGCTGCACGCGGAGGGCCGCATCCCGACCCCCGACGTACGGCTGCCGCTGCTGCCCCCGCCGCCCGCCGTCGTGGACGACGCCCTGACCAGGCTGCGTCTCGTCCCCTGAAATGCCCCGCCGCCCCGCTCCCGCCTCGGGGGATACTCGACCGGGCGGGCACGCAGCCGTACGGAACGGCACGCAGCCGTACGGAACGGCACACATCGATCGGAGAGAGCCGGATGAGGATCGGAATCGTCGGAGCGACCGGACAGGTCGGCTCGGTCATGCGCAAGGTGCTGGCCGAGCGCGCGTTCCCGGTGACGGAGCTGCGGCTGTTCGCCTCCGCCCGGTCCGCCGGGAGCACCCTGCCGTGGGCCGACGGCGAGATCACCGTCGAGGACGCGTCCACCGCCGACTACAGCGGCCTGGACATCGTGCTGTTCTCCGCGGGCGGCGCCACCTCCCGCGCCCTCGCCGAGAAGGTCGCCGCCCAGGGCGCGGTCGTCATCGACAACTCCTCCGCCTGGCGGCGCGACCCCGACGTCCCCCTGGTCGTCTCCGAGGTCAACCCGCACGCCATCGCCCACCGCCCCAAGGGCATCATCGCCAACCCGAACTGCACCACCATGGCCGCGATGCCGGTGCTGCGCCCGCTGCACGCGGAGGCGGGGCTGACCGCCCTGGTCGCCACCACCTACCAGGCCGTCTCCGGGTCCGGCCTGTCCGGCGTCGCCGAGCTGCACGGCCAGGCGACCAAGGTCGTCGAATCCGCCGACCAGCTCACCTTCGACGGCGACGCCGTCGCCTTCCCCGAGCCCGCCGTCTACGCCCGGCCCATCGCCTTCAACGTCGTCCCCCTCGCGGGCAACCTCGTCGACGACGGCAGCTTCGAGACCGACGAGGAGCAGAAGCTGCGCAACGAGTCGCGCAAGATCCTCGAGATCCCCGAGCTCAAGGTCTCCGGCACCTGCGTACGCGTCCCCGTCTTCTCCGGCCACTCCCTCCAGCTCAACGCCCGCTTCTCCCGGCCGCTCGGCGTCGCCCGTGCCTATGACCTTCTGCGGTCCGCACCCGGCGTCGAGCTCTCCGAGATTCCCACGCCGCTTCAGGCCGCCGGGCGCGATCCGTCGTACGTCGGCCGCATCCGCCTCGACGAGACCGTCGAGAACGGGCTCGCGCTTTTCGTCTCGAACGACAACCTTCGCAAGGGGGCCGCTTTGAACGCCGTTCAGGTGGCCGAGCTCGTCGCCGCCGAGCTTGCCGCTACCGCGGCGCTCTAGACCCCCTCGGGCGTACGCCCCCAGCGCCCTGAAAGCACGGCCCTGCGCGAGGGCGGTGGGGTGGGGGCGCGCCCCGGAGGGGGGTCAGGTCTCGTTGAGGAGGCGGAAGGCGGCGAGAACTGTTTCCGACTGAAGGTCAACTTGGTCGGGGACCGGCACCCACGTCAACTCATGACCGGCGGCCAACTCGGCCGCCCAGCGGGCGTGCTGGGCGGAACAGACGCCGTGGAGGGTGCGCGCGGCGGAGCCGCCGCGGCCGTCGAGGAGGCGGAGCATGATCCCGGTGGCGCGCAGGGAGATGCGGCGGGCGGCGATGTCGAGGGCGTTGAGGTGCGCGAGGGTGAGGGGGACGGGGGAGGGGTGGAGCCCGTCCCAGTCGTCGGCGACGCTGCGCATGATGGCGGGCATGCCGCCCGTGATGCGCAGGAGGGGGCGGGTGGCCGGGGAGCCGGGGTCGGGGACCAGCGGCCGTACGGCGTCGAGCAGGGCGTGGGTACGGTCGGCGTGGCGGCGCAGAAGCGCGGCGAGAGCCGCGAGGGCGCGGGCCGGGTCCGGGTGCGCCGTGGTGTCGGCGACATCGCGGCTCGCCCACATCGGGACCTCGAAGAGCGCGGTCATCCCGCCGTAGCGGTGCGGGCGGATCCAGGTCGAGCGGTTGACGTCCTCGGGCAGGTTCTCGAACTGCGCGCGCTGGCCAGGCGCGGGCATCAGATAGACGCCGGGCCCCGACACCGTCCAGTACAGGGCGTCGTACGTGCCGGTCTGCACGGGCACGTCCCGCTCGGCGGAGAGCTTGCCGAGAGGTTCCGCCAACCCCGGTATGTCACGCGTGAGTTGGACCCAGCTGCCGCCGAGGTCGTTGCCGTGCAGCGAGCACTGCAACTCCGGCCGCAGCTCGTCGATGAGGCTCACCAGCGCCTGGGATTCGGGGAGTTGGTCGTCCGGCGGCCGGATCGACGGCGCCCACTCCGGCTGTTCGTCGGCGGGCGGACGGTACGCGTGCCGGAAGTGCTCGGCGGGCGTGCGCCGCACCGGCGGGCCGGCCTCGCTGCGTACGGTCCCGTCCGGGTCGAGACAGAGCAGGAAGTGCCAGGAGGCGCCCGCCCCGGAGTGCAGGCGGCTGTCGGCGGCGACCCGGTGCGCCAGCCGCAGCGCGGTCGCGGGCCCGACGCGCTCGTCGGAGTGCGGGCCCGCGACGACCAGGATGTGCCGTCGGCCGCGCCCGACGGTCAGCAGATGCAGCGGACGCCCCTGCCGGGACCGGCCGACCACCCGCAGGGTGCTCAGCACGGGCCGCGAGTACGCGAACGCGGAGGCCGCCGCTGCGACCTCCGCGACGCTGGGATAGGCGTCGGCGTCCGACGTCACGTGCCGTTGGAGTTGCTGTCGCCGGTGGTCTCTTCCTTGTCCAGCCGTCGGATGACGAGAGTGGTGTTCGCCACGGTGACTCCTCTCTGTCCAAGCAGGGTGCAGCGCTGAGGAGTTGAACGGTTTGGCCCCTGGATCCCCCACTGATTCCCCCGCACCTTGCCAAGGCTCCGGCGGCCCGGCGACAGTGTCAAGGTCCGTACGTACTCATGCGTACGGGCGGAGCACGAGGGGGTCGGCTGATGACGGCACCACCGCACACCGAACCGCACACCGATGACTCCGAGGCGCTGCTCAGGCCGCGGATCAAACCCGAACACCAGGCCTATCGCACCGCCGACGGCAACGTCAGGATCGGCAGTGTGATCTACGGGATCGGCGCCGAGATCGAGGACCCTGACGGCTGGATCTGGACCCTTACCGAGGCGATGGACGGCACACGCACCGCGGCGCAGATCGCCGCCGAAGTCGCCGCCGCGCACCCCCGCTTACTTCTGGACGCCGCCACGATCGGCTCCGCGATGGCGGACTTACGGGAGGCGGGTTTCGTGGACGACGCGGCGGCGCCGCTGCCCGCGGGGCTCGTCGACCGCGACCGCGTACGGCACGCCCGCGGTGTCGCGCTGCTGCGCTGGATGGACCTCAGCTCACGGGCCAGCCCGTGGAACGCCCAACTGCGCCTGGCGGGCGCCCGCGTGCTGGTCCTCGGCGTCGGCGGTACGGGCGGCATGGCGGCGCAGGCGCTGGTCGCCTCCGGCGTCGGTCACGTCCACACCGTCGACCCCGACGTCGTGGAACTGTCCAACCTCAACCGGCAGACGCTCTACCGCGAGGCCGACATCGGGCGGCCGAAAGCCGACGCGGCGGTGGCCGCGCTGCGCGCCCTCAACTCCGATGTCACCGTCACCGGTGAACGGCGGGAGATCCGCGGCCCCGACGCCCTCGCCGCGCTCCTCGCCCCGGACGGCGGCGGCCGGTCACCGTACGATCTGCTGGTCCTCGGCGCCGACCGGCCGCCGGAGATCCGCCGTTGGGCCAACCGCGTCTGCATCGCCCTCAACCTGCCCTGGGTGGAAGGCGGTTACCGCGGCCCGCTGGTCACCGCGGGCGTCCACGTACCCGGCGACGGGCCCTGCTGGGAGTGCCAGCGCGCGGGCGAGGACGCACGGCGCGATCTGCGGCTGCGCCCCGGCCAGAGCGAAGACGCCGCCTCGCCCCGCATGCCGTGGAATCCGGCGAGCGCCGTCACCGCCGGTCTGTCCGGCACGCTCGTCGCCCACGCCGCCATCGCCCTGCTCACCGGCGTCCCGCGGATGCGCCCCGGCTTCCGCTACGGCATCAACCTCATGGCGCTCGGCGACCCCGTACTCCAACGCCACCCGCGCCGCCCCGACTGCCCGGCCTGCGGCCCGCTCGACCACCCCACGTAAGGGCCCAAGGCCCCATCGGCGGGTGGTGACCTGCGGAAGCGTCGTGCCCGGGCCCGCCCAACTGACCGGCTCGCCGCCCGGGCGAAAGGGCGGTGCACCCCGTCAGGGGTGCGAGCGGCCCCCACCGGCGGGTGGCCCGGACACCACCGGGCTGCCCCTCGGGGGCGGGTGGTGACGTGCGGGAGCGTGGCGGTCGGGCGCGCGGTTCCTCGGCCTTCGACCGGGAGGTGCCCCCGGCGCTCCTTCGGGGGCACGACCCGCCGTGCGAGCACCGCGCCACCGTCGTGGCCGAACGCGCGGTTCCTTCCCCGGCCTTCGACCGGGAGGTGCCCCCGGCACGGTGCGCCGATCTCTCCGGGGTGCGGGCGGGGTCCTTGAGGGGGCGGGTCACCGCGTCGAGGTGAGGTCGACGGTTGCCAGGACGGTCCTGGCCTGGAGTTCGGCCTGGTCGCCGACCGGCACCCAGTGGGCGTCGGTCGCGGCCAACAGGTCACGGGCGCCGGAGTCGATCCGGCGCTCCAGCCGGCCGCGCAGGCGGCCGTGGTCGCCGCCGGGGTCGCCCTCGCCGCCGCGCTCCTCGTCGAGCAGCCGCAGCAGCATCCCGGAGGCGCGCAGCGGCATACGGCGGGCGGCGATGTCGAGGGCGGCGACGTGGGCCATGGTCAGGGGGACGGGGGAGGCGTCGGCGAGCGTCTCGTAGTCGTCGGCGAGGCCGGAGAAGGCGCCGACGGCCTGCTCGACACCGCGCAACAGCGGGCTGTGCGCGGCCTGGGGGGAGAGCAGGCGCCATGCGCGGTCCAGCGCCGACGCGGTGGCGGCGCCGTCCTTGCGCAGCCGGGCGGCGAGGGAGGCGACGGCCTGGGCGGGGCCGGGGTGCGCGTCCTGGTCGGCCACGCGCCGGGTGGCCCACATCGGGACCTCGACCACGGCGGTCAGCCCGCCGTGCCGGTGCGGGCGGGCCCAGGTGGAGCCCGCCGCGTTCTCCGGCTCGTCGGTGAACCGCCCGGGCGTGCCCGCGGGGGGCCGCACGAAGACGCCGGGCCCCGACCCGGTCCAGTGCAGCGCGTCGTAGGCGCCGGTCTGCACCGGGATCTCCAGTTCGGCCGCGTATTTGCCGAACGGCTCGGCCAGGCCCGGCACATCGGCGGTCAGCCGCACCCAACCGCCGCCGACGTCGGTGCCGTGCAGCGTGCACTGGAGGAACGGCTTCAGCTCGTCAATCGCCGCCAACAGGGCCATCGTCTCGGGCAGTTCGTCACCCGGCGCGCGGAAGGCCCCGGCCCGCTCGGGCTGATCGGCCGGCGCCGGGCGGTAGGTGTGCCGGTAGTGGACGGCGGGCGGCCGTGGCCCGGCCGGACCCGTCTCGTTGAGCACGGTGCCGTCGGGGTCGAGGCAGAGCAGGAAGTCCCAGGTCAGATCCGCGTCGGCCTGCCGCTGCCGGTCGGCGACCGCGTGCTCGGCCAGCCACAGCGCGCTCGCCCCGCCCGTCTGCTCGTCCGGGTGCGCTCCGGCCACCACCAGCACGTGCCGGCTGCCGTGTCCCACCGACAGCAGCCACAGGGGCCGCCCGGCCCGCGACTCCCCGGCCAGCCGCATCCGGCACAGGTCGGGATGCCGCCGGGTCAGTACGCGGGCCGCCGCCGCGACACCTGACACGGTCGGATACGCGTCTGGCCCGCGCATGACGGCTCCTCCTCGTCCCACATCCACGACCACGGCGGCGTCCACTCGCCGCGCCCACCCCCACCGCGCTCCGTACCGGCGCGCCGCGTATCGCACATCGCGCGCCACCGGCGGAGTAGCGGAGTTCGGGTGCCGTGGGCGCGCCACCCAAGGCTGTGCGGGCCGCCCCCGGGTGTCAAGAGCGCCCCGTGGCCCCCGAGTCGGCGCGCGACCGCCCGATGTCGGGCCCCCGGTAGAGGCGTTCGGGGATGGTGGCCAGCGCCGATTCCCGCAGCCGCGGGCCGAGCCCGTAGAAGTGCTGGAAACTCATCACCAGGGGCCGCCACATGTCCGGATCGATCCGGTCCCGCGTGCCCGCCGCCCGTACCTTGTCGTGCACCAGCACGCGCGTGATCCGTACCTCGAACACCACGATCCCGCCGCGCTGTTGAGGGTCGTCCTCGGCCAGCGGGTGGGTGGCCTCGACCACCGCCTCCAGCGCCACAGGGCACTCGGCGACGCGCGGCGCCGCGACCGTCTCCGACGCCACCGGGGTCAGCCCGGCCAGCTCGAACTTGCCGCCCTCGTAACGGTATCCGCGCCGCGCCTTCCCCTCGGGCACCGGATCGCGGCCGGTGGTCAGCGCCAGCCGGTCCACGGCCGCCGCCATCGAGTCCTCGGGCAGATTCAGTACGCACGCGCCGTCGCGCAGCAGATTGCGCGCCGTCTGCGACCGGGCCCCGAGCCCCAGCATCGCCCGCCACCCCAGCCAGAACACCGACGACATCGGCGCGAGATTCGCCGACCCGTCCTCGTTCACGGTGGAGAGCAGCACGACGGGCGTGCCGAAGTAGAGGATTCCGGGCTCGATGCGTGAGTGGACGGCGGGTGCGGTCGCCGCGGTGATCTCTGAGGTCATACGGCCAGTGTTGTGCGCGGGGCCGCCGGTCGCTGGCGGGTATCGGACGTCGCGTACGGGGGGCCGTACGCCCCGGTACGGGGGCGTCGGCGGTCAGGAACCGGGCCGCTCGCGGGGGCCGTAGCGGGCGTGCGGCGCGCCCGTGGCCAGCGCCCAGTAGCGGTCGCCGTAGGACCAGTGCCACCACTCGGTGGGGTAGTTGACCAGGCCCGCGGCGGTGAGCGCGGCGGACAGCGTACGGCGGTTGGCGCGGGCCTCGGCCGACAGCCCCGGCGCGTCGGTGTAGCAGGCGCCCGCGCTCTCCTCGGGGTTGGCGTTCACGCGGGTGCCCATGTCCAGTTCGCGGCCGTCCGCGACGAGGGTGAGGTCGACGGCCGCGCCCGCGCTGTGCGGCGCGATCTCCGGCGGGGACACGTAACGGCTGGCGGCCTCCCTGATCCGCGCGGGCGTCCACTCCGGCCGCGCGGCGCGCAGCTGCGCCGAGTACCCCTCGAAATAGGCGCGTTGGAGGGACGGCGGCCGGTAGCCCTCCACGAACAGCAGGCCGACGCCGTCGGGCAGCAGCGTGCGCGCGTGCGCGAGCCGGGTCAGGACGCCCTCGCGCAGGTGGGCGAAGCTGCCGTCGTCGTCCTGGCGGCGCGGGTCGACGGCGCCGAGCGGTCCGTCCGTACCGGGGCCGCCGCTTCCCGCCCCGCCTCGTACGCCACCGCCTCGTACGCGGCCTCGTCCGCCGCCGCCTCGTCCGCCGCCCCGCACGTCGCTCCGCACGTCGAGCAGCGGCTCGTCGCAGTCCTCGACGGGGATGGCCGCGATGCGCGGGTCCGACATCAGCACGATTTCGCTCATGGTCCGATCATCGCCTGCCGCCCGCCCAAGTGCCGCGCCCGGCCCCGCCTCGCGCCCGGCCCCGCCCCCGCCCCGGCTGCGCGGCCTTCGCTAGCCTGCGCGGGTCAGGGACAGAGCCGGGCGCGGGGCGTCGTGGAACGGGGCGGACGGATGAGCGAGCAGGACCGGGACCGGGACCGGGACCGGCTGCGGGCGGCGGTCGAGGCGCGCGTGCTGGCGGACTGGGGGTTCGAGCTGCCGGACTCGCTGTTCCGGTTCCACGACTTCATCGGGTCGCTCGACCCCGTCGAGGCGTCGGCCTTCGCGGACCTGGAGCTGTGGCCGTACGGCGTGATGGACCTCTTCGACGCCCCCGGCGCGCGACCCCGCGACGGCGTCGACATCCGCGCGCACGGCCGTTACTACCGCGACCCGCCCGAGTTCCTGACCTTCCTGCACGGCGGCACCGACGGCCTGCACTACGGCCTCTGGTACGACGACGGCCGCACCTGCGCGGGCGTCGGCTCGTACTACAACAACGACGACGGCGGCGGCATCGACCGCACCTGCCGCACCCCGCTGGAGGCGGTCCGCGTCACGCTCGAACGCCACTGGTACGACCTGCACGAGGACACCGGCCGGGAGCCGGAGGAGGTCGCGGAGCGCGCGCCGGGGATGGTCCGACTCCGGTCGAAAATCGGCGAGTTCGAGACCGGGGACCGTACCGCGACCGGCGCGGACTACGTACGCGCCCACACGTACGGTTACCGGCGCCCGCCGGTCGAGCCCGGCCGGATCACCACGCTCGACGGCGGCGGCGCCCTCGCGGCGGGCGAGACCGCACTCGGCCGCCCGCCGCACAACGGCGCGGACGAGCACGCCTTCGGCACGCACATGGCCGCGGTCTTCGCGGACCCCGGCGAGCTGGCGGCGGCCGTCGCCGAGGCGCGGCGGCGCCTCGCGGCCGGTGACCCGACGGAGGCGCTGGTCCTCGGCCGCGACCTGCACTGGGCCTCGGTCGGCGACGCGACCCGCGAGGGTCACGCCCATGAGCTGCTGGCCGCGGCCTACCGTGCCCTGGACCGGCCCGCGTTGGCCGCCGTCGCCGACGCGCACCACCGGCACCGGGACCTGCCGCGCGTGGACGTGCTGGAGCCCAAGTCCTAGGGCCCAAGTCCTAGGGCCCGTCCGGCGGATCAGCGGGCCATGGGCGTCAGGCGGGCAGCTCCACGACATCCGCGACCACGCAACTGACGTTGTCCGGACCGCCGTTGCGGTTGGCGAGGGCCACGAGCGCGCGGACCGCGTCGTCGGGGTCCGGGGTCGTCGCGAGCGTGGCGTGTACGTCATCGGCCGGGACGACGGCGGACAGCCCGTCGGAGCAGAGGAGATAGCGGTCGCCGGGGCGGGCGTCCTGGAGCCGGATGTCGGCGCCCGCGCTCCCGTCGGTGGCCGGGCCCGTACCCGACAACGCCCGTGCCAGCAGGGATCGTTGGGGGTGGGACTCGGCCTCGGCCGGGCTGAGGCGGCCCTCGTCCACCATCGACTGGACCATCGTGTGGTCGTGGGTGACCTGGAAGAAGCCCCCGTCGCGCAGCAGATACGCGCGGGAGTCGCCGATGTGGACGAGGGCGAGCTGGGAGCCGGTCCAGAGCATCGCGGTGAGGGTGGTGCCGACGTGTCCCGGCTCGCGCTCGGCGGCGGCGACGCCGCGGACGGCCCGCCCGGCCTGCTCGACGGCGTCCTCCAGGGCATTCAGCAGCTCACCGGCGGGGACGGTGTTCGCGCCCGCGTCGAGGCGTTTCAGTACGTCGACGGCCGCGGCGCCCGCGGGGGCGCCGCCGGTCCCGAAGCCGTCGGCGACGGCGAGCAGGCGGGAGCCCGCGTAGGCGGTGTCCTGGTTGCTCTCGCGGACGAGCCCGGTGTCGGACAGGGCGGCGTAGCGGATGCCGAGCGGTGCGGTGGCGGCTGACATGGCGGGGTCCTTCCAGGACAGGTAGTCGATGAGGAAGGCGGCCAGGTCCCGCCGGGCGGCGGTGTCGGCCTCGACGCGGGTCCAGTACGCGCGGACCGACAGGGCCGCGTCCCGGCCCTCCTGGGCGCAGACCTCCTGGATTCCGGCCAGCGGCATCCCGAGGCGGCGCAGCCACGCCACCAGGCGGGCCTTCTCCAGTTGCTCCGGTGCGTACCAGCGGTAGCCGGTCGCCGGGTCCACGCGGGCGGGGGAGAGCAGGCCCAGCTCGTCGTAGAGCCGCAGCGCCCGCTGCGACAGCCTGGCCGCCTTCGAGAAGGCCCCGATGCCCATCAGGCCGGGTCCCGTGTCCCGCTCCATGCCCGCGCTCCTCCGTCCCTCCTCGCGCCGGGCCTCCGTCCGGCGCGCGTCCGATGCTGGGGTCTTCCCCGACGTGAGAGTCAAGCAGGTCCGCGGCCTTCCGCCTCTCCCGCCGTCCGCGCCCTCACCTGCGCGGCTTTACGGTTCGCTCTACGAACTAATATGATTCGTAGAGCGAACGAATTGTCGAGGCGTGCGGGGAGTGGTGAACATGGCGGGTGCGGGTGCGGGTGCGGATTCAGGCGTGGGTGGTGGTGCTGGTGCGGGTACGGAGGGCGCGGCGGGTGCGGTGCGGACGGTCGCGGTCGTCGGCGGGGGGTACGGGGGCGCCGCCGTCGCCAAGGCGCTGGACCAGGACACGGACGTCGTCCTGGTCGAGCCGAAGGACGCCTTCGTGCACGCGGCGGGCGCGCTGCGCGCCCTGGTCAGGCCCGACTGGGCGGCGAACATGTTCTTCCCGTACGACCGGCTGCTGGCGCGCGGCCGGGTGGTCCGCGAGCGCGCGGCCTCGGTGGACCCCGGCGGCGTCACACTGGCCTCCGGCGCCCGCGTCGACGCCGACTTCCTCGTCCTGGCCACCGGCTCCGACTACGCCTTCCCGGCGAAGACCGAGACCGACTCCACGGCCGAGGCGCTGCGCAGGCTGCGCGTCGGTCACGACGAACTGGCGCTGTCCGAGCGGGTGTTGATTGTCGGCGCGGGCCCCGTCGGGCTCGAACTCGCCGGTGAGATCAGGGCCGTGTGGCCGGACAAGCACATCGTCGTCCTCGACCCGGCCGAGCGGTTGCTGGCCGGTTTCATGCCGGAGCTTCGGGACGACCTGCTGCGCCAACTGGACGCGCTGGACGTCGAATTGCGCCTCGGTACGACCCTGGCCGCGCAGCCGCCGACCGAGCCGGGGCAGGCGAAGACGTTCACGGTCGCCACGTCCTCCGGTGACCAGGTCACCGCCGACATCTGGTTCCGCTGCTACGGCGTACGCGTCAACAGCCACTACCTCGCCGACGGCCGCCTCACCGCCCGTACGCCCAAGGGGCAGGTCCGCGTGACCGACACGCTCAACGTCCATGGCAACGGCGGGACGTACGACCGCGTCCACGACCGCGTCCACGACCACGTCCACGTCCACGACCACGTCTACGCGCTCGGCGACCTCACCGACCTCGCCGAGGCCAAGATGGCGGGGTACGCCATGAAGCACGCCGCCGTCGTCGCCGAGAACATCCTCGCCCAGGTGCGCGGCGAACGGCCCTCGGCCGTCTACCGGCCCTCGCCCGTACCGTCCGTCCTGTTGCCGCTCGGGCCCGGCGGGGGTGTCGGCCAGACCCTGTCCGACGACCGGCCGACCCCCGTACCCGTGCTCCTGCCGGCCGAGCGGGTGGCCGCGTACAAGGGGCGGGATCTGCTCGTGGGGCGGTTCGCGGCGCTCTTCGGCACAGGCTGAGCCCTCGGGTACGGGACGTGGCGCGCGCTCAGTGCGCGACGGGGCCCTCGTCCAGTTCGAGGAAGACGGCGGGCACCTTGTTGTCGCGGACCACGCGGCTGAGCAGACCCGCGAGCGTGACCCGTTCCGCCTCGGTCAGGCCGGACGGCAACTCCTCGACGCGGCGGCAGGTGTCGGCGTAGAACGCGTCGACCAGCGACCGCCCTTCGGCGGTGAGCGCGACCCGTACCGCGCGGCCGTCGCTCGGATCGGCCTCCCGCCGTACCAGCCCGCGCTGCGCGCAGCGGTCCACAAGACCGGTCAGGCTCGACTTCGCCAGCCCCAGGATGCTGCCCAACTCGCCCATTCCCAGGGGCTGTCCCATCAGCACGCACAGCAACTGCCCCTGCTGCGGCGTCAGTCCGTACCCCCGGCCCGCCTCCGCGTACACGGCGTTCACCAGGAAGGAGGAGCGCACCAATGCGGTGACGACTCCCATGTGCTCGCCCGCGTCCTTCCCCATACCGCCAGCCTACGGGATAGGGGCGATCGGGTGGTGGTTCGTGACGCGAACTATGGAAGGGGTGGGAGGGGGAGGAGAGGAAATAGGGAACGCGGTGCGTTCCCGTCCGTTCCCGTTCGTTCCCGTCCATTCCCGTTCGGACCCGGCCGGATTGCCGCCGGGGTGCGGGCGTCGGACGATCGAGACCGGCGGTCCGTCCGGCGAGGGAGTGATGCGATGAGCGCGCGGCGGCTGGCCGACCTCGACCGCCCCGAGCGGCGCCGGGCGATGGCCGCGAGTGTGGTCCGCTGCGTGCTGTCCACGGCGGCGATCCTGGTCCTGTACTACTTCCTGCCGCTCAACGGCGGCCGTCCCGACGCCGCCGCCCTGATCCGGCTCGGCATCGGCGCCGTCGTCTTCGTCGCGGTCATGCTCCTCGAACTCCGCCGCATCCTCCACGCCGATCTTCCTCAGCTCCGCGCCGTGGAGACCCTCGTCGTCACCTTCGCCTTCTTCCTCGCGCTCTTCGCCAGCGCCTACGTCTCCCTCTCCCACCTCTCACCCGGCAGCTTCACCGAGCCGGTCGACCGCACCGCCGGGCTCTACTTCGCCATCGTCACCCTCGGCACCGTCGGCTACGGCGACATCGCCCCCACCAGCGATTTCGCCCGCATTCTCGTCAGCGTCCAGGTCCTCATCGACCTCGTCTTCCTCGCCTTTCTGCTCCGCCTGGTCATCGACCTCACCCGCCTCACCCTCCACCGCGACCAGCCCCCCTGACGGGGATCCCGCCCCCTCCCGGCCCGGCCCCCCCGCTTTCCCGGCCCCCGGGTCCGGCAGGGCTTCCCCGCGCCGTTCCCCGCGCCCCTGCGGTGGCCTGCTGGGCCTCGCCGGCCGGTTCGGGGCGGTCGCGGTGGTTTCCCGGCCGCCGGTCCGGTGGGGGTTGCCCGCGCAGTTCCCCGCGCCCCTTCGGGGCACGACCCGCCGTGCGAACGGCGCGCCACCGCCGTGGCTGTCCGCGCCGTTCCCCGCGCCCCTGCGGGGTTCGGGCTCGTGCGGGGTCGGTGGGTCGAGGTTTTTAGGGGCGCGGGGCTGTGTGTTATTGGCGGCTGGTGCCGCGTGGGTGCGACGCGGCACGACGGGGCTGAGTGTCGCCACGGGTCCCGGGGAGGGGTCAGGCTTCGGCGAGGGCGGTGGTGAGGACGGCGTGGGAGGGGCGGTCGAAGGCCATGAGGCGTACGTGTTCGACGCGAGTCGACGCGTGGGTGAGGACGGCGACGGCGATGCGGGCCGCCTGGTCGGCGGGGAAGCCGAAGATGCCGGTCGAGATGGCGGGGAAGGCGAGGGTGGAGACGCCGAGGGTGTCGGCCACTTCGAGGCAGCGGCGATAGCAGGAGGCGAGGACGTCGGCCTCGCCGGAGGCGCCGCCGTTCCATACGGGACCGACGGTGTGGATGACGTGCCGGATCGGGGGGTCGAGGTCGAACCCGGGGGTGGCGACGGCGTCCCCCCGCGCGCAGGGCGCCACGGCGGCGCCGGCCTCGGCGAGACGGGGGCCGGCGGCCCAGTGGATGGCGCCGTCGACTCCGCCGCCGCCCTGGAGGGACTCGTTGGCGGCGTTGACGATGGCGTCGACGGCCTGTTTGGTGATGTCGCCCTGGACGACCTCGATGTGGACCATGGACTGATGATGGCGGGGGAAGGCGGGTCGGGGCATGTCGAATTCGGTCAGGGGGTCCGCAGGGCGGCGGCCAGGTCGCGCAGGTGGCTGTCGACGGGGCCGAGGCTCAGGAGTCCGCTGGCGGCGCCGGCCAGCTCACCTGCGGCGGGCAGCAGTTCGGCGTGGGCACGCCGTGCGGCTGGCGGGGAGTCGAGTGCGAGGGCGGCGCGGGCGGTGAGGGTCCACATGGCCTCGTAGAGGAGGTCGTGCGGGGGCGCGGGGGCACCCCGGAGGGCGGCGGCGGCCTCGGGGCGGCGGTCCTCGGCGAGCAGGAGGAGGGGGCGGACCCACGGGGCGTACGGGCCCCAGTCGGCGTCGGTCCGCGCGAGGACGAGCAGGTCGCGGCCGTGCCGGAGCCGCAGGCACAGAAGGGCGAGGGGGAGGAGCCCGCGCTCCAGCCCCGGCATCCCGGCCCCCGTCAGCTCGGCGGCGGCATCCCCGTACGCGGCCTCGGCCGCCTCGAAGGTCCCGGTCTCCGCGAGCCGCAGCGCCCCGTACCACCGGGTGAACACCCCGACGAGCGGCAGCTCATGACGCTCCGCCAGCCGGTCGGCGGCGGCGGCGTGCTCGTCCGCCGCCCCGAAGTCGCCCCGTGCGCAGGCCGCTTGGAGCCGGATGAGCCGGCCGAGCACCTCGGACGTGAACAGGCCGTGCCGCGCGGAGAGTTCGACCAGCTCCGCGCCGATCGCATCGCGTTCCGGCGCCAGACCCGCCCGCTGAAACGTCTGCATGAAGGTCGCGTTGAGCGCGAACGCCAGCAGCACCGGATCGTCCAGCCGCCGCGCCGCCTCCTGCGCCAACCGCGCCGCCTGCGCCCCGCGCCCGCCGCCGCCCCCGCCGCCGACGTCCGCGCCCCGCGTCTCCAGCGCGATCGTCGCCAACAGCCGTGCGCGCAGGGCCTCTTCGGCGGGGCCCGGCGGCAGGGCCGTCAGGGTGCGCTCGGCGGCGGCCACCACCTGGGCGGCTTGGGCGGGGTCGTCGAGGCGGGTCCAGACGGCGGGGACGTCGTAGGCGCCGATGACGCGGGCGCAGAGGTGGGGGTCGCCGAGTTCTTCGGCGGCGGAGACGGCGGCGAGGCGGTGGCGGCGGGCGGACCGGAGCCCGTCGCCACCGGTGACGGCGAGGCCGCGCAGGAGGGTGACGGTGGATTCCAGGCGGGCGCGGGCGCCGGTGGGGACGGTGCGGTCGTAGGCGGCGGTGGCCTCGGCCCAGACGCGTTCGGCGCCGCCCGCGCCGGGGTCGAGGCGGTCGTCGTCCTGCCGGAGGATGTCGGCTTCGAGGGCGCGCAGGCCGGGCCCGGGGTCGACGCCGAGCTGTTCGACCAGGAGGGCGCGGGCGCGGCGCAGTACGGCCAGGGCGTCGCCCTGGCGGCCCGAACGGTAGAGGGCGAGGGCCAGCAGGCGCCAGGCGTCCTCGCGCCAGGGGTGCTCCGCCGCGTGGGCGTCGAGGTCGGCGGCTGCCTCGGCGGCCAGGCCGAGGGAGAGGCGGGCCTCGGCCCGGCGTTCCACGGCGTGCAGCCGCAGTTCGGCCAGGCGCGAGCGTTCGGCGCGGGCCCACGGCTGGTCGGCGAACTCGGCGTACGCGGGCCCGCGCCACCACCCCAACGCCCGCTGGATCAGGGCGAGTACGTCCTTCGGCGGCAGCCCGGCGGCCTCGGTCACGGCCTGCTCGAAGCGCCACGCGTCCACCGTGTCGGGCGCGGCGCGCAGCGCGTACCCGGGGCCCTCGGTGACCAGCAGCCGGGCGGGCGCGCGCGGCGGCCGGTCGGGTTCGAGGGTGCGGCGCAGGGCTGCGACGAAGGTACGGAGGGTGCCGACGGGGTCGGCGGGCGGTGCGGGGGAGTGGCCCGGACCCGCGCCGTCGTTCCCCGGCCGCTCCGGCCACAGGTCCTCGACCAGCCGGGCGACCGGTACGACGCGGCGGCGGGCGATGACCAGCCGGGCCAGTACGGCCCGGTGCCGTGGCCCCCTCAGCGCGAGGGCCGCACCGCGTACCGCCTCGTCCGGGCCGTCCCCGCTCTCGGCCCAGGCCGCCACCGGCCCCAGCACGCCGAACGCCACCCGCACCGCGTACCGCCTCTCCGGGAGTTCCCCCAGGTCACGGTAGCGCGCTCATCGGCTGCTCATCCGCCGCCCACACGCTGGAAGCACGAGCCCGTTGACGCGCCAGGCCCGCGTACGACCCGGACCGCGTACGCGCACAGACCGCGTATACGCCCGGACCGCGTACGCGCACGGCCCGCGTACGGACCAGGACCGCTTACGGACCAGGCCCGCGTACGCGCCTGGCTCGCGTACGACCGACCGGCACCGCCGCGTACGGGGCACGGCCCGCGTACGTCCACCCACCGAAAGGGGCACCCCATGCCACCCGCCATCCCCGGCTTCGACCTCCGCCGCGTCCCCGCGGCCGACGGCGTCACCCTCACCGCCGCCGTCGGCGGCTCCGGGCCGCCCGTCGTCCTGCTGCACGGCTTCCCGCAGACCCACCTGATGTGGCGGCACGTGGCCGTCGACCTCGCCGCCGACCACACCGTGATCTGCCCCGACCTGCGGGGTTACGGCGCGAGCGACAAGCCGGCCGAGGCCGACGACACGGCCGGCCCCGCCGGGACGGCACCAGCCGTCTACGCCAAGCGCACCATGGCCGCCGACATCGTGGCCGTGGCCGCCGCCCTCGGACACGACCGCTTCGCGCTCGCGGGCCACGACCGCGGCGCCCTGGTCGCCTTCCGCGCCGCCCTCGACCACCCCGGAGCGGTCACGCACCTCGCCTGCCTCGACGTCCTGCCCACCCTCGACATGTGGGACGCCATGCACG
This sequence comes from Streptomyces sp. NPDC024632, assembly GCF_055559175.1. Lineage (NCBI taxonomy): Bacteria > Bacillati > Actinomycetota > Actinomycetes > Kitasatosporales > Streptomycetaceae > Streptomyces > Streptomyces sp. NPDC024632. The sequence continues at coordinate 86,956 of NZ_JBVHLD010000018.1, forward strand.
GCACCACGGCCGCCGTCGGCTTCCACCTCTACCTGATGGCGCAGCCGCCCGGTCTGCCCGAGCGGATGATCGCCGCCGACCCCGACCTCTTCTTCGGCCACTTCCTGGACCTGTGGGTCCGGGCTCCCGAAGCCGTCCCGGCCGACGTGCGCGCCGTCTACCTGGCCGCCTGCCGGGCCGCGATCCCCTCGATCGTCGCGGACTACCGGGCCTCGGCGGGTATCGACGTCACCCACGACGCGGCCGACCGCGCCGCGGGCAACCGGCTGCGTATGCCCGTCGCCGTCCTCCAGCAGGACTGGGGCGCGGCGCTCGGGTTCGACGCCGCCGCGCTGTGGTCCGCGTGGGCCCCCGACCTCCGGCACACCACGGTCGACACCGGCCACTTCATGGCGGAGGAGTCCCCGGCGACGGTCGTCACGGCCCTCCGCGACCTCCTCGCCCGCTGATCCGGAGGCCCGCCCGCCGGAACACGACGCGGTCGGGGACGCGTGGCGGGCCGTGGCGGCCCAGCGGGACGTGGCGGCCCGGCGGGACCCGTGCCCGTCGGGAGTGCGGTGCCGCCGGTTTCCGGCTCCGGCGGCGGTCAGACGGTGAAGATCCGTTCGGCCTGGTCGCGGTGGGTGTGCAGGTCCCCGTACACGGGAGAGATCTGGTCAGCGGTCGCGGGTCGGCGACCCGCGGGCGTACCTCGTACGGGTCGTCATGCGGCAGCCGCTCAACCGGCTGCGCACGCTGGCGCGCCGCCGCGAGGAGTACGTCGGCGAGTGGCTGCCGGAGCCGCTGCTGACGGCCCCCGACGTCGCCGAGGACGTCGAAGTCGCCGACAGCGTCTCGATGGCGCTGCTCACCGTCCTCGAAACGCTCGGGCCGACCGAGCGGGCGGTCTTCGTGCCGCGCGAGGTCTTCGGGACGCCGTACGGGGAGATCGCCGAGGCGGTCGGGAAGTCCGTGGCCGCGGTACGCCGGATCGCCCGGCGCGCGCCCGCGACCACGTGGCGGCCCGGCGGCCACGGGTCGAGGTCAGCCGCTCGGCCCCCGCCTCCCGCGTCCCCGTGCACGGGGACGCCCGCGTCGCGGCCCTCCTCGCCGGCCCCGGCCGCCCGGTCTCCGCCGTCTGGCTCAATGGCGCCCCGGCCGCCCGCGTCGAAGTCGACGGCCTTGTCGCCGTCGCCACCTTCGTCGTCCGCGACGGCCGCGTCACCCACATCCACGCGGTGGCCAACCCCGAGAAACTCACCCGCCTCGGCCCCGTTCCGACCCGCCTCGCCCGCTGAGGCGGGTCGGACGGCGCCGGTGCGTCAGCCCGCCGGCTGGTAGTGCTGGAGGTAGAGGAAGATCGACTTCCAGCCGCTGCCGACGTTGAGGACGTGGAGCCGGCCGCCGGAGGGCCCGAGGTCGAGGGCGGTGATGCCCTCGACCTCGTCGTCGGGCTGGACGTCCTGGGTGAAGGCGCGGGTGACGGTGCCGGTGGCGGGGTCGACGGCGTAGACGGCCTTGTCGCCGTCGCCGTCCACGGAGGCGTAGAGGGAGCCGTCGAGCATGGTGGCGCCCTGGATGCGGCTGAGGGGGCGGGAGAGGCGGACGGTGGTGGCGACGGGGAGTTCGGCTCCGGCGGGGAGCGAGAGGAGGTCGCTGAGGCGGTAGCCGACGAGTTCGTCGGTGCCCTGGGCGCTGTCCTGGTTCCAGGGGGCGGTCCAGACGAGGCCGGTGGCCGGGTCGACGGCCACCCACGGGACGCCGCCGGGCAGCAGCGCGAGGGGCAGGCGTACGTAACGGCCCGTCCAGCTCAGGTCGTTGGCGGAGTACAGGGCGAGCAGCGGATTCCGGTAGCCGTTGCCGTCCTCGATCGGGGCGACGACGTAGCCCCCGTACACGTCGATGTCCCCGATGTGGTCGGAACCGTAGGCGCCGCTCAACGCACCAGGAATGGCAAGGGCGTTGGAGGCCGTCTCGTGGTTCCCCTCGACCGTCGCCTTGTCGAGGCTGTACGTGCCCGAGTAGTAGAAGTACGTGCCGTCGGTGGCGATGCCCTGCCCGCGCTCCAGGGCGGTGATGCCCGTCCAGGTGGAGTACGCGGGGAGGCGCTGCCAGGTCGTCGCGTACGCCGCCTGCGGCAGCAGCGCCAGGGTGGCCGCGACGGCCACCGTGCTTCCCGCTCGCCAGATCTTCATCAGCCCGAACCTCCATGTCGACCGCTGACAAGGCCAGTTGGCCATCGGCGGCATCCATTGGAGCAGCGGGGCGGCGGACGAGCCCACCGGTGGCGGGTGAACTCTGGCCGAAGGGCAGTCGAGGGCAAGGGCCTTGACGGGCAAGGGTGTTGGCGCCTCGACTGTCCGCCCGGTCACCCGCACCGCCCGCTGCCCACGCGCCGCACGGCCCGCACCGCGGCCGATCCGGTGCCGGTCCACGGCGGGGCGTACCGGCGGATGGTCGTACGGGCGAACGTCCCCGATCAGGCGCGGGCCACGGCCGTACTCACGCGCGCCGCGCCGCCCACACCGTGCGCTCGGTCCGCACGGTCAGGTCGTCGCGGCGCGCGATGCTGTCCGGGCCCACGGCGTCGAGGAGCCGGTCGAGCGCGGCGAGGTCTTCCGGCGCCAGGGTCTCGGCGATGCCGCCGCGCATACGGGTCAGGCTGGTGAGCGCGTACCGGCCGACGGCCTCGGCGTGCGGCGGGCCGATGTTCACGGTCACGACGCGCTCGCCCACGACGGTCAGGCCCGCGGCGCTCAGCATGGGCCCCCAGTCGGCGCCGCGGTGCGGCACGTGCTCGGCGTGGTGGTGGTCGAGCGCGGCGTGGCAGCGCTCTTCGAGCCCCGGGCGCTCCGCGGGCGCGTCCTCGGGCAGGAAACGCGGGAAGCCCGCCAACTCGACGACGGCGAAGAGCCCGCCGGGCGCGAGCGTGTCGCGGACCTGGCGCAGCGTGCGCTCCGGGTCCGCCATGTGGTGCAGGGAGGCCGACGCCCAGACCAGGTCGGGCGAGCCGAGGTCGGGCCACCGCGTGTCGAGGTCGGCCTGGACCGTACGGACGCGCCCGGCGACCCCGGCCGCCTCCGCGTTGCGGCGCAGGCGGTGCAGGTGGTCGGCCGAGGTGTCGACCGCGATGACCTCGGCCTCGGGGAAGCGCCGGAGCAGGGCGAGGGTCCCGGCTCCGGTGCCGCAGCCGAGGTCCACGATGTGACGGGGGGCGGCTTCGACGGGCAGCCACGCGGTGATCGAGGCGGTGTGCTCGGCGAGGACTTCCGCGTCGAGGTCGAGGATGTCCGCCTGGCTGTCGGCCTCGGCGTCGTGGTGCGAGGCGCTGGCCTTTGGGGTGCCGTGATCGTGGTCGTGCGGGGCGTGACCATGGGCGTCGTGGGCCGCGTGCGGGGCTGCGTGAGTCATGGCGCCCACCGTATGAGGGCCGTGGGCGGGCCGCCCGGTCGCTTTCGGGAACGGCAAGACGGTGGGCGTCCGGGCTGCCGACGGCGCAAGTCGCGCGCCCTGGCCCGCGCGAGTCGCGGGCTCCGACCTGCTCGGGCCCCGGCCTGCTCGATTCGCCGGCTCCGGCCTGCGCGGGCCTCGACGTACCCGATTCGCGGGCTTCGGCGTACCCGATTCGCCGAACGGGCTCAGACCCCGTCCCCCTCGCCGCCGCTCTTCTCGTCGCCGCGCTGGTGCCCGCGCCGCGCGTCACGGTCGAAGATGCCCAGCAGCTCGCAGGGCCCGCCCTCCGCGCCGATGGCGTGCGGCAGCATCGTCGGGAATTCGGCCGACTGGTTGGTCTCCACGCGGAAGCGCCGATTGCCCAGGAGCAGCACGGCCGTGCCCGACAGGACGACGAGCCATTCGCGCCCGGGGTGGGCGCGCAGCCGGGAGGGGCTGTCCGGCGGCGGATTTGTCAGGCGCTGCCGTACGACCGTCATACCCGGGTCGGCCTTCACGGCCCAGCGCATCGTCTGGTGCGCGGAGTCGATCATCGGACTGGAGATGACGTCCTCCGTGGCCGTCTCGACGAGCTGGTCGAGCGTGGTGTCCATGGCGCGCGCGAGGGTCACGAGCTGGTCCAGCGCGAGGCGGCGCTGACCGTTCTCGATCCGGCTGAGCGTGGAGGGGCTGAGCCGGGCGCGGCCGGCCAGTTCGTCCAGCGACCAGCCCTGCGCCACCCGCAGCGCGCGAATCCGCTTGCGCACCAGGCTGTCCAGATCTTCATCGTCTTGCGTCATAGGCAACATGTTATGCCTCGCGCGCAAATTCCGCTTAGCGTGGTCGTACCGGGCCCCGGACGGGGCTCCCGCTCAGCGCAAGGGCGCAATCCGACGCGTAGAGAGCCGACACGTATAGAGAGGTACGCCCATGCCCGCGACGCTTCCCGCGCACGTGAACGATCCGGCCGGTGCGACCGATCCCGCCGATGGGGCCGACGCCTTTGGGGCCGACGCCTTCGCCCCGACCCTCGACGCCGTGGTGATCGGCGGCGGCGCCGCCGGGCTCAACGGCGCCCTCATGCTCGCGCGCTCCCGCCGCTCCGTCGCCGTGGTCGACAGCGGGACCCCGCGCAACGCGCCCGCCGACGGCGTCCACGGCCTCCTCGGCCTCGAAGGCATCCCCCCGGCGGAGCTGCTGCGCCGGGGCCGGGAGGAGGTACGGCGGTACGGCGGCAAGGTGCTGGTCGGCGAGGTGACCGCCGCCGAGGCCGTCCCCGGCGCCGACCCGCGTTTCACGGTCACCCTCGCCGACGGCGCCACCCTCCGCGCCCGCCGCCTCCTGGTCGCCACCGGCCTGCGCGACGTACTCCCCGACATCCCCGGCCTCGCCCGGCACTGGGGGCACGACCTCGTGCACTGCCCGTACTGCCACGGCTGGGAGGTGCGCGACGAGCCCATTGGCGTACTCGCCGTCGGTCCCGCCTCCGTCCACCACGCCCTGCTCTTCCGGCAGTTGACCGACGACCTGGTCTACTTCACGCGCGGCACCGACCTGGACGACGAGACCCGTACGCGCTTCGCCGCCCGCGCGATCCGGGTCGAGGACACCCCGGTGGCGGCGGTCGAGTCGACCGGGTCCACGGAGGGCTCCGGGTCCACACGGGGCTCCGGGTCCGCCGAGAGCCTTGGGTCCACGGACGGCTCCGGGTCCGCCGCGGGCGGGCACATCGCGGGCGTACGGCTGACCGACGGCCGGTTCGTACCGCGCCGCGTCCTGGCCGTCGCGACCCGCATGCGGGCCCGTACCGACGGACTGGCCGGGCTCGGTCTGCCGATGGAGGATCTGCCGGGCGGGATGGGCCGCCGCTTCGCCGCCACCGGCCCCGCGGGCACCACGTCGGTGCCGGGCGTGTGGGTCGCGGGCAACGCCACCGACCTGACGGCCCAGGTCGGCGCCTCCGCCGCCGCGGGCGCCCTGGCCGGTGCGCACATCAACGCCGACCTGGCCGCCGCCGACACCGAGGCGGCTCTCGCCGCGGCGGACGCGCCCTAGGAGCGCTCTGACGCGGCGGGGTCCGGTGCCGCCCGTACGTGCGCGCGCTCGCCCTGCTTGCCGACGAGGCTGAGGAATTCCACGGGCCCCGAGCCGGTGGAGCCGAACCAGTGCGGCGTACGGGTGTCGAACTCGGCCGCCTCGCCCGGCTTCAGCACGAGGTCGTGCTCGCCGAGCACCAGCCGGAGCGTGCCGTTGAGCACGTAGATCCAGTCGTAGCCCTCATGGGTGCGCAGGACGGGCTCCACGAGGCCGCGCGGCGGGGCGGGCAGGACGAATTTGTACGCCTGGATGCCGCCGGGCCTGCGGGTCAGCGGCAGCACGGTCGAGCCGTCCTTGCAGGCGATCGGGCGCAGGTTGAGGCGCGGGTTGCCGGTGCGGGGCGCGTCGACCAACTCGTCGATGGTGACGCCGTACACCCTTGCCAGCGGCAGCAGTTGCTCCAGCGTGGGGCGGCGCAGGCCCGCTTCCAGCCGCGACAGCGTACTGACCGAGACGCCGGTCGCCGCCGCCAGATGCGTCAGCGTCAGGTCCCGGCCGAGCCGCAGATTCTTCAGGCGGGGGCCGACGGCGTCGAGGGTGCGGCCCACTTCGTCGTCGGTGCCGTCGGTGCCGTCGGTGCCGTCGGTGCCGTCCGCGCCAGCCGCGCCGTCCGTGCCGCCCGCGCCAGCCATGCCGTCCGTGTGATCCATGGAGCCCAGTTTGCCGATCGGCAAACAATTTTGCACATCGGGGCCGGTCGTGGCGACGATCGCTCCCGCGTTTCCCCTGTTGACCGTCCCTGGTGAAAGGTCCGTCCAGATGAGTACGGAGAGTCCGAACCGGCCCGCGCGGGTCAGTGCCGAAGCCGCAGTCGTGGGCGAGGGCGTTGACGTACCGGTCGACGTAACAGCCCCTGACGCGGCGGGTGTTGACGACCCGCGTCGGCGCCGCGCGATCCTGATCTCCGTCTGCGTCGCGCTGATGGCCGTCATCGCCTCGGTGTCCGGCCTCAACGTCGCGCAGCCGGACCTGGCCGTCGCGTTCGACGCCTCGCAGAGCACGATCCTGTGGATCATCAACATCTATACGTTGAGCCTGGCGGCGCTGCTGCTGCCGCTCGGCGCGGTCGGCGACCGATGGGGCCGAAAGCCCGTACTGCTCACGGGACTTGCCGTCTTCGGCGGCGCCAGCGTCGTCGCCGGTCTGGCGACATCGGCCGAGGTCATGATCGCGGCGCGGGTGCTGAGCGGTGTGGGCGCGGCGATGATCATGCCGGTGACGCTCGCCGTCATCACCTCCACCTTCCCGGCCGAGGAGCGCGGGCGGGCGATCGGGGTGTGGACCGGCGTCGCGGGCGGCGGCGGCATCCTGGGCATGTTCCTGTCGGCCGCGCTGGTCGACGTGGCGAGCTGGCGCTATCTCTTCGTCCTGCCCGTGGCGCTCGTGCTCGTGGCCGCCGTGATGACGGTGCGGTCCGTGCCCGACTCGCGCGACGCGGCGACGCACTCCTTCGACACGGTCGGGGCGCTGACCTCGGTGGTCGCGGTGGTCGGGCTGATCTTCGTACTCCAGGAAGGGCCCGAGCGGGGCTGGGCCGCGCCCGTGACCCTGCTCAGCCTGCTGGTCGGCGTCCTGGCCGCCGCCGGCTTCGTGGTCTGGGAGCTGCGGCGGCACGGCCCGCTGCTGGACGTACGCCTCTTCCGCGAGCGCGGCCTGGCCGGCGGTTCCGTCGCGCTGCTGGCCGTCTTCGGCGTCCAGGCCGGGATCTTCGTCGTCCTCTTCCCGTTCCTCCAGGCCGTGTTGGGCTGGTCGGGCCTGGTGTCCACGCTGGCCCTCATGCCCATGGCCGTCCTGATGATGGCCACCTCGGGCCTCGCGCCGCGTCTCGCCGAACGGGTCGGCAGCCGTCGCACCATGGCCCTCGGCATCCTCCTCGGCGGCGCGGGCCTGGCCCTGATGGCCACCCTCGTCTCCGTGGACGGCGGCTACCTCTCCGTCCTGCCCGGCATGCTCGCCATGGGCATCGGCATGGGCCTCACCATGACCCCCGCCACCGAGGCCATCACCAGCTCGCTGCCCAGCGAACGCCAAGGGGTCGCCTCCGCGCTCAACGACGTCACCCGCGAATTCGGCACCGCCCTCGGTGTCGCCCTCCTCGGCGCCCTCCTCTCCTCCGGCTACCGCGGCGCCATCGGCCCCCGCCTCGACGGCGTGCCCCCGGCCACCGCCGCCACCGCCCGCGAAGGCATCGCCAACGCCGTCGAAGCCGCCCACGCCACCGGCGGCCCCACCGCCCCCGCCCTCGTCCGCGCCGCCCAGCAGTCCTTCGTCGACGGCTGGCAACAAGCCATGTGGGCCGGCGTAGCCGTCATGACCCTCCTCCTCGCCTACCTCCTCCTCCCGAGCCGGACTCGTCGCTCAGACCGGTGAGGCGGGCGCGTCGGCGGCGGTCGGGTCCGGAGGTCTCCACGACCGTTTCACCCCGCCCGCCCGCTGACCCCTACGATCCGCCCGACGACGACCGCGGCCCGGTCCGCGTGCTCCTCCGCCCACCTGCCGACGTGCTCCCTGACCGCTTCCCTCACGCAGGCGCGCACCTCGGCGTTGCCCAACGTGCCGTGGACCGGGTCCTCGAAACAGGGATGGTCCACCTTCACCGACACGACCGCGGTCAGTCCTTGGCCGATCCGGTCGCCGCCGAGATCGGGATCGGCCGCCGACAGCAGCCTCCGCTCCCGGGCGAAGGCGTTGACCGCGAGCGCGAGTCCGTCGCGGAAGCCCGCCAGGTGCGCGCCGCCGTTCCGGGTGGGCGCGCTGTTGGCGAAGCTCCGGATGCGCTCGTCGGGGGAGGAGCACCACCGCAGGGCCACCTCGGCCGTCCCCTCCATCCGCGGGTCCTCCCGGGCGAAGGCGATGACGTCGGGGTGCAGGGGTGTCCGGGCCGGGGCGTCGGGGTCGTCGTGACCGTGGGGGCTGTCGAGGAAGACGACGAAGTCCTGTACCCCGTACGGGAATCGGAACCGTACCGACTGCTGCTCGCCCGGTGACCGCGCGTCGGTCAGCGAGATCTCCAGGTCCCTGTTCAGGAACGCCAGCTCCCTGAAGCTGTCCGCGAGCGCGGCGAACGAGCACTCCGTGGTCGGGAAGATCTCCGGGTCGGGCCGGAAGCTGAGGGTGGTCCCGGTGCCGGCCGCCGGTCCCACGACGGTCGGCGGCGCGATCGCGCCGCCGCGCTCGTACTCCTGCACCCACCGGACCCCGTCGCGCCGTACCTCGGCCGTCAGGCTGCTCGACAGGACATTGGCGACGAAGGGCCCGAAGCCCGCCCGCTCCAGGACCGCGCAGTGCCGACCGGGGGGTTTCGGCCTGCCGGCCGTGCGGGTCAGCAGCGTTTCGAGGCCGTCGCCGTCCTCCGCGACCTCCACCGGGACCCCCGGCCCGTCGTCGGCGACGCTGACCTCGCCGCCGGGTCCCAGGACGACGTCCACGGTCCCGGCCCGCCCGGCCAGCACTTCGTCCACCGCCCGGCCCATGACCTGGAACACCATCTGATGCAACCCGCGTCGGCCGGTCGTCCCGACATACATGCCAGGCCGCCGCCGAATGGTCTCCCTCGCGTCCAGCACCGTGATGTCGCTGGCCTCGTACCGCCAGCGGACCTCCTCCGCGCCGGCCTTCTCCCTGCCGTCCTTCTCCCTGCCGTCCTCCGCGCCGCCCCGACTCACGAGATCCCCCTCCGACCGCGTCCACCCGAGCCCCCCAGCTTAGGCGAATCCGCGTAAAACACCAGGTCAGACGCCATGCGACGAACCCGTGCCCGCCCCGCTGCCCGCCCCCCGGCCCCCTCCCGGCCCGCGACTCCCCACCCTCGCCGGAAGCGCGGCCAAACCCCGTCTGAGCCCCCTCAACCCCCCTCTCCGTCGCCCCCGAAGGCGCCCATTTTTCCCAGCGCGCATCCGGCCGCCGCTCTCTCCGGTCGGCCGTCAGCGACCGCCCCGCGAGTCACCGGCAACCCGGTCGCGGTAGCCCTCGGGGAGCTCGCCGACCGACCTGATGTCCGCAGGAAGCGGCAGAAGGAGAAGGTCCCAGCTCAAAGTGGCCTCCAGGGTCCGGGTGTCGCCGAAAACGCTATCTCCCGGCCCTGACAGCACCGGCCCCGGACGTACCGGCCGCAGGGGGGCATCGGGGGGCAGGGGGAGCAGTCGGTGAAGCTGGGAGGGTCACTGTTGCAAGCGGTGTGCTTGCAAAAGTTAGCGGGGTGGGGGAAGGTGGAGGCATGGCTTCGCTGAAGGTGGGCAACGTCGGGGAGTACCTGCGGGAGCAGCGGCGGGGGGCGCGGCTCAGCCTGCGGCAGTTGGCGGAGGCGGCCGGTGTGTCGAATCCGTATCTGAGCCAGATCGAGCGCGGGCTGCGGAAGCCTAGTGCGGAGATCCTGCAGCAGTTGGCGAAGGCGTTGCGGATCTCGGCGGAGACGCTCTACGTGCAGGCGGGGATGCTCGACGCGCGGGAGCGGGACGAGCTGGAGGTGCCGGCGGTGATCATGTCGGACCCGTCGATCGACGAGCGGCAGAAGCAGGTGCTCATCCAGATCTACGAGTCCTTCAGGAAAGAGAACGCCGCCGCGGAATCGGCCGCCAAGGCCGAGGAAGCCGCACGACAGGCCGAAGAAGAACAGAAGAACGCCGAAGAAGAGCGGAAGAACGTGGAGGCGGATTCGTCTCCGACACTCGTACGGGAGGAATCCGAGAAATGACCATCACCGACGACATCGTCAAGAGCCTGCGCAACCCGACCCCGCTGTACGCGGTCGCGGGTACGGCGGACCTCGCCGCGGCGAAGCTCCGCGAGGTGCCCGCGCTGCTGGAGAAGCTGAAGGACCAGGCGCCCGAGCGGATCGAGAAGATCCGCGGCACCGACCCCAAGGACGTGCAGCAGCGGGTCACCGCGCAGGCCAAGGACGCGTCGACCAAGGCGCAGACGCGGCTGAACGAGACGATCAGCGGCATCGACTTGGACCTGAAGAAGATCGGCGGGTCCGTGCAGGACCTGGCGCTCCAGGGCGTGGGCCGGGCCGCCGAGTACGCCGTCAAGGCGCGCGAGACGTACGACGAGCTGGCCGAGCGCGGCAAGGGCGCGGTCGCTCAGTGGCGCGGCGGCGCGGCCGACGAAATCATGGAGATCCCGCCGGCCGTGAAGCTCGCGGACATCCCGGCCGACGAGCCGCTGACCGAGTCGATCGGCGACCGGCTGGCCGCGAAGCCCGCCGACACGTCCGGCGACAAGCCGGCCGCCCGCAAGACCACGCCCCGCAAGCCGAGTGGCGCGAAGAAGGCGACCGACAAGTCCGCGGAGTGAGGTGAGGGCCGGGCACGCTTTGCGAGCCCGGCCCGTTGTTCGTACAGGAGCCGGTACGGTTGGGCGGGCGACAAGCGGACGGTCGGCACGGTGCCGGCCGACAGCGACAAGGGCGGTGGACGGCGTGCTGATCACGGGGTTCTTCGGGGTGCTCGGCCTGGTGTCGTGGGCGCTCTTCCTCTTCGCGGCCTTCGCCTTCGTGGACGCGGCGATCCGCCGTGAGGACGCGTACCGGGCGGCGGACAAGAACACCAAGGCGTTCTGGCTGATCATCCTCGGCATCGCGGCCGTGGTGATGAAGCTCTTCTCGGTGCTGTCGTTCCTGCCGGTCATCGGCCTGGTCGCCGTGATCGTGTACATGGTGGACGTACGCCCCGCCGTACGGCAGATCACCGGACCGCGCCGTGGCGGCGGCCTGCGGCGGCGCCGCGGCGGTGGCAGCAGCAGCGACGGCCCGTACGGCCCGTACAACGGCTGACGCGTACCCACAGGGCCGTACCCACCGCGCGGGCGGCCCCCCAGCAGACCGGCCTCAGATCCGCTTCGGCCGCTCCAGCAGCACGACCGCCACGTCGTCCGTCAGCTCCCCGCCGTTCAGCTCCCGCGCCTCCGTGAGCGTCGCGTCGAGCAGTTCCTCGCCGCGCAGGCCCTCGGCCAGCAGCCGGGCGGTCATCCGTACCATCCCGTCCTGCCCGAGCCGCTGCGTGCCCTGGCCGATCCGGCCCTCGATCAGGCCGTCGGTGTAGAGCATCAGGCTCCACTCGCCGCGCAGCCGTACCGGTATCCGCTGCCAGCGGGCGTCCGGGAGCAGGCCGAGCGCCGGGCCGCCCTCCGTGTACGGCAGCAGTTCCGGCACGCTGCCGGGAGCGCCGGGGGTCGAGAGCAGCGGCGCCGGGTGTCCGGCCAGATGCAGATCGGCGCTGCGCGCGTCCGGCGCGATGTCGACGGTGCAGAGCGTCGCGAAGATCTCGTCGTCCGACCGCTCGTGTTCGAGCACCTGCTGGAGCGTACGCAACAGCGCGTCGCCGCCGAGCCCGGCGAAGGTCAACGCACGCCAGGCGATGCGGAGTTGGACCCCGAGGGCGGCGGCGTCCGGGCCGTGGCCGCAGACGTCGCCGATCATCGCGTGGACGGTGCCGTCGGGGGCGCGGACGGTGTCGTAGAAGTCGCCGCCGAGCAGGGCGCGGCTGCGCCCCGGGCGGTAACGCGCCGCGAAACGCAGGCTCGCGCCGTCCAGCAGCGGGGTCGGCAGCAGGCCGCGCTCCAGCCGGGAGTTCTCCTGCGCGAGCAGCTTCGTCTCGGTGAGCTGCCGGTGCGCGAGGTCGGCGCGCTTGCGCTCGACGGCGTAGCGGACGGCGCGCGTGACGGTCCCGGCGTCGACCTCGTGCCGCGCGAGGTGGTCCTGGGCGCCGACCCGTACGGCCTCCGCGGCCCGCCCGTCGTCCGCGCCGTCGGTCAGGACGAGTACGGCGGTGCCGGGCGCGAGCCGCAGCACCTGCCGCAGGCCGTCCAGCACGTCGGGCAGGTCGAGGAGGATGCAGTGCACGTCGTCGGTGAGCAGACGGCCGGCCGCGGTGAGATTACGTGCCCGCAGGATACGGATTCGCGGCCCGCCGCCCTCCTGGAACCACGGCGCGGTGAAGGCGTCCGTCGCGTCCTCGCCGATCACCAGCAGCGTGAAGATCGCGGGACCGCTGCCCGGATCCTGCCGCTGCCGGGGCAGCGAGAGGGCGCCGGACTCCGTGTACGGCGCGGTGGACGCCGGTACGGGGACGGACGGCGGTACGGCGGTGGACGCCGGTACGGGGACGGACGGCGGTACGGGGACGGACCCCGGCACGGCGACCGATGTCGGTACGGACGGCGGTACGGAAAGGGGCGAGGACCCGGCCGTGGAAGCCGTCCCCGAACCGGGTACGGCAGCGGGGCCCTCGGCCCCGCGCGTCTCGTCGGTGGCTGAGGGCCGATCGGTGCCGCGTTGGGCTGCGGACATCAAGCGACTCCTTCCCTCCCCCGAGGATCTCCGGAGACCCTAGTGGCTGGAGGCAAGGTGACGGGAGGGCAGAGAGTGAACCGTCAGCGTCATATGCGGCGGTCAGCAGGGGATTTCGCGGTGGATGTGTTGATCCGCACATGACCAAGGTCACGCGTGGCGGCCACAACCCCGCCCCCGCCGCGACCCGCATCCGGACCGCCGCCCGCATCCGGACCGCCGCCCGTCGCGCGTACCCGCCGCCCGTACGCGTACCCGCCCACGTATCCCTCCGCGCCCCACGTCTCCCTCCGTCCAGACGTACGCGAACCGTCATCAACCCGGTCGTACGACCCCCAGGATCGGCATCGAACCGGCCCCCGCCACCACCACGTCCCGCCCCGGGCGCGGCGCGTGGACGATCGCGCCGCCGCCGACGTAGATGCCGACGTGGCTGGCGTCGGAGAAGTAGATGACGAGGTCGCCGGGGCGCATCCGGTCCACGGGCACATGGGGGAGGCGCGCCCACTGCTCCTGCGAGGTGCGCGGGATGGGACGGCCCGCCGCCGCCCACGCCTGTGAGGTGAGCCCGGAGCAGTCGTACGAGGACGGGCCCGCCGCGCCCCACACGTACGGCTTCCCGATCTGCCGGGTCGCGAAGGCCACGGCGCGGCGGCCCGCGGCGGAGGACGCCGTGGACGCGGCGGTGACCAGGCGTTTCGCGTCACCGGTCGCCAGCCAGTCGCTCTGCGCGCGGTACGCCGCCTCGTCCTCGAGCCGCGCGAGCCGGACGCGCTCCTGTTCCTTGAGCGTGGCCAGCAGCGCGGTGGCCTCGGCGAGCCTGGCCCGTACGCGCTGCCGCGCCCCCGCCGCCGTCCGCTGCGCGTCGACCAGTTGCTGCCACCGCTCGGTGGCGGCGTGCGCGTAGCCGTCCAGCTTCCCGCGCGTGTCGGCCAGCGCGTCGATCGTGGCGCTCGCCGCGCGGGCGCCGCGGGCGGCGAGTCCCGCGTCCGACAGGAAGGTGTCGGGGTCCCCCGACATCGCCAGCCGCAGCGTGTCCGGCACCCCGCCGGCCCGGTACTGCGCGCGGGCCAGCGCCCCCGCCTGCGCGGTGAGCGTGCGCAGGCGTGTCTGCGTACGGTCGATGGCCACCGCCAGCGCCACCAGGTCGTGCTGCTGGGCCCGTACGCGTTCCCCGGCCGCGTTGTACGCGTCCGTCGCCGCCTCCGCCTGCCGGTACAGCGCGTCCACCTCGGTTCTGACCTGCGCCAAGGTGCGCGGGGGTGCGGCCTGCGCCGGGGCCGTGGCGGTGGCGGTGGTCAGCGCGACCGTGGCGGTGAGCGCCGTGAGCGCCGCCGCGCAGGCGCCGCTTCGGATTCCGCGGGTCATCCGAGCCTCCCTCACGTCACGGGCGCGGTGGCTGTTCGCGCGGCTCCTCGCGCCGCTGAACGCTGGGCTTATCTGACGGGCCGTCACATCTTGGCGGATGGTGGCACGGCGAGCCGTAAAGGGGAAGGGCGAGAGGGCGTTACGCGTGCGGGGCGAGGGCGGGCCAGGCGACCGTGACCTCGCCCTGGCGCCACCGGGCGGGGCCGTCCACGACTGGCCAGCCGTCCGCGCGCAGCGAGGTGACGGCGCGGATCCAGCGCTGGCGCGCGCCCAGGGCGGACAGGGGAGCGGCCGAGGCCCAGGCCCGGTCGAAGGCGGTGAGGAACGCGTGCACGGGTTCGCCGGGCACATTCCGGTGGATCAGCGCCTTCGGGAGGCGTTCGGCCAGGTCGGAGGGGCGGTCGAGGGAGCCGAGGCGGGTGGCGAAGGTGACGCTTCGGGGGCCTTCGGGGCCGAGCGCCACCCAGACGTGGCGGCGGCCGATCTCGTCGCAGGTGCCTTCCACGAGGAGGCCGCCGGGGGCGAGCCGGCCGCGCAGCCGGGTCCATACGGCGGCGACCTCGCTTTCGTCGTACTGGCGCAGGACGTTCGCCGCCCTGATCAGGACGGGGCGGCTTCCGTGGGGGAGGGGGACCTCGAAGCCGCCGTGTATGAAGCTCAGGTTGTCGCGCTCGTACGGTTTCGCTGCCGCGACGCGGGCCGGGTCGATCTCGACGCCGACGACCTGGACGTCCTCTCTTACCGCCTGGAGGCGGCTCAGGAGTTCCACCGCTGTCCAGGGGGCGGCGCCGTATCCGAGGTCGACGACGACGGGGTGGTCGGCTCGCCGCAGTTCCGCTTCCAGCGCGGTGGCGATCCACCGGTCCATCCGGCGCAGCCGGTTGGGCCCGGTGGTTCCTCTGGTCACCACCCCCACCATGCCGCGCATTCCTCGACTCTAGTCTTTGCCCGCCCGCCCACCCGTGCGGGTGTTTTCTTCGTCTGCGGGTGCCGCTTGTGCCTGGTCGGTGCCGGTCCGGGGCACCTCCTCGAAATGCGGCTACCTGGTCCCGCGTATCCGGTGCCCTTCTTGTCACCGCATTTCTGCGGGGGCACCCCGGCCCGTCCCCTCCTCGCTCGTCGGCGTCCGCCTGCCGGTGGGGGTTGCCGGGGGGGGGTCTTTCGGCGAGCCGCCCTGCGTCACCGCCCGGCCCCCCTGGGGTGCCCTCCAGCCAGTCCGCCGACCCCGCCCGCATGCCCTGACCCACCGCCCCCCACGGGTGGGCCACCGCCGCCAGGCTTACCTGCGCCCGCCCTCCTCCCGGCCCCCCACGAGCGGGCGACCGCCGAGGTGCCCACCCACCCCCTCCTCCCGCCCCGGGTGGACGGTCGGTCGCGCGGGGCCTGGGCCCCCACCCACCCCCTCCCCCTCCTCAGCCACAGCGGACAGGCGGGCGCCGGCGGACCGGAGGGGTCGGTGCGGGGTGCCCCCGCAGGGGGACGAACGGGCAGGGGCAGAAGCAGGCGCAGGTGGCCGCAGGTTCGTCGCCCGAGGAGGTGCCCCGGGCCGGGACCGACCAGGCACGGGCGGCACCCGCAGACGAAGAAAGCACCCGCACGGGTGGGCGGGCGGGAAAAAAAGACAAAAAGACCAAGACACCACCCACCCCCCAAGGTCACGCTTCGGCAACAAGGAAATGGAACCGCCAGTTCCGGCGTTCCCCATGGTTGAACGCGGGGGTACGGCCTTCGGAAGGAACGCATGGTGACCCAGCAGACGTCGTCCCGGCTCGCCGCGCTGCGCGGTGCGCAGAAGCACAAGCACGCGCTGGGGATGAGGGGTCGCCGCACCGGAGGCCGCCGCGTACGCCGAGTCGCGATGCTGAGCGTGCACACGTCACCGCTGCACCAGCCGGGCACCGGCGACGCGGGCGGCATGAACGTCTACATCGTGGAGCTGGCCAAGCGCCTCGCCGACCTGAACGTGGAGGTCGAGATCTTCACGCGGGCCACCACGGGAGCGCTGCCCCCGGCGGTCGAGCTGGCCCCCGGTGTGCTGGTGCGGCACGTGGACGCGGGCCCGTACGAGGGCCTGGCCAAGGAAGAGCTGCCCGCGCAGCTCTGCGCGTTCACGCACGGGGTGATGCAGGCGTGGGCGGGCCACCGCCCGGGTTACTACGACCTGGTGCACTCGCACTACTGGCTCTCGGGCCACGTCGGCTGGCTGGCGGCGCAGCGCTGGGGCGTGCCGCTGGTGCACGCCATGCACACCATGGCCAAGGTCAAGAACGCGGCGCTGGCCGAGGACGACTGTCCCGAGCCCGCCGCGCGGGTGATCGGCGAGACGCAGGTCGTGGCGGCGGCCGACCGCCTGATCGCCAACACCGCCGAGGAAGCAGACGAGTTGGTGCGGTACTACGAGGCGACCGCCTCGAAGGTCGCGGTCGTGCACCCCGGCGTGAATCTGGACCGCTTCCGCCCGGAGCCGGGCCGCGGGGCGGCCCGTCGGCGCCTCGGGCTGCCGCAGGACGCGGTGATCCCGCTCTTCGCGGGCCGGATACAGCCCCTGAAGGCCCCCGACGTGCTGATCCGCGCCGTCGCGGTGCTGCTGGACGAGGACCCGACGCTGCGCGACCGCCTCCTCGTGCCGATCGTCGGCGGCCCCAGCGGCAGCGGCCTGGCCAAGCCGGAGGCGCTGCACAAGCTGGCCGCGCGGCTCGGCGTGTCCGACGTCGTACGGTTCCAGCCGCCGGTGGACCAGGAGCGGCTCGCGGACTGGTACCGGGCGGCGACCGTCCTGGTCATGCCGTCGTACAACGAGTCCTTCGGGCTGGTCGCGATAGAGGCGCAGGCGTGCGGTACGCCGGTGGTCGCGGCGGCGGTCGGCGGGCTGCCGGTCGCGGTGGCGGACGACCGCACCGGCTTCCTCGTACCGGGGCACGACCCCCGGGACTACGCGCGGGTGCTGCGCCGTTTCATCGACAACCCGGCGCTCGGCGACTCGCTGGGCGCGGCGGCGGCCCGGCACGCGCGGGAGTTCGGCTGGGGGAAGGCCGCGGCCGACACCACCGAGGTGTACGCGGCTGCGCAGGCCGAACACCGCCGTCACCTACGATCGGCGCATGGCTGAGGAGACCCCGGTGGACGTCAACGGTGACACCGACGACGGAGCCCATGACGGAGCCCATGACGGTGCCCATGGCGGCGCGACCCCCGACGCCCCGCGCGGCGACCTCCGGGCGCGAGCCGTCCGCGCGCTCGAACAGGCCCTGCGCGAAGCCGACTTGCCGTGGGAGTCGCCGCGCCCGGACACGTATGTCACCCAACTGCCGGGCACCCGCAAGCTCTCCACCACCTGCTCCTTCCTGGTCGGCGCCCACACCCTGTCGCTGAACGCCTTCGTCGTCCGCCACCCCGACGAGAACCAGGAAGCCTTCTACCGCTGGCTGCTGGAGCGCAACCTCCGCCTGTACGGGGTGAGTTACGCCATCGACCGGCTCGGTGACGTCTACCTCAACGGCCGCCTCCCGCTGGCCGCCGTCACGCCGGAAGAGGTCGACCGGCTGCTCGGCGCGGTCGTGGAGAACGCGGACGGCTCCTTCAACACGCTGCTGGAGCTGGGGTTCGCCACCTCCATCCGCAAGGAGTACGCGTGGCGGGTGTCGCGCGGCGAGTCCACCAGGAACCTGGACGCGTTCACTCACCTGACCGAAGGTCAGTCCTAAGAATCACCGCACGACCCCTTCCCCTTGGTCCGTACCACATGACACCCTCACATCAGTCGTAGATCTGAACCACGTTCAGATACGTGATAGCGGCCTACGTGTGAAGGGTGGAAGCATGGCGATGAGCCGCAGGAAGCTGCTGACCGCGAGCGTCCAGGTCACCTCGGCGGCGGCAGCCGCGACGGCGCTCGGCGGCACGCCGTTCGGCGGTACGGCGTTCGGCGGTACGGCGAAGGCCGCCGACGCGGCCGTCGACCCGTCCGGGCAGGGGGGCCGCCAACCCGTCGCCCTCTGGCGGGAGTTCACCGCGACCCCGTACACCCACCCGCAGATCCCGTACGTCGCCCGCGCCGGTTACGACGGCGGCTCCCGCCGCTTCCGCCGCCACCCCGTCCGCGCGAACGTCCTGCGCTACGGCGCCAAGGCGGACGGCTCGGCCGACGCGGCCCCCGCCATCAACCGCGCCCTGCGCGAGGTCGGCCGGGCGGGCGGCGGCACCGTCCACCTCCCGCCGGGCACGTACCGCATCGACGACGTCATCCGGCTCGGCTGGAGCAACACCACCCTGCGCGGCGCGGGCAGCGGACGCACCGTGCTGTACGCGACCAGGTCGCTGACCGACCTCATCGGCCCGTACGGCAGCCGGTACGGCGGCGACAAGTCGTCGTGGTCCTGGGCGGGCGGCCTGGTCTGGATGTGCCCGGCCGACCGCTACGCCTCCCTGACCGACGCGATCCGCGCCAAGGACTGGCCGTTCGAGGGCTGGACCGGCAACAAGCGTGACCAGTGGCGGACGCTCGCGACCGTCACCGAGGAGGCCGCTCAGGGCAGTTGGAGCGTCACCGTCGACAGCGCCCGCCAACTGCGACCCGGCGCACGCGTGTTGCTGCAATACGCCGACGACCCCGCGCACGGCCTGCTCGACCACATGGCGGGCGACGTCGACGGCGCGGCCACGTACGACTGGTCCGACAAGAGCAAGCTGCTCTCGTACGTCCCCTACGAATGGCCGGCCCTGATCACCGAAGTCCGGGGACGGCGCGTCACCTTCGACCGGCCGCTGCCGCTGGACACCCGGCTGCTGTGGCGGCCGAGGATCACCACGATGGTCGAGCCGCTGGTCAACTCCGGTGTGGAGGGCCTGACCATCCAAATGACGCCCACACCGCAGTCGCCGCATCTGCTCGACAAGGGGTACAACGGGCTGGTCGCGCAGTGCACTTGGGACTGCTGGGTGGACGACGTGCACGCCGTCGACGTCGACAACGGCTTCCTGATGGTCGCGGCGAAGGCCACCACCTTCCGCCGTACCCGCGTCTCGGGGCGCGGCAGCCACCACCCGTACGCCTGCCGTGAGGGCTCGCACGACAACCTCGTCGAGGACTTCGCGATCGACCGGCGCACCGTGCCCGCCCCGTCCGGCACGCAGCTCCACGGCATCAACGCCGAGGGCCTGTCGTCGTACAACGTCTGGTCGCGCGGCCGGATGGAGATGGGCACCTTCGACACCCACCGCGGCCTGCCGTTCGCCTGCGTCCGTACCGACATCACCGTCTCCAACGACGGTCAGCACGGCGGCGACGCCTCCGCCGGACCGCTGTACGGCGCCCGCTTCACCCACTGGAACGTCACCGTCACCAACGGCCGCGCGGGCTGCGTCAAGATCGACGACATCGCGCCCTACAGCGCGACCGTCGGCATCTCCACGGTGACCCCCTTCGGCCAGATCGACGTCCCCGACTTCACGGGCCCGCTGCACTCGCGCCTGGAGTCCTACGGCACTCCGGGGATCGACCCGCCGAACCTCTACGAGGCGCAGCGCGCTCTGCGGCTCCGCCGCTGACCGGGGCTTCCGGTCGAGCGCCTTCGTGGCCCTGTCGGCGTCCCGGCTGGTGTCCCGGTCGGCGAACGGCCCGCGGCGCTCAGCCGCCGACCTGTTCCGGGGCGTCGCGGGGAGCCGGGGCCTGGGCCTCGACTCCGGCCGCCACAGGGGCGGTGGGGAGGACCGGGGCGGCCGGACGGCCGCGCAGCAGCAGGTAGTAACCGGCGCCCGCGAGCGTGCCGAGGACGGCGCAGCCCAGCCAGACGGTGGTGCGGCCGAGCTGGTCGAGGGTGACGCCGCCGACCAGGGGACCGGCGAAGGCCGCGGCGGACCAGGACAGGGTGTACATGCCCTGGTAGCGGCCACGGGCGGTGGCCGGGGCGAGGTCGGCGACCACCGACATCGAGGCGGGGGCGTGCACGATCTCGCCGAGGGTCCATACGACGACGGTCAGCGAGTAGAGGGCGACCGAGCCCGCGAGGACGGTCAGGCCGAAGCCCCAGGCCATCAGCAGCGAACCGACGCCCAGCAGCGCCGCGTTGCCGTACCGCCGCACCAGCCGGGTGACGGGGATCTGGAGCAGCACGATCACCAGGCCGTTGATGGCGATGACGACACCGAACTGGCGGGCGGACAGGCCGTGCGCGCCCATGTCGACGGCGAGCGTGGAGTTGGCCTGGTTCATCACCGAGCCGAGCAGGAAGGTCAGGCCGACCAGGGCCATGAAGCGCTGGTCGCGCAGGACGTCGGAGAGCCGGATGTCGGTGGAGTCCGCAGCGCGCCGCGAAGTCGCCTTACGGGGACGGGATTTCGCCGTCGTCCCGCTCGCCGTCGTCCCGCTCGCCGTCGTCCCACTCCCAGCCTTCCCCCTCCCAGCCTTCCCGTTCACCGTCCTCCCGTCCACGTACGTCACCTTCGCCGTCACCGGCAGCGTCTCCTGCGCCTTGACGTACACGACCACCGCGCACAGCACGGTCGTCAGCGCGTCGCCGACGAACAGCCACACGTATCCCTCGGAGGCGATGAAGCCCGCGGCGGCGGCCGAGACGCCGAAGCCGATGTTGATCGCCCAGTAGTTGAGGGAGAAGGCGCGCACCCGGTCCTTCGGGGGTACGAGGTCGGCGATCATCGCGGAGAGCGCGGGCCGGGAGGCGCTGCTGGTCAGGCCGACGAGGGTGGCGACGGCGGCGATGGCCAGCGGGTTGGTCACGAAGCCGAGCACCGCGGTGGTGGCGGCGGCGCCGAGCTGGGTGGCGAGCAGTGTGGGGCGGCGGCCGATCCGGTCGGCGAGGACCCCGCCGAGCACCGCGCCCCCGGCGCCGCCGAGCCCGAACAGGGCCGCGACCAGGCCCGCGTACGAGGCGGAGTAGCCGCGCTGCACGGTGAGATAGAGGGCGAGGAACGTCACGACGAAGCCGCCGAGGCGGTTCACCAGGGTGCTGGTCCACAGCCACCAGAACTGGCGGGGAAGACCGCTCACCGTCTCCCGTACCGCCCGACTGAACGCCGTCACCGCGACCCCTTTGTGTAATGACCTCTACCGGCTGGAGAATATTACAGAGGGCGGTCGGGTGGCGCCAGGGGATTTCTATTAGGCTCGGGCCCATGGCTGCTGCTCCGTACCAACTGATCCTGCTCCGCCACGGCGAGAGCGAGTGGAACGCGAAGAATCTGTTCACCGGCTGGGTGGACGTCAATCTCAACGACAAGGGTGAGAAGGAGGCGGTCCGGGGCGGCGAGCTGCTCAAGGACGCCGGTCTCCTCCCCGACGTGGTGCACACCTCCCTCCAGAAGCGCGCGATCCGCACCGCGCAGCTCTCCCTGGAGGCCGCCGACCGCCACTGGGTGCCCGTCCACCGCTCCTGGCGGCTCAACGAGCGGCACTACGGCGCGCTCCAGGGCAAGGACAAGGCGCAGACCCTCGCCGAATTCGGCGAGGAGCAGTTCATGCTGTGGCGCCGCTCGTACGACACCCCGCCGCCGCCCCTGGAGGACGGCGCCGAGTTCTCGCAGAGCGACGACGCGCGGTACGCGAGCATCCCGCCGGAGCTGCGTCCGCGCACCGAGTGCCTCAAGGACGTCGTCCTGCGCATGCTCCCGTACTGGTACGACGGCATCGTCCCCGACCTGCTCGCGGGCCGCACCGTCCTGGTCGCCGCGCACGGAAACTCCCTGCGCGCCCTGGTCAAGCACCTCGACGGCGTCTCCGACGCCGACATCGCCGGCCTCAACATCCCCACCGGCATCCCCCTCTCCTACCAGCTCGACGCCTCCTTCCGCCCCCTCAACCCGGGCGGCACCTACCTCGACCCCGACGCCGCGGCAGCCGCCATCGAGGCGGTCAAGAACCAGGGCAAGAAGTAGTCCTCTCGCACCGCCACGCCCTCCGTCCGCGGGTTTTCCCGCAGACGGGGGGCGTTGTCGTTCACGGGTCGACGGCGGGTCGGCGGCCGAGCAGCCCGTCGGCCGGCAGGACCTCGACGGAGCCCTCCGGGTCGTCACAAGGGCGGTCCGAGGGCCCGGCCGTCGTCGTTGGCCGGGCATGACGACGGCCCGCGTCCGTCAGGAAGCGCGGGCCGTCGTCCGTGTGAACGGTTGGTGCGACGGGACGGTACGGATCAGACGAGTCGGGACGGACGGGGCGTCAGCCGGTGCAGCCTCCGCACTGGCAGGCGCCGCCGGACTGACAGCCACAGCCGCACCCCGAGCCGCAGCCGCACGCGGCGACCAGCGGCAGCGGGGTCCGGAGCGGCCGCGGGGCGTGGTCGGAAGACGGCTGGTCGCGTACGGGAGTTGGCGTGACGGGGGATTCCTGCATCAGTACACCCTCCTCAGGCTTGCCTACCCACCAGTGAACTCCGCGCCGGCCGCGCCCTTCAATAGCGCACCCCCGGCGCACGAGCGCACTCCGGCCTCCCCCGAATGCCTTACGCGCCCTACGCGCGGCGACCGACCCGCGCGCCGCCCAAGCCCCCCGCCCGCGCCGGACGGCGTTACGCGCCCTCCACCGCCGACGGCGTCTGCGGCGTCATCTCGTCCGCGTGCTCACCGGTGACCAGGTAGACGACGCGCTTGGCGACCGACACGGCGTGGTCGGCGAAACGCTCGTAGTATCGGCCGACCAGCGTCACGTCCACGGCCGTCTCGATGCCGTGCTTCCAGCGGTCGTCCAGCAGGTGCTGGAAGAGCGTGCGGTGCAGCTCGTCCATGCGGTCGTCGTCCGCTTCGAGCTGGAGCGCGTCGTCCACGTCCTTGCTGACGATGACCTCGCCGGCCTTGGCGACCAGGCGCTGCGCGAGCTGGCCCATCTCCAGGATGGTGCTGTGCAGGTCGCGCGGCACGGCCGACTCGGGGAAGCGCAGGCGGGCCAGCTTGGCCACGTGGCGGGCGAGGTCGCCGGACCGCTCCAGGTCCGCGCTCATCCGCAGCGACGTGACCACGATCCGCAGGTCGGTGGCGACCGGCTGCTGCCGGGCCAGCAGGGTGATCGCCCGGTTCTCCAGCTCCCGCTGGATCTCGTCGACCTTCTCGTCGGCGGCGATGACGCTCTCCGCGACCTTCAGGTCCGCGTCGAGCAGCGCGGTGGTGGCGCGGCCGATCGCGGAGCCGACGAGCCGGGCCATCTCGACCAGACCGTCACCGATCGAGTCCAGCTCCTCGTGATATGCGTCCCGCATCGCTTTCCTTCCGTCCGAACAGAGGTTTCTCCTCCACGCTGCCACGCTGATGGGCGTACGCGTACCGACCGCACACCCTGAGTGAACCACTCCCCACGTGAAGGTGAACTCTTGGCAACGAGCATCCGAGAGGTAGCTTCCGGGGTTGTGGATCGCTTGCGCGACCCACCTAACCTGGGGCTATGGACGTGAACGCGGCAGTCGCCGCAGCCAGTGCGATAGCCGGTCTGCTGACCGGTGTGATCGCCGTGCTCGCGTTCCGCTGGAGCGAGCGGGAACAGGCCCGCCCCACCCGTACGGCCATGCGGCCCGACAACATGACCGGCGCGCTGCCGCCGGGCGTGGACACCGTCCTTTCGGTCCTGCGGTCCTCCGCCGTCGTCCTGGACGAGGGCGACACGGTGGTCAAGGCCAGCTCGGCGGCGTACGCCCTCGGGCTGGTACGCGGCGGCCGGCTGGCCGTCGACCAGATGCTGCAGATGGCCCGCGAGACCCGGCGGGACGGCGAGATACGGCAGGTGGAACTGGACCTGCCGCGCCGCGGTGTGAGCCGCGGCGAAGGTCTCGCGGTCTCGGCGCGGGTCGCCCCGCTGGGCTCCCGGCTGGTGCTGCTGCTGGTCGAGGACCTCACCGAGGCCCGGCGGATCGAGGCGGTCCGCCGTGACTTCGTGGCGAATGTCAGCCACGAACTGAAGACCCCCGTGGGGGCGCTCTCCCTGCTGTCGGAGGCCGTCATGGACGCCTCCGACGACCCCGAGGCGGTCATCCGCTTCGCGGGCCGGATGCAGATCGAGGCCACCCGGCTGACCAGCCTGGTCCAGGAGATCATCGACCTCTCCCGGGTCCAGGACGACGACCTGCTCGACGACGCCGAGCCGGTGGCCGTGGACGACCTCGTCGCCGAGGCCGTCGACCGCTGCCGTCACCAGGCCAACACCAAACAGATCACCATGGCTACCGGAACCACCCCTGACCTGCACATATGGGGAAACCGGGGCCAGCTCGCCGCCGCCCTCGGCAATCTCGTCGAGAACGCTGTCAACTACAGTCCGGCCCGTACGCGGGTCGGCATTGCGGGGCGCAGGATCAACGCACCCGGCGGGGATCTCATTGAGATCTCCGTCACCGACCAGGGCATCGGCCTCTCCGAGAAGGACCGCGACCGGGTCTTCGAGCGTTTCTACCGGGTCGACCCGGCGCGCTCGCGGGCCACCGGCGGCACCGGGCTCGGGCTGTCCATCGTCAAACACGTGGCCGCCTCGCACGGCGGGGAGGTCACCGTGTGGAGCGCCGAGGGTCAGGGCTCCACCTTCACACTGCGGCTTCCCGAAGCCGGGATCGCCCGCGACCGCGCACTGCCGCCCGGCACCGATCCCGTGGCCGAGGCGGACGCGGACCCCGACTCCGATCCCGACTCCGACCGCGACTCCGATCTCGATTCCGACCAGGAGTCGCTGGACGAGCCGTCGGACGAACAGCTCTTCCGCTCTCTCCCCGAACACATCCCCGCCCCGGAGGTCCTTCCGTGACACGCGTACTCGTCGTCGAGGACGAAGAGTCCTTCAGCGACGCGCTGTCGTACATGCTCCGCAAGGAGGGCTTCGAGGTCGCCATATCCGCGACCGGGCCCGACGCGCTGGACGAGTTCGAGCGCAATGGCGCCGACCTGGTGCTGCTCGACCTCATGCTGCCGGGCCTGCCCGGCACCGAGGTCTGCCGCCAGCTCCGGCTGAAGTCCAATGTCCCGGTCATCATGGTGACCGCCAAGGACAGTGAGATCGACAAGGTCGTCGGCCTGGAGATAGGCGCGGACGACTATGTGACCAAGCCGTTCTCCTCGCGGGAGCTGGTCGCCCGCATCCGCGCGGTGCTCCGCCGCCGCGGCGAGCCCGAGGAGATCTCCCCGGCCGCCCTGGAGGCCGGTCCGGTCCGGATGGACGTCGACCGGCACGTGGTCACCGTCTCCGGCGGCAAGGTCGACCTCCCGCTCAAGGAGTTCGACCTGCTGGAGATGCTGCTGCGCAACGCGGGCCGCGTCCTGACCCGTATGCAGCTCATCGACCGGGTCTGGGGTGCCGACTACGTCGGTGACACCAAGACCCTCGACGTGCACGTCAAGCGGCTGCGCGCCAAGATCGAGCCCGACCCGGGCGCGCCGCGCTATCTGGTGACGGTCCGCGGCCTGGGCTACAAGTTCGAGCCGTAACCCCGGGTCCGGGCCTTGGACCCGGGCCCTGACACAGCGCGCGGACGGCAGAGCGCGTCCCGGATTCGTATACGGGAAAGGCCCGGTGGCGAGCGTGCCACCGGGCCGTTTCAGGTTGTCCGAAAACCGACCTCAGGAGGTCGGGGTGGCGGTGCCCGTCGGGGTCGCGGTGTCCGTCGGCGTGGCCGAGCCGGTGGGCGTGGCAGAACCGGTCGGCGTGGTGCTCGGCGTCGGCGCCTGGGTGGTCGGCAGCGAGCTGGGACCGAACTGCTGGTAGTCGCCGGTGGCCGGGATCACGTTGAGCTGGATCGCGACGGGCCCGGAGGAGCTGAACTCGAACACGGCGTTCTGCACGTCGCCGTCCCGCAGCGCCTCGGTGCCGCTGTCCACGACGGCGGACGGGTTGCCCTTGCCGCCGAGGAGCACGGTGCCGTGGCCGGGGACGCTGACGGTCTGGCCGCCGTCCTTGTCCGCGAGCGTGACCCTGGTCGAGCCGAGCTGGACGGACTGGAGGGTCTGGGCGTCGTCGCCGTTGTTGAACAGGCGCGCGGAGACCGTCGCGGGTCCGTTGCCGGCGCTCTGGGTGAGCACCACGGCGTTCTGTACCTTGATCACGCCGTGGGTCACGGAGTCGCTGTCCGGTTGGACCTTCAGGGTCTGCGCGTCGTTCCCGGCCGCGCAGGCGGCGAGCGGGGCGAGCGAGAGCGCGAAAACGGCGGCGAGGGCGCCGCGACGGAAGCTGCGGACCACGGCGGCGGCATCTCCTAGATCAGGTTCGGAAGATCTTCCAGCGGCCTTAGATTACCGAGCCGTTGACGCGCCCGCGCACCGGGTGGCCCCTGGGAGCCCGGCTCACCCGCGCGGTTCACCCGCCCGGTGGCGGGCCGGGTGCGCGTACCCATTGCATTCCGCATTCCCCCGACGTGATTACCCGACGTCGTTCATGATCGGCGCGGCCGGTTTTCCGCGAGTGTTCCGCCGTTGTTCCACGACTGTGCAAAATTGGATCATCTGCGGGCAGGTTCCCGAACGGAGTAGCGATGATCCACTCGTCCGGGAGCGACAAATAGGGACGTACTGCCCCTTGTTCGGCGGCGGTAGAGCCTGTAACGGCGACGTTTCAGCCTCCCCGTATACCTGCTCCCACCTGCGGATACCTCGCGCGGGAGGCATGCTCCAGCACGTCCCGGGGGCCGTTGTCAAGCCCTGAGATATGCTCTGACCTGCGAAAACGCCATTCAGATGAGGGCGTTCCCGTGTTACCCTGGATAGCCACGGAAGGGGTACCTGTCACATGACGTTCAAGGTTGGCGACACCGTGGTCTATCCCCATCACGGGGCCGCGCTGATCGAGGCAATCGAAATTCGCCAGATCAAAGGCGTGGACAAGACCTACTTGGTGCTCAAGGTCGCCCAGGGCGACTTGACGGTACGTGTGCCCGCGGACAATGCGGAGTTCGTCGGCGTACGCGACGTGGTCGGTCAGGAGGGTCTGGACCGGGTCTTCGAGGTGCTGCGCGCGCCGTACACCGAGGAGCCCACCAACTGGTCCCGGCGATACAAGGCAAATCTGGAGAAGCTCGCTTCCGGCGATGTCATCAAGGTCGCAGAAGTGGTCCGCGACCTGTGGCGTCGTGAGCGCGAGCGCGGCCTGTCGGCCGGCGAGAAGCGCATGCTCGCCAAGGCCCGGCAGATCCTGGTCAGCGAACTCGCTCTGGCGGAGAACACCAACGAGGACAAGGCCGAGGCGCTGCTCGACGAGGTTCTCGCGTCCTAAGATCCTCGCGCGCGCCCACCACGTGCCATCGAGGTTCTCGTTTCTCGTCTCAATCGGCGTGGCCACGCCGACCGTGACGTACGGCGACGCACTGCCCCCGGAAACACCACCCGAGGGAATTACCGCGGCACCCGGTCGGGCATGACGACCGGGTGCTGCGGCATGCTTGTGCCCGCGTACGGAGACATACGGCCGGAGACATACGGCACCGCTCACCAGGCGGTACCGGGCGTGGCACATCCCCGCGGACTTCACGGAAGGGGTCCGCGGTGAGCGCTTGCCCGGCACTGTCCCCAACCTCGGCTGGGGGTACTCCCAGGCGATACCCACCTCATACAAGGACACAAACCTGCGTACCGCAGCAGTCATTCCCGCCGCCGGCCGTGGACTTCGGCTCGGCCCCGGCGCGCCCAAGGCCCTGCGCACCCTCGGCGGGGTGCCCATCCTGGTGCACGCCGTCCGCGCGATGGCCCGCGCCCGCGCCGTCGACGTGATCGTGGTCGTCGCCCCGCCCGAGGGCGTCCCCGAGGTCAGGGCGCTGCTCGACGCCCACGGCCTGCCCGAGTCCACCGACATACGGGTCGTCCCCGGCGGTGACGTACGGCAGGAGTCGGTACGGCTCGGCCTCGCCGCGCTCCCCGACGACGTGGACGTCGTCCTCGTGCACGACGCGGCCCGCCCGCTGGTGCCGGTGGAGACCGTGGACGGCGTGGTCGAGGCGGTACGCGGCGGCGCCCCCGCCGTCGTCCCCGCGCTGCCGCTGGCCGACACCGTCAAGAGCGTCGACGCGGTCACCCATCTGGTCACCGGCACCCCGGAGCGCGCCCTGCTGCGCGCCGTCCAGACCCCGCAGGGCTTCGACCGCGGCACGCTCGCCAAGGCGCACGCCACCGTCACCCGCGATGTCACCGACGACGCGAGCATGGTCGAACAGCTCGGCGTACCGGTGCTGGTCGTGCCGGGCCACGAAGAGGCGTTCAAGGTCACCCGCCCGCTGGACCTCGTACTCGCCGAGGCCGTACTCGCCCGCAGGAGGGCCACCGATGGCTACTGACGGCCCGCTCGGGCACGGGGTGCCGTCCGACCTGCCCGCGTCCGA
This sequence comes from Streptomyces sp. NPDC024632, assembly GCF_055559175.1. Lineage (NCBI taxonomy): Bacteria > Bacillati > Actinomycetota > Actinomycetes > Kitasatosporales > Streptomycetaceae > Streptomyces > Streptomyces sp. NPDC024632. The sequence continues at coordinate 115,405 of NZ_JBVHLD010000018.1, forward strand.
TCTGCCCGGCGGCGATCCGTCCGGTTCCGGTGTGCCCGGCGGCGGCCTGCCCGGGTCCGGCCTGCCGCCCGGCTACGTGCTTCCCCAGGTCGGCATCGGCACCGACATCCACGCCTTCGAGGAAGGGCGCGAGCTGTGGTGCGCCGGACTCCTCTGGGAGGGGGAGGGGCCGGGGCTCGCCGGGCACTCCGACGCCGACGTCGTCGCCCACGCGGCCTGCAACGCCCTGTTCTCCGCCGCCGGGCTCGGTGACCTCGGCGCCCACTTCGGCACCGACCGGCCCGAGTGGGCGGGCGCCTCCGGGACCGCCCTGCTCACCGAGGCCGCCCGGATCGTGCGCGACGCGGGCTTCGTCATCGGCAACGTCGCGGTCCAGGTCGTCGGCAAACGCCCCAAGATCGGCCGCCGCCGCGACGAGGCCCAGAAGGTCCTGACCTCGGCGGTCGGCGCCCCCGTCTCGGTGAGCGCCGCCACCAGCGACGGCCTGGGCTTCCCCGGCCGCGGCGACGGCCTCGCCGCCGTCGCGACGGCACTGGTGGTCCGCGCTCACCCGCACGAGTGAGCGAGGAAAACCCACGGGCGGGTGAGGGAATTCTCCGCCCGTCCGGCACGTTGCGTAGCCGGAAGATCACCGCCCCGGCATGTGAAAGGACCCGCTCATGGCCGCCCTCCCGGACTCCGCCCGCGCCCTGATCGACGGCAAGAATTTCGCGACCATCGCCACCCTCCAGCCCGACGGCCAGGCCCAGTTGTCCGTCGTGTGGGTGACGCGTGACGGTGACGACGTGCTCGTCTCCACCAAGGAGGGCCGTCGCAAGCACCTCAATCTGCTCAAGGACCCCCGCACCACCGTGCTGGTGACCCCGGTCGACAACCCGTACAAGTACCTGGAGATCCGGGGCACGGCGACCCTCACCCGTGAGGGCGGCGACGACCTGATCAACGCGCTGAGCCGGAAGTACACCGGTGAGGAGTACGGCAACGACGAGCCCGGGGACGTGCGTGTCGTCGTACGGGTGAGCGCGGACCGCATCGTCGAGCACGGCTGAGCCGCGCGGGGCCGCCGTCCGTACAGCCGGGCCGCCGTACAGCCGGGCGGGGCCGGGGCGCGGGGGTCGCCGTACAGCCGATTGTCACCGTTGTGTGTGCCCTGTGTCAGACCGCACAAGGCACCCGCTCCGGGCCACTACCCTTGTGGAGTGACTATTCGCCTGTACGACACCAACGCGCGCCAGGTCCGTGACTTCGTCCCGCTCACGCCGGGCTGCGTCTCGATCTACCTGTGTGGCGCCACCGTGCAGGCGGCCCCGCACATCGGGCACATCAGGTCCGGGCTCAACTTCGACATCATCCAGCGCTGGTTCCGCTACCGCGGCTACGACGTCACGTTCATCCGCAATGTGACGGACATCGACGACAAGATCCTCGCCAAGGAGGCCGACCAGGGCCGCCCGTGGTGGGCGATCGGGTACGAGAACGAGCGCGCCTTCACCGCGGGCTACGACGCGCTGGGCTGCCAGCCGCCCACGTACGAGCCGCGCGCCACCGGCCACGTACCGGAGATGATCGAGATGATGCGCGGCCTCATCGAGCGCGGGCACGCGTACGAGGCCGACGGGAACGTGTACTTCGACGTGCGCTCGTTCCCCGAGTACCTGGAGCTGTCCAACCAGGAGCTGGACAATCTGCGCCAGCCCGAGGGCGAGGGCGAGACCGGCAAGCGGGACCAGCGGGACTTCGCGATGTGGAAGTCGACCAAGCCCGGCGAGCCGTCGTGGGAGACCCCGTGGGGCCGCGGCCGTCCCGGCTGGCACCTGGAGTGCTCGGCGATGGCCCACAAGTACCTGGGCAGCGTCTTCGACATCCACGGCGGCGGGATCGACCTGATCTTCCCGCACCACGACAACGAGATCGCGCAGGCCAAGGCGTACGGCGACGAGTTCGCCCGCTACTGGGTGCACAACGCCTGGGTCACCATGAGCGGCGAGAAGATGAGCAAGTCGCTCGGCAACTCGGTGCTGGTCTCCGAGATGGTGCAGCGCTGGCGGCCGATCGTGCTGCGCTACTACCTGGGCACCCCGCACTACCGGTCGATGATCGAGTACAGCGAGGAGGCGCTGCGCGAGGCGGAGTCCGCCTTCGCGCGGATCGAGGGCTTCGTGCAGCGGGTCATCGAGAAAGCCGGGCCGGTCGAGCCCGCCGCCGAGGTGCCGCCCGCCTTCGCCGAGGCGATGGACGACGACCTGGGAGTGCCGCAGGCGCTCGCCGTGATCCACACCACCGTCCGGCAGGGCAACAGCGCGCTGACGGCGGACGACAAGGAGACCGCGGTCGCGCGTCTGGCCGAGGTCCGTGCGATGCTCGGAGTGCTGGGCCTCGACCCGCTCGACGCGCACTGGACGGGCGCCGACCGCGGCGACGACCTGCACGGCGTCGTGGACTCCCTGGTCCGGCTGGTCCTCGAACAGCGGCAGTCGGCCCGCGCCCGCAAGGACTACGCGACCGCCGACGCGATCCGCGACCAGCTCGTACAGGCGGGTCTGGAGATCGAGGACACACCGACGGGTTCGCGCTGGACGCTGCGCGGCTGACCGATCCCGCGGCCGACCGCCTCAGCGGCCGACTGCCTCCGTGGCGGAACGCCTCCTGGCGGATCGCCTCCGCGGCTCCGGTCGACGGGCCCGACCCGTCGACCCGACCCGACCCGTATATCCGTACGCCGGACCCATGTCCGGCGAGCATGACCGAAGCGAAGTGAGAGTGCCCCATGGCCGGGAACAGCCAGCGCAGGAACCGCCGTACATCCAACAAAAAGGGCGCCACGGTCGGCAGCGGCGGGCAGCGGCGCAGGGGCCTTGAGGGCAAAGGCCCGACGCCGCCCGCGGAGGCGCGCAAGGGCCACAAGAAGAACCGCGTCGCCAACGCCGCGGCCAAGCGGGCCGTCTCCTCGCAGTCCCGGCGCCCGTCGGGCCGCGGCTCCAAGTCGACCTCCGAGCTGGTCGTCGGCCGCAATCCGGTGGTGGAGGCGCTGCGCGCCGACATCCCGGCCACAGCTGTGTACGTCCAGCAGTTCATCGAGAACGACGACCGGGTACGGGAGGCGCTGCGGCTGGCCACCGACCGCGGCGTACCGCTGCTCGAAGCCCCGCGCCCCGAGCTCGACCGGCTCACCGCGGGCCTGAACCACCAGGGCCTGGTGCTCCAGATCCCGCCGTACGAGTACGCGCACCCGGACGATCTGGCCGCAGCCGCGCACGACGCGGGCGAGGACCCGCTGATCGTCGCGCTCGACGGTGTCACCGACCCTCGTAACCTCGGCGCCGTCGTCCGCTCGGTGGCGGCCTTCGGCGGGCACGGCGTCGTCGTGCCCGAGCGGCGCGCGGCCGGGATGACGGCCGGTGCGTGGAAGACGTCCGCGGGTACGGCGGCGCGGGTGTCGGTGGCGCGCGCCACCAACCTCACCCGCACCCTGGAGTCGTACCAGAAGGCCGGGCTCACCGTCGTCGGCCTGGCCGCGGACGGCGACCTCGAACTGCACGAGCTGGACGCCCTGTCGGGGCCCGTCGTCATCGTCGCGGGCAGCGAGGGCAAGGGGCTGTCGCGGCTCGTCAGCGAGACGTGCGACCTGCTGGTGCGGATTCCGATGCCGGGCGGCGCGGCGGAGTCGTTGAACGCCGGTGTGGCGGCGGGTGTTGTGCTGTACGAGGCGTCGCGGCGCCGGGCCTGAGCGGTGGTCGTGGCGCAGAGCCTGAGCCGTGGTCGTGGCGCCGGGACTGTGGCGCCGCGTCTGTGGCGGGTCGTGGTGCCGGGTCGTGGCGCCGGGGCTGAAAAGCTTGCGCGGCGCAGGCTCTGAGCCGCCCTGTGACCCTTCCTGAGGCGTTCTCGGACGCGTCTTCGAATCGTCATCGCCGGGGCGCTGACCGGGCGTTGACGGGTCTCGGACATCGTGGGGGCGCGGAGGCAGTGTCCTAAACGTCCGTCACTCGGTTAGATGAGTGTGGACACCAGAACACCCCGCACTCCTACGGGGGGAGGGTTGCCCGGCTTCGACGAGCCCGCTCCGTTGAGCATGGCCAGGGTGCCGAGCGATCCCGCCCAGGTCATCGTCAATCACGCGAGCTTCCGGGTGCAGCTCGGCGCGACCCCGGGCCGTGCCCTCAGCCTCGACGACACCGCGCAGATCCCCGTCGTGACGCAAGCGCGGCCCGGCGCGGCCGGGCGGCGGAAGCTGTCGCCGGTGGTGTGGTCGGGCCGCTCCACGCCGGGCGATCCGGCGGCCGGGGAACTGCTCCAGGCGGTCCGCCGCGCGGGCGTGGCCGGCGGCGCGAACTCCTCCGGCGCGGCCACCCAGGTGCTGCCGCGGATCGACGACACCACGGTGGCGCCCCCCGTGCCGACCGTCGTGGGCCAGCGCGGCGCGCAGTCGCCTACCGGCCTGCTCAGCGGCGTACGCCCGGCGACCGGCGCGTACGACGAGGGCGCGGACGGCGGTTCCGACGAGCAGCGGGTGGGCTACGTCGGCGACTCCTCCTCCGTCGACGGCGCCGAGCGCAGGCCGCGTACCCGCAACGGCGAACCGGCCAAGCACGCCTGGTACCCCGACCGCCGGATGAACCTCGGCATCGTGCTGCTCCCGCTGCGGATCTTCCTCGGCTTCGTGTCGATCTACGCGGGCATGGGCAAGCTCTGCGACCCCGTCTACTTCGACGGCGGCAAGCGCGGCTCGATGGTCACCTGGCTCAACTCCCTGCACCCGTGGGCCCTCGCGGAGCCGCTGCGCGACGCCGCGCTCAACCACCCGGTGGGCGCGGGCCTGAGCATCGCCTTCCTCCAGGTGGTCGTCGGCGTCCTGACCGTCTGCGGTCTGTGGCAGCGTGTCGCGGCCTTCTTCGGCGCGGGGCTGTCGATCGCGCTGCTGGTGACGGTGAGCTGGCGGACCGTCCCGGTGTACGACGCCCCGGACTTCATCTACCTCGCCGCGTGGAGCCCGCTGATCATCGCGGGCGCGCCGGTGTACTCCATCGACGGTCACCTCGCCGGGGACGCCTGGCGGCGGCTCGGCCCGCGCGTCACGGTGTGGGACCTGCGCCGCCGGGTGCTGCGGCGCGGCACGGTGCTCGCCACCGTGATCGCCGGTCTGACGCTGCTGATCGGCTCGGTGCTCGGCGCCGCCGTCCGCGCGTCGAGCACGCACGACGACAGGCCGCAGCGGCCGACGGTCATCCCGACCAACAATCTGCCCGGCTCCCCGCTGCCCGAGGTCTCGGGCGGCAGCGGGCCGCAGGGCGCGTCGCCGAAGCCGTCGGCGTCGCCGAAGTCCAAGAAGAAGGGCGAGGACAAGAAGAAGGCCAAGGGGCAGCCGACGTCCAAGGCGCCGACGTCCTCGTCGTCCACGTCCTCCTCGTCGACCGGCGGCGGCCACTCCGCGGGCTCCCGCCCGACCAGCGGCTCGACGTCCTCCTCCAGCGGCGGTTCCTCCGGCGGGACTTCGCAGGCCCCGCCGCCCGCCCCGCCCTCCCAGCCGGAGGCCCCCGCCCCGTCCGCCCCGGCCCCCAAGCCCACCCAGGGCGCCATCGGCGGCCTCCTCGGCCTCCACGTCCTCGGAGACCCCTCCGCTCCGTCCCCCACCCGCACCTCCTGACCCTCCCCCACCCCCAGGACCGCGCCCCCGCCCCAGAGGACGCGGTCCTCACGCCACGCCGATCCCCCCGGGAAAGGACCTCACGAGACGTCGTCCAGACCATGCTCGGCCACAAGTCCGCGACCCTCACCCTCGACGTCTACGGCCACCTCTTCCCCGACCGCCTGGACGAGGTCTCCAAGAAGATGCATAAACGCCGGGCCATGATCCTCGCCAGAGGACGCGCTACCGGCCTGACAACGGCCGGACTCCCGTTGGATGTCGTCCCCCCGCTTCCGAGCGGGGGCGGCGTCAACGGCTGCACGCCCGGTCACGGGTGAGCGTTCTCATGGCCGGCACTCGTGGTGGCGTCGCTCTGGACGGCCGGGCAGGATGCACGTCCATGAATGCTCCTCTGCGCGTCGTCCTGCCTGGCCAGGCGTGGAACGTCGTGGCCGATGATCCGGCCGGTCTGCTCTTCGTCATCGGCTACGGCGCGAATCCCATGGAGACCGTCCTCACCGCCGTCAGCCAGACGGGACATGTGGAGTGGCAGCGCTCGTTCCCGGGAACCGGTCACCCCTGGGCGCGGGCCACCGGCCGTGGAACCGTCTGGGTGTCCCGCCCTGAATCGACCTGGCGGGTTCTGGATGAGATCGACGCGGACGGCCGGACCGTCAACTCCGTGGTCCCGCCCAGCCGGCCCGGCGAGGACATCGGCACCTTCGCCCTGTTGCCCGACGGCTTCTGCATCCTGTGGACTGCGGCGCGCGGACCCCTTCGCCGCGAGGGGCCCATGAGTGAACCGCGGATCTCCCGCCACCGCGAAGACGGCACCCGCGTATGGTCGACCCCGATCCGCTTCGGCGACATCTCGTATCCCGGAATAGTCGAGATCAGCGAGGACTCCGGCTGGCAGGCGCGGCAGAAACCCGCGTGGGCGCCAGGTGAGGTCAGCGTGGCTTACCACGAGCCGCTGATGATTGCCGGGGACAGCGTGGCCGCGTCTTTCGAAGACCTAAGAAGCGGACTCGGCCGCACGTTCTTTCTCGATCTACGCACGGGCAAGACATCGGCCGCGACGGCAGCCGCGCCCGGCGGGCACAAAGCGATCGACGGGGACCGGGGCTTCCTCATCGGCGCCCAGGGTTACGGAGCCCTGGAGACAACGCGTTGGACCTCCGAAGGCGCCCGCGTCGCCACCTGGCCTAGCCACGGAACGCTCGCGATCGGTGCTGACGGCGTCGTCTCGATTGTCGAAATGGAGAACCGGCTGCCTTCTCACTCCAGATATCAGCGACTTGCGCCGGACGACACCTTGACCAGCGGCCCGAGCCTGCCCGGCTACTACACCGCACCCGCCGCAGTGGACCAGGAAGGAACCACCGTCTACTGGCGCAACGACCAACTGACCGCCATCGACGCCGGCCTGAAGGCCCACACACTTGCAGAACTTCCTGGCACCGGCGTCACCAGCCGCGTCCTCATTCTGGACAACGGCATGGTCGCCCTCACCCTCGGCAAGGAACTGCACCTCGTACCGACACCGCTCGCCCCGCTCGCCGCAAGCACATGGCCCTGCGCCGACCACAACCTCCAAGGCAACCCCGTCGCTCAAGCGGTGTGACCGTGGGGAGTTGCGGGACAGCCTTGAGTCAGTCGTCTCGGCCCAGGAAGGCGTCCAGAGCGTCGGTCGCGCGCCGCTCGGCGGATCTCGTCGGGCGAGCCGCCCAGCTCCTCGATGTCCTCGGCGTTCAGGACGAGCTGACCGCCGTACCCCCGGTACTCCGGCTCCAGTGACGCGCGCACCAGCGTCTCGACCCGGTCCACGAGCTTGTCGTACCGCCGCTTCGCCAGCTCGTCCTTGGGAGGCACCGCCTGCCGCCTCCCCCGCCCCGTCCGGGACGCGATGTGTGCTGAATGTGTGCCGGACAGGAAAGGCCCCACCGCTCACAAGGGCGGCGGGGCGCCTGACCAGCACAAACAGAGAGCCCCCTGTCGGATTCGAACCGACGACCTTCGCTTTACAAGAGCGACGAAAATCATAATCCGGAGTGACAGGCCGTGCCGTGTGGTGCTGTCCTGGCTGGTCAGCGCCACGCGGCAGGTTGCACCGTCCAGCTCTGGATGGCCTGTCTCAGGGCATCCGCTCACGCAATGCTCACGCAATGTCGTGCGGGCTCTCGGGCAGCGCACTGACCCCGAGCGAACCGGGCCCTCCTGCCCGAACGCCTCACCGAGCGCCACGACGCGGCGTTCAGTCGCCGCTCGTCCTGACATGCGCTCCGTGTTCGTTGCGTTCGGAGGTACGCCGAGGTTTCGTCTCGATCTTCCGAGCGACTTCGGAGTCGAGGTCCACACCCTTCGTCTCCGCCCCAGGCCACGATGTATGGCAGCACCTCGGCCAGTATCTTTCCGAAATCCAGATGGACTTGGGGCCCGGCAGCGCAAGCGTCCTACCTCCGCTGAGTCAAGAGTTCCGGCTCATCCTCGTAGCCAGTGGTTAGCGCTTTCGAGTGGAGCCGGATGGAGGCACCAAAACAACGATGCTGTTCGATTGCCTCGTGGGTCGCAGAAGAGCAAAATGGACCCGCGTTGTAGCGCGGCAGCGGGGGCCCTGGCGCGGTCTCAGTAGGGTGGGGGCATGGGCGGTAGCAGTCAGACATTTGGATCATGGCGCTTGCGAGGCGGCCGGTACGAGAAGCCTGGCCTACCAGTCGAGGTCTTGGCCGAGTTTGCGCGGTACGAACGGCTGGTGGTAGATGTCGCTCGGGGCCTCTACAAGCAACGCCATGCATCGCGCCAGCGCGTACCTAGAGGCTTCGCCTCTTCCTTCTCTCTTCGTCTCTCCGATATCCGCCGTGGCAGCGTGGTTCCCGTTTTAGAGCGGACCACTACTGATACTGAAGGACTCTTCGACGACGGCGACGCAGGAATCTTTGACGAGGCACGCATCGTTATTCAGGATGCCCTCAGATCAATCCAAGCAGGATCGGGAATTCCACGGAATTTTCCACCACATGCATTGCGTGAATTCTCCAGCTTCGGAAGAAGTTTGCACGACGGTGAATCTATCGAGTTCGATGGCGGCACTCCTGACGCCGCCTCCTATTCCCAACCCATTCGTCGCCTCATTCAAGAGCAGGCGCGTTTGGAAAGATTCGAGATCGAAACGCTCGTTTATGGCCAAGTAGTTGGGGTTAGCGCAGATAAAGGAATCTTCGAGTTTCGCTTGATTCAAAGCGAAAAGGTGATCCCCGGGCGATTCTCGTCAGATGATGTCGTAGCCGATCTGAAGCCGTATCTTGACCCCTCAACCATGGCCCCTACTGTGGCGATTAATGCGGTAGCGATTCAGTCAATAAATGAAGAGATCATTGAAATTCAAGATCTTCTATCCATTGAACCATTGCTGCCCACGGCTTGGTCAGATCGCCTAGCGGAACTCCACGACCTTCAAGCTGGTTGGCTCGACGGAATAGGGCAACAGGTAAGCCGAAAAGTGCTGCGTGAAGTCGAATCGCTCTTGCTTGAGTTCCTTGACGAGCAGGTACAACGGCCTTACATCTATCCAACGGAAGATGGGGGCGTGCAACTGGAGTGGCCGTACGCTACAGGCGAGGTAGCGCTCACTGTTTCGGCAGATGAGACTGTGCAAGCCTGCTCATTCTCTAAACAAGACGACGGAGAGAACGAGCATACCTTCCACTGGGGACAGTTGAGCGAGATTACACAGTTCGTAGTCGGGGGGATCGCCGAGTATGTCGACTAATGGTTCACACTTTCGTCCAGGAGAAGCCGAAATAACGGACCAAGAAGAGCGCCTATGGCGTCAGGTTAATCCCGCCTGGATACAGGAAGGCCGAGTCACCAGCCAACTTTTCAGCCCAACCCCTAAGGACTCAGGGGAGGTGTCCGTGTCAAGAGCTTCAATCATCTCCGCCGAGGCTTCCCATCGGCATCACACTGAGGTAATGGGCTACAAATCAGCCGGCGTGTATTGCGTGGACGTAGCCGAGGTGCAAGAACTTGGCCTCAAAGCAATAGATGATTCTCGATCCGAGGGCGCCGAGCAGCGGCCCCCAGGTCATGCATTTGTTGATTTCAAGGACGTCCCCAGCGTTGCGCAGCAGAGAAAACGTGCCAGTATGCTTCGCGACAAGGCAGACAAACACGGCTGGCAGTACAGGCCAACTGCTTGAGGATCGACCGCAGTCGGAGTTTTCTGGTTCGTACGATGTTGCGACCCATGAGCGCAGGGCGTCTGCCACTTATCCATGTAAATAGGTCGCTGTCGCACTGAGCCCTCGGCGAGCGATCCGCACTACCTGACCGCTTCTCCTCGTCACCACCCGTCGAGGCTTTCCGCTGGTAGTCGCGGCCACCTCAGACATGGCCCAAAATCTTTATTCGTCATAATGACACGAAGGTTCGTGATCATACGTCAGAGTGCCTCCGACTCTGGCATGCTGGCCCCTGATCGAGAGGGGCCGCGGCGATGCAGTGGAAGATCCATGGGGAACGTCCGATCTACGAAAACCCCTGGGTGAATGTGTGGTTGGTCGATGTCGAGCAGCCGGACGGGCGGCGGTGGGAGCACCATGTGCTCAAGCTCCGGCATCTGGCGGTGGCGGCCGTCGTGAACAGCGAGAAGCAGGTGCTGATGATGTGGCGGCACCGCTTCATCACGGACTCGTGGGCGTGGGAGCTGCCCATGGGGCTGATCGAGCCCGGCGAGAGTGCGGCCGAGGCCGCTGCGCGTGAGGTGTTGGAGGAGACCGGCTGGCGTACCGGCGAGATGAAGCCGCTGATCTACGCCCAGCCGGCCAACGGCATCACCGATTCCGAGCACTTCGTGTTCCGTGCCGACGCGGTGGAGTGCGTGGGGCCGCCGACCGAACTGAACGAGTCGGACCGGTTGGAGTGGATACCGCTGTCCGAGCTGCGCGGCATGATCGACCGTCGCGAGATCGTCAGCAGCGGTTCGCTGGTCGGGGTGTTGTACCTGCTGTTGGACGCGGCCGGACTGTAGTCAGCCTGCCGCCCCCGCCAGTCGGGCGTCCAGTTCCGCGACTGGAAGGAACGAGCGGAACGGCGTGAGCAGGTGGCGGAACTCCTGCAGGTGCGCGGTTACGCGAGGGGAGTCGACGGTCGTGGACAGGTCCAGGGCGTCGCTCGCCGTCCGGCAGGCCGCTTCGATCTGACCGCGCTGCAACTGAGTCCGGGCCAGCCAGAAGGAGTGGAAGGCCCGGCCTCGCAGGTTCGCCTCCGGCTCGGTGCGTAGCGCTTCTGCGATGAGCGGCTCGGCGGCACCCGCGTCCCCGAGCTGACCGAGGGCAATGCCGATGTCCACGGTGAGCTTGGTCCGGTCGAAGTAACTCACCCATGGCGGATCGTCGTCTGCGGGCCCGACGTGCTCGAAGTGACGCTGCGCCTCGGCGATGGCCGTGTGGGTCGCTGGTCGGTCGTGTGCGCTGGCGTGGCCGAATGCTTCGCGGATGGAGAGCATCGCCATCAACCGTGGGGTGCCGCCGTCGTGTCGGGCGACATCCTGTGCGGTTCGCGCGAGCGTGACGGCTTCCTCGGCGCGATCCTGGTAGGTGGCCTGAAGGCTGAGGCATGCTAGGACGTTGGCGACGAAGGCGCGGTCGTCGATGGCGCGAGCCAGGCGTAGGGACTCGGTGAAGTACGTCCTTGCCGTGCTGTACTGGCGGGCGTCGAAGAACGTCCAGCCGGTCAGGCGTGCGAGTTCGGCAGCGATGCCGTGGAGGCTGCGCCGGTAATTCGGGTCCGTGCTGTCGCCCAGTATGCCCATCACATAACGGAGCTGGCCGATCACCGCTGGCCGTAGTGCCTCGCCGCCGTGTTGGTCGTCCCGTCGCCAGTAGTCTTCGATCGAGGTCTGCAGTGACCGGAGGGTGCTCGGGGTGACCTTGGTGGCCGCCGCGATGGCGAGGATGCTGTCCAGATCCTCTGGCGGTGCGGGGAGGAGCCCCGATCCGGCGGCGTTGTGGTCGGGTGGCCGCTGAGGCCGAGTCGGCGCCGGGCCTTGTTGCTCCCAGGCCCGCGGCGCGAGCCCGAGCATGTGGCCGGGGATCCGCAAGCCGTCTGCGACGCGTTCGATCACGCTCATGTTCGTGATCGTCCGGCGGCCGGACATGACCTCACCCACTCGGCTGGGTGTCAACTCGCACCGGCGGGCGATGCGCGAGGCGTGAAACCCGCCCTTGGCCTTTGCTAGGCCGAAGAGCTTGGGGAAGTCCCTCGTCGCGCAGGCCGCGATCATCTCGGGATCGGCCAGCAGACGCGGGGACAGACCGACTTCTGCTCCGGGCTCGGTCACGCCAGGCGCCTCCTCGTACAGGAAGGTGCTCGCTCACCCTCAACACGAGATCACTGCACGCGAGTTTACCCACCGTGGGTATCCACGCTGGCCTTATCCGGCAACGCACCGGCGGGACAGTCTGAGATCCCTCCAGGAGTCAGCCTCCGGAGGAGACAAAGCCGTGCCGCGCCGAACTGACGGATCGCCACGTCATCTACCGCCCCCGGAAAGGTCCTCAGCGATGTCTGACCTCACCTCAGATGCCAATCCCCCTCCGTTCGGCTTCAGGGTGGCACCCTTTCCGGCGGCCGTGTCCGACGCGCGGCGGCGACTCACGGCGGTGGTACGCGGCTGGCAGTCGGGCATCAGCGAGGACGCGCTGCATGACATGGAACTGCTGGCCGACGAGGTCATTGCGAACGCCGTCGAGCACACGGATGCCTCCTGCGCGGTGTACGTGCGCTGGACCGGCCTCCGTGTACGGGTCGAGGTGACCGACATCGCGCGCGGACCGCTCAAACCCTCGGCACCTGATCTCGATGGCGAGGCGGGGCGCGGTCTGATCCTGGTCCAGGCTCTGGCCACCTCCTGGGGAACCGCTCCGGATCCAGCGGGCAAAGTCGTCTGGTTCGAAGTCGGGCCGCCCGACCCGATACCCCCTGCGCCCAGCAGCCGTCTGGTCGCCCACGTTCGCGCCGCATTCACCTTCGCCCCGCCCACGACGCGCCCTGGACGCGCGCGCCGACTCCGCCCGTTCTCCCGCGCCCTCGTGGCGAAGGTAACCGGTCGCTGACCAGCCCCACCCTCCACACCGGCCAAGCGGTAACGGCGTGGGTACCGGGCGGGCAGCAACGCCATTACGGCGCAAGCCCGTACAGCCTCGATGAAGGAGATCGCCATCCCACCGCACCCCGACACCCCCGCCCCGGAATCCCGCAGGCAGCCACCCCCGTGGAGCACACCGGGGAAGTGGACGATCACGACAGAGGTTGGGTCGGTGAACTCCGGCTACCTCCCTGCCTGGGCCGAGGACGACCCGAGCGAGACCAACGTGCCTTTGGATGTGCTGCCCGCTCGACTGGCCAGCGTCGGTCACCGCGCCTTCTTCGAAGGACAGATGGTGCCCCTCGTGCCTGCGGGCGCCAAGGAAGAGGCAGAGGAAGACGCTGTCTTCGAAGGGAGTATCGACTGCAATCCCTATGATCCGGATCCGCGCCAACGCGTACCCGTCGTGAACATCCAAGTCTGCTTGGAGCACTGGATTCTCGGGCTGGACCCGCAGGGGCTCAAGGATGTCGCCTCGAAGTTACGTGCTCAGGCAGACCGCCTCGACAAGGACGTCCTCCCTGCACTCATCGCCGCACGAGAGGACTGGGACGCCCACCACGCGAGCTGACCGCAACTCCTGGTTCTCGGGCGCCCTCGCTCGGGACCAGCCAGTTGCGTACGACTGGCCGATGGACCGTCGTATGCGACAACTTGCTCCGCCGGGGTAAGGACTCCTTACCCCACAACTTGCTGCGCCGGGATAAGCGCTGCTTATCCCACAACTTGCTCCGCCAGGAGCTGCCTGAAGTTTCTTCTCGTTGTGCGTCGCTGAGCGTGGCCTTGGGGGTGGGCAACTCGTCCCACCCGTTGCATGGCTGGTCAGCCAGGTACGGGTGGATCGCGTGATGCGGGTCGACTCGTCACGGGGAAGTGACCCGTACCCGCACTGAGCTGCGCGGGGACGGGTGGTACGGGTCGGAGTGGGTTACCGCCCGGCCTGGGACAACGCCGCTTCGGGCTGCGGGCAGTAGCGGGACCAGGCGTCGGTGAACTGGTTGCGGGTGAAACCCCGGCGCTGGGTGTCGCCGGGGAAGCGGCGGTTGGCCGAGCTGATCCCGTAGTCCTTCAGCAGCAGTTGCAGGCCGCGCGGGGTCAGGCCGCTGGTGCCGTACTCGCGCCACGGCCCCTCCGGGTCCGCGTTCAGGGCGGCCAGGAGGGATTGCGTCGACAGCGCCTCCGGATCGCCCAGCCCGGCGAACACCGCGCGGACGTCGGCCAGGATGCGGGTCTTCAGGCCCGTCTCCTGGTCGTTGCCCTCCTCGTGCGCGGTCATCACCCGGCACGCGTGCCGCGCCCGCCCCGGCCACGGCCCACCGGCAAGGTCGGCGATGGCGACCAAGGGCTCCCATGTGTCCGCTGCCCGGTCCTCCACCGGCATCACCGGCTCCATCGCCGCCGCCGCGTCGGTCAGCGGCACCAGCCACCCGGCCAGCCGGTCCCGCAGGACGTGGAGAACCGGGGTGTCGTAGCGGGAGCGGAACGACCGCACGCTCTCGCCCGGTCCGCGCCTGCGCATCCGGATCACGACCGCCCGGTCCATGATCGTGTCCGGCAGGTCCCCGATCCCGGCCAGCGCCGCCATCGCGAATGTCGCGAACTTCGTCGGCTTGTGCTCCGGTCCGACGACCCGGGTGGTGGGGCGGTTGCGCTGGTGGCCGGAGTTGAGCAAGCCCCGCATCTCCTCGTTCTTCTCCGCGACCTTCACGCTGCCGAAGATGGTGTCCGCCTCGTCCACCAGCAGCGTCGGCGGCTGCTCGGTGATCGACCGGAAGATCGCCGCCGGAGTCGAATTCACCGTGATGAACGGGTCGTGGACCGTGTCGTGCAGTACGTCCAGCAGGCGCGACTTTCCGCACCGCTTTGCCGGACCGACCACTGCCAGGCGCGGCGCGTGCTGCCACGCGGGCTGGAGGTGGGTCGCCGCTATCCACAGAGTGACCGCGTCGAGGGCCTCGCTGGACGGCATGACCACGTACCGGGCGACCGCTGACCTCAGCTCGGTCAGCAGGTCAGCGCCCTGCGGCGCCGGGACAGCGGCCCCCGGACTGACCGGACCGACCGGCTGACCGGGGTCAGTGACCGCCGCCCGGTCAGCCACCCCGGTCACTCGGTCACCGGTCCCGGTCACCTGACCGGCAGTCGCGGTCACCCGGTCACCTGCTTCCGCTGCGCGGTCAGTGGCTGACAAGGCTCGTGCGGTCAGCCGGTCGCCGGAGGACGGCGAACCCGCCTCTCGGATAGGAGGCGCGGCGGTGTGCCGTGCCTGTCCGGGAACCGCGACCGGGGGCCAGGCCGTTTTCGGGGATGCGCCGCTGACGGCGCGGGTCGTAGGCTGCACGGTGAATCTCCTGGGCCCTCGGCGTCGCAAAGCGCCGGGGCCTTCTTCGTCGGCTGGGCACCGCCTGGGGAGGCAGGCCCCCCCGTGCGGCGACCGGGAACATTACGTCCGAGGCCCGCACCAGTCCAGCAACTTGCGTGCGGTGGACACAAAGTCTCGTCGCTAGGCGATCTCCGACTCAGACTCGGCAAGGCCCAGAAGCGTCAGCAGTTCCGCCGTCACCACTCGGTAGGCGTTCCCCAGCCGCAGCACCCGGCACGGATACAGCCCGCGCCGGGCCAACTCGTAGCCCTTGCTGCGGCCGAGCGCGAGCGCCCTGTTGCCGGTCTCCAGATCGATGGCGGCGGGGAGGGCGAGCAGTTCCGCCCTGCTCATCCCCGTCGTACGGCGGCCGGTCCGGTCCTCGTTCATCTGCTGCTCCATCCGTCGCGGCAGTCGTCGGCCGACGCGGGATGGCGCCTGCTCCGGACTACGACGATGAGGATGAACGAAGCTATTGTGTCACCATGACACAAGATGACGTCCCAGAGTGGCATGCACAGGTAGCCGCCACGGTGGCGGCGGAAGTACGGCGACGACGGAAGGAGCTGGGCATGAGCGCGCAGGACTTGGCCGACGCCTGCGAGGAGATCGGCTACCCGGTCCCCCGCAACGTCATCGCCAACATGGAGTCCGGCCGCCGCACCACGCTCCCTCTACCCGACGTCCTGGTCCTGGCCGAAGCCCTCGAAACCCATCCGATCTGCTTGCTCTACCCCGTCGGCTACGTGGAGAAGTCACCGCTGCTGCCCGACCGCGATCCCACGAACACCTGGATGGCACTGAGCTGGTTCACCGGCGAGCAGAACACCGGCGGCGGGGAACCTCTCGGCCTCTACCGGCTCCACCGCTCCGTCGTGGACAGTGCCGAACGCGCCACCGGAAAAGCCCAGCACCATCGCCACCAGGCCGCCGTCACGGACGACCCCGGCGAACGGGCCGAAGCCCTGCGCTCCGCCGAGCAGTACGAGCGACGGGCCGCAGACGACCACGCCTACCTCGGGCGCATCCGCACCGTCCTGCGCGAGGACTCCCTCTTTCCACCGTTGCTGTCCCCCGAACTGGCCTTCATCGACGAGGAATCAGCCAGCCCGCACAACGCCGAGGAGAACCAACGATGAAGGGATCCACCTACCGCCGCTGCTACTGCCGCGACCCGCAGACCGGCAAGCCGCTCGGCAAGTCCTGCCCGAAGCTCACCACCCGCAAGCACGGCACCTACTCCGTCCGCCAGGAGTTGTCGCCGCGCGCCGACGGCTCCCGCCGCGCCTTCAACCGCGCCGGATATCCCACCCTCAAGGACGCCCAGGCCGACCTTGACCGCATACGCGCCCTGCTCGGCGTTCCCGGCGCCGCCGACTCCGACGGCACCGCCCTGATCGCGGACATGCTGGAGCGGATCGCCGACGACAAGGCGCCCCTGCCAGGCGTCGAGGAGACCCGTCGACGCCTCCACACCGGCCAGGAGTTGACCGGACGCCTCACTGTCGGCGAGTGGCTCGACACCTGGCTCAAAGGCAAGAAGGGCCGCCCCAGCGCCATCAGCCGCGACGAGGGCGTCATCCGGCTGCACCTCAAGCCCAGGATCGGTCACCTCCGGCTCGACCGGCTCTGGGTCAGCCACCTCACCGAGATGTTCGAAGCCATCGCCGAGGCCAACGTCGAGATCGCCGAAGCCAACTTGGCCCGCCGCCAAGCGGTTCAGAACCTCGCGGAGATCCCCTGGAAGGGCCGCGAGGAACGTGCCCGCCGCAAGGCCCTGAACGTCGCCATCGCCGCGATGCCCCCCTTCCGCCGGATCGTCGGCCCCGCCTCACGCCAGCGCGTCCGCTCCACGCTCCGCGCTGCCCTGAGCACGGCCATCGCCCAGCAGTTGATCACCTTCAACCCCGCCTCCCACGTCCAGTTGGAAGCGGGCAAACGCCCCAAGGCGCAGATCTGGACCGACCAGGCCGTCGAGCACTGGCAGCGCACCGGAGAGAAGCCGTCTCCCGTCATGGTCTGGACCCCCGAGCAGACAGGCCGGTTCCTCGACCACGCCCAAAGCGACCGCCTGTACGCCCTGTTCCACCTGATCACCTACCGGGGCCTTCGCCGGGGCGAAGCCTGCGGACAGCGCTGGCTCGACACGAACCTCCCCGCAGCCACCATCACCGTGGCCAAGCAACTCGTCGTCAACGGCTGGGAGGTCTACGAGGACGAGCCCAAGACCGACGCCGGTGCCCGCACGATCACCCTCGACTCGCGAACCGTCGCTGTCCTGGAAAGGCACCGCGAGCAGCAGGACGCCGACCGCGATGAGTGGGGCACCGGCTGGGTCGAGACCGGCCGGGTCTTCACCCGGGAGAACGGTGAGTGGCTGCACCCCGCAGCCGTGACCCGCCGCTTCACCGAGCTGTACGAGGAGATCGGCCTGCCGCCGATCCGGCTGCACGACCTGCGGCACGGCACGGCCACCCTGATCCACGCGGCAGGCGGCGACATGAAGGACATCCAGGAGACGCTCGGCCACTCCTCCATCGCCATCAGCGCGGACACCTACACCAGCCTGCTGCCGGAGTTCGACCGCGCCATGGCCGAACGCGCGGCCGGTCTCATCCCGCGCGCCGCCCACCCGGACCAGCCGAAAAGTGCTCCCACGTTGGCCGTCGTGCCGCAGCCGGACGCGGCGTCCGCTCACGCATCGCTCACGCAGAAGGCCCCGGACGAGGGGTCCGAGGCAGACGGCGAAGCCGCCAGACGACCAAAACTGCAGGTCATCCGGGGTGAAAAGAAGAGCCCCCTGTCGGATTCGAACCGACGACCTTCGCTTTACAAGAGCGGTGCTCTGGCCAGCTGAGCTAAGGAGGCGCAGGAGAAGTGTAGCGGGCACGGATCGGGGGGTGGGAGGGAAAGTGGGGGGCGGGGGGCTGGTGACAAGGGGCGGGGGGCAAGGTAGCGTCACGGGAAGGTTCACACAGTGTGGACTGGACCAATCCTTCCTTTACTCGGATCGTCCGGCACGTTCCTGCCGGTGAAGGGACTGTAATCAGTCATGGCAACTGTCACGTTCGACAAGGCGACCCGCATCTACCCCGGTGGCGACAAGCCCGCGGTGGACGGCCTGGAGATCGAGGTCGGGGACGGCGAGTTCCTGGTTCTCGTCGGGCCCTCGGGTTGCGGCAAGTCGACCTCCCTGCGCATGCTCGCGGGTCTCGAGGACGTCAACGCGGGTGCGATCCGGATCGGTGAGCGGGACGTCACGCACCTGCCGCCGAAGGACCGGGACATCGCGATGGTGTTCCAGAACTACGCGCTGTACCCGCACATGACCGTCGCGGACAACATGGGCTTCGCCCTGAAGATCGCGGGCGTCAACAAGGCCGAGATCCGCAAGCGGGTCGAGGAAGCCGCGAAGATCCTGGACCTCACCGAGTACCTGGCGCGCAAGCCGAAGGCGCTCTCCGGCGGTCAGCGCCAGCGTGTCGCGATGGGCCGCGCGATCGTCCGTGAGCCGCAGGTGTTCCTCATGGACGAGCCGCTGTCGAACCTCGACGCCAAGCTCCGCGTCCAGACCCGTACGCAGATCGCGAGCCTCCAGCGCCGTCTGGGCGTCACGACCGTGTACGTGACGCACGACCAGGTCGAGGCCATGACCATGGGTGACCGCGTGGCGGTCCTCAAGGACGGCATCCTCCAGCAGGTCGACAGCCCGCGGAACATGTACGACCGCCCCGCGAACCTCTTCGTGGCCGGCTTCATCGGCTCCCCGGCGATGAACCTCATCGAGGTGCCGATCACCGACGGCGGCGTGAAGTTCGGCAACGCGGTCGTGAACGTCGAGCGCGAAGCGGTGCAGGCCGCGTCGGACAAGGGCGACCGTACGGTCACCGTCGGCGTCCGTCCCGAGCACTTCGACATCGTCTCCGAGAACGACAGCTCCAAGGCGCTGACGAAGGAGGGCCCGGCGGGTCTCGCCGTCACCGTCAACGTCGTCGAGGAGCTGGGCGCCGACGGTTACGTGTACGGCTCGGCCAAGGTCGGCGACGAGGACAAGGACGTCGTCATCCGTGTCGGCGGCCGCGCGATCCCCGAGAAGGGCTCCGTGCTGCACGTCGTGCCGCGCGCCGGTGAGACGCACGTCTTCGCCACCTCCTCCGGCGAGCGCCTGACCGACAACCGCTGATCCACCGGTTCCTCCACGCCGACGGCCCGCCGGTACGTGACTCCTCACGTACCGGCGGGCCGTCGCCGTGTGCCACCAGTACGTGTCCCGCCGGTACGTGTGCCGCCGCTACCTGAGCCGCGCCGCCGCGTCGCCGCCTCGCCCCCACCCCCGCCATCCGTACACGTTGTCGACAAATACATACGCATATCCGGCCTTTCGGGTGTGTTCGTCAACACCCGAACACCCTCTCCGAGATTTTCACTCCCTCGTCAGGGTGACTAAATGTCGCCAAATCATCACCAGTCGCTACGATCCGATGCGTGAACCAGGTAGCTCGCCGTCTCGGCAAGACATTCGCGCTCGTTCTTCCGGTCGTTCTCGTGCTGTCGGGAACGCTCGCCGTCACCCGCGTCCCGTGGGCGGACTCCTCCTCCGACTCGCAGGTGCTCACCGCATCCGCGAAGACGAAGGAGCAGGTTGCCGCGCAGGATGCCTCCAAGGCACCGCAGGAGGTGCTGCGCCGCCGTCTGTTGGACGAACTCCAGGAGAAGGACCCCGGCGCCGCTCTGACCCAGTTGCAGGTCGAGATGGCGCGTCAGCCGTCGCTCGCACGGTACTGCGCGTCGATCGCCCGGTCGCTGGGGCGCGCCGCCGTCGCCAAGTACGACGGCGCCACGCAGCGCGCCCAGGCGTGGTCGCGCCCGGTGTGCGACACCGCCTTCGCGACGGGCGTCGCCTCGGTCGGCTGACATCGCTGTTGACGGCGGCCTCTCCGGCCGCCTCCCACCACCGGCACGCGCGAGGAACCCCTTGCGGCGTACGGCCCGCCCGGTGCGGGACGTACGCCGCCTTCGCATAGGGTGCGCTGCATGACGCGCGCCGACGACCGTTCCCCCTCGACCGCCCACGACGCCTCGCGCGCCGAGGCCACGCACCACGCCGCCGCGCCGGATGACGCCTCGCGCCACGCCGCCGCGCCGGATGACGCCTCGCGCCACGACGCCGCGCCGGTCACCCAGGCCGTGCTCCTGGCCGGCGGCCAGGGCTCGCGGCTGCGGCCGTACACCGACGACCGCCCCAAGCCGATGGTGGAGATCCCCGGCACCGGGACGCCGATCATCGGGCACCAGCTCGCGTGGCTCGCCGCCGAGGGCGTCACCGACGCCGTCGTGTCCTGTGGCCACCTCGCCGAGGTGCTCCAGGAGTGGCTGGACGGCACCCCGCAGCCGCTGAACGTGACCACGGTCGTCGAGCGCGAACCGCTGGGCCGCGGCGGCGGGTTGAAGTACGCGGCGGCCTCGCTGCCCCGGCCCGACGAAGCCTGGTACGCCACCAACGGCGACATCTGGACCCGCTTCTCGCTCCGCGAGATGGCCGCCTTCCACCGTGAGCGCGACGCGATCGCCACCCTCGCGCTGGCCCGCCCCCGTATCCCGTGGGGCGCCGTCGAGACCAACGAGTTCGGCCAGGTGCTGGACTTCATCGAGGCCCCGCCCTCGCCCTTCCTCATCAACGCGGGCGTGTACGTCTTCGCGCCCGGCTTCACCGCCCAGCTCCCGGACCGGGGCGACCACGAGCGCACCACCTTCCCGCGGCTGGCCCGCGAGCGGAGGCTGGCCGGTTTCCCGATCCCTCAGGGCGCCTACTGGCGGGCCATCGACACCGCCAAGGACCTCACGGAGGCGGCCAAGGAACTCAGCGCCCGCCCCGTGCAGCCGCCCGCCGCCGTCTGACCCCCCGCCCCGCCTCCGCCCTGGGCATTGCGGGGTGTGAAGGGTGGTGCCAGGGTGGCGCAATGTCGAAATCACTGTCGCGATCCCTCTCGCGCCGCACGGCGTTAAAAGTGGCCGGTACCGGCCTGCTCGGAGTCGGCGCGGGCGTCGCGCTGAGCGAGTCACTGGCATCGGCCGACGTCCCGGCCTCCCAACGGTTCGACCTGTCGCAACCGTCGTACGAGCGGTTCCGCGGGGTGTCGCTGCACGAGACGCACCACGCGATGCAGGGCATGGCCTACGACAACGTCAACCGGCGTCTGTACATTGCGCAGATCCAGAACGGCAGCGACGGCGACGACCTGTGCGTCAACCAGTTGAGCATCAGCGGCGAGCTGACCGGCCACATGCACGTCAGCAACGCGGGGCACGGTGTGTCGATCGGGGTGGAGCCGGTCGGCACCGCGTCCTACATCTGGATGGAGTGCGACTCCGACCAGCACAGTGACGCCGGTCGCGGCACGGCGCTCGCCCGCTTCAAATTCGTCAACGGCGGCACCCCGTCGTCGGTGAAGAAGTTCCTCACCGGCAGCAAGACGATCTCCTGCGCCACCGACCCGGTCAACAAACGGCTGTTGGTCCGCCGCAGCGAGAGCGGCGGCATGCACTACAGCCTGTTCTCGCTCGCCGACGCCGCCGCGGGCCAGTTCTCCAGCCCGCTGGCGCACTTCGCCCAACCCACCCTCGGCAACGGCTCCGTGACCTTCCAGGGCTACACGTTCCTCGACAACTACCTCTACACGCTGGACGGCACGGGGCACGAGGACCCCGCCGACATCAACTCCTACGTGACGGCCACCGACATGAACACCGGCAAGGTCGTCCAGCGCTCCTTCACCGCGGCAGGCAAGACCCTCTTCTACCGCGAGCCCGAGGGGATGATGGTCTACCGGACCGTCAACGACAACCCGCGCCTGTGCTTCGGCTTCGCCTCCCGCCCCTCCATGACCAGCTCCACCCGCTACGCGAGCGTCTACTACAAGGACGTCCTGATCTGACGTTCCCCACCCGCTGGGGCCGGGCCGCACATCGCGCGGCCCGGACCCGGCGGAGGCTGAGGGACGGACCCGGATCAGTGGGTGAAGGTGAACCAGTTGATGTTGAGGAAGTCGGCGGAGGAGCCGGACGAGAAGACGAGACAGACGTCGTGGGTGCCGGTGACGGAGGCGGTGACGTTGGCGGGGACGGTCTGCCAGTTCTGCCAGCCGCCGTTGTTGCCGAAGTCGATCTCGGCGATCTTGGTCCCGGTGGTGCTGCCGAGGCGGACCTGGAGGGCGCCGCTGACGCCGGGGTCGGCGCCGGAGGCGAGGCGGGCGGTGAACTGCAAGGGCGAGGAGGAACCGAAGTCGAGGGCCGCGTACTTGAGCCAGTCGCCGTTGGAGATGTAGCCGACGTCCTGGCCGCCGCCGGAGTCGGTGCACGCCTCGGTCTGGGTGCCGCTCTGGGCGCTGTAGGACTCCGCCTGGACGGTCGAGTAGGCGCCCGTGCCGCCACCGCCGGGCGGCGGGGTGGTGCCGGAGCCCGCGCCGGGACCGAGCGAGACCGTCCAGGAGGTCGGCGCGCCGTCCTGGATGTGACCGTCGACGGGAGCGGCGCCGGTGGGACCGACGTCGTCGTACGGGAAGGCGTATCCGACGTTGGCGTACTTGTGGACGAGCCGCGCGTAGTGGTTGGTCGTCGCGTCCGTGTAGTACGCGGAGGGCGCGACGCCGTCGGGCTGGTTGTTGCCGCCGCCGACCAGCAGCGAGCTGCGGTTGAGGGCGGCGGCCAGCCGGGCGGCGACCGCGCCGCGGGCGTCGCCGCCGGAGTTGTAGAGCGGGCCGCTGGCGCAGCCGAAGATGTCGACGGCGCTGGGCTTGGTGAACGGCACGCCATTGGTGTTCAGACCCGAGAAGACCAGGGTGTTGCCGGAGACGGTGCCCGAGTACGAGCCGATGCCGCCCTGCCCGTTGATGGTCAGCGTGTGCGACTGGTAGTAACTCCACACGCTGTTAAGGTAGTTGTTCCAGTACCCGCCGAAGTCGGTCGGCGAGTGCGAGGGCGCCAGGATGCGCAGCGCGGCGCCCGAGGAGTCGGTGGCGACCAGCTTGTCCCACGGCGCCCCGTCGGCGGCGTGCTGCGCCTGGAGCCCGGAGGCGATGGAGGCCAGCGCGCCCGAGGGCAGCGGGCTGACCGACTGCGAACCGCCGCTGCCGGTCGTCGCCATGGAGACGGGCAGCGCCACCATGTCGACGTAGCTGATGTTCGCGTACAGGTTGGCGCTGTTGTACGTGAACTCGCAGAAGGTCCAGTTGGTCAGCCAGTTGGGGTCGCTGCTGGTGAAACCGGGCTGTACGAGACCGGGTACGCCGCCGTTGCCGCCGGGCGGGTTGACGTAGAACTGGATCTTCTTGCCGACCGAGAACCAGACCCGGCCGCCGATCACGTAGTCCTGGAGCGTGAAGGTGGTGGCGGCCGAGCCCGAGGCGCCCAACTGGAGGGAGAAGTCGGCGATCGGGGTCAGGACGGACGAGGGGCTGGGCAGCCGCTGGAAGTGCCCGGACGAGGTGACGAAGCCGGGCCAGCCGGAGCTGTCGGAGCCGCTGATGTAGGCGTAGACCGTGCCGTTGCCCGAGTTGTTCTTCAGCGAGACGGGCAGCGACGGACCGGCCGCCGCGGCCCGCGACGTCAGGCCGCGCGCCCACAGCGGGGAACTCGCGGCGGCGGCGCCCGCGCCGACCGCGGTGACGAAGGATCGTCTGGAGACCACGTACTCCTCCTTGGAGGTGGCAGGCGGGCCGCCGCCGTCGGTGCGTCGGGGCGGCGGCTCGCGTGGGGGGACTGCCTGGAAGAACGTCAGGACCTGGGGTCGGGAGTGCCGTAGGCCGTCGGGGCCTCAGGTCGTCAAGAGCTGAAATACCGTCAGGACGGCAGGTGCCAGACCTGGTTGGCCCCGCCCGTGCAGTCCCAGATCTCCACCTGGGTGCCCGCGGTGGTCGACCAACCGGTGTCGTCCAGGCACCTGTTGGACTGCGGGTTGTACAACGACCCGTTGGACTGCGGTATCCACACCTGCGAACCGGTGTTGTTGCAGTCGTAGAGATCGACCAGCGTCCCGTTGGCCGTGCCGCCGCCGTTGACGTCGAGGCACTTGCCCAGGACGTGCAGGGTGCTGCCCGCCTCCACGACGGTCCACTGCTGCGCGGCCGTGCCGTTGCACGTGTAGACCTGGACGGGGTTGTAGTTGGCGGTACTCGACGCGCGGTCGTCCAGGCACAGGCCGCCGTAGCCGGTGATGGCCTTGCCGCCGGACGGCGGCGGGGTCGTACCGCCGCCGGTCGTCGTGTACGCGGCCACGTATCCGACGCTCATCGTCCCGCCGGACGTCGTCGCCGAACTCGGCGAGGTGCAGCCGCAGACGCCGTTGGGGAAACCGCCGCCCATCGCGAGGTCGAAGATGATGTTCAGGTTGTGGTCGTACGCCGCCTGCCAGGTGGCCGCGCCGACCTGGCCCTCGCTGACGCTGAAGTACGAGGCGCCGTCGAGGTAGAAGGTGATCGACTCGTTGGACGTGTTCGTCCGGTCGAGGATCATCGAGTACGTGTGGAAGCCGCTCTGGCAGCCGGAACACGCGCGCAGGCCGCTGCCGATGCCGTTGCCCTCGTTGCAGACACCGCCGGGGTACGTGCCGCAGTGGATCGTGCCCGCCACCTGGGAGAGGGCGTTGACGTCCTCCATGATGTCGATCTCGCCGTTCTCGGGCCACTGGCCGGGGCCGAGCATCCAGAACGCGGGCCAGTAGCCGAGGCCGTTGGCCGGGCTGGGCTGCTGGATCGACGCCGTGACCTGCAACTTGCCGCCCGCCGGGGCGCCCGCGACCGCGGTGGGCGTGTGGATGCGGCCCGACGTCCAGTTGGTGCCGCTGCCGAGCGCGGTGATGTTGAGGTGACCGTTGCCGTCCAGGTGGACGTTGCTGGTCGAGTTGGTCATCGTCTCGATCTCGCCGGTCCCGAAGTTCGCACCGGGGCCGGTGTCGTACGTCCACTTCGACCCGTTCGGCGCGCTGCCCGCCGCGCCGGCGAAGTCGTCGCTGAAGACGGTGGTCCAGCCGGACGGCGCGCCCGGCACGGTGACCGCGTCCGCGGACGGGGTGCCGACGGCGAACACGGCGAGCGCGCCGAGCGCTGTGGCGAGGGCGAGTTGACGCCATGCGCGGAAGGCGCGGAGGGCCCGGAGGGCGCGGAATGCGGCGGGTCCGGAGAAGGCGCGGGCGCGCGAGGCCGACCGCGGGGATCTGCTGTGGGGGGATGAGCGGTGGGTCACGGAGAGCTCCTGACGGTCCGTCAATCGGCGGACAGGAAGAGTTGCCAGGGAACACGCGGAGGGGGGGAGCGGTGCCGCGGACACGGCGGCGGATGCGGTGGTACGGCGGGGTGTGACGAGTGCGGCGGATGCAGCGGGGGTGCAACGGGCGCGACGGTGAACCGGTCGCGGCGCGGAGGCGGGGCGTCCGGTGGTGTAGACAACTGAGCGAAGTTGATTGAACCCGTGTACATGCGCTGCCGTCAAGATGTGGTGAGAGCGCTCTCTGGGCTGCTGCCCGGGGGCGGGGGACCGAGGCCGGCCGCGGTGGCCGGAACGCTGCCCGCGGGGCGGCCCGGCGCCTGGCCGGGCTCCAACGGCCTTGGGAGGGCGGGCTGTTGGCCTCCGGCGGGTCCGTGATCTCGCGGGAGTCCGCGCACCCGGGGGGGGCGACCGAGCGGCAGGGGGTTCACCGACGGCTCGGTCCGCGCCGGGCGGTTCGCGGCACCCGACTCGCGGATACGGCCCGCCCCGGTCGGGCGCTGCTGGTCACCGGGGGTGTGGCTATCGTCGGAGTGTGCGCTTTGTGACGTTTAACGTGCTGCATGGGCAGGCGATGACCGGGGGGCGGCCGGTGGCGTTCGGGGTGGGGGAGGCGGCAGGGGAGCCGTTGGGCGCGGCCGTGGCGGCGCTGGACGCCGACGTCGTGGCACTCCAGGAGGTCGACCGCGCCCAGGAACGGTCCGGGCGGATCGACCAGGCGCGGGTCGCGGCCGACGCGATGGGCGCCGCGCACTGGCGCTTCGCCTCCGCCGTCCACGGCCGGTCCGTCCCGGGCGAGGGATGGGTCCTGGACCCGAAAGCGCCGGACCTCCGGGTCTACGGTCCACCGGGTGCGGGTGCGGGTGCGGGTGCGGGTGCGGGTGCGGGTGCGGATACGGGTACGGATACGGGTGCGGACACGGGCACGGATACGGATACGGACGCGGGCGCGGCTGGCGGGGTGGAGGCGTACGGCGATGCGCCCGCGCACGGGGTCGCCCTGCTCACCCGGCTGCCGGTACGGCACTGGCGGGCCCGGCGGCTCGCACCCGCGCCCTTCGCGCTGCCGCTGCGGGTGGCCGGACGGCCGGGGCTCGTATGGGTACGGGACCAGCCGCGGGCCGTGCTGGCCGCCGTACTGGAGGGCAACGGCGGACCGTTCACGGCCGTCGCCCTGCACCTGTCCTTCGTGCCCGGCTGGAACGCCCGCCAACTCGCCGCCGTACGCCGCTGGATCGCCGACCTGCCCCGCCCCTACCTGCTCCTGGGCGACTTCAACCTGACCGGCGCCGTACCGAGGACCGTCCTCGCCGCCACCGGCCGCGAGCGCTGGCACGACCTCGCCCGCACCCCCACCTACCCCGCCCACCGCCCCCTCGTCCAGTTCGACCACATCCTGGCCCACGGCGTCCCGCCCTCCTCGGTCCGCCCCGCCCTGACCTCGGCGACCGCCCCCCTGACCCCCCTCTCCGACCACCGCCCCCTGGTGGCGGACGTGCAGTGGTGACCCCCGCCTCCTGAAGCGCCCCTGCCGTCCACCCGCGCGGCAACGGGCTGCCGTTCGTTACGGCTGAGGCGCGCTCGCGGCGGCGAGCCGTCCGCAGAACGTCAGCCGTCCATTTGGTGGAAGCGGGACTCGGCGAAGGTGAAGGCCGTGTCGCGGACGCCGAAGGGGTGCTGGAAGGCGTGGTTGAGCTGGGCGGTGAGGCAGATGGCGAAGGCGATGGCGGCGCCCACGAAGCAGAGGGCCACGAGATGGCGGGCGGTGGCGGTGAGGCCGAGGACCGGGGGGAAGGCGATGAGGAAGCCGCCGGCGACCAGCATGGCGAGCCAGGTGATCCGGGGCATGCCCGCTTTGACCTCGGCGGCGCGGTCGGTGCGCGTTTCGTAGACCGTGGCCAGCGCCGTCGTGGCGGCGGACTTCGCCGTCTGGTGGCCGGGCGCGGCGGCGCCGACGGCCGCGCGCACCTGGTCGAGGGCATGCCACGCCTCAGGGCTGGTGTGCCCGTGGGCGAGTTCGGGGAACTCCACGGTCCTGACGTCGGAGGTGTACTGCCGCAGCAGCGCCCGCACCTTGACGCGGTCGGGGCTCGCGAGACCGCCCGCCGCCCAGTACGTGTCACCCAGCGCCCTGGCCTCGTCGTACGTACGGGACCGCGCGGTGCTCAGCGCGGACCAGCTGCCGGCGACCTGGAAACCGGTCAGCAGGATGAAGGAACTGAGCAGGACACCGCCGATGAGCGACAGCGCCTGACCGTTGAACTCGACGCTCGCCAGCCGCTGTTCCTGGCCGAGGAAGTGGCCCAGCAGGACGGCGAAGGCGACACCGCCGAGGACGGACAGCAGCGAGACGACGTACATGGACATACGACTCCTGGGGCTTCGGTGCGGCGGTGCTCAGGTCTCAGGTGGTTCGGTGCGCGCGGGTGCGCGCCTGCTCTGGGCGAGGCGACCTCTGGGCGACGTGACTTCTGGACGAGGTGACCTCTGGGCGAGGTGACCTCTGACGACGCGACCGCTCCGGACGAACCGAGGTCAGCGGCGACGTGCGACGAAGCGCGGCAGGGCCGCGAGGGCGGCGGGCAACAGGACGGCCAGCATCGACAGCAGCCACCAGCGCGACACGCTCTCGTCGGGGCCGGGCGACGGCGGCGGCTGCGCGTCGAAGGGCGGTTCGGCGCCCGTGCCGCGCGGCTTCGCGTCGTCGTCCCCGGCCGGTGACGGCGTCGGTGACAAGGGCGCGGCCGGGCGTACGCCGGGCCCGGCGGCCGTACGGTGCCGGGCGGACGCGGCGTCGGCGGGCGCTGCGGACGGGGGAGGAACGGGCGCGGAGCCCGCGGGGGACGGTGTCGGGCGGCCCGCGCCATTCGTGGGCGGCGTCACGGGCGGCGGTACGGCTACGGGGCCCGAGGCCGTCGGGGCCGCGGTGGGGGTGCACGTGGGGGAGGGGGAGGAGGTGGGGGTCGGGGACGACGTCGGCGTGGGTGTCGGCGAGCCCCCGCCGGACGGCGGCCTGGGGCCGCAGGGTTCACCGACCTTTACGGTGAGGCGGCCCACGGGGAGCCGAAAGGAGACATCCAGATGCAGCAGTCGGCTGATGATCCTGCCGTCGACGCACACCGCCACGGTCACCGGCTGGTGCCCGCCGCTCCCGGCTTCCCCGCCGCTGCCGGTTTCCGTCGCGGCCGACGCCCGGCCCGCCCCGGCCACGATGCCTGCCAAGACAGCGACGGCGAAGACGGCGACGGCGACCGGTGTGACGGCTCGTACCGCCACGGCCGCCGCGCGGCACGCGGAGCCCTCCACCGGCACGGTCAGCACCTCGCTTCCCCAGGAGTCGCCCGGTGGCGCGCAGTGCTGTACCGGTTTCCGCTGGTATCAGCATGAAGATATGGGGACGCGGAGGGTCATGTCATTCGAACAGCCCAATATGGCCAAAAATGGGCACGCGGCATGTGCCGCCCGGCGGCGCGGCCGTCACCAGGCCGCGCACCGCCGGAGGCAGGGGCGCCGGATCACGAACCCGACCGGATCACGAACTCGACCGGACCACGAACCCCGGTCGCGGAAGCCCCCGGTGACGGAGACCCCCGGTCACGCGGGGCCGGTCAGAGGTCGAACTCCGCCGGGTTGAGGCCCACCGCGAAGCACGCCTCGCGCACGACGGCCTGCTCGGTCTTGTCGAAGTCGCCGTCGGCGCCGCCGATGACGATGCCGATCTGGATGACGGCACGCGCCTCCGTCGGCTTCTTCTGCACCTTGGCGATCTCCTGGAGGATCGCCACCTTGCCGAGGGCGAAGTCGGCGGTGAGCTTGGTCAGGTAGTCCTCGAAACGGCGCTGGAGGTCGGGCGCCGGGAAATTCTGCAACACGTCGTTGCTCGCGATCAGCGACGCGACGCGCTGCCGCTCGGACGGGTCGACGGAGCCGTCGGCGGCGGCCACGAGCGCGCACATCGCCATGCTGGCATCGCGGAAGGCCCCGCTCTTCAGGTCGTTCTTCTTCGCGTTGAGCTGGGTCTGCATCGTCTTGGTGGAGTCTTTCAAGCGGTCCCACAGGGCCATGAGCGGGTCTCTCCTCGGGCGGGGTTCGGTACGTGGTCCGTACGCGATCTGAGAACTCTCGGGGAGCGTAAAGGAGTTCCCAAGACGGAAAGACGGCACCCGGCGAGCGCGTGTGCGGGCCGTACGCCGTCCCCCGCCCGAGGGCCCGGCTACGGGATCAGGACGACCTTGCCCATCGTCGCCCGCGACTCCAGCGCCCGGTGCGCCCCGGCGGCGTCCGCGAGCGGGAAACGCTGTACGGCGGGCCGCAGCCGGCCGTCGGCGGCGGCCGCCAACGCCTCGGTCTCCAGCGCGCGCATCCCTTCCGGGGTGCCGGTGAACTTCTGGAGGGCCGGGCCCACGACGACCCGCGAGGTGATGCCGCGCTCGGCGAGTTCGCTGTCGGCGAAACGCAGCGGTTCGCCCGAGGACCAGCCGTAGACGAGGTGCCGGCCGCCGGGCGCCAGCAGGCCGACCGCGGCGCGCGCGAGGCCGCCGCCCACGGAGTCGAGGACGACGGTCGCGCCCGCGCCCCCGAGGAAGGCCCGCACCTCCCGCGTCCATTCCGGCCGCCCGTAGTCGACGGCGAGGCCCGCGCCCAGCGAGCGGACCCGTTCGGTCTTCTCCGCACCGCCCGCCGCGCCGACGACGGTCGCGCCGAGCTGCCGCGCGTACTGCACCACCAGCGTCCCGATGCCGCCCGCGGCGGCCAGCACCACCACGGTGTCGGCCGCCCGCAGTTCCGCCAGCCGCAGGATGCCCACCGTCGTACGGCCCGTGCCGATCATCGCGACGGCCGCGGCGGCGTCCAGGCCGTCGGGGAGCGCGTGCAGCCGGGCGGCGTCGGTGACCGCGGCCCCCGCGTACCCGCCGGGCACCATGCCCAGGTGCGCGACGACGCGGCGGCCGAGCCACGCCGGGTCGGTGCCGTCCCCGAGCGCGTCCACGCTGCCCGCCACCTCCCGGCCCGGAATCGTCGGCAGTTCGGGCGCGGGCATCGGGCCGCCCTCGTACTTCCCGGCCCGCAGTGTGGTGTCCACCAGGTGCACTCCGGCCGCCTCGACCGCGATCCGCACCTGTCCCGCGCCCGGCACGGGGTCCGGCACCTCCTCGTACCGCAGATTCTCCGGAGGGCCGAAGGCGTGCAGTCGTACGGCGTGCATGGCGGGTCTCCTGTCGGGGTACGGGCGCGGTGCGTGCGGACCCCAGCCAACAACCTCAAGCGGACTTGAGGTCAAGCGGCGCCCTCACTTCCGTGACCGCCTCACACCATCCGCTTCACGCCCGTCCTGCATCCGCCTCACACCCGCCTCACACCCGCGGGAAACGGCTCAGCAGATCCCAGATCACCGGATTTCCGTCCAGGCCCTCGTGCATATCCGTGAGGTCGGCCACCACATCGTGCAGGAAATCCCGCGCCTCCCGCCGTAGTTCCGCGTGGTGCAAGGACAACGGCGGCTCGTCCTCGACCCAGTCGGCCGTCACGTCTACATAGCCGAAACGCCGTACGAACCTCAGCCGGTCCGCCGACTCCGTGAAGTCGAACTCCGCATATTGCGGCCGCGCCGCCCTGCTCCCCGCCGGGTCCCGGTCCAGTTCCTCCACGATGTCGCACAACGCCCAGGCGAAGTCCAGCACCGGCACCCATCCCCAGCCTGTGGACAACTCCCGCTCGCCCTCGGCCACATACACATCCCCGCAGAACAGATCGTGCCGCAGGGTCCGCACATCCGCCGTCCGGTAATCCATCTGCGGCGGGTCGGGAAAGCGGCGCGAAAGGGCGTATCCGAGGTCGATCACCCACCGATGGTGTCACCCGCGCGAGCAGGCCCGTACACCCGGACAGGCCGACACCCGCACAGGCGCACACGGGAGAACCTGCGCCCGGACACGCGAACGGCCCCCGGTCCCCGGAAGCGTCCGGGGCGGGGGCCGTGCGGTGGGCGGCTCTGACGGTGACCCGTGTGTTAGAGGGTCACACCGAAGTCGGTCGCGATGCCGACGAGGCCGGAGGCGTAACCCTGGCCGACGGCGCGGAACTTCCACTCGGCGCCGTTGCGGTACAGCTCGCCGAAGACCATGGCGGTCTCGGTGGCCGCGTCCTCGCTCAGGTCGTAGCGGGCGATCTCGGCGCCGCCGGCCTGGTTGACGATGCGGATGTACGCGTTGCGGACCTGGCCGAAGTTCTGGCTGCGGGCCTCGGCGTCGTAGATCGAGACGGGGAAGACGATCTTGTCGATGTCGGCGGGCAGGCCCGCGAGGTTGACGTTGATCGCCTCGTCGTCGCCGTCGCCCTCACCGGTCCGGTTGTCGCCGGTGTGGACGATGGTCTGGTCCGGGGTCTGCTTGTTGTTGAAGAAGACGAAGTGGCCGTCGGAGTAGACCTTGCCGTCCACCTTCACGGCGATGGCGCTGGCGTCGAGGTCGAAGTCGGTGCCGGTGGTCGTCCGCACGTCCCAGCCGAGGCCGACAGTCACGGCCGTCAGGCCGGGCGCCTCTTTGGTCAGTGAGACGTTGCCGCCCTTGGACAGGCTTACAGCCATGAGGAGTCCCCTTTTGTGGTCTGTCATAGGTACTCCGACGAAACTACCGTCATTCCCCAGAACGCGGTCACAGGATCGTACGGTTCAGTAATCCTGCAACTGTGCTGTTGCGCCGCCGCCGAAACTGTTGCGCCGCTGTCGAAAACCCCGTGACGCGCGGGCCCCGGACGCGGGATCATGGGACACATGTCCGGGCCACTTCTCATTCGCGGTTCGGTCTCCGTGCCGGAGGCCGAGCTTCTGTGGCGTTTCTCGCGTTCCTCGGGGCCGGGCGGTCAGCATGTGAACACCTCCGACTCGCAAGTCGAGTTGCGCTTCGACCTCGCGCGGACGGAGTCGCTGCCGCCGGTGTGGAAGGAACGCGCGCTGGAACGGCTCGCGGGACGGCTGACCGGCGGCGTACTGACGGTCAAGGCGTCCGAGCACCGCTCGCAGTGGCGCAACAGGGAGACGGCGCTCACCCGCCTCGCCGCGCTGCTGGCGCAGGCCACGGCGCCGCCGCCCAAGGCGCGCCGCGCCACGAAGATCCCGCGCGGGATCAACGAGCGGCGGCTGCGCGTGAAGAAGCAGCGCAGTCAGACCAAGCGGGGCCGCAGCGGCGGCGGCTGGGACTGAGCGGACCGCCTCGGGTACTCGGGGACCCGTATACCCGGGTATTCGGGTATACGGCGTACGGCTCGGCGCGGTCCGGAGCCCACGGCTCAGCGCAGGTAGCGGTACCGGCCGCGGAAATACGTCAGCGGCCCGCCGTCGGCGCTCGGCGTCCTGGCCGTCAGCACCCGCCCCACCACCAGGGTGTGGTCACCGGCGGGCACCCGCTGCTGCGTCTCGCACTCAAGTATCGCGAGCGCGCCGCCGAGCACGGGAGCGCCGGAGTGTTCGCCCCGGTAGTACGAGATGTCCTCGAAGAGCAGCCGGTCGCTGATCCGGCCGCGCATCGCGAAGCGGCCCGCGATGTGCCGCTGGCTCTCGCTGAGGACCGAGGCGGCCCAGCGCGGCTGCCGCTCCAGCAGGTCGTCCATCCGCGAGCCCTCGCGGACACTCACCATCACCAGCGGCGGTTCCAGCGAGACGGAGAGGAAGGCGGTGGCGGTCATGCCGACGTCCTCGCCGCGCGGCTCGTCCTCCGAGTCGTGTGCGGTGATGAGGACGACGCCCGCCGCCAGGCGGGACATCGCGGCGCGGAAGTCGTCGAGGTCGACGGTCTCGGATAGGCCCATGGTGGTCCCAGGATGCCGTCCGGGTGAAGGTTCAAGCACATCCATCACGTTACGGGGCGGTAGGAATCGCGCGCATCGGGCTCCGGTCGGAGGTGGGCCGTGACCGGTCCTAGGACCAGGGCTCTACGTTGTGTGTTCAACCGCTTACATGATGATGTGACTTGAGTCACAAGGGCGAGGAATTGTTGACCCTGTGTACCTGGGGCACAGCTCGCTGTGATTCAGTGGCCCGTGTAATCCGTTGATTTGAAATTATCAGGAGTTGCTGTCGAGGGCGCGGAGAGAGGCATGGACACCGAGTCGGAGCCGTATGTCCGTCTCGCGACCCTGCGTCAGCTGCACCAGGTCGTCGCGGACCTCAACACGGCGCGGAGTCTCGCGGACACCCTTCAGGCCGTCGCGGAAGGCGTGGTCAAGGGGCTGAACTACGAGCTGGCCGCCGTCAATCTGGTACGCCCCGACGGCGATCTCATCGTGGCCGCCTTCGCGGGCAGCGCCGCGGCCGAGGCCCTCATGGCCGGACGCATCGGCTCGCGCACCTCCTGGGAGCGCCGCCTCACCATGGGCGAGCGCTGGGGCACCCTGCGCTTCATCCCGCACACCGAGGGCTGGGTCCTCATCGACGACGACGTGCCCCAGTGGCACACCGAGGGACCGCTGCCCCGCTTCGCCGACGAATGGCACCCCGGCGACCGCCTCTACGCCCCCATGTACTCCTCGCAGACCGTCGGCAGCGAGCTGATCGGCGTCATATCCGTCGACAAGCCCACCAGCGGCAGGCACCCCGGCCCCTGGGGCTGCGAAGCCCTCCAGATGTACGCGTTCCAGGCCGGCATAGCCATCAGCAACGCCCGGCTGCGCGCCAACATGCAGCGCGCCCTCGTCCGGCTCGAACGCGACCAGCAGGCACTGCGCGCCAGCGAGGAGAGCTTCCGGCAGGCTTTCGAGTACGCCCCCAGCGGCATGGCCATCGCCGAGATGGGCGGCGACCAGCACGGCAAGCTGCTGCGCGCCAACGACGCCCTGTGCCGCCTCCTGGGCCGCTCCGCCTCCACCATGCGCCGCTACTCCTTCTCCGACCTCGTCCACCCCGAGGACGTCGGCCTGCTGCTGCGCACCTCCGCCGAGGGCGGCCGGGCCGAACTGCGGCTCGCGCGGCGCGACGGCAGCTACGTCTGGGCCTCGCTGCGCAATTCGGTCGTCGCCGACACCGCCGACGGGCCGCGCTTCCTGCTCACCCACGTCGAGGACATCGAGGAGCGCAAGGGCCGCGAGCTGCAACTCGCCCACCGCGCCAGCCACGACTCGCTCACCGGCCTGCCCAACAGCGCCGAACTGCGCGCCCGGCTCTCCGCCCGGCTCTGTTCGCGGCCCCAGGACCGCGACGCCCACGACCTCTCCGACGCCCTCGGCGTCCCCGGCGACGGGCCCGACGAGTTCGCCTTCAGCTACGGCTACGGGCCCGAGGAGCTCGCCGCGCCCCTCGGCGCCCTCGGCTACGACTCGCACACCCACGTCACCGCGCCCGACGAGAGCGACCCCGAGAACGCGGGCAAGGGCCTCGCCGTCCTCTTCTGCGACCTCGACGGCTTCAAGTCCATCAACGACCGCTTCGGGCACCACACCGGTGACGCCGTCCTCATCGAGGTCGCCCGCCGCCTCACCGGCGCCGTCCGCGACGGCGACACCGTCGCCCGCCTCGGCGGCGACGAGTTCGTCGTCCTCGCCGACGGGCTGGCGCCCGCCGACGCCGCCGACCTCTCCGTCCGCCTCCGCAACGCCATCATCCCGCCCATCCGCGTCGACGGGCGCGCCGTCCGCGTCGGCGCCAGCTTCGGCATCGGCTGGGCCGGGTGCGGGATGACCGCCGAGGAAGTCCTCCACTCGGCCGACCAGCGCATGTACGTCGAGAAGCGCTCGCGCTCCCGCACGGGCCACCGCCGCGCCGGCTGACCCCTCCCCGCGCGGGTCGTGGCTCTTCGCGGCCCGGCCCCGGGCGGTTCCGTTGCGCCGGGGGAGGAACCGCGCGCTCAGCCACGGTGCTCCCGCAGGTCACCACCGGCCCCGGTGGGGCAGTCCGGTGGTCTGCGGACCACCGGCCGGCGGGGGCCGGCGGCGCGCTCTCCCCGCGCCCCGGACGGGGCGGGCCCTCCCGCGGAGAGGCGGGGTACGGGCGGCGGGACGTAGAGGTGAGTGGGGGAACCCGGCCCGGAGGGTCCACCTTGGGGAGTAGGGGAGATCGCTCCAGCGGCTGACCCCGGCACGGGTTCCGTTGCCTACGCTGGGTTATGTGCAGCGCATCTACGACTTTCTCCGCAGACACCCGACGTGGGTCGACGGCTTCTGGGCCCTCGTCCTGCTCGTGGTCTGCGCTGTGTGGGTGCTGGAAGTCCCCGACCTGAGGTTCCCCGAGCGGCTGCTGGCGGTGCCGCTGTCCGGCGCGCTGGCGGTCGTGGTGGCGCTGCGCCGCCGTGCGCCGGAGAAGATGCTGCTGCTGGCCATCGGGGTCGGCCTGACCCAGTTGGCGCTGGGCGTGCAGACCAATCCCGGCGACGCGGCGATGCTGGCGATCATCTACACGTGCGCGTCCAACGGCGAGCGCTGGTCGTCCCGGCTGGCCCTGCTGGCGGGCCTCGCGGCGGCGCCGCTGTCGATGCTGCGCTGGCCGCCGCACGACGAGTACTCGACGGTCTGGACGACGCTGCTCCAGACCTTCTTCCTGACGGTGATCTTCGCCCTGTCGTGGGTGGTCGGCGACCGCCTCCGTACCCGCCGCGCGTACTACGCGGAGCTGGAGGAGCGGGCGGCCCGGCTGCACCGGGAGCGCGAGGCGCAGTCCAAGGCGGCGGTGGCGGCCGAGCGGGCCCGTATCGCCCGCGAGCTGCACGACGTCGTGGCGCACAACGTCTCGGTGATGGTCGTCCAGGCGGACGGCGCCGCGTATGTGCTGGACGCCGCGCCCGACCAGGCCAAGCAGGCGCTGTCGACCATCTCCACCACCGGCAGACAGGCCCTCGCCGAGATGCGGCGGCTGCTCGGGCTGCTGCGCGCGGGCGACGACGCGGGCGGCGAGTACGTGCCGCAGCCCGGCGTCGACCAGCTCGCCGATCTGATCGACCAGGTGCGCGGCGCGGGCCTGCCGGTCAGATTCGAGGTCGCGGGCGACGCCAGACCGCTGTCCAGCGGCGTCGAGCTGACCGCGTACCGCATCGTGCAGGAGGCGCTGACGAACGTCCGCAAGCACGGCGGGGACGGCGCCAGCGCCAGCGTCATGCTGGGCTTCGGCGACGCGGCGCTCGACCTGCTGATCGAGGACGACGGGCGCGGCGCCCGGCACGAGCTGTACCAGCAGGGCGGCCGGGACGGCCTGGGCCAGGGCCTGATCGGCATGCGGGAGCGGATAGGCATGGTCGGCGGCACGCTGGACGCGGGTCCGCGCCCCGGCGGGGGCTTCCGGATCAGCGCGGTGCTGCCGCTGAGAACCGGTTAGCCGGACGACCACCACGGCCGGGACCGGCGAGGACCGGCGGCCGTGACCACGGAGAACTACCGAGAGGCAGGACACATGGCGATCCGCGTCATGCTCGTCGACGACCAGGTGCTGCTGCGCACCGGGTTCCGGATGGTGCTCGCCGCCCAGCCGGACATGGAGGTCGTGGCCGAGGCGGGCGACGGCGCCGAAGCGCTGGAGGTGCTGCGGCACACGCGGGTCGACGTCGTGCTGATGGACGTCCGCATGCCGCGGATGGACGGGGTCGAGGCGACCCGGCACATCTGCGGGGGCGACCGCGGCGAGGCGGTCCGCCGGGAGGGCGAGGGCCCGCGGGTCCTCATCCTGACCACCTTCGACCTGGACGAGTACGCCTTCGCCGCGCTCAAGGCGGGCGCCAGCGGCTTCATGCTCAAGGACGTGCCGCCGGACGAACTGCTCGGCGCGATCCGGGCCGTGCACAGCGGCGACGCCGTGGTGGCGCCCAGCACCACCCGGCGGCTGCTCGACCGCTTCACCCCGATGCTGCCGTCCGCGGCGGCCGAGGAGCACAAGGAGGTCGACAAGCTGACCGAGCGCGAGCGCGAGGTGCTGCTGCTGGTCGCCCAGGGCCTGTCCAACGGCGAGATCGCCCGCAAGCTGGTCCTGTCGGAGGCCACGGTCAAGACGCACGTCGGCCGCATCCTCACCAAACTGGGCCTGCGCGACCGCGTCCAGGCCGTCGTCCTGGCCTACGAGACGGGCCTGGTGCGGGCCGGCGGCTGAGGCGGCCGGACCCCTGAAGCGGTTACCGGCGGTTCGCGGATACGGGTTCACGCCGGGCCGATCAGGGAAGGTCCGTACCGACCGGTAGGGATCACAGCACGGGGGAGTACGACATGCGCGCCATCGTTTTCGAGCAGTACGGAGGTCCCGAGGTTCTGCGCCTCGCGGACGTGCCGCGGCCCTCGCCGGGCCCCGGCGAGGTCACCGTCGACGTCGCCTGGGCGGGCGTCAACTTCGCCGACGTCAAGGCCAGGGCCGAGGGCTACCGGGTGGAGGCGCTGCCCTTCCGGCCGGGCCTCGAGGTCTCGGGGCTGATCCGCGAGGTCGGCCCGGACGTCACCGACTTCACGCCCGGCCAGGAGGTCGCCGCCTTCCTCGACGGCGGCGGCTACGCCGAGACCGCGCTGGCGCCCGCCGCCACCGTCTTCGCCCTGCCCGCGGGACTCGACCTGCGCACCGGCGCCACCCTCCCCAGCGTGCTGCCCACCGCGTACGCGCTGCTGCACGAGGTCGGGCGGCTGCGCGAGGGCGACACCGTGCTCGTCCAGGGCGCGGCGGGCGGCGTCGGCACGGTCGCGGGACAGCTCGCCCGGCTGGGCGGCGCGGCGGCCGTCTACGGCGTCGTCTCCAGCCTCGACAAGGCCGACCACGCGCTCAAGTCCGGTTACGACGAGGTCTTCACGGCCGCGACCTTCGACACCGACGTCCGGGCGGCGACCGGCGGGCGGGGCGTCGACATCGCCCTCGACCCGGTCGGCGGCGAGACCTTCCGCCGCACCCTCGGCACGCTCGGCCGCTTCGGCCGCCTCGTCTCCTTCGGCAACGCCGGTTCGGAGGAGCCCTGGCGGATCGGGCCCGCCGACACGTATCCGCTGGGGCTGTCCGTCTCGGGCTTCTCCGTCCTCGGCATGGCCGCGCAGGAGCCGCAGCGGCTGCGGCGGATCGCCGACGCCGCCTTCCGTACCGTCACCGACGGCGATGTGGAGTTGCCGGTGAGCGCCGAATTCCCGCTGGAGCGGGCGGCGGAGGCGCACCGGCTGCTGGAGTCGCGCAGGAGCACGGGGAAGCTGCTGCTGCGGGTGGGCGGCTGAGCGGACGGCCTCGGTCCTACGGCCGGGGGAGGCGGCGCGCGAAGGCCGCCGCCGCCTCCCTGACGTCCTGCTCGGTCCATTCGAGCGCCGGGGCCGCGACCGTCACCTCCGTCATGGACAGGCCGGGCACGCCCGGCTCCGCGAAGACGGCGCGGCCGAAGAGGGAGATCCTGGTCTCCTCGGCCTGACGCAGTGACGCCTCACCCAGGACGTCGGCCGGATACGGCAGCCAGAGCTGGAACTGGTGGGTCTGCGGCTCTTCCGGGTGCACCCGCAGCCACGGCACGCCGCCCTCCGTCAGGCCCTCGCGCAGGGCCCGCGCGACCGGCTTGGCGTGCGCCACGAACGACGGGAGCCGCGGCATTACGGTGTCGAGACCGGCCAGCGCCGCCAGCGCGGCGGGGAACTGCTGGAACAGCATGCCGCCGTACCGGTGCCGCCACGCCTTCGCCTCCGCGACGACGTCCGCGGAGGCGGCCAGGGCCGCGCCCGAGATGCCGTCCAGCGACTTGTAGAAGCTCACGTACACGCTGTCCGCGAGGGCCGCGATCTCCGGCAGCGGGCGGCCGAAGTGGGGTGTGCACTCCCACAGGCGGGCGCCGTCGAAGTGCACGACCGCGTCCCGGTCGCGGGCGGCGGCCACCGTCGCCGTCAGCTCGTCCCACGACGGCAGCACGAAACCGGCGTCCCGCAGCGGCAGTTCGAGCATCAGGGTGCCGAACGGCTCCTCGAAGTCGCGGATCTCTTCCGCGGTCGGCAGGCGGGGTTCCGTCGTCGGGTGGACGGTGCGCAGGCCGCTCACCGCGTGCAGCGCGCCGCGTTCGTGCACCTCCGGGTGCGCCATCGGGTGCAGCGCCACCGTCGCGTTGCCCGTGCGGCCCGCCCATGCCCGCAGGGCCACTTGCTGGGCCATCGTGCCCGTCGGGAAGAAGGCCGCGTCCTGCGTGCCGAGGATTTCCGCCACGCGGCGCTCCAGGGCGGCCACGACGCCGTCGCCGTAGATGTCCACCGGTTCCGTCACGTCGTACGCCGTCGCCGCCTCTTCGGCGAGCCGCGCCAGCCGTTCCCCAAGGGTTGCCTTGGGGCCGGACATCAGGACCCTTCCGTCGCACTTCGCGACTGCCGCCGCGACCTTCTCCCGCATCTCGCCGTCATCGCCCATCCCCCGATACTCCCTTCCAGGGCGGTCCCCCGCCACGCCTTATCGCCTCCCGCGCGGGTGCCCGCCCTCCCTCCTTTCCTCGCCCGCCCGCCCACCCGTGCGGGTGCTTTTTCGTCTGCGGGTGCCGCTTGTGCCTGGGTCGGTGCCGGGCCGGGGCACCTCCTCGGGCGACGAACGTGCACCCACTTCGAAAACGTCCAGCCCCTTTCCGTTCGTCCCCCTGCGGGGGCACCCCGGCCCGTCCCCTCCCGGTACGTCGGCGTCCGCCTGTCCGGTGGGGGTGGCCGGGGAAGGGGGGTCCTCCCGGCGAACCGCCCTGCGCCGGTGCGCCCTTCCGCCAGACCTTTCGCCCCCCGGCTGGACGTCGGGTGACGCGGGACGGTTCGCCGAAAGAACCCCCCTCCCGGCAACCCCCACCGGCAGGCGGACGCCGACGAGCGAGGAGGGGACGGGCCGGGGTGCCCCCGCAGAAATGCGGTGACACGAACGGCACCGGATACACAGGTACCAGGTAGCCGCATTTCGAGGAGGTGCCCCGGACCGGCACCGACCCAGGCACAGGCGGCACCCGCAGACGACAAAGCACCCGCACGGGTGGGCGGGTGGGAAAGAACAAGACAAAGAGACGCAGCGGTGTGCTGAAGCTCTCGCAGGGGGCACCCCGCACGGGCTGACCGCCCCGGAGGGGATTCGCGTAGGATTGACGAGAAGGCGTCCGGTACCCCGGTGAGGACTGGAACGGAAGGCTCGGAGCGCGCGTGGACGAGATGGGCAAGGCGGAGGGGCGGCCGGCGCGACTGGCCGTCGGGGTCGTGGGAGCCGGCCGAGTGGGCCCCGCACTGGCGGCGGCGCTGCGCATGGCGGGGCACCGCCCCGTGGCGGCGTCCGGCGTGTCCGAGGCGTCCAAGCGCCGCGCCGCGGCGCTGCTCCCCGGCGTCCCCCTGGTGGAACCGGCAGCGGTGTTCGAACGCGCCGACCTCGTACTGCTGACCGTCCCCGACGACGCCCTGCCCGACCTGGTCAAGGGCCTCGCGGAGACCGGCGCGGTGCGGCCGGGCCAGCTGCTGGTGCACACCTCGGGCCGGTACGGCACGTCCGTGCTCGACCCGGCGCTGCGCGCGGGCGCGCTGCCGCTCGCGCTGCACCCGGTGATGACCTTCTCCGGCACCCCGGTGGACGTGCAGCGCCTGGCGGGCTGCTCCTTCGGCGTGACCGCCCCCGGCGAGCTGCGGCTGGCCGCCGAGGCGCTCGTCATCGAGATGGGCGGCGAGCCCGAGTGGATCGAGGAGGCCGCCCGCCCGCTCTACCACGCGGCACTGGCCATCGGCGCGAACCACCTCGTCACCCTCGTGGCCCAGTCGATGGACCTGCTCAAGGCGTCGGGCGTCGCCGAGCCCGGCCGCATGCTCGGCCCGCTGCTGGGCGCCGCGCTCGACAACGCCCTGCGCTCCGGTGACGCCGCCCTGACCGGGCCGGTCGCCCGCGGCGACGCCGGCACCGTCACCGCGCACCTGGACGAACTGCGCGCGCACGCCCCCGAGACGGTGGCCTCGTACGTGGGAATGGCCCGCGCCACCGCGGACCGCGCTCTGGCCAACGGAATGCTGAAACCGGAGTTCGCGGAGGCGCTGCTCGGCGCCCTCGCCAATGGAGGGACCCCGTGACCGAGCTGGTGCACACCGCGGCGGAACTGCCCCCGGCCGCCGCCGTCGTCATGACGATGGGCGCGCTGCACGAGGGCCACGCCGCCCTGATCCGCGCGGCCCGCGCCTACGCGGGCGACGGCCTCGTCACCGTCACCGTCTTCGTCAACCCCCTCCAGTTCGGGCCGAACGAGGACCTCGACCGCTACCCCCGCACCCTCGAAGCCGACGTCGTGCTGGCGCAGAAGGCCGGCGCCGACCACGTCTTCGCGCCCGCCACCGACGAGGTCTACCCCGGCGGCCGACCGCAGGTCCGTATCACCGCGGGACCCATGGGCGAGCGGTACGAGGGCGCGTCCCGGCCAGGCCACTTCGACGGCATGCTGACCGTCGTCGCCAAGCTGCTGCACCTCACGCGGCCCGCCGCGGCCTTCTTCGGGCAGAAGGACGCCCAGCAGCTCGCCCTGATCCGCCGCATGGTCACCGACCTGAACTTCCCCGTCGAGATCGTCGCCGTACCGACCGTGCGCGAGCCGGACGGCCTGGCGCTGTCCAGCCGCAACCGCTACCTGTCGGAGCGGGACCGCGAGCACGCCCTGGCCCTGTCCCGCGCCCTGTTCGCGGGCCGGGACGCGGCCGGGGGCGGCCCGGACGCCGTACGACGGGCGGCAGGACACGTCCTGGCCACGGCCGACGGCCTCGCCGTCGACTACCTGGCCCTCATCGACCCCGCCGACTTCACCGAAGCCGCGCCGGACCACGCGGGCCCCGCCGTCCTCGCCGTCGCCGCCAAGGCCGGCACCACCCGCCTGATCGACAACCTCCCGCTGGAGTTCGGAGCCGCCGAATGAACGGAACCAGAGCCACAAGCGCGAGTACCGGCATCCGCCTGTACGCCGCCGAGCCCGGCTGGACGCTGACCTCCGACGTGGTCGTGGTCGGCTCGGGCGTCGCGGGCCTCACCGTCGCCCTGCGCTGCGCCGCCGCGGGAGCGAAGGTCACCGTCGTGACCAAGGCGCACCTGGACGACGGCTCGACCCGCTGGGCGCAGGGCGGCATAGCCGCGGCCCTCGGCGAGGGCGACACCCCCGAGCAGCACCTGGCCGACACCCTCGTCGCGGGCGCGGGCGTCTGCGACGAGACGGCCGTCGCCACCCTGGTCACCGAGGGCCCCGCCGCGGTGCGCCGCCTCATCGCGACCGGCGCGCACTTCGACACCGACAAGACCAGCGGCGAGATCCTGCTGACCCGCGAGGGCGGCCACCACCGCCGCCGGATCGTCCACGCGGGCGGCGACGCGACCGGCGCCGAGGTCTCCCGCGCGCTGATCGAGGCGGTCCGCGAAGCCAATATCGACTTCGTCGAGAACGCGCTGGTCCTCGACCTGCTCACCGACGCCGTGGGCCGCACCGCGGGCGTCACCTTGCACGTGATGGGCGCCGGGCAGCGCGACGGCGTCGGAGCCGTACGCGCCCGCGCCGTCGTCCTGGCCACCGGCGGCATGGGCCAGGTGTTCTCGGCGACCACCAACCCGGCGGTGTCGACGGGCGACGGCGTGGCGCTGGCGCTGCGCGCGGGCGCCGAGGTCAGCGACCTGGAATTCGTCCAGTTCCACCCGACCGTGCTGTGGCTGGGCCCGGACGCCGAGGGCCAGCAGCCGCTGGTCTCGGAGGCGGTACGCGGCGAGGGCGCGCACCTGGTGGACGCCGACGGGGTCCGCTTCATGGTCGGCCAGCACGAACTGGCCGAGCTGGCCCCGCGCGACATCGTCGCCAAGGGCATCACGCGGCGGATGCAGGAGACCGGCGCCGAGCACATGTACCTCGACGCCCGGCACTTCGGCGCCACCATGTGGGAGGAGCGTTTCCCCACCATCCTGGCCGCCTGCCGCGCCCACGGCATCGACCCCGTCACCGAGCCGATCCCGGTCGCGCCCGCCG
The DNA here is from genome assembly GCF_055559175.1 of Streptomyces sp. NPDC024632. NCBI lineage: Bacteria > Bacillati > Actinomycetota > Actinomycetes > Kitasatosporales > Streptomycetaceae > Streptomyces > Streptomyces sp. NPDC024632. The sequence goes on from NZ_JBVHLD010000018.1 coordinate 158,694, forward strand.
CGCACCACGCGTCCGGCGGCGTCCGTACCGACCTCCTCGGCCGTACGACCGTCCCCGGCCTGTACGCGTGCGGCGAGGTCGCCTGTACGGGCGTGCACGGCGCGAACCGGCTCGCGTCGAACTCGCTCCTCGAAGGGCTGGTCTTCGCCGAGCGGATCGCCGCCGACATCGTCGCCGACCCGACGGTGCCGGGCGAGCCCGTCATCCCGGAGCCCGCGCACACCCCGCTGCTGGCCTCCGAGGCGCGCTACGAGGTGCAGCGGATCATGTCGGCGGGCGCGGGCGTCCTGCGCAGCGCCGACAGCCTGGCCACCGCGGCGGGCGCGCTGGAACGGCTGCACACCGCGGCCGTCGAGGAGTACGACAGGGACGGCAAGACCGCCGAGCCGTGCGTCGAGACCTGGGAGGCGACCAATCTGGGCCTGGTCGCCCGGGTGCTGGTCGCCGCCGCCCGCCGTCGCGAGGAGACCCGCGGCTGCCACTGGCGCGAGGACCGTCCCGACCGCGACGACCAGGCGTGGCGCCGGCATCTCGTCGTACGCCTCACCCCGCACCGCACGCTCGCGGTGCACACCACCGAAGGCACGGACTTCCCGCCGACCGGCGGCGGCACGGGGGACACCCGGGGCGGCGCCCCCGGGACCGCTCCGATCGTGGATGATGGGGCCGCCCCCAACGGCACCGCGCCGGACGCCGCGCCCAGTACCGCGAACCGTCCGCCGCACGCCGCTCGGAATCCGAAGGAGCCCTCGTGACCACCCCCGACCGTCCCCGGCCCGTCGCCCTCCCGCTGCCGCAGATCGGCCCGCCGAGCGAGGTGACCGGCGGCGGCTGCGGTGACGGCTGCGGCTGCGGCGCGGGCGAGGCGTACGACGACGCGTACGGCCTCGACCCGCTGGAGTGCGGCCTCGACCCCGACCTGGCGCAGCTCCTGATGGACGCGGGCCTTGACCCGGTGCAGGTCGAGGACATCGCGCACATGGCGATCGAGGAGGACCTGGACCAGGGCGTGGACGTCACGACCGTGGCGACCGTCCCCGAGGACGCCTTCTCCACCGGCGACTTCACCGCCCGCGAGGCGGGCACCGTGGCGGGCCTGCGGGTCACCGAGGCGGTGCTGTCGGTGGTGTGCACCGACGAGTTCGAGGTCGAGCGGCACGTGGAGGACGGCGACCGGGTCGCGGCCGGGCAGAAGCTGCTCACCGTGCGCACCCGCACCCGCGACCTGCTGACCGCCGAACGCAGCGCGCTCAATCTGCTGTGCAGGCTCTCCGGTATCGCCACCGCCACCCGCGAGTGGGCCGACGTGCTGGAGGGCACCTCCGCGAAGGTCCGCGACACCCGCAAGACGACACCGGGCCTGCGGGCGCTGGAGAAGTACGCGGTCCGCTGCGGCGGCGGCGTCAACCACCGGATGTCGCTGTCGGACGCGGCGCTGGTCAAGGACAACCACGTGGTCGCGGCGGGCGGCGTGGCGCAGGCGTTCAAGCTGGTCCGCGAGGAGTTCCCCGACCTGGCGGTCGAGGTCGAGGTCGACACGATGCACCAGGTGCGCGAGGTGCTGGACGCGGGCGCCGACCTGATCCTGCTGGACAACTTCACCCCGGCCGAGACCGCGGAGGCCGTCGCGCTGGTCGCGGGCCGCGCGGTGCTGGAGTCCTCGGGCCGCCTCACCCTGGACACCGCCCGCGCCTACGCCGAGACCGGCGTGGACTACCTGGCGGTCGGCGGCCTCACCCACTCCTCCCCGATCCTGGACATCGGCCTCGACCTGCGCGCGGACGCCGCGGGCCGGCGAGCGGAAGCGTAGGGGCGCATGCTGCTCACCATCGACGTCGGCAACACCCACACCGTCCTCGGGCTGTTCGACGGGGAGGAGATCGTCGAGCACTGGCGGATCTCCACCGACCCGCGCCGTACCGCCGACGAACTGGCCGTACTGCTCCAGGGCCTGATGGGGATGCACCCGCTGCTCGGCGACCTCGGCGACGGCATCGACGGCATCGCGATCTGCTCGACGGTGCCGTCGGTGCTGCACGAGCTGCGCGAGGTGACCCGCCGCTACTACGGCGACGTCCCGTCGATCCTGGTCGAGCCGGGCGTCAAGACCGGTGTGCCGATCCTGGTCGACCACCCCAAGGAGGTCGGCTCCGACCGGATCATCAACTCGCTGGCCGCCGTGCACCTCTACGGCGGCCCGTGCATCGTCGTGGACTTCGGCACGGCGACCACCTTCGACGCGGTGTCGGCGCGCGGGGAGTACGTGGGCGGCGCCATCGCGCCCGGCATCGAGATCTCGGTGGACGCGCTCGGCATGCGCGGCGCGCAGCTGCGCAAGATCGAGCTGGCCAGGCCGCGCAGCGTCATCGGCAAGAACACGATCGAGGCCATGCAGTCCGGCATCCTCTACGGTTTCGCCGGGCAGGCCGACGGCATCGCCGAGCGGATGGCGCGCGAGCTGGCCGACGACCCGGACGACGTGACCGTGATCGCGACGGGCGGCCTGGCGCCGCTGGTCCTGGGCGAGGCGTCGATCATCGACGAGCACGAGCCCTGGCTGACGCTGATCGGACTGCGGCTGGTGTACGAGCGGAACGTCCAGACGTCGTAGCGCCCGGGGTGTACGCCGTGTTGCCCGGCGTGTCTCGCCGTGTCTCGCCGTGTCGCCCGGCGGTACGGGGCGGCTCCGGGCCGTACGGGGGGCTTGCGGCGGTACGGGGCGGGCGACGCACCCGAGTGCGCGAGGATGCGTGTGATTTGTCCGGTTAAAGACTAATCTTTCGCTATGCCCACGCCACACGGAAACCGAGGCGGGATGGCGTTCAGCGCGGACGAACTGCGCGTGCTGCGCCGAGCCCTGGCGGAAGTCCTGTCCCCTTACGCGGGCCGGACCGACACCGCCGCCGCCGACGCCGTGCTCGCGCCGCGCCCGGCCGAGCACGTACGCCCGGCGGAACAGCTCCGCGGACCCGTACGCCCCGCCGCACAGGCGCGCGTACCGGCGCGGCCCGCCGAGCACGTACAGGAATACCTCCGGCTCGTGCACGCCGTGGACGACGCGGTGGCCGAGGCGGGACGGCTGCGGTCGTTCCTGCTGGACGAGCTGAGCCGGTACCGGCAGGCGCTGCCCGGAAGCGCGGGCGGGTATCTGGAACGGCTCACCGCCGCGCTCGCCGGCGGCTACGTACCCGGCGCGGACGACCTCGCCGCACTGCGCCGCCTGCGGGCCGCACCGAGCGGAACCCCGGAGTACCGGCGGCGCACCGCACTGCTGCGCCGCTGCGAAACCCTCGCAGAGAACGACGTACGACTCCGTCTGGAGGCCCATATGACCACGTCGCGCCGCCTGCTCGCCCTTCCGGGCGCCCGTTCCGCCACCGCCGCGGACCCGGCGGAGAAGAAGCCGTCCCCGGCTCCTTCGCCCCGCCCGAAGTCCCCGGCGCCGTCCCCCTCGCCGGGACCCGGCGAGGGCGCGCCCAAGCGCCCGCCGACGCCCGCCGAGATCTGGCCGCCCGGCCGCAAGCCCGCCGCGCCCAAGCGGGACGACGAGGCCCGCTCGGCCTGACGGGCCCCGCCGCACCCACCCGCCGTCGGCGGCGCGGGAGGCGTGGCTACGCTGGTCGGTATGGACTACGTATCCGCGATCGTGCCGCCGCTGGTGATGGCGATCCTCTTCATCGCCGTCATCGTGACGATCATCAAGAACCAGGGCGGGGCCAACAAGGCCAAGGAGGACGCGGCGGTGGACGCCGCCTTCGCCCGCGCCGAGGCCGCGCGCCAGCCCTCCGCCGAGGACCGCTGACGCCCGCCGCGGCATTTGACGGCCAAGGAAATCAATATCATCTGATACTTGGCCGAAGATCCATGCCCGATCCACGGACCGGTGCGCGGCGCCCGACAAGGCGCCGTGCGCCGGTCCGACCCGTTTGGTCCCGATAAGCGGAACGTCTGCGGCTAGTATCCGGAATGTGCCCCGGCCATTGGGAGACCTCGAAGACGCCGTCATGACGCGAGTGTGGGAGTGGAACCGACCGGTCACGGTTCGTGAGGTCCTGGAGGATCTCTCACGGGATCGATCCATCGCGTACACAACTGTCATGACCGTAATGGACAACCTGCGCCAGAAGGGCTGGCTCCGCCGCGAGGAGGAAGGCCGCGCTTATCGTTATGAGGCCGTTTCGACGCGTGCCGCATACTCTGCCGCACTGATGAACGAAGCGTGGTCCGCGAGCGACAACCCGGCCGCCGCGCTCGTCCACTTCTTCGGCATGATGTCTCCGGAACAGCGTGAAGCGGTCCGTGACGCATTGCGCATCATCCAGTCCGTCGACCCCTCCGGTCCTGCGGATCCCGAAGGGCGATAGCGTCCGCACATGCCCCTCATGTCGAATGACGTCACCATCCGCCGGGCGCGCACCGGCGATGTCGCCGCGGTACGGACGCTGCTCGACTCCTATGTGCGTGACGGCATCCTGCTCGACAAGCCGACAGTGACCCTTTATGAGGACATCCAGGAGTTCTGGGTCGCGGAACGGGACGAGGACGCGAACGTGGTCGCGTGCGGCGCCCTGCACGTGATGTGGGAGGACCTGGCCGAGGTCAGGACGTTGGCGGTGGACCCGACACAGCGCGGCAAGGGTGTCGGCCACCAGTTGCTGGCAAAGTTGCTGCACACCGCACGCTGGCTGGGAGTCCGCCGAATTTTCTGCCTCACCTTCGAAGTGGACTTCTTCGCGAAGCACGGCTTCGTGGAGATCGGGGAGACGCCGGTCGACGGCGATGTCTTCGGCGAGCTCCTCCGTTCCAATGACGAGGGTGTCGCGGAGTTCCTGGACCTGGAGCGAGTGAAACCGAACACCTTGGGCAACAGCCGCATGCTGCTGCAACTCTGACCGTTCCGGTTTGTCCGGATCGCGCTACCTCGCGGGCGCCCGTTCGTGCAAGGGGTTTGTGTTTTTCCCGCAAAGGCGCTTTGCTTTTACCGTTAATCCGTTTTCGATGAAAGGGAAGCCGGTGGCTCAGAAGGTCCAGGTTCTTCTTGTTGACGACCTCGACGGCGGCGAGGCGGACGAGACCGTCACGTTCGCTCTCGACGGTGTGACCTACGAGATCGACCTCACCACCGCGAATGCTGACAAGCTCCGCGGGCTGCTCAACCCGTACACGGACAGTGGCCGTCGTACCGGCGGACGGGCCGGTCGTGGCCGCACCAAGGCGGTCCGCGGAGGCGGCGCTTCCGGTCCCGACACCGCGAAGATCCGTGCGTGGGCCAAGGAGAAGGGTTACGAGGTCAACGACCGCGGTCGTGTTCCGGCCACCATTCGTGAGGCGTACGAGAAGGCCCACGGCTGATCCTGGCTACGCGTCCGCAGCGTGATCCGGTGGCAGGCCGTCGCAAGGGCGGCCACCAGTGCCGTGAGCCCGATGGGTACCCCCGTTCCATCGGCTCCATCCGTGACACGCAGCGCGGGCACCGTGGACTCGACTTCGCACCCCGGTCGGGGAGGCCGCAGCCACACCGGCGCGGACCGGTCGTACGCGGCCTCCCGGCGGCCCCACTCGGGGTGCGCGGGCGCTCGCATCGGAGCGCCGGACCCCAGCGCCGTCAGATCCAGCCGGATACCGCCCCACTCCAGCCACTCCAGCAGCCCCGGCAGCTCCTCGGCGGATCCGGCGGCCACCAGCAGCCGGATCCGGTGGCCGTCCAGCGCCACCGGGCCGAGCTGGCCCGGCCGCGGGAAACGGTTCAGCACCGCCAGACCCGCCTCCGCGGGCACGTCCACCGCGTCGAACCGCACCCCGGTGACCAGACCCGGCGGCAGCGCCCCGGTGGTCGGCCACCCCAGTTCGTGCTCGTACCAGCCCATGCCGTGTGCAACTGCCCGCCGGGGCAGGGGTTACGGCGGCGACCACGTACCGTCGATGGGTGAACACGTTCGGTGTCGGCCGGAAGTGTCCGTAACGGCGCAAGGTTGTTCGCCCTTAGCGCACTCCCCAGCCGCTTTCGGCATGGAGTGTCCTGGGCAGAGGGTAAGAAGTACCTAGTGGGAAGGGCTGGTGTTCGAGCAGGCGAGGGCGTGCGTTCGCCACGGGCGTACTTGATAAAGGGGTATTCGCCTGGCCTGCGGGAACATCGTCTCGCACCATCGAGGTTGTGTGAGTGACGTCAGCCGGTAGCGCAGCTTTCCTCGCGCGAGCGGGGGTGGATACGTGAGCGGCGCCGCTGTGCGGGACTAGCATGCGGAAGGACAGGGAGGGGACCGACCCCTCACTGCCCGACCGCTCTGAGGAGCGATTAACGATGTTCGAGAGGTTCACCGACCGCGCGCGGCGGGTTGTCGTCCTGGCTCAGGAAGAAGCCCGGATGCTCAACCACAACTACATCGGCACCGAGCACATCCTCCTGGGCCTGATCCACGAGGGTGAGGGTGTCGCCGCTAAGGCCCTGGAGAGCCTCGGGATTTCGCTCGAGGCGGTCCGCCAGCAGGTGGAGGAGATCATCGGCCAGGGCCAGCAGGCCCCGTCCGGCCACATCCCCTTCACCCCCCGGGCGAAGAAGGTCCTGGAGCTGTCGCTCCGCGAGGCCCTCCAGCTCGGCCACAACTACATCGGCACCGAGCACATCCTGCTCGGCCTGATCCGCGAGGGCGAGGGCGTCGCAGCCCAGGTCCTGGTGAAGCTGGGCGCCGATCTCAACCGGGTCAGGCAGCAGGTCATCCAGCTCCTGTCCGGCTACTCCGGCGGGAAGGAGTCGGCCACGGCAGGCGGCCCGGCCGAGGGCACCCCCTCGACCTCGCTCGTCCTCGACCAGTTCGGCCGCAACCTGACCCAGGCCGCTCGTGAGACCAAGCTCGACCCGGTGATCGGGCGCGAGAAGGAGATCGAGCGGGTCATGCAGGTGCTGTCCCGCCGCACCAAGAACAACCCCGTGCTCATCGGCGAGCCCGGCGTCGGCAAGACCGCCGTCGTCGAGGGCCTGGCCCAGGCGATCGTCAAGGGCGAGGTGCCCGAGACGCTGAAGGACAAGCAGCTCTACACGCTTGACCTCGGCGCCCTGGTCGCCGGCTCCCGCTACCGCGGTGACTTCGAGGAGCGCCTGAAGAAGGTCCTCAAGGAGATCCGCACCCGCGGCGACATCATCCTGTTCATCGACGAGCTGCACACCCTGGTCGGCGCCGGTGCCGCCGAGGGCGCGATCGATGCCGCCTCCATCCTCAAGCCCATGCTGGCCCGCGGTGAGCTCCAGACCATCGGCGCCACCACGCTGGACGAGTACCGCAAGTACCTGGAGAAGGACGCGGCCCTCGAGCGCCGCTTCCAGCCCATCCAGGTCGCGGAGCCGTCGCTCCAGCACACCATCGAGATCCTCAAGGGCCTGCGCGACCGGTACGAGGCGCACCACCGGGTGTCCATCACGGACTCCGCCCTGGTGGCCGCCGCGACCCTGGCCGACCGGTACATCTCGGACCGCTTCCTGCCGGACAAGGCGATCGACCTGATCGACGAGGCCGGTTCCCGGATGCGTATCCGCCGGATGACCGCGCCGCCGGACCTGCGCGAGTTCGACGAGAAGATCGCCGACGTGCGCCGCGAGAAGGAGTCCGCGATCGACTCGCAGGACTTCGAGAAGGCGGCCTCGCTCCGGGACAACGAGAAGCAGCTCCTCGCCGCGAAGACCAAGCGCGAGAAGGAGTGGAAGGCCGGCGACATGGACGTCGTCGCCGAGGTCGACGACGACCTGATCGCCGAGGTCCTGGCGACCGCCACCGGCATCCCGGTCTTCAAGCTGACCGAGGAGGAGTCCTCCCGCCTGCTGCGCATGGAGGACGAGCTGCACAAGCGCGTCATCGGCCAGCGGGACGCCGTCAAGGCGCTCTCCAAGGCCATCCGACGCACGCGTGCCGGTCTGAAGGACCCTAAGCGTCCCGGCGGCTCGTTCATCTTCGCCGGCCCGTCCGGCGTCGGTAAGACCGAGCTGTCCAAGGCGCTCGCCGAGTTCCTCTTCGGCGACGAGGACGCGCTGATCGCGCTCGACATGTCGGAGTTCAGCGAGAAGCACACCGTCTCGCGGCTCTTCGGCTCGCCTCCCGGCTACGTCGGGTACGAGGAGGGCGGCCAGCTCACCGAGAAGGTGCGCCGCAAGCCGTTCTCCGTCGTCCTCTTCGACGAGGTCGAGAAGGCCCACCCCGACATCTTCAACTCGCTGTTGCAGATCCTGGAGGACGGTCGCCTGACCGACTCCCAGGGCCGGGTCGTGGACTTCAAGAACACGGTGATCATCATGACCACCAACCTCGGCACCCGGGACATCTCCAAGGGCTTCAACCTGGGCTTCGCCGCCCAGGGCGACACGAAGTCCAACTACGAGCGGATGAAGAACAAGGTCAGCGACGAGCTGAAGCAGCACTTCCGCCCGGAGTTCCTGAACCGCGTCGACGATGTCATCGTCTTCCCGCAGCTCACCGAGGAGGACATCCTCCAGATCGTCGACCTCATGATCAGCCGGGTCGACGAGCGGCTGCGCGACCGCGACATGGGCATCGAGCTCAGCCCCGACGCCAAGGTGCTGCTCTCCAAGCGCGGCTACGACCCCGTCCTGGGCGCCCGGCCGCTGCGCCGGACCATCCAGCGCGAGATCGAGGACTCGCTCTCCGAGAAGATCCTCTTCGGCGAGCTGCGCCCCGGTCACATCGTCGTGGTCGACGTCGAGGGCGAGGGCGAGACGGCCAAGTTCACGTTCCGTGGCGAGGAAAAGGTCACGGTCGCGGACGCGCCGCCGGTGGAGACGGCGAGCGGGCCGAATCTGACCAAGGACGCGTAGCGCCTCCGGCGCGGTAGCGTCCGCCGCGACAGCGGCGTAGTAAGGGGCGGGCCCCGGACCAGCGGTAACGGTCCGGGGCCCGCCCCTTTTGTCACCTCGGGGCGTGGACGGTGACCTTCACGCGCGGGATGCGGTCGGCGTCGAGGACGGGGCCGGGGCCGGTGACCGTGACCTTGGTCAGAGCGGGAAGGGCCGCGAGCGGCGCCAGGTCGACCGGGCCGGGGTCCCTGGGGCAACGCGCTTCCATGATGGCGGTCGTGAGCTGCGAACCGAGCCAAAAGAACGACCGCGGCGTCTCCACCGATGGACCACGCCACCTGGACGACGGCCGAGGCTCGTCGCGGCTCAGCCTTTCCGGGCCCGGAAGCAGTTCCAGGACCAGCGGGCCGACGCTCACCAGTCCTTGGACGTCCTCGGCCGTCCGTGGCGGGATGAGCCTCTCCGCACGATGCACCACCTCCGCGCGGACCCTCGGGTCCAGCTCTGTGGCGTGTTCCAGGCACGCCGTCGCCAGCAGGTGCAGCCGGGCTGAGTGGTCCGGCTCCGCGTCGCCGCGCTCGATCAGCTTCCGCAGCAGCCTGGCCCGCTCGGCCGGGCGGCCGTGGGCGACGGCCATGCGGATGACGTCGGCCCACTGGTCGTGGTGGGCGTTGGCGGCCAGCAGGTCGAAGTCGAGGTCTTCGACGGCTGCGCGGGCGGCCAGGAAGTCCTGGAAGGTGCGGTGGATGAAGTCGACCGTGTCCGGCGTGGGCTCGCGCAGCAGCCCGCTGCGGTCGCGCAGGTGGCAGTAGACGGAGGCGCTGTCGCCGAGCGCGGCGGCGGACGGCATCGCGGGCAGGGCGGCTGAGATCAGGCGCATGGCGTCGGAGATGTCCATCTCGGCCTGGCCGTTCTTCACCAGCCAGTACGCCAGCTTCTGGAGGAGCTGGATCTGCGGTTCCTCGGTGAGCGGGGTCGCCAGATCGCGTTCGCGGTCACGGCGGATCAGCAGCATGCCGAGGGCGGCGTCGTACAGCTCCTTGCGGCCGGTGGGGAGGTAGCCGCTGCGGTCGCGGTGCAGGGCGCAGATGAGGCCGCACATGAGCGGGTTCGTGGCGAGCCGGGCCAGGTCCTGCTTGGTGTGGAGGGCGTCGAGGAGGGTGCGCTGGTACGTGTCGAGGCGCGCCCGCTCCTCGGGCTCCTCGTCGGGGACGCTGGCGCGGGCGGCGTCGTGCCAGCGCTCGGTGAAGGCGCGGATGTCGCCCCGGCTCATGGGGGAGAGGGTCAGGTCGGTGAAGCCCTCGTCGGCGAGCCAGGAGTCGGAGACGGCCGTCGGGCGGGACGTGACCAGCCAGCGGTTGCCGGGATACGCGGCGAGCAGGCCGCGCAGCCAGTCGCCGACGCGCTCACGGGACCGTTCGTCGATCTCGTCCAGGCCGTCGATGAGGACCAGCCCGCGCCGTTCGGCCAGGACGTCGCTGCCAGCCGGTCGGGTCGGTGGTCACGACGCCGATCACGACGTCACCCGCGAAGACGGCGGCGCCGGACATGCCCGCCCAGGGGGAGAGGCCGTCAGGGCGCGGCGCGGGCGGGGTGCCGTCGACGGCGAGTACGTCCCGGCCGCCGAGCAGGCCCGAGCCGGGCTTGTACGTACCGGTGAGCTGTTCGGTGTCGAGGCCGCCGCTCGCGTCGCGCTGGGCGTAGGGGAAGCCGATGGCCTGGCAGTCGGGGACGGGGGCGAGGGAGGACAGCATGGCCCACAGGTTGGGGCGACCGCGGGCGAAGGCGCTCTCGTCGGCCAGCGGCCGGGGCGCGACGAGGACGGCCACGTCGGTGCCCGACGTGTTCTCGTACCAGCGGCCCGCGACGCGGCAGCCGGCCTCGCCCGCGCCGCCGAGCACGGTGACCCTGGCCTCGTCCGTGCCCGCCACGAGGTGCGCGGCCGTCAGGACCAGCGTGGGCGTCAGCAGGTAGCCGCTGCCCTGGACGCCTCGGCTGCGGACGACCGTCAGCCGCTCCCGTAAGGGCCCGCTCACCGGGGCGGCCGGGGCGCGTCACCCGGCAGGGTGCCCTCGTCCGGGGCGGCGATCTCCACCGGCCGGCCCGTCGCCGCGTCCTTCGGGCGGAGCGTGAAGGAGACCGTGTGGGTGCGGCCCGTGGTGCGGGCGGTGTCGGCGCCCGCTTCGACGACCACGGCCTTGATCCCGCCGTGGCCGGTGCGGACGCGTTCGAGGGTGACGGCGAATTCCATGTGGATCTCGCCGACCTCGAAGCGGACGGCTTGGCCCGCGCCGCGGGCGGCGCCCGTGACGAGGCCGTGGCGGACGGCTTCGACGGCGTCGGCCAGGTCGATGGCGTCGAGCGGTGTGTGCGGCAGATCCGGCATGGAGCCCCCCTTGTGTCCGGGCCTCACGATAGGGGCGGGAATGTGACCCGCGCCACGAATTCGCGGAAGGGGGCGGGTTCTAAGGGGCGGGGAAGGGGCGGGGAAGTGTCGGCGGAAGTGGCGGCGGTCACAGGTCCTTGGTCCCGGTGGAATTCGCCGAATCGCGTGGCGAGGTGATGTGCCCCATGTGAGCCAGGCCACTTACTAAGCGAAATAGTGGCGGGTTCGCGGGGTGTGCGGAGCCTGTGGATCACGCACAGGCGGGGGACGGGGAAGTGAAGGGGCGGAGCCCTTGATGCCCGTTTTGGTGCGACTTGAGTGCGGGGGCGTACCGGGCATTCGACGTAAAAAGGGTGAAGGGAAGGGCGGAATCCGAGAGGTCGGCACTACGACCGCGCTTAGTAATAGGGGTCCTTGTGGTCCGGCGGAATGCCGCGTTACCAAGGATGGGCAACGAGCCGCAGTCGGATGTTTCGGATCTCCGGACCTGTTGCTCCCCCCTTTCAGTGAGGTTGTTTCTTCATGCGCAAGAACTCGACGATGAACCGTGCCCCGAAGTCCGTCACCCGTGGCCGTGTCGCGGTAGTGACGGGCGGACTGGTCGCGGCGCTCGCCCTGGGCTCGACGGCGGCGATCGCCGCTGACACGCAGCACGAGGGATTCCTCGCCGCCGGGACGGCGAGCAGCATCTCCGACGTGGTGCAGAAGCAGGCCAGCGGCCAGCAGGCCACCGCGGCCAAGGTGAAGGCCGACGCCGCGAAGACCAAGGCCGCCAACGAGGCCAAGGCCAAGGCCGCGGCCGACGCCAAGAAGCGCGCGGACGCCAAGGCCGCCGCCGACCGCAAGGCCCGCAGCGCGTCCTGGGTGACCCCGACCAGCGGTTACGTGATCGGCGCGGGGTACGCGCAGGCCGGTCCGCACTGGGCGCACACCCACTCCGGCCAGGACTTCGTCGTGCCGAGCGGCACGAGCGTGCGGGCCGCGCACACCGGCACCGTCGTGACGGCGGGCTGGGGCGGCGCGTACGGCAACAACATCGTGATCAAGCACGCGGACAACACGTACTCGCAGTACGGCCACCTGTCGCACATCGGCGTGCACGTCGGCCAGAAGGTGGACACCGGCCAGGAGATCGGCAAGTCCGGCTCCACCGGCAACTCGACCGGTCCGCACCTGCACTTCGAGATCCGCAAGACCCCGTACTACGGCTCCTCCGTCGAGCCGCTGCACTTCCTGCGCACGCACGGCGTGCACGTCTGACGTACATCTGACGTACCTCCGACGCACGTCTGATCCCACCAGTCGTACAAGAGATCCAGTCGTGCAAGAGAGACGGCGGCCGTCAACATCCGGCCGCCGTCTCTACCCGTGCGAGGCCCCTCGGAAGGGCCCCTCAGCACCTCGCAAGCTCAGCCCCTCGTAAGCTCAGCCCCCTCAGACCCCCGCCTCGGCCTCCGCCTGGGCGACCAGGTCGAGCGCGACGTCGAGAATGGCGGCGCGCTTGGCGGCCGGATCGCCCTCGATGTCGCGCATCGCGAACATCCCGGCGTGCATGGCGAAGAGCGCGGTCATGCAGCGCACCTGCGCGGGCATCGGCCACTCCGGCTCCCTCAGCAGCCCGCTCAGCGAGCCGATCTTGCCCTTGAAGGACTCGCCGATGCTCAGCTCGCGCACCGTGGCCTGGTTCTCCTGGAAGAACCGGAACAGCGCCTCCGCGCCCCACAGCGCCTCGCTGTAGCGGCGCAGCACCTCCTGCTTGGTGGCCAGCGTGCGCGGCTGCTCATTGCCCCAGGCGATCAGCGCGTCGACCGGTTTCGACAGGTCCTGCGCGATGCTGATGAGGATGTCTTCCTTGGTTTTGAAGTGGTAGTAGAGCGCCGCTTTGGTGACGTCCAGATGCTCGGCGATCTCGCGCAGTGAGGTCTTCTCGTAGCCCTGCTCCGCGAAGAGTTCGAGGGCGACGTCCTGGATGCGGCGGCGGGTGTCGCCGCGGCGGGTCTGCGCTGTGACCATGGCTGTGCACTCCTGCTGCGCTCGCGTCGGGCAGACGGAGCCCGACCGGCTCGACTGGCTGTACGGGGCATGACGGTACGGCCTTGGTCAAACCCTACGCACTTACTTGACGCCCGGCTAGTTACGCCCGTACCTTCATTCCGTACCTAGCTAGCCGGGCGGCAAGTAAGCGGACGGCGAAGTGAGTGTCGCCGGACCCGGAGAACCGCCCTCACCGGGGGAGGACCCACCGCCATGTCCCAGACCGACACCGCCGCCGCCGTCAAGGCGGAGCCGCGACAGCGCAGTGTGCGCGTCGTCATGGCGGGCCTGCTGATCGCGATGATGCTCGCGATGCTCGACAACATGATCATCGGTACCGCGATGCCGACGATCGTCGGCGAACTCGGCGGGCTCAACCACCTGTCGTGGGTCGTCACCGCCTACACGCTGGCCACCGCCGCCTCCACCCCCATCTGGGGCAAGCTCGGCGACATGTACGGCCGCAAGGGCATCTTCCTCACGTCCATCGTGCTGTTCCTGCTCGGCTCCGCGCTCTCCGGCATGTCGCAGACCATGGACCAGCTCATCAGCTTCCGCGCCGTCCAGGGCCTGGGCGCCGGCGGTCTGATGGTCGGCGTGATGGCGATCATCGGCGAGATGATCCCGCCCCGCGAGCGCGGCAAGTACCAGGGCATGATCGCCGGTGTCATGGCCATCGCCATGATCGGCGGCCCGCTCGTCGGCGGCAGCATCACCGACAACTGGGGCTGGCGCTGGAGCTTCTACATCAACCTGCCGATCGGCGTCGTCGCCCTCGCGATGGTCACCATCGTGCTGCACCTGCCGAAGAAGCGGCGCTCGGGCCGTATCGACTACTGGGGCGCGTCGCTGCTCACCGTCGCGATCACCTCGCTGGTCCTGCTCACCACCTGGGGCGGCACGCAGTACGCCTGGGGCTCCGCGCAGATCATCGGCCTGCTCGTGCTCGGCCTCGTCTCGCTCGCGGCCTTCCTCTACGCCGAGACCCGCGCCGCCGAGCCGGTGCTGCCGCTGCGGATCTTCCGCAACAGCAACTTCTCGCTGATCTCGCTGGTCGGCTTCATCGTCGGCTTCACGATGTTCGGCGCGATGACCTTCCTGCCGCTGTACCAGCAGACCGTCCAGGGCGCCTCCGCGACCAACTCGGGACTCCTGCTGCTGCCGCTGCTCAGCGCCATGCTCGTCGTCTCCATGGTCGCCGGACGCATCACCACCTCCACCGGCAAGTACAAGATCTTCCCGCTGGTCGGCGGCGCCTTCATGACCTTCGGCCTGTTCCTGCTCTCCACCATGGACGTCAACACCAGCCGCTTCACCTCCGGCCTCTACATGGCCGTACTGGGCGTCGGCATGGGCTTCGTCATGCAGATCACGATGCTGATCGCGCAGAACAGCGTCGAGATGAAGGACATCGGCGTCGGCTCCTCGTCCTCCACCCTCTTCCGCACGATCGGCGGCTCCTTCGGCGTCTCGCTCTTCGGCGCCCTGTTCACGCACACCGTCTCCCACGGCATGGCCTCCAGCGCCGCCGGAGCCGGTTCCGGGGCCGCTGGAGCCGGTGCCCAGTTCGACCGGGCCACCATCGCCAAGTTCCCGCCGGCCGTGAAGGACGCGTACTTCCACGCGGTCGCCGACGGCACCCACACCGTCTTCCTGTGGGGCGCCGTCATCAGCGTCGTCGGCTTCGTCGCGGCCTGGTTCATCACCGAGACCCCGCTGCGCGCCGCGGCCCCCAAGGCCGCCAGCTCCGAGGACGAACAGCCCCCGGTCCTGGCCGACGCCATCTGATCATCTGACCGTCAAGGCCCCCGGCCCCCCGGCCGCTGGCCACCCGCCCCCCCCGGCTCCTCGGCCGGACCCGCTGCCCCGCGAAGTGCCGGACCCACGGCTACTCGCGGGGCAGCATCAGTTGCGCGACCGCGCCGCCGCCGTCCTCGGCGGGGACGTTGCGGAAGGTGAGGCGGGCGCCGAGGACGCGGGCCTGGCCGGTGGCGATCGTCAGGCCCAGGCCGTGGCCGCCGCCCGAGCGGGCGGCGGAGCCCGTACGGAAGCGGTTGGGGCCGTCGCGCAGGAGGTCCGGGGGGAAGCCGGGCCCGTGGTCGCGGACGCGCAGATAGGGGCCGTCGACCACCACCTCGACGGGGGCGCCGCCGTGCCGGGCGGCGTTGGCGAGCAGATTGCCGAGGATGCGCTCCAGGCGGCGCGGGTCGGTGGGCACGACGGCCTCCTCGGCCACCGTGACCGAGGCGTCCGGCGCCAGTGCCACGACGCGGCGGCGGACGAACTCGCCGAGCGCCAGCTCCTGGAGGTCGGCCTGTTCCGCGGCGCCGTCCAGCCGCGCCACCTCCAGGACGTCCTCGACCAGCGTCCGCAGCGCGTGCACGCGGTCGCGCACCAGCTCCGAGGGGCGGCCGGGCGGCAGCAGCTCGGCGGCGGTGACCAGGCCGGTGACCGGCGTCCGCAGCTCGTGCGCGATATCGGCCGTCACCCGCCGCTCGGCCTCCAGCCGCAGTTGCAGCGCGTCGGCCATCGCGTCCACGGCCCGCGCCAGCTCGTCCGTCTCGTCCCGTACGCGCCGGCCGCCGATCGCCTCGCGCACCCGTACCTCGGTGTCGCCGTCCGCGACCTTGCGGGCCGCGACCGCCGCCTTCCGCAGCCGCCGCGACATCCGGCCGCCGATCAGCACGCCGATCGCCGTACCGCCGACGACGACCGCGAGCGACCCGGCCACCAGCGCCTGGTCGAGGTCGTCCAGCACGGAGTAGCGGTCGGTGAAACCGGTCTTCAGCGACAGCACCCGGCCGTCCGCGGCGGGCGTCTCCGCCCACACCATCGGGTGACCGCCGGTGTCCTGCACATATGTGGCGCGCTGCCCCTTGGCCGCGAACTCCTTCAGCTCGCGCGGCAGCTCCGGGTCGTCGATCTTGGCGTAGAAGACCAGCCGCCCGGTCGTCTCGTAGATCCGCAGCGCCGACTGGACGCGCTCGTCCTGGACGTCACGGGTGCTGTTGATCATGCTGACCCGCGCGGCGTTGTGCACGACCAGGCTCAGCGCGAGCGCGACCAGCGCCGACACCACGGCGATGGCCGCGGCGATCTTCCAGCGCAGACCGGCACGGAACCAGCGCGGGCCGGTACCGAAGCGGCGGGGGCCGGTACGCAAGCGGCGCGGGCCGGTACGCAAGCGGCGCGGGGCTCCGGGGTACGAGGAGGCGGACGGCGAGTCCGCCGGACGGGACGGCACGCGACCTCAGGCCCGCAGCTTGTAGCCGAAACCGCGGACGGTCTCCAGCCGGTCCTGGCCGATCTTGGCGCGCAGCCGCTGCACATGGACGTCCACGACCCGCGTGTCGCCGCCCCACTCGTAGTCCCAGACCCGCTGGAGCAGCCGGTCGCGGGAGAGCACGGTGCCGGGCGCGCCCGCGAATTCCAGCAGCAGCCGCATCTCGGTCGGGGTCAGCGCCAGCCGCTCCCCGGCCCGCGTGACCACCATGCCCTCGGGGTCGATCTCGATGTCCCCGAAGGAGAGCTGCGGCGCGTCGTCCAGCCCGTCGTCACCGCCCGCCGCCCGGAAGCGGCGCAGTACGGCGCGGATGCGCGCCACCAGCACCGCGCCGTCGAACGGCTTGGTCACGTAGTCGTCGGCCCCGGCCTCCAGGCCGAGCACGATGTCGATGGCGTCGGCCCGCGCCGACACCATGATCACCGGCACCGTCGACTCGTCCCTGATCCGGCGGCACAGCGACACGCCGTCCAGGCCCGGCACCATCACGTCGAGCAGCGCGAGGTCCGGCCTGCGGGCGCGGAAGGCTGTGAGCCCTTCCAGCCCGTCGGGCGCGGCCGTGACCTCGAAGCCGTCGCGTTCCAGCGCGAGAGTCGTCGCCTCGCGGATGACATCGTCGTCCTCGACGAACAGGACATGAGTGGCGGCCACCGGGCTATTGTCCCTGGCCGTGCTGGACGGCGTCGCCGTCGGCCGACATCTGCGGGGCCGTCGAACCGGCAGCGGCGGGACTGCTCGGCCTGCCGGACACGCCGGAGGAGGGGGATTTGGCCGGCGCCGGGGTCGTGGTCTCCGCCGCCGGCACGCCGGGATCGACCGGGTCCGACTTGGGCAGCGGCGCCGGGTCGGTCGAGGTCGGCTCGGGCGAGACGGTCGGGGTCCGCGCGCCGAAGTCCGAGAAGTCCCGCGCGACCTCGACGAAGCGCTGCCCGCGCCAGGCGTACGTGATCGACTCCTGCCCGGTCGGATACGTCGCCGGGTCGTCGGTCCTGTACACCTCGTGGATGATCTGGAGCCGCCCGTCCTCGACGCTGCCGTAGACCGGCGGCTGCTCGTCCGCGAACACGTTCTGGTACTTGCCGTTGACCATCCGGTACACGTACGCGGCGATGCCGAGGCCGTCGCCGCACGTCGTCACGTTGATCACCAGGTCGGGGCCGTCGCCCGCCGTGAGGTCGCCCGAGTCGGTGTCCATCGGGTAACCGGCCCCCACGCACGGCGTCAGATCCTCGCGTACGTCCGCGCTGACGCTGTTGTCCTTGCGCACCATCGTGGCCAGCGCCACCTGGTCGGCGACGATCGCCGGGGCGACGGTGGACGGCGTCTTCACCCGGGTGGCGGCCGGCGCCGGGCCTTCACGGCGGGCGCCGGTGGCGGCCGTACCGCAGCCTGCGACCACGACGCACGCGCACGCCAGCGCGCCCGTCGCGAGAGTCGAGGCTACGCGGCCCACACGCCCTCCATGCGTTCCATCGGTTCCCGGCCGAGCGCGGCCGGGTCCAGCGGGTCGGTCGAGCCGGCCGACCCGGTCGAGCCGGCCGTGCCGAGCGGAGCGGCCGCGCCGAGCGGTCCGGTCGCGTCCGTCGAATGAGCCGGGTGCGTCGAGTATGCCGATTCCGGTTGGGACGCGTCACGCCCGGCAGAGTCCCGGTCCACCGCGTCCAGCCGGGAGTAGCCGTAGCGGCCGTGCTCCAGTTCGTACCGCAGCCGGGCCAGCGCCCGGTGCAGGGTGCTCTTCACCGTACCGGTCGACATGCCCAGCGCGCGGGCCGTCTCCTGGGTGGAGAGCTGGCCGTAGTGCCGCAGCATCACGACCTGCCGCTGCTTGGGCGCCAGCACCGTCATCACGTCGAGCAGCATTTCGCGGTCCGCGCGCTGCTCCGAGCCGTCGTCCACGCTCGCGTCCGGCAGCTCGCCCGTGGGCACCTCTTCCAGCTTCCGGTTCCGCCACCACTCGGTACGGGTGTTGATCATGACCCGGCGCATGTACGCGTCGGCCAGCGTCTTGTCGGCGATGCCCTCCCAGCGCGGATACGTCCGCACCAGCGCGGTCTGTACGAGGTCCTGCGCGTCGACCGGATTGGGCACCAGGCGGCGGGCGCTGCGCAGCAGGGCGTCCTGCCGAGTCCGCACGTACTCCTCGAACTCCAGTACCTCGCCGTTCCCCGCCATGGTGTGACTCCGTCCCGTGCCTGCCTGCCGCTGTCGTCGTTCCCTGCCGACATCGAGGACGCTACGGAGCGGATGTTGGGCTTTCGCCACCGCGAGCGCACAGCGGCCTCACAGCAACCCATCGGTTCTGTAACGGGTGGAATGCAAGCCGTGAATGGCTATGAATAGGCGCGTTCTGTGATTAAACGGGCATTTGCGGACCCGAGAAGTCAGGCGTTACAGGGGGCACGGCCCACGAAAGCCGAGGTGGGAGTGGGGACGGGGGCGGGCACGCGGAACCGCCGGGGGAGGGCGCGCGGCACCGCCGGGCCCGGATCATTCGGAGACCGTGCCCGGCGGAGAGCTGTGACGGTTACGGCGCTGTGACGGATGCGGCGCTGAAGCGGATACGGCGCGGTGGCGGATACCGCGCGGTGACAGATGCGGCGCTGCGGCGGATAAGGCGGTGGCGGGTACGCCCTAGACCGGCAGCCGGTACACGCCGTCCGCCAGCGGCTCGACCAGGCCGTCCTCGACCAGGCCGTCCAGCGCCCGGGCCCGCTGCACCGGCTCGTGCCACACGGCGTCGAGCGCGGCCTGCGGTACGGGAGCGGTGGAGGCGCGCAGGACGGCCAGCAGCCGGCCGCGTACCTGCCGGTCGGTCCCGGCGTACGTCTGGCCCCGGCGCGGCGGCCCGTCGTGCGCGGGCGAACCGGCCAGCCGCCAGACGCAGCGCGCGGCGATCGGGCAGCGCCCGCACTCGGGGGAGCGGGCGGTGCACACCAGCGCGCCCAGCTCCATGGTGGCCGCCGCCCACCGCGCCGCGACCGGCTCCTCGGCCGGGAGGAGCGTCTGGGCGGTCCGCCGCTCGGCGGCCGTCGTCGCGTTCGGCGGATACGCGGTGCCGGTCACCGCGCGGGCGAAGACCCGCCGCACATTGGTGTCGAGCACGATGTGCCGCCGCCCGTACGCGAAGGACGCCACGGCCGCCGCCGTGTACTCCCCGACACCGGGCAGGGCCAGCAACTGGCCGTGGTCCTCGGGGACTTCGCCGTTGTGCTGGGCCGCTATGGCGGTGGCCGCCGCGTGCAGCCGCAGCGCGCGGCGCGGATAGCCGAGCCGCCCCCAGGCGCGTACCGCCTCGCCGGGCGACTCCGCCGCGAGGTCGGCCGGGCGGGGCCAGCGGGTCAGCCACTCCTGGTGCACCGGCAGCACCCGGACGACCGGCGTCTGCTGGAGCATGAACTCACTGACCATCACCGACCACGCGCCCGCGTCCGGCCGCCGCCAGGGCAGATCGCGGGCGTGCTCGCCGAACCAGTCGATCACCAGGTCGTGCAGTTCGGTGACGGCGGCCGGGGGAGCCGGGGGGACCGCCGAACCCGCGGGGGCGGCCGGGGACGTGCGGGCTGAGGTGCTGACGGAAGCGTCGCGGATGTCGGTGCTCATGTCCTCCCGATCCTCGCACAGGCCACTGACAGCGACCGGCCGTCCCCTTAAACGTGATGATCGGCAAAGACCGGCCGCCGAGCGGCGGGTGTTGCGGCGAGGCGCGGGTGATCTCCCCTAGAGTTCGGGTGTGGGCTCAATGCGCAATCCCGTCGGACCTCTGCCGTCGACCATCTACTGGCGGCGGCGGGCCGTTGCGCTGTGTGTGCTCGCGCTCGTCGCCCTGCTGATCTTCTGGCTGGTCAACTCGACGGGCGGGGGCGGCGGTAGCGGCAACAACGGCTCCTCGGGCACCCACACGCCGGTCGGCACGATCACGCCGGGCCCCGAGCCGACCGGTACGCACATCACCGGGCGCCCCGGTGGCCGCGACACCTCGGGCGGCGACAGCGGCGGCTCCTCCGGTTCCTCCGCGGGCTCCTCCGGCTCCGACGGCGGCTCCAATGGCGGCTCCAACGGCGGTGCCACGGACGGAAGTTCGGCCGGTGCCGGTTCCTCGGGCGGCAACGACGGCGGTACGTCGGGTACGGCGGGCACCTCATCGTCCGGCGGCGCGGCCTCCGGCGGTGTCGCCACCAGCGGCGGCTCGGGCAACGGCGGCTCGGGCGGTCAACTGCCCGCCGGCTCCACGCTCCCCGACTGCTCGCCCGGCAGCGTCCAGCTCTCGCTGCGCAGCGTCCAGAACTCCTACTCGCCGGACGAGACCCCCGTCTTCGAGCTGCGCGCCGCGAATTCCGGATCCGTCTCCTGCAAGGTCGACTTCGGCCCCGCCAAGGCCGTCTTCACGATCACCTCGACCGCGGGCAACGCCCACACCTGGGCCTCCGACGACTGCCCCACCGCGGGCAGCGGCTCCTACCTCCTCCAGGTGCCCGCCCACGGCTCCACGACGTACACGCTCCGGTGGAACGCCAAGACCAGCTCCCCGAAGTGCGCGACCCCCAAGGGGAGCGCTGCCGCGCCCGGCACCTACCTGATCCAGGCCCGGCTCTCCGGCTACGGCGCCAAGCAGGTCTCCTTCGTCCTCTCCCAGGACTAACCCCGGGGGGCCCGGCCCCCCGGCCGTCCCCGGTCCGCCGCTTCGTGTGGGCGGCGGACGAGGTCGGGGCGCTTCCGGTCCCCGAGGCAGCTGACTCCAGCAGTACGTCTAGACGTACCGCTCCAGGATGGACGACTCGGCGAGGCGGGAGAGGCCCTCGCGGACGGAGCGGGCGCGGGCCTCGCCGACGCCGTCGACCGTCTGGAGGTCGTCGACGCTCGCGGCGAGCAGCTTCTGGAGGCCGCCGAAGTGCTCGACCAGGCGCTCGATGACGGTGTTGGGCAGCCGGGGCACCTTGGCGAGGAGCCGGTAACCGCGCGGCGAGACGGCGGAGTCGAGGGATTCGGGGGAGCCGGTGTAGCCCAGGGCCCGTGCCACGGTGGTGAGTTCGATGAGTTCGCTCTGCGGCAGCGAGTCGAGTTCGGCCATCGCCTCGTTGACCGTACGGCTGCGCTTGGCGGTCGGCTCCGGCACGTAGTCGCGGGCGACCAGTTCGCGCTCGGGCTCGACGCCCGCGATCAACTCGTCCAGTTGCAGGGCGAGAAGCCGTCCGTCAGTGCCCAACTCGATGACGTACTCGGCGATTTCGGTGGCGATCCGGCGGACCATCTCCAGGCGCTGGGCGACGGCGGTGACATCGCGCACCGTCACCAGGTCCTCGATCTCCAGCGCGGACAGCGTGCCCGCGACCTCGTCGAGGCGCAGCTTGTACCGTTCGAGCGTGGCCAGCGCCTGGTTGGCGCGGGAGAGGATCGCGGCGGAGTCCTCCAGGACGCGGCGCTGCCCGTCCACGTAGAGCGCGATCAGCCGCATCGACTGGCTGACCGAGACGACGGGGAAGCCGACCTGCTTGCTGACCCGGTCGGCGGTGCGGTGCCGGGTGCCGGTCTCCTCGGTCGGGATGGTCGGATCGGGGACGAGCTGCACGCCCGCGCGCAGGATCTTCGTCATGTCCTTGTCGAGGACCAGCGCGCCGTCCAGCTTGCACAGCTCGCGCAGCCGGGTCGCGGTGAACTCCACGTCCATCACGAAGCCGCCGGAGCACAGTGACTCCACGGTCTTGTCCATGCCCAGCACGATGAGGCCGCCGGTGTTGCCGCGCAGGATGCGCTCCAGGCCGTCACGGAGCGAGGTGCCGGGTGCGACGGCGCTCAAAGAGGCGCGCATCAGCCCGGCGTCGGCGCCGAAAACCCCGCCGGACCTGCCGGGGGAGTCGCCCGATGCCCTTCGGGCCGGGGGAGGGCCCCCTGCCCGGTCATTGGCTGCCACTCTGCAATCCTCCGGTCGCTACGGATGCCCAATGGGCGAGACCAGGGCAAAGTTTACGGCTTCCGGGGGGCGCGGCGCGGGCCGGACGGCTCCTACCGGGGTCCCGCGACGGTCCTACGGGGGTCCCGCGACGGCGCGCGGGCTCTCCCGGGAGCGCGCGCGAGGCCCCGCACGACCGTGTGCCGGGCCTTCCGTGACTGTACGCCGCGCGCAACCCGAACGGGTGCCGGGTGTTCCCCGGAACCGCGAGCCGGGCGTTCTCCGGGAAGGGGTGCGGGGCCGATCCCCGTGCCCGCGAGCCGGGCGCCAGCGGCCGTGCAGCCGTACGGCCGTGCAGCCGGGCAGCCGTACGGCCGTACGAACGCGGACGTCTGCACAAGCCGTACGGGCACCGGCGTCCGCGGCCGTACCGGCGTACGCCGTGGTGCTACGACCGTGCGGTCCGCTTCGGCAGGGCCCGCAGCGCGTCCCCTATGTCCGCGACCTCCACCACCTTCATGCCCGCCGGGATCTTGCCGGGGTCGGGCGGTACGAGGGCGTGGGTGAAGCCGAGCCGGGCCGCCTCCGACAGGCGGCGCTGCACGCCGGTGACGCGCCTGACCTCACCGGCCAGGCCCACCTCGCCGATCGCCACCAGGTTCTTCGGCAGCGGGGTGTCGATGGCGGCGCTGGCCAGCGCGAGCGCCACCGCGAGGTCGGCGGCGGGCTCGGTGAGCTTCACGCCGCCCACGGTCGCGGTGTAGATGTCCTGCTTGCCGATGGCCTTGATCCGGCCGCGCTGTTCGAGCACCGCGAGCATCATCGACACGCGCGAGTTCTCCAGACCCGAGGTGGTGCGGCGCGGCGAGGGGATCTGGGTGTCGACGGTCAGCGCCTGCACCTCGGCGACCAGCGGGCGGCGGCCCTCCAGGGTCACGGTCAGGCAGGTGCCGGGCACCGGCTCGTCGCGCCGGGTGAGGAAGAGGCCGGACGGATCGGCCAGGCCGGTGATGCCCTCGTCGTGCAGTTCGAAGCAGCCGACCTCGTCTGTGGCGCCGTAACGGTTCTTGATGCCGCGGATCAGCCGCAGCCGCGCGTGCCGGTCGCCCTCGAAGCTGAGCACCACGTCGACCAGGTGCTCCAGCAGCCGCGGGCCCGCGATCGAGCCGTCCTTGGTGACGTGTCCGACCAGGATGGTCGACATCCCGCGGTCCTTCGACGCCCGGATCAGCGCGCCCGCGACCTCGCGGATCTGCGCGGTGCCGCCGGGCGCGCCGTCCAGTTCGGCCGACGCGACGGTCTGCACGGAGTCCAGCACCAGCAGCGCCGGCTTCACGTCGTCCAGGTGACCGAGAACGGCCGAAAGATCCGTCTCCGCGGCCAGATACAGATGGTCGGCGAGCGCGCCGATCCGGTCCGCGCGCAGCCGTACCTGCGAGGCGGACTCCTCACCGGTCACGTACAGCGTCGCGCCCTGCGCGCTGGACGCCTTCGCCGCCACGTCGAGCAGCAGCGTGGACTTGCCGACGCCGGGCTCGCCCGCGAGCAGGACGACGGCGCCGGGCACCAGGCCGCCGCCGAGCACGCGGTCCAGCTCCGGCACGCCCGTGGAGCGCGCGGTCGCCTGCCGCCCGTCGACCTGGCCGATCGGCCGCGCCGCCGTCGTCACCCGGCCGGGAGCGGTGGTCCGTACGGCGGGCGCGGCGCCGAACTCCTCCACCGTCCCCCATGCCTGGCACTCGCCGCAGCGGCCCAGCCACTTCAGCGCCGTCCACCCGCACTCGGTGCAGCGGTAGGAGGGACGGTCCTTCGAGACGGTCTTACGGGCAGCCATGCCGCCCACCGTAGCGGGAGGGTCCGACAAGGCGGCCGGACCGGCTCCTGCGGCTGCCGGGGGCGCTCAAGGGGGCGTGCGGCGCGGACATCGAGCGCGCGCACGTGCGTTCACTCGTAAGAATGACGGAGCTGTCCCCTTTTGGGCAGCATCACTACCCATAAGGATTAATGCACGCCAGGAGAGCTGAACCGGGGGCCGTACCGGGCCTACCGTCGCCCGGTGATGAGCAGGCAGGAGACCCCCACCCAGAACCAGACGACCGGCGCACACCGCAAGCACCGCGCGCCGGCCGGCCGGGCCGCCCGCAAGGACACGCCGGGCGGCGAGGCGCCGCGCACCGAGGCGCCGCGCACCGAGGCGCCGCGTCCGGAGGGAGCGCGCGTGGAGGGAGCGCGCGTGTCCCGCAAGGAGGCCCGCGGCGACGCGCGCAAGGCCGCCCGCAAGGAGCCGTCGCGCAAGGACGGCCGCAAGGACGGCCGCAAGGACGTCCGCCGGGAAGCGACGCACAAGGCGCACGACCGTCAACGCCCGCACGGCACGCTCCCCATGCAGCCGCCCGCGCACTACGAGCCGTATCTGGACGGCCTGTTCACGTACTGCCTGTCGATCCTGTGCGAGCACGACGCGGCGGCCGGGGCGCTCGGCGAGGTGCTGGCGCTCGCCGAACGGCAGCGCGGCCACCTGCGCGACCCGAAGCTGCTCCGCCCCTGGCTGTACGCGCTCGCCCGCTGGACCTGCCTGCGCCGGCTCGCCGCCGGGCCGCCGGAGCCGCCGAGCACGTCGGTCGCCGTCGCCGAGCAGCGGCACGCCCAACTCGCCGCGCTCGCCTGGCCCGAGGCCGCCGGCACCACGCCCGAGCAGCGCGAGGCCCTGGAGTTGGCGGTCCGCCACCAACTCCCGCCGCACGAAGTCGCCGCCGTCCTCGGCATCGACGCCGACACCGCGCGCGGCCTGCTCGCCCGCGCCGCCTGCGAGGTGGAGCGGACCCGCACCGCGCTGTCCGTCGTGGACACCGGCAACTGCGCCGCCCTCGCCCAGATCGCGGGCGAGACCAAGGTGTTGCTCGGTACGGCGCTGCGCACGGAACTCGTCAGGCACGTCGACGACTGCCCGGTGTGCAGGCGTACGGCGGAACGCGTCGTCGCCGCGGGGCCCTGGCCGGGGGCCTCGGGCGTACCGGGCGCTCCGGGGGCCGGGTCCACCGCCGTCCTCGCCCTCATCGAGGCGCCGCGCTCGGCCGCGTACGCCGCCCTGCTGCACGCCATGGACGCCGGGGCCGGGCGCTCCCGCGACGCCACCCCGCGCTTCGACCGGCGCGGCTTCCCCATGGACCTCAAGGACCGCGCCGCCCGCCGCGCGCAGCTCAGGCACCGGGCCGTCACCAGTACGGTCGTCGCGGCCGTCGTCGCCGCGCCCGTACTCGCCCTGTGGGCCGCCTATCACGCGGCGCCGCTCGGCGCCGACGCGCCCGGCACGGACCGCGCCGCCAGCGAGCCCGACGGTCTCAACGGCGACCCGTACCAGGAGGCGGGCAGTTCCCGGCAGGCCCCCGACCCCCAGCACTCCAGCGGTACGGACACCCCGGCGCCGGTCCTCACCACGACCGTCTCGACCGACCCCACGGCCGCCGGCTCGGCGTCCCCCGGCGGCAGTACGCTCACCGTCACCGCCAGCGGCACCACCGTCACCCTGACCGCGCGCGGCGCGGCCCCCGTGCACTGGACGGCCGACACCGCCGCGTTCTGGATCCGGCTCTCCGCGACGTCGGGCGACCTGCGGCCCGGAGAATCGGTCACTCTCACCCTGAGCGTCGACCACGCCCTGGAGCCCTCCGGCTCCTGGACCGCCCGCATCGCCTTCTCCCCGGCGCACGCAACCGTGATCCTGCGCGGCTCCTCCACCCGCAATGTGCCGCCGCCCGCCTCCGACTCCCCGACCACCCCGCCGCCGTCCTCGTCCTCCCCGACGACGCCCCCGCCGACCACGCCTCCGCCGACGACCCCGCCGCCCACCACCCCGCCCCCGACGACACCTCCGCCGACGACCGCGCCGCCCACGACCGACGCCCCCAGCACCGCGCCGGAGTCGCCGAGCCCGGCCGGATAGCCGTACGGCGAAAGGGTGTTACTCCTGAGTAGCCGTACTCATGCCGGGCCGCCCGCGCGGCGGGACGATGAGCGGCATGGGGAAATTCACCGGTACGGTCGTGGTCACCCTCGTCACCGTCGGAACACTCGCCGTCGTCCACGCCGTCGGCGCACCGCTGTCCACCGTCCTCGGCACCGCCGCGGGCCTGCTCGGCCTGCTCTGGCTGCTCCTTCTGCTGACCGTGCCGTGGAACCTCTACTTCCGCGCCCACGCCGTCCTCGCCGAGATCCGGACCAGCCGCGAAAAGGGCCTGAGCGTCTCCCCGGAACGCGACACCGAGGCCGGGCGGATCGCCCGCCTGATGCTGCGCGTCGCCCTCGCGGGACACCTCGTCACGGCCGCCCTCGCGGTCGCCGTCGCCGCGGCGACCGGCCGCGCCGCCGGCTACTGGCTCGCCGGATTCTTCCTGCTGAGCACCGTCTTCCGGCCCGCGGGCGCCTGGTTCGCGGCGCTGCGGCGCCGCCTCGGCACCCTCCTGAAGGACGTCACCTACCCGCGCGACGACGTCCTCGCCCTGCGCGCCACCGTCACCCGCGTCGAGAGCGGCGCCAAGGTCCTGGAGGGCAAGGCCGAGGAGCAGTACCACGCGCTCGGCGAACTCCGGTCCGCGGTCGACGCGTTGGGCCTGTCGGTCTACGCGCGGGCCGACGGGACCGACCGCCGGATCGCCGCGCTGGCGCGGGAGTTCGAGGCGACGGTGAACCGGCTGACCGACAACACCGAGATCATCGCCGGTCTGAAGGCGTTTCTGCGGCTGCTGCGGACGGAGGACGGGGTGCTGCCGTAACGGCCGTGGTCCGTACGGCCGTTGACGCGGGACGTCACGCCCGCCTCAGGCGGCCGTCTCCAGCTCCAGCAGCAGGTGCTTGGCGTCGGCGCCGCCCGCGTACTGCCCGGCCGAACCGTCCGAGCGCACCACCCGGTGGCACGGCACCACCAGCGGCAGCGGGTTGAGCGCGCACGCCGTACCCACCGCGCGGACCGCCCGCGGACTGCCCGCCGCCGCCGCCACCTGCGCGTAACTCGCCGTCCTGCCGTACGCGATGTCGGGCAGGTGCGTCAGCACCTCGCGCCTGAAGCCCTTCGACAGCCGCCAGTCCAGGGGGACTTCGAAGCCGCGGCGCTGCCCGGTGAAGTACTCGTCGAGCTGGCGGCTCACCGCCTCCAGCCGCCGCGGGGCGCGCAGCACCCGCGGGCTGATGGTGTCCGCGAGCTGCTGGAGCACCGCCGCGTGGTCCTGCACGGCGAATGCCACGCGCACCAGGCCCTTCTCGGTCGCCGCCAGCAGCAGCGGGCCCACCGGGCTGTCCAGCGTCCGGTACGCGACGTCCAGCAGCCCGGCTTGCCCGGCTTCCGCCGCCAGGCGCTCGTGGAGCCGGTCCATCGTCGCGTCGTCCTGCGCGGTGAGGGCTTCCAGGAGATGGGCGGCCGAGTCGTTCGTGTCCCGCACGTCCTGCACGTCCTGCACGTCCTGCGTGTCGTTCGTGTCGTTCGTGTCGTTCGCGTCCTTCATGAGGGGTCTCCTCCTCCCGCGGTGTCCCGCGGATAGCTGCGGCGCAGGGCCTTCACCCCGTCGGCGGCGGCCCTGCGCGCCGCGTCCGGGCTGCCGCCCGTCACGGCGGCGATGTCCTTGTACGGCAGGCCCGCCAGGTAGTGGTACGCGACCGTCTGCCGCTGCCGCTCCGGCAGCGCCTTCAGCGCCGTCCACAGATCCGGGTCCCAGTCCTCGGGCCGCCCGGTGCGGCTCGCCCGCTCGGGCAGCTCCGCCAGCGGTGTCGCGCGGCGCGCGTTGCCCCGCGTGATGTCGACGGCCTTGCGGTGCGCGATGGTCACCAGCCACGCCTCGACGTTCGCGTCCGCGGGCAGCTCCGGGTACGCCCGCAGCGCGGCCAGGAAGGTCTCCGACCACGCGTCCTGCGCGTCGTGCGGGCCCACGACGGCCCGGACCACCCGGAGCACCATCGGCCCGTGGTCGGTCACGATCTGTTCGAACAGTGGCTTGCTCACATGGGGTAAACGCGTGGGGGCGCCGAAACGTGAGGTGGCTTTCGCGGGGGGGCTTTTGGACCTGCGGTCCGCTTCGGAACTGCGGTCCGCCGCGGAACTGCGGTTCGCTTCGGAGGTGCGGTTCGCCGCGGAACTGCGGTTCGCTTCAGAAGAGGCGGTCCGCCGAGGCGGCGTCGGGCTCCTCCAGTTCCAGCAGGTACCGCTTGCGGGCGAGGCCGCCCGCGTAGCCGCGCAGGTTTCCGTCGGCCGCCACCACGCGGTGGCACGGGACGATCACCGACAAGGGGTTCAGGCCGTTCGCGGCGCCGACGGCCTGGGAGAGGGAGATGTCGCCGAGCTGGCGGGCGAGGTCGCCGTAGGAGCGGGTTTCTCCGTACGGGATGCGGGTCAGCAGGGTCCAGACGCGGCGCTGGAACTCGTTGCCCTCCGGGGTCAGTTCGAGGTCGAAGGTGTGCCGGGTTCCGGCGAAGTATTCCTTGAGCTGGTGGCGTACGTCGTCGAAGGATTCGTCGGCGCGTTCGCCGAAGGTGGTTTCGTTGGGCCTTCGTTTGTGGCCCTCGAAGTAGAGCCCTACGAGGGCGGGGCCCTCGCGGACCACTGTCAGGTCGCCTACGGGCGAGGCGATCACCGCGTGTGTCCTCATCTTGCTTATTTTTCCCGCCCGCCCACCCCTGCGGGTGCTTTTTCGTCTGCGGGTGCCGCTTGTGCCTGGGTCGGTGCCGGTCCGGGGCACCTCCTCGGGCGACGAACGTGCCCGCACTTCGATGACGTCCAGCCCTTGTCTGTTCGTCCCCCTGCGGGGGCACCCCGGCCCGTCCCCTCCTCGCCCGTCGGCGTCCGCCTGTCCGCTGTGGCTGGGGGGGGAGGGGGTGGGGGGCTTGGGTACGTCGGTGTCCGCCTGTCCGCTGTGGCTGAGGGGGGGAGGGGGTGGGTGGGCTCGGGTACGTCGGCGTCCGACGGTCCGGTGGGGGCGGAGGGGGGTGGGTGGGCTCGGGTGGGGCGGCGTCCGCCTGTCCGGTGGCAGTCGGCGGAAGGGGGGTGGGTGGGCTCGGGTGGGGCGGGGGCTAGCATCCGGGGGCATGGGGACGCGGGGGTGGCGGCTTGGGGCCGTGGTGGGGGTGGCGGTGCTGGCGGGGGTGGGTGCCTCGGGGCCGGAGCGGGCGGAGGCGGTCCGTGCGACGGTGGGGCTTGGGCCGCTTCCGGCGGATCGTTATAACTACACGCCCGAGGACTATCAACGGGAGAAGCGGGCAACGGCGTTGCTGGTCCGGCAGTGCATGGCGAAACGCGGGCACGCGGACTTTCCGCTCGATCCGCGCTACCCCGTCGACCCCACCGCGCTCACCGCGGTCAGCACTGGCTACGGCGCACTCGACCTCGCCAACGCGAGCCGCTGGGGCTACGGATGGGACCCGGCGAAGTCCACTCCCACGCTGCCGCAGGGCCGTCGGATGACCCAGGCCGAGTACGCGGACTTTCCGGCCTGCAACGTGGAGGCGAACCGGCGGCTGATGCGCGGGATCGACGTCAAGCGGGACTGGCTCTACGCGAGCAGGCGCTCGGTCGAGATCGACAAGGCCGTCAAACGCGATCCCCGCTTGCTCGCGGCCTGGGACGCGTGGTCCCGCTGCGTGGCCGGCCAGGGGTTCGCCCGCTACTCCGACCCGCTCGCGGCCTTCGGGGACAAGGCGTGGCATCGCGGCAGCGACGGCAACACCACGCACACCCCGACCGAGCGGCGCACCGCCGTCGCCGACGTCACCTGCCAGCGCCGCCACCACACCGCCCAACTCCTGCACGCCGTACGCGCCCAGCAGCAGACCGCCGACATCGCCGCCCACCAGGACCGCTACACCGCCGGCCTCCACGCCCTCCAGACCTTCCGGTCCACCATCTCCGACACCCTCCGCCACCTCGGCTGACGACACCCCGCAAAGCGCCTCCCCGAACATCGAACACGCCCCCTTTGACCACCGTGTGGGGCGTCAACACCCCGCAGCCGCCGTGCCCGGCCCCATCCACCCCCACGGACCGTTGGGCGCCGACGTACCGGAGGGGACGGTGCGGGGTGCCCCCGCAGATTTGCGTGCCGACAGGGCGTTGACGGATGCGCGGGAGCAGGCCGCACGCAGCTCGAGGAGGTACCCCGTACCGGGACCGACCCCACGCACAAGAGGGCACCCGGACGGTACCCGGACCGAACCCCCAGCCGACCCCACGCACAAGAGGGCCCTAGGAAGCGGGGGCAGCGGGGTCGGCGGGGTGGGGGGCCAGAAGAGGAAGGTGCGGGGTGGACAGGCGGGACTCGCACAGCGCAGCGAGCACGGCGTAGGCGTCGGGACCCATGAGTTCCGTCAGCTCCGGGCGGTACGACACGTAGACCGGGTCACCGGCACCGTGCGCGGACGTCGCCGACGTGCACCACCAGTGCAGGTCGTGGCCCCCCGGCCCCCACCCCCGCCGGTCGTACTCCCCGATCGACACGACCAGCACCCGCGAATCGTCCGGCCGGTCCACCCAGTCGAAAGTCCGCCGGATCGGCAACTGCCAGCACACGTCCGGCTTCGTCTCCAGCGGCTCGCGCCCCTCCCGCAGGGCCAGCGCGTGCAGCGCGCACCCCTGGCCGCCCGCGAACCCGGCCCGGTTGGAGAAGACACACGCCCCGTCCACGACTCGCGTCTGCCGCTCGCCCTCCTCGTTCTCCATCGCCCACGCGCCGTCGGCGCCCTCGGCGTGGAACTGCCACGTCTCCGGCGTGAGCCTGGCCACATGCCCGGCCACCCGCTTCTCGTCGTCGTCGTCCGAGAAGTGCGCGCCCAGTGAACAGCACCCGTCGTCCGCGCGCCCCGCCACGATCCCCTGGCAGCCGCTGCCGAAGACGCACGTCCAGCGCGAGGTGAGCCACGTGAGGTCGCAGCGGAAGACCTGCTCCTCGTCGGCCGGATCGGCGAATTCGACCCAGGCGCGGGCGAAGTCCAGCCCCACCTCGTCGCGGACCGTGCCTGCACTCTTCTTCTTGGCCTTGAGGGCCTTCACCTTCGCCACGCGCCCAAGAGTAAGACCGGAATGCGCCGAATGGTCGCCAACGGGTCGCGGATCGCCCGCGCGCCACCGCCCCGCGGCCCCGTGCGGCCCGCGGAACGGACACCCATGTCGGCGCGCTAGCGTCTTGCCCATGCGACTCGGAGTGCTCGACGTGGGTTCCAACACCGTCCACCTGTTGGTGGTGGACGCGCACCCGGGCGCGCGCCCGCTCCCCGCGTACTCGCACAAGGCGGAGCTGCGCCTGGCCGAACTCCTCGACGAGCACGGCGCGATCAGCGACGCCGGCGTCGACCGCCTGGTCGCCACGATCGCGGACGCGCTGCGCGTGGCGGAGGACAAGGGCGCCGAGGACGTGCTGTCCTTCGCGACCTCCGCGGTGCGGGAGGCGGCGAACGGCGAGGCCGTCCTGGCCCGGGTGGACGCGGAGACGGGCGTACGCCTCACCGTCCTGTCCGGCGAGGACGAGTCGCGGCTGACGTTCCTCGCCGTACGCCGCTGGTTCGGCTGGTCGGCCGGGCGGCTGCTGGTGCTGGACATCGGCGGCGGGTCGCTGGAGGTCGGCTACGGCATGGACGAGTACCCGGACGCGGCCGTGTCCCTGCCGCTCGGCGCGGGACGCCTGACCGGTGCGTGGCTGCCGGGCGACCCGCCGACCGCCCACGACGTACGGTCGCTGCGCAGGCACGTACGCGCCGAGATCGCCCGTACGGTCCCGGACTTCGCCCGCTTCGGCCGGCCCGACCACGCGGTGGGCACGTCCAAGACGTTCAAGCAGCTCGCCAGGCTCGCGGGCGCGGCCCGCTCCGCCGACGGCCTGTACGCCCAGCGCCGGCTGCGGCGCGGCGCGCTGGAGGAGTGGGTGCCGCGGCTCGCGGAGATGACGGCGGCCCAGCGCAGCACCCTGCCGGGCGTCTCGGTCGGCCGGGCCGGGCAGCTCCTGGCGGGCGCCCTGGTCGCGGACGCCGCGATGGACCTCTTCGGCGTCGAGGAGCTGGAGATCTGCCCCTGGGCCCTGCGCGAGGGCGTCATCCTGCGCAAGCTCGACCTGATGGTGAACGACGCCGGACCGGGGGCGGCCCTGGCCCGCTGGGGCGACTGAGCCGGTCCGCCGCCCCCGCCGCGCCCCGCCGTGAGATCGGCGACAGTCCCCCCGCACCCCCCGGCACCTGCCCCTTCCGCCCCGGCCGCCGCCGTACGCTGTTTCCCGTGGCTGAACCAGCGGGTCGGAAGACGGACGGCCGGACGACGGACGCCGCCCTGAGACGCGAATGGCGTACGGGGCAGCGCGCGCAGCACGCGCGGGAACGTCTCGCCCCGACCGCGGGGTCCGCCGCGGGGCCCCGCGGCGGCACGTCGAAGATCGTCCTGTCCACCGCCTCCGTCTACCCGGCCTCCACCGCCACCGCCTTCGAGATCGCCGCCCGCCTCGGCTACGACGGCGTCGAGGTGATGGTGTGGACCGACCCGATCAGCCAGGACGTGGACGCGCTGCGCCGCCTGTCGGACTTCCACCGGATGCCGATCCTGGCCGTCCACGCGCCGTGCCTGCTGATCGCGCAGCGCGTCTGGTCCGCCGACCCGTGGGTCAAGCTCCAGCGGGCCCGCGCGGCGGCCGAGACGCTGGGCGCCTCGACCGTCGTGGTGCACCCGCCGTTCCGCTGGCAGCGCGGCTACGCCAGGGACTTCGTCGCCGGGATCTGGCGGATGGCGGACGAGACGGACGTACGGTTCGCGGTCGAGAACATGTACCCGTGGCGCTACCGGGACCGCGAGATGCAGGCGTACGCGCCCGACTGGGACGTCACCAACGACGACTACCGCCACCTGACCGTGGACTTCTCGCACGCGGCGACCTCCCGTACCGAGCCGTTCGCGCTGATGGCGAGGATGGCCGAGCGGATGGTGCACGTCCACCTCGGCGACAGCACGGGCTCCGCCAAGGACGAGCACCTGGTGCCGGGGCGCGGGAATCTGCCGTGCGCGGAGCTGCTGGCGGCGCTGGCGGCGAGCGACTACGACGGCCATGTGGTGGTCGAGGTGACCACCCGGCGGGCGATGTCGAGGGCCGAGCGCGAGGCCGACCTGGCGGAGGCGCTGGCCTTCACCCGGCTGCACTACGCGACACCGGCGCCGGTCGGCGGTGGTCCGGCGTGAGTACGGCGAAGGCGTCCCCCGGCTCCCCGGAACCCGACGAGCCCCAGGAACCCGAGGGACCCCAGGAGTCCGGCAAGCCGGCCGGCCGCCGCCGCGGCCGTCCCGCGGGCACCAAGGCCGGGACCGCCGAGACCCGTGACCGTATCCTCGCCGCCGCCCGCGAGGAGTTCTCCGCCCGCGGCTACGACAAGACCTCCGTCCGCTCGATCGGCAAGGCGGCGGGCGTCGACTCCGCCCTCGTCCACCACTACTTCGGCACGAAGGAACAGATCTTCGGCGCCGCCATCGAGCTGTCCTTCGCGCCCGCCATGAACATCCCCGACCTCGTCGTGGCGGGCGGCGTCGACGGCATGGGCGAGCGGGTGGCCCGGCTGATGCTGCGGATCTGGGAGAACCCGGTCTCGCGCGAGCCGCTGCTGGCCATCGTCCGGTCCGCGGTCACCAACGAGACGGCCGCCGCGGTCTTCCGCGGCCTGGTCAGCCGCCGCGTCCTGGCCCGCCTCGCGGGCGGCCTCGACGTGCCCGACGCCGAGTTCCGCGTGCAGCTCGCCGCCGCCCAGCTCGTCGGGATCATCATGCTGCGGTACATCGTGCGGGTGGAGCCGATGGCCTCCGCCGACCCCGAGGACATCGTCGCCATGGTCGGCCCGGTCCTCCAGCGCTACCTCACCGCCGCCGACGTTCACCCGTAGGACCCCGCCCCCGTACAGCCCCATGGGACCGCACGTCCCGCATACCGGACCGAACGTCCGGATCCTGGGCGACGGGCGTACCCTCGATGCTCTAGTACGGAGCAGTACGAGCCAAGTGAACCCAAGGGAGTGGACACCGTGCCCGAGCTGAGGTCACGTACGGTCACCCACGGCCGCAACATGGCGGGCGCCCGCGCGCTGATGCGCGCCTCCGGCGTCGCCAACAGCGACATCGGGAAGCCGATCATCGCGGTCGCCAACAGTTTCACCGAGTTCGTACCGGGTCACACGCACCTTCAGCCCGTCGGCCGGATCGTCTCCGAGGCGATCCTCGCGGCGGGCGCGGTGCCGCGCGAGTTCAACACGATCGCCGTGGACGACGGCATCGCGATGGGCCACGGCGGCATGCTCTACAGCCTGCCGTCCCGCGACCTGATCGCCGACTCCGTCGAGTACATGGTCGAGGCGCACTGCGCGGACGCGCTGATCTGCATCTCCAACTGCGACAAGATCACCCCGGGCATGCTGATGGCCGCGCTGCGCCTCAACATCCCGACCGTCTTCGTCTCCGGCGGCCCCATGGAGGCCGGCAAGGCGACGCTGGTCGACGGCACCGTCCGCAAGCTGGACCTGATCAACGCCATCGCGGACGCCGTCAACGAGAACATCTCGGACGAGGACATCCTCCGTATCGAGGAGAACGCCTGCCCGACCTGCGGCTCCTGTTCCGGCATGTTCACCGCCAACTCGATGAACTGCCTCACCGAGGCCATGGGCCTGGCCCTGCCCGGCAACGGCTCGGTCCTGGCCACGCACACCGCCCGCAAGGCGCTGTACGAGAACGCCGGCCGCACCGTCGTGGAGCTGACCAAGCGGCACTACGAGCAGGACGACGCGTCCGTGCTGCCGCGCGCCATCGCCACCCGCGCCGCCTTCGACAACGCCATGGCGCTCGACATCGCCATGGGCGGCTCCACCAACACGATCCTGCACCTGCTGGCCGCCGCCCAGGAAGCCGAGCTCGACTACGGCCTGGACGACATCAACGCCGTCTCGCGCCGCGTCCCCTGCCTGGCCAAGGTCGCGCCGAACGTGGCGCCCGGCGGCACGTACTACATGGAGGACATCCACCGGGCCGGCGGCATCCCCGCCATCCTCGGCGAGCTGTACCGCGGCGGGCTGCTCAACGAGGACGTGCACACCGTCCACTCGCCCTCCATCAAGGAGTGGCTCGACGCCTGGGACGTGCGCGGCGGCTCCGCCTCCGACGAGGCCGTCGAGCTGTGGCACGCGGCGCCCGGCTGCAAGCGCTCCGCCGAGGCGTTCTCGCAGTCCGAGCGGTGGGACACCCTGGACACCGACGCCGCGGGCGGCTGCATCCGCGACGTCGCGCACGCCTACTCCGCCGACGGCGGCCTGGCCGTGCTGCGCGGCAACCTCGCCCTGGACGGCGCGGTCGTGAAGACCGCGGGCGTGGACGAGTCGATCTGGACCTTCGAGGGCCCGGCCGTCGTCTGCGAGTCGCAGGAAGAGGCCGTCGACAAGATCCTCGCCAAGCAGGTCAACCCCGGCGATGTCGTCGTGATCCGCTACGAGGGCCCGCGCGGCGGCCCCGGCATGCAGGAGATGCTCTACCCCACGTCCTTCCTCAAGGGCCGCGGCCTCGGCAAGGTCTGCGCCCTGGTCACCGACGGCCGCTTCTCCGGCGGCACGTCGGGCCTGTCCATCGGCCACGCCTCACCCGAGGCGGCCTCGGGCGGCACCATCGCCCTGGTCGAGGACGGCGACCGCATCCGGATCGACATCCCCAACCGCTCCATGGAACTCCTGGTGTCCGAGGAGGAGCTGGCCGCCCGCCGCGAAGCCCTCGGCGGCGTCTACGCCCCGCGCGACCGCACCCGCAAGGTCTCCACGGCCCTGCGCGCCTACGCGGCCATGGCCACCAGCGCCGACCGCGGCGCCGTCCGCGACATCACCAAGCTGGAGCGCTGACACCGGCAGCGCACGCACGACGCCCCCGCACCGTGACCCGGTGCGGGGGCGTCGTGCGTACGGCCGCGCTGTGCCTGGACGTACGCGTATCCGTGCGGGGACGGGCACATGTTCGTGCACGTTGACGCGCACGCGTACGGGTCGACGTCAGAGGTGGTCGATGCCCGTGAGGTCGACGTTGATGCGGTACGGGACCTGGACGGTCAGCTCCTCGCGGTGCACGCCGGTGAGGGCGTACGAGTGCGAGGCCGGATCCCACTCGTGCACGTAGACCATCGGGCGCTCGGTCTCGGTGTCCTCCTCCACGCGCCACAGGTGCGTGACCCCCGCTTCCTCGTACGGGTGAGGCTCGCTCTCGTCGGCGTCGGCGGGCAGGACTTCCACGGCGAGGACGACAACGTTCTCCGCCTCCGCGCCGACCACGACGATGTCCGGTTCGGCCACCGTGCGCTCGTCCACGACCACCGCCACGTCCCTGCGCACCCGCAGGTGCGCGGGGAGTGTACGGCGGAGGCTGTGCGTCATCAGATACCGCGCCAGCGTGCGGAATCGCTCCTGCCGCGCGGGGTTCTCAGCGGCGTGCGCCGTTAATTTTCCTTCCATGGACAGTAAGTATGACCCCTGGGCAGAGAATGACGCTGGCATATGCCAAATCAGAGGTGCCGGCCGCGCCTCGCCCGGGCGGTCCTGAACACGAGGAAGCCGCCGAGGAGCAGTGATCCGCCGGCGAGTCCCGCCGCCCATCCGACCTCGGCGCCGGTGTGCGGGAGGGTGTCGCCGCCGGGGGTGGTCCAGGTCCCGCTGGGCGTCGGCGGGGGAGTGGTGCCGGCCGTCCCCGACGGGTCCGGAGAGGTGGTGGACGGGGTGGTCGGTGATGTGGTGGGCGGGGTGGTGGAAGGGGTGGTCGGTGGCGTCGTGGGCGGGGTGGTCGGCGAGGTGGTGGGCGGTGGGGTCGTGCCGCCGGTCTCCGGGCCGGTCGGGGTGGGCGTCGTGGGCGTCGTCGTCGCGGTGGTCGGCGGTGTCGTCGTCGGTGGCACCGGCGTCGTCGAGTCGACCGAGTTCGTCGGGGTCGGGGTGGTGGTCTCGCAGGTGACGGCGACGTGGCCGAGGCGGAGGTCGACCAGCGGTCCCGCGTACGCCGGGGCGCCGCTCGTGTCGGTGAACGTGCCGCTGACGGTGATGTCGACGCCCGCGTCCGCGCTGGTGGCGGCGGTCGGGGCGCCGCCGGGCGGGTGCTGGTACGGCTCGTACGTCACGGTGAGCGTGCCGCCGCCGATGCCGGAGGCGCCGATCTCCGCGCCGGTCACGTCGAAGGTGGTCGTCCCGACCGGGACGGTGTGGCCGAGTACGTCGATCACCCCGCCGTCCGTCCGCGCGTACGCGAGCGCGTACGGGCCCACCGGCGGCGGAACGCACTCCGCGTACGCGTCCAGCGACCCGACGCTGACGAAGTCCTTGGAGTTCAGGCCGAGCGTGAAGCCGCCCGCCTGGGCCTGCGCGGAGGTCTTGCCCGGACCCGCGTCCGTACGGGCCGTGACCGCGCCGATCACCGTCAGGTGCGACAGCACGCCGGACGGGTCGGAGAAGTCACCGCCGTCCGGACCGCCGTCCGGGGCGGAGGAGGCGTGGCCGTACCGGCCGTGGAAGGCGCTCAGGCCGAGCGGCGGGGCGGGCGCGAGGGTGAGGTCGACCAGGGAGCTGGTCGCCGCCTCGGCCGCGCGGGGGCCCGCGGCCGTCGCCGCGCCGGACCCGGCGGCCAGGGTGCAGGCGGCGGCGGTGAGGGCGGCGGCGCCCAGGCCGAGGAGGAGGTGGGGGGCGGGGGGACGGCGTCGGAGCCCGGGCGAGGCCGGGGGGACGTCTGACCGGATGTCTGACATATCGTCAGGAAAACGCATCGCATCGTGCGATTCGTCGACCGTCGGCCGAACGGGTGTGTCAGGGAACGTCCCGTTCTGGGTCATAATCGATGGCGTGGATGAGGTGAGCGAAGTGAAGCGGCGGGTTGGCGGGGGCGGTGGCGGAAGCGGCGGGGCGGTTGAGGGGGTGCCGCGGCCGGAGCCGATCCGTTTCTTCGGGACGACGTGGGTCGCGCACGACGGCGGATACGCCTGGCGGCGGGCCGGGCTCGCGGTCGGGTCCCTCGTCGCCATCGCGGCGGGGGCGGCGGTGCTGCGGTTCGGCTTTCAGGGGCTGGCCGACGCCGACGTCGGGCCCTTTGTGACGTTTCTGGCGGTGGCCGGGTTCGCCGTGTGCAGCGCTCTCGCTTTCCAGCGGACGTGGCGGGGGTTTTCGCGGCGGCGGGAGGCGGGGGCCGAGCAGGGGCTTCTGGCGATCGGCTTTCTCGGCGTGCTCCTCGCCTATTTCCTTCGGGGCTTCACCGAAGCGCCGGGGGAGGCGCTGCACCGCGCCGAGCACGCGACCGCCTCGGCACGCCGCCGGTCCTAGGGCCTGTCCGGCCGGGCGGTGGGCGCATATCCCGGTCGTCGCTATGACGTCTCCCTGGCCACCCGGGTGAGTACCGCTTGGCGCAGGCCGGCGGGTTCCACTTCCAGGGCCGCCAGTACCTTGAGGCCGCGGCCTTCTCCCGCCGCCAGCAAGCCGAGCAGGATGTGTTCGGTGCCGATGAAGTCGTGTCCGAGGGCGATGGCCTCGTCCTGGGACAGCGCCACGGCGCGCCTCGCGCGGTCGGTGAAAAACTCGAACACCTCTACTCCTCCTTGCGGGTGCCGCTTGTGCCTGGTCGGTGCCGGGCCGGGGCACCTCCTCGGGCGACGAACGTGCGGGCACCTGCGCCTGCTCCTGGCCTTGTCCGTTCGTCCCCCTGCGGGGGCACCCCGGCCCGTCCCCTCCTCGCCCGTCGGCGTCCGCCTGTCCGTTGTGGCTGAGGGGGGAGGGGGTTACTTGCGCGGGGTCACCCTCGGCGCGTCCACAGGCCGAACCACTGCTCGGCGCCGTACTCCTCGAAGCGTTCGACCTCGGTGAATCCAAGCTTTTCCGCGACGCGCAGCGATGCCGTATTGGCGGTCTGGGTGCAGAGCACCACCGGCTCGCCGGGGAGCGCTTCGGCGGCCCAGTTGAGCGCTGCCGCGCAGGCTTCGGTGGCGTATCCGTGGCCCCACGCCTCGGGCAGGAACATGTAGCCGAGTTCGGGTTCCTCGCCCTCCGGACGGACGTGCCCTTTGCTCCCGGCGCCGTGCCGGTCGATCGTGACGATGCCGATCATCGCTCCGTCGAGGTCGACCACGAAGAGCCCGTGCCGCCGTCTTGGCGTCTCGGGCACCGCCCGCTCCATCTCGTCCCGCTCTCGGGGCCCTCCCACATAGGTCCCTACCTCCGCCGAACAGAACAGCTCAATCACCGCCCCCCGATCCCCCGCCTCCGGCTCCCTCAACCAGAGCCGCCCCGTCCGAATCCCCCCACCCGGCCACCCCTCCACCCACCCCAACTCCCCCATCCCCCCAACCTATCCCCGCCCCACCCACCCCCCCGGATGTCTCTGGCAGGTTCTTCTGGGACCACTGCAGCAGGTAGTTCGGGCTCCAGGTTGTGGCAAGTTGATCCGGCTCCAGCTGCCCCTCGGTGCTCCTGGGCATCGCAGTGTCGGTGGTGCCTCGTACTCTGCGCGGGTGAGCATGAATGGTGAGTACTTGCGTGTAACACCGGCCGAGCTGGCCAGGGCAGTCAAGGACCCGGACTGGGCGTTCGAGTACGTCATGGAGATCATGGAGACAGACGGCATCAATGACGTCGCTCCCTCAGATGCACGGCAGCTATCGACTCACAAGGCGTTCGATGCCATCGCATTCCTCCTCGAACGCGCGAGTTTCCCCGTGGACATCGTTCATGGCGGGCAGACGTTCACCAGCGAGGACTGGGGCTATGGGCCGGCCAAGTACCTGGACGCGGACCAGGTCAAGCTCGCCGCCGGAGTCCTGGCCGGCTTGTCCTTCCAGGACTTGATCCGGGACGTGGATCCCGAGCAGATGACGGCCGCGCAGATCTACCCGCTCCTGTGGGATGAGGCCGACGCCCTGGAATGGGTGCGTGGGTGGTTCGACCCGCTGGTTCCGTTCTTCGGCGCCGCCGCTCAAGCAGGCGAGGCCATGCTGGTCTGGCTCGACTGAGTCGTGCAGCTCCGCCTCGGCAGAGGATTCCTGGCAGCCACTGGCCGGCCGCTCGGCCCTGCGCCTCGCCCGCTTTCGAGTGAATCCAGGTACTTTGTTCGACAGCCGCGCCTGGGTGTGATCCAGTGATCACGGCCTGTCGGGGGCCGTGGCTGCGGTCATGGTTGTGTCGGGAGGCCGAGGTTGGCGCTGTCGCGGGTCGAGCTGTTCGCAAGCATTCGTCGGGACACCGCAAATCGAAGCGGAGGCCCGCGAAGGCCGGGTCCACCAGGACGGGATGGTCCCGCAGATCCACCTGCCGGGCGAGGAAGCCGAGGTGGACTTCGCGGACGTGTGGGTCCGGCTGGCCGGCACCACGGTCAAGTGCCACCTGTTCACGCTGCGGCTCTCGTACTCGAGCAAGGCCGTCCACCGGGTCTTCGCCTTTGAAGCGCAGGAAGCCTTCCTGGAAGGCCACGTCGAAGCTTTCCGCGTGCTGGGAGGGGTGCCGACCAGGCACATCCGCTACGGCAACCTCAAGCTGGCGGTCAACCTGGTCTGCACCGGCCGCAGCCGAGTGGAATCCGAACGCTGGGTGGCCTTCCGCTCCCGCTACGGCTTCGACGCGTTCTACTGCATCCCCGGTCAGGAAGGCGCCCACGAGAGGGCGGGGTGGAACAGGAGGGCGGCCGGTTCCGCCGCACCCACTTGGTCCCCGTTCCCGACGTCGCCTCGCTCGCCGAGCTGAACGAGCGGATCGCCGAGATCGACGCCGCGGAGGACGAGCGGATCCTGCGCGGTCGGCTCACCTCGGTCGGCTTCAACTACCGCTCCGAGGCCGATGAGCTCGCGCCGCTTCCGGGCGAGGACTTCGAGTGTGGGCTGACCCTGACGCCCAAGACGGCGGACCGCCATCCGCAGCCGTGCCGGAGGGGACGGGTACCCACTCACCCCCCTCCGCCCACCGGACGGCGGACTGCCCCGCCCGCCTCCCCCCACCCATGGGGGACCGTCACTCGCAGGCGGGCCGGAGGGGACGGGGCGGGGTGCCCCCGCAGATTTGCGTGCCGACAGGGCGTGGACGAATGGGAAAGGAGCAGGCAGCACGCAGCTCGAGGAGGTGCCCCGGCCCGGGACCGACACCAGGGACAGGGCGGTGGGCAAAGGAAAGGCGCCCGGGGGGAAAGACCCCCCAGGCACCGAGGTGCGCCGACAGTGCGACACGGGCGACGTCAGGCGCTCAAGAAACGTCAAGCGCTCAAAAGACCTGAAGCGCTCAAGACGTCAAAGCCTCAGGCACGCCGCGCAGCCGAAACGGTCCCGACGGCTCCCACGACAGCCGCCACGACAGCCCCGTGCCAGACCCCGGTCCAGAGCGACCCGAAGAACCCCTGACTGGTCAGGACCTCCCGAATAACGAAGTCGCTGACAAGCATGAGCGCCCCGGGCACAGCCGCCACCCGCCACGGATGCTCCCGCGCCCACCTCCGTATCCGGTGATCCCGCCCCCGCGCGCCCCCGGAGTACCCGAGCACCGCCCCCGCCCCGCCCACGCAGTAGAAAAGCAGGGCGCCCACGGACAGCGCCCCGGCCAGAATGCCGAGCCCGAAGTGCCCGTGCACGAGGTGCAGGGCAAGTGACACCCCACCCCCGATCGCACCGACGGCAGCGGCCGGCCGCCAAGGTCCAAGCGTCGCCGAGGCCACGGCCAACTGCCGCTTCTCAACGCGCGATGCAGCAACTTCTCGGGATGAACGCCTCATACCGCAACGATCCTTCGCCCCCACCGCGTACGCCATAGGGGATGACCCTGACCGACCCCGGACCCCCGACCAGGACACCGACCCCCGGCCCAGGAACCCCGGACCCCCGACCAGGACCCCGGCCATCCGGATGAGGACACCGACCCCCCGGCCCAGGAACCCCGGCCCCCCACCGAGCCGCCGCCAGGCCCCCCGAAAACCCACCCCCTCCGGAGGAGCACGGCTTGACGCGCACCCCGTCACGGGTGTTTATTCATCACATGATGAATAAAGCCCCCGGACCCGCCATCGAGGCCGCCGGCCTCCGCGTCGTACGCGGTGGCCGCACCGTGCTCGACAACCTCTCCTTTACCCTCCCGCCCGGCCGAATCACCGGCCTCCTCGGACCGAGCGGCTGCGGAAAATCCACGCTGATGCGAGCGATCGTCGGCTCGCAGGCCCACGTCACCGGCACCCTCAACGTGCTGGACCACCCGGCGGGCCACCGCAGCCTGCGCCCGCGCCTCGGATACGTGACGCAGGCGCCGTCGGTCTACTCCGACCTCACCGCCCGGCAGAATCTCGACTACTACGCCGCCGTCCTCGGCATCGCGCACCGCGACCGCGCCGCCCAGGTCGAACGCGCCCTGACGGACGTCAACCTGATGTCGCACGCCGACAGCCTCGCCGCCAACCTCTCCGGCGGCCAGCGCGGCCGGGTCTCCCTCGCGGTGGCCCTCCTCGGCGAGCCGGAACTGCTCGTGCTGGACGAGCCGACGGTCGGCCTCGACCCGGTGCTCCGCAGGGACCTGTGGGAACTGTTCCACCGGCTGGCCGACGAGCGCGGCGCGACCGTACTCATCTCGTCGCACGTCATGGACGAGGCGGAACGCTGCCACCGCCTGCTGCTGATGCGCGAGGGCCGCATCCTCGCCGACGACACCCCCGACGCACTGCGCGAGCGCACCGGCTCCGACACCGTCGAAGAGGCGTTCCTGCGCCTGGTCGACGCGGCCAACGACGAAGCCAGCGGCGCGAGCGACGCCAAGGGCGGCGACGCCAAGGGCGGCCAGGCCGAGGGCGCGAGCGGCGCCTCTCAGCAGAAGCCCCCCGCACAAGCCAGTGCCAGTGCCAACGAATCCGCCGAGTCCACCCCCACAGAATCGACCGCGCGATGAACCTCGACCGCACCTTCGCCACGGCCCGCCGCGTCCTGCGCCAGCTCAGCCACGACCCGCGCACGATCGCCCTGATGCTCGTCGTCCCGTGCGTGCTGCTGACACTGCTGAAGTACGTCTTCGACGCCAGCCCGCAGACGTACAACTCGGCCGGCGCCTCGCTCCTCGGCATCTTCCCGCTGATCACGATGTTCCTGGTCACGTCGATCGCCACGCTGCGCGAACGCACCTCGGGCACCCTGGAGCGGCTGCTGTCCATGCCGCTGGGCAAGGCCGACCTGCTCGCCGGGTACGCGCTCGCGTTCGGCGCCGTCGCCGTCGTCCAGGCCGCGCTCGCCACCGGCCTGTCCGTCCTCGCGCTCGGCCTCGACGTCACCGGCTCGGCGTGGCTGCTGCTGGTCGCCGCGCTCGCCGACGCCTTCCTCGGCACCGCGCTCGGCCTGTTCGTCAGCGCCTTCGCGTCCAGCGAGTTCCAGGCCGTGCAGTTCCTGCCCGCCGTGCTGCTCCCGCAGATCCTGCTCTGCGGCCTGTTCGTCCCGCGCGGCGACATGCAGCCGGTCCTCAGCGGCCTGTCGAACGTGCTCCCCATGTCGTACGCCGCCGACGCCACCACCCAGATCGTCCACCACACGGGTGTCACCGGCGACTTCGTACGCGATCTGATCATCGTCGCCTGCTGCGCCCTCCTGGCTCTCGGCCTGGGCTCGGCCACCCTGCGCCGCCGCACCACCTGAGCCGCACCACCTGAGCCGAGCCACCCCGGTTGCCCGGACGTACGACCGAAGGGCGGACGCGGCCCGCTTGCCCCGTCCGCCCCTGCGAAGATGACCCCATGACCGCCCAGAAGCAGAAAGTCGCCGTTCTCGGCACCGGCAAAATCGGCGAAGCCCTCCTCTCCGGCATGATCCGCGCCGGATGGGCCCCGGAGGACCTGCTGGTCACCGCCCGCCGCCCCGAACGCGCCGAGGAACTGCGCGCCCGTTACGGCGTCGAGGCCGTCACGAACGCCGAGGCCGCCAAGGCCGCCGACACCCTCATCCTGGCGGCCAAGCCCCAGGACATGGGCGCCCTGCTGGACGAGCTGGCCGCGCACGTACCGGCCGACCGCCTCGTCATCAGCGCCGCCGCCGGCATCCCGACCGCCTTCTTCGAGGAGCGGCTCGCGGACGGCATCGCGGTCGTACGCGTCATGCCGAACACCCCCGTGCTCGTGGACGAGGGCATGTCCGTGATCTCGGCGGGCCGCCACGCCACCGAGGCCCACCTCGCCCGTACCGAGGCCATCTTCAAGCCGGTCGGCAAGACCCTCCGCGTCCCGGAGAAGCAGCAGGACGCCGCGACCGCCCTGTCCGGTTCCGGACCCGCGTACTTCTACTACCTGGTCGAGGCCATGACCGACGCGGGCATCCTGCTCGGCCTCCCGCGCGCCCAGGCCCACGACCTCATCGTCCAGTCCGCGATCGGCGCCGCCGTGATGCTCCGCGACAGCGGCGAGCACCCGGTCAAGCTCCGCGAAGCCGTCACCTCCCCGGCGGGCACCACCATCAACGCCATCCGCGAGCTGGAGAACCACGGCGTACGCGCCGC
The DNA here is from genome assembly GCF_055559175.1 of Streptomyces sp. NPDC024632. NCBI lineage: Bacteria > Bacillati > Actinomycetota > Actinomycetes > Kitasatosporales > Streptomycetaceae > Streptomyces > Streptomyces sp. NPDC024632. The sequence goes on from NZ_JBVHLD010000018.1 coordinate 203,569, forward strand.
CCTCCTCGCCGCCCTCGAAGCCGCCCGCGACCGCAGCCGCGAGCTGGCCTCCGGCAATGGATGACCCGGCTCGACGGTTACGGCCGCGGGTAGCGAGGCGGCACGGGTGCAGTACGGATACGGCCGCGGCTACGTGAGCGGCAGCAGCCCCACCGCCCGGTAGGCCGCGTCAACGGTCGGCCGGGCCAGCGCCCGCGCCGCCGCCGCGCCGTCCCGCAGCACCCCGTCCACGTACGACGGATCGGCGCTGAACTCGGCGTGCCGCGCCCGCAACGGCCGCAGCAGCTCCACCACCGCCTCCGCCGTGTCCCGCTTCAGGGCCCCGTACGCCGTGTACTCCCCGGCCAGCGTCTCCGGCTCCTTGCCCGTACAAGCCGCCAGGATGTCCAGCAGATTCGCGACGCCCGGCCGCGCCTCGCGGTCGTACTCCACCTCGCCGGCCCCGCTGTCCGTCACCGCCCGCATCACCTTCTTGGTGATCGCCTCGGGCTCGTCGAGCAGGTAGATGATCCCGGCGGTGGCGTCGTGCGACTTGCCCATCTTGCCGGTGGGGTCCTGGAGGTCCATGACCCGCGCGGCCACGGCGGGCCGTACGGCGCGGGGCACGACGAACGTCCGCCCGTACCGCTGGTTGAACCGCTCCGCCAGCACCCGCGTCAGCTCCACATGCTGCGTCTGGTCCTCGCCGACCGGCACCTCGTCGGCGCCGTACGCCAGGATGTCCGCCGCCATCAGCGCCGGGTACGTGAGCAGCGACAGCCGTACGCTCTGCCCGGCCGCCTGCGCCCGCGCGGACTTCTCCTTGTACTGGATCATGCGCCGCATCTCACCGTCGGTGGCCACGCACTCCATGACGTACGACAGCCGCGCGTGCTCGTCGACGTGGCTCTGCACGAACACCGTGCACACCTGCGGATCGAGCCCGGCCGCGAGCAGCAGGCTCGCCGCCTGCCGGGTGAGCCGTCGCACCCGCGCCGGATCGTGATCGACGGTGAGCGCGTGCAGGTCGACCACGCAGAACAGCGACTCCGCCCGGTGCTGGTCCTCTTCCGCCCACCGCCGGATCGCGCCGAGGTAGTTCCCCAAGGTGAGGTGCCCGGTCGGCTTGACCCCACTGAAAATCCGCGTCATGACTGCTGTCTCCTGGTCCTGGTCGGGTTCGCGGGACCACCGCCCACCGCGGCCGGGACAACAGAAAACGGCCGCCGAGGCGGCGGCCGTTGGATGCATACGTGACTCCTGGCCGCCCTAGGCGGCCCACCACTGAGAGGTGCACGCATGCGATGTCATACGACCCACAGTAGCCCTCCGGCCACCGCCAGGGCACCGAGTTGACACTCTCCGGACCCGTGCGTAACGTTCTCCGGGTTGTCCGAGCGTGAGCGCCGACTCCGGTCGGTCCCCGGACAGCCATTCCGCAGCAAACAAACGAGCGACTACGGCATGCCGTGGCGTTCACTTGTGCGCATTCGGAATGGGGCGGGAACGGAAAGCGGCCGATTTGGTTCGACCGCCGAAGTTCAGCTAATGTCTCACTCGTCGGAACGGCCGAACAGCCGGAAAGACAAGCCCCGCTGACTGGGGGTCAGGCACTGGAAAGCGTCTGATAGAGTCG